>JBDIVX010000125.1:0-21766 GCA_039794305.1 Candidatus Neutrinellum sp.
GGCGCGGGTCGGCCCCTCCGAGGAGACCGTCGCCGTCAGCGGCGAGACGGGGACGGGCAAGGAGGTCGTCGCGCGTCACCTGCACCTAGCCAGCCTGCGCGAGGACGAGCCCTTCGTGGCGCTGAACGCGGCATGCGTGCCGCGGGAGCTCTTCGAGAGCGAGCTGTTCGGCCACCAGAGGGGTGCGTTCACGGGGGCGACCTCCGATCGGCTGGGTCTGTTCCGCGAGGCCGAGGGCGGGACGCTCTTCCTCGACGAGGTCGCCGAGCTCCCCCTGGAGCTGCAGGCCAAGCTCTTGCGCGCGCTCGAGGCCCGGTGCATCCGGCCGGTCGGCGCCTCGCGCGAGGTCCCGGTGGACGTCCGGATCGTCGCCGCGACCAACCGCGACCTGTGGGCCGAGGTGCAGGCGGGCCGGTTCCGCGAGGACCTGTACTTCCGGCTGCAAGTCTTCCCGCTCGTGATCCCACCGCTGCGTGATCGCCGCGACGACGTCGTGCCGCTCGCGGAGCACCTCCTGAGGCGGGTTGGCAGCAGCGGCGTGCTCACCGAGGACGCCGAGCAGGCGCTTCGCGTCCACGGCTGGCCGGGCAACGTGCGCGAGCTGTTGAACGTGCTCCGGCGCGCGTCGCTCTTCGCGGACGGATCGGCCATCGACGGGGACCTCATGCGGCGGATGATCGCCGCGAGTGTCTTCGCGCACTCGGGGACCGCGCCGCGCGAGCGGCCGTCGCCGGCCCCCGCGCGCGCGTCCGCGGGCTCGGTCACGAGCCTCGCCGAGATGGAGCGGGCCCACATCGAGCAGGTCCTCGACGAGATGGGCGGCAACGTCACGCGCGCGGCCACTGCGCTCGGCATCGACCGGCGGACGCTCCAGCGCAAGCTCCGCGGCTACGGCATCAACGGCGACGAATGAGGCGCGCGTCGATCCTCCCGGTGCTGCTCGCGGCCTGCGGCGGCGCAGCGGCCGGCGCGCCACCGCCCGAGCCCGAGCCCGACGAGGAGGGTCCGACCGCGGCGATCGCGCTCCGGTTCGCCGAGGCCCCGACCGACGAAGCGACGGGCACGCCGTTCACCCGCGTCCTGCTCGTGACGATCGTGCCGGACGAGGGTCGGAGCACGACGGAGGCGGGCATATTCGAGGGCGCCTGCCAGCACGTGGTCCCGCGCGAGGGCGCCGTCCTCGAGGCGCGCTGCTGGTGGGCCGGCTTCGGCGCCGAGGTCGTCGTCCGCCGCGAAGGCGACAGCCTCGTCGTCCAGCGCATCCGCCTCGACGAGCACACCCGCGCGCCCGAGCCCGAAGAAGCGGCCCGCGTCGAGCTGCCGCCGCGCGCCCGCCTCGACCCGATCGTCCCCGCGACCCTCCGGTGATCTACCTGTGCCACTCGGCGATGGGGCAGGAGTCGCCGCAGGTGTGGTCGCCGGCGAGCTCCTTCGCCCGCCGGAGCGCGCGCTCCATGGCGACGAACCAGCCGGGCTCGGTGGGGAAGAGGTTCTCCCGTCCGATGCGCGCGGCAGTGCCCGTTCGTTCGAGCAGCCGCACGTCGTTCTCCTTCATGCCGACCAGGAGGAGCCTGCCGCCCCGCTCCTCGAGCCGCCGCGCGGTGGCCTCGAGGACGCCGGCCGTCGTGATGTCCATGGCCACCGTGCGCTTCGTCCGTAGGACCAGCGCGCGGACCTCGGGCGACTCGGTGGCCTGATCCAGCGCCGCGCGGAGCTCGCCCGCGGCGCCGAAGAAGAGCGCCCCCTCGAGCTGGAAGATGCGGATCGCGTGGCAGCGCCGCTTCTCCGCCCGCTCGCTCTCCGGATCGACCTCGCGCAGCCTCCCGTCGTCGCCGACGACGAGCTCCTGGACCACCAGCATGCGCGCCCGGCGCAGGAACAGGACGAGGCTGATGACGACGCCCAGGTAGATGGCCTGGTCGAGCGGCAGGAGGAAGGTCCCGAGCACGGTGCCGAGGAACGCGAGCCGGTCCACCGAGTAGGACCGGAGCACGCGCCCGATGGCGTGCCGGTCGACGAGATCCATGGCGATCACGAGCAGGAGGCCGGCGAGCGTGGGCACGGGCGTGTGGTCCACGATGGGCCCGAGGAACAGGAGCACGAGCAGGACGACCGCGCCCGACGAGACGCCTGCGAGCCGTGTCCGCGCGCCGAGCTGCAGGCTGAGGGCCGTGCGGCCCACGCTCCCGCTGGTCGGGTAACCCCCGGTGAGCGCCGCCGCGAGGTTCGAGAGCCCCTGCCCGGTGAGCTCGACCGACCGGTGGATCCGCTGGCCCGTCTGCTCGGCGACGCTGCGCGCGACCGAGGTCGACTCGACGAGCGAGAGCACGGTGCAGGCGACGGCGCCCGAGAAGAGCGCGCCGGCCTGGCCCAGGTCCGGCGCCGTCAGCGGCGGCAGGCCGGTCGGGATCGGCGTCAGGTCCGCGACCACCGGGATCCCCAGCGCGCGCACGTCGAGCGCGTACCCGAGCCCGATCCCGATGCCCATCGCGACGATGGCGCCCGGGATGCGCGCGTCGACGCGTCGCAGGACGAGGACGAGCGCTGCCGTCCCGAGCGCGAGCCCCACGGCTGCCGGCTCGGTCCCGCCGAGATCCGCGGCCCACGCCGCGATCCGGGCGAAGGCGTTGCCGCTCTCGCCCTCGGTGGCGGTCATGTTGGGGAGCTGCCCCACCAGGATGAGCACGCCCGCGCCCGTGATGTACCCGAGCACCACCGGCCGCGAGATGTAGTCGACGAGCACCCCGAGCCCGAGCACGCCCGCCGCCACCTGCAAGAGCCCCACCATCAGGGCGAGCGTGATCGCCGCCTGCACCGGATCGGCGCCGCCGGCCGTGGCGATCGCGGTCCCGACCAGCAGGCTGACCGCGTTCGACGGCCCGGTCACCACGTGCCGCGAGCTCCGGAAGAGCCCGCCCACGATCGCCGGCACCGCCGCCGCGTAGAGCCCCATCGCGGGCGGCAGCCCCGCGATCATCGCGTAGGCGACCCCCTGCGGAACCGACAGGAACGCGACCCCGACGCCGGCGATCAGGTCGTGCGTCGCGTCCGCGCGCCGGTACCCGCGCAGATCGCGGAACGGGATATAGCGACCGATGTCCATGAGCGCCGCGGCCGGCCGGCATTCTGCACGGTTGTCTGCCGCCGTGCGACCTCGTGTGGGCGCGGAGCCTCCGCCGCCGATCAGCCCTCCGTGCCGGCGTCACCAACGCCGTCGCACATGGTCTCGGTCACACCGGCACACTGCTCGAACACCGCGATGCAGTCCACGCAGCCGTCGACCCCACAAGCACATCGCAGGCATTCCGGCCCAAAGGGCTCGGTCGCACAAGCGGAAAAGCAGTTCCTGGTCATGCAACGGCTGCTGGCGGCGTAGCACTCCGCGCATTCGAGGCTCACCGCGTCACCCGAGGCGTCTCGCAGACAATCGGCGATGCACGAGTCTGTTATTGACGGGTGGCAGCCCGAGATGCAGTAGTACGACAGGTCCCAGAGGGTCACGATTCCCCCGTCGCCGTAGTTGGTTCGTGCGAGCGCATCCAGGTCCATCATGGACACGCATCGATCCGAGCGGCCGAGGACGTAGTCCGTGACGTCGCAGCCCGCGTCGGCGCCGGAGCCGGCGTCGGCGCCGCTCGCGTCGGTTCCACCCGAGTCGTGCGCCGCGTGCGCATCCATGCCGGCGTCGGCGCCGCTCGCGTCGGTTCCACCCGAGTCGGGCGTCGTGTGCGCATCCATGCCGGCGTCGGCGCCGCGCCCGCCATCCCGCGGCGTCGCCGTCGTGCAGCGGCCGTCCGGGCCGCGGCGGGCTCCCTCCGCCACGCAGCGCGGCTCGAACACGCAGCCGGCCAGCGCGGTGCAGGCGATCGCGATGCCCAGCGTCCAGCGCATCAGAACCGCCATGCGAGCCCCCTCGCGTCGACGCGTGCGCCGGCGTCGTCGCCGTCACCGTCGTCGAGCCCCACCACCAGCCAGACGACCGCGCCCACGACCGCAGCCAGCCCGAGCCCGCCCCAGGCTCCGACCGCGGCCCAGTGGGTGCCGTTCTCCTCGATGCACGCGCCGCTCGCGTCCTCGTCCAGGCAGCCGCCGGACCCCGCGATCCCGACGACCGCCACGGTGAGCCCCGCGAGCCCGGCGGCCCCGAGGACGGCGGGGCCGACGAGGGAGGGGCCGGACGAGTCGCCCGAGTCCCCGGGGGCGAACGCCGCGGGGGCGCTCGCCATCGGTGCGGTCGCCGTCGGCTCGCGCGGGCTCGGGGGTGGTCCCGGCGGCGCGGCGGCCGGTGCCGCTTCGGGTGAGGCCTCCGGTGCGGCGTCGTTCGGCGGCGGCGCCTGCGCATCCGCGCGCGCCTCGTGGATCGCGCGGATGCGGACCTCCACCTCGCGCCGCTTCGGATGCGCCTCGACCCGCGCGAGGAAGCCCTCGAAGGCCTCGAGCGCCTCGGCATCCCGCCGGAGCCGGTCGGCCGTGATGCCCACGTTGTAGAGGAGCTCCGCGCGTCCGCTCAGCTCATAGGCCCGCCGGAAGTAGCCGAGCGCATCCTCGTACCGCGCGTCCTCGAAGGCCGTACTGCCCGCGTCGAACAGCGCTCGCGCCTCGCGATCGAGCGATTCACCCGTACTCTGCGCCCGCTCCTGCGCCGCCGCGGAATGCGCACACAGCAGGAACGCGAGCGCAACCCCGACTCGGAGCGCCGCTTCCATCCGGGTTACGAGTAGGGCCCCGGTCCGGCTGGGACGGCAATGGTCAATTCGTCCAGATGCGTCCCTGCTGCGCGCTGCCGTGCACTCGGGCGACGAGCTCTGCGCGGCTGCGCACGCCGAGCTTCCGAAACGCGCTGCGGAGCTGGTTGCTCACCGTCCGCACCGCGACCCCGCGCCCGGCTGCGATCTCCCGGTCGCTGAGCCCGTCGATGACGCCGCTCACCACTTCGCCCTCCGCAGGGGTCAGGCCGTGGATGCGGACATCTACCCCGACGGGCTTCGACGCAACCGCGATCGTCTGCTCCTCGAGTGTCGCGGTCGTCGTTCGCGTATCCTCCGTCGAGAGGGCTTCCGGCAGCTCCTCACGCCGGCGCAAGTCGAGCTTCCTGAGCACGGCCGACACGTGGCTCGCGACCGCGCTCTCCGACAGGCCCATGCTGTAGGCGATCTCGCCATTGGAGAAGCCCATCGAGACCAGGTGGGCGACGTGGCGCTGCCGCGGCGTGAGCGCGCGCGGATCGCGGTAGGACGGCTCGTTTCGGAGCGCGACCACGTAGCGCCGCCCGTCCGACTCGAACCGATCCAGCAGGCTCCAGCGGCCGTCGCAGAGCCCCCGCCACGGCGCGAGGGCACCCATTCGATCCGTCCGCCGCATGGGTCCGCGTGCCCGGTCGATGCGCTTGGCCGCGGCACGAAGCGCATCGCGCGCCGAGCGTGTGGGGGCCTCGCCCTCCGCGTGGGCGCAGCGGCCATCGGGCTCCAGGATGGCTTCGGGTGCCTCTTGCGGTGCCTTGGCGAGGCCCAGCGCGAGCCGCAGGCCCGCGGCAATGTGCACCGAGAGCCGGTGCCATCGTCGCCGCTTCTCGGCGGACAGGACCACCGGCGTCGGGGAGAACCCGCCGACGAGGAGCGACACGCCAGGCTCCCAGACCAGCGTGGCCACCCAATCCCGAAACGGCGGCAGGTCGCCGAGCGGATGACTCTCGAAGAAGTCCTCCTGACCAGGTCCCGCGATCTCCCGGTACGAGTACAGCCGGCTCGGCGACTTCAGGATCACCGCTGCCTCACCGGGCGGCGCGTGGTCGTTGATCTCCCGGAGGAACTTCTCCATTCCGGGCGGCGTCCCGCGCACGGCGAGGGCGCTCGGGGTCATGTTGGCCGTCGCCCAGTCGTATGCGACGGCCTGCACGCCGTAGCCCCGATCGAGCTCGGGACGCACCGTCTCGGCAAGACCGTCCAGCCATTCCTCCATCCCCCCGTCGAGACGGTAGGCGGCCTCGACGACCGCGATCGGATCGAACCGGGCGCTGCTCCCCACCGCCGTCGAGGATAGGAAAATCCCCTGACGTGCGTAACCCGACGCACCGATCTGGACGCATTGACTAACCCGGTCACCGCTTCTGCACGAGGGGGACGGCGGTGTCGGTCAGGGAGATGTCGGCCTCGGGCGGCGGCCCCGACTCGGGGAGCAGCACGGTCATCTCGGCGCCGCCGAGCGGCGAGTCGCCGATCTCGACGCTGCCGCCGTGCTCGCTCGCGATGCGGTGCACGATGGCGAGGCCGAGCCCCGTGCCCTTGCCCTCGGCCTTCGTCGTGAAGTAGGGCTCGAAGACGCGCAGCCGATCCTCGGCCGGGATGCCGGGGCCGTTGTCCTGCACGCGGACGCGCACACCGGGCGGCGCGTCGCAGGGCTCGAGGACGATGCGGACGCGGGCGCCGTGGGCGCCGTGCACCGCCACGGCCGCGTCGGCGGCGTTCTGCACGAGGTTCACGAGCACCTGGGTGAGCTGCTCGCGGTCCGCCCGGATGGGCGCGAGGTCGCCCGGGTCGATCACGTCGATCTGCAGGTCGCCGCCCTGGTGGAGCCCCACGACGTGCCCGACCACGTCGCCGATCGCCACCTCCTCGGGCCGCGGCCGCGGCATGCGCGCGAAGTGGCTGAACTCCGTGACGATGCGCCGCAGCCGCTCGACCTCCTCGAGGATCGTGTCGGTCGACTCCCAGAAGATCTCGTCGAAGTCCGGGTGCTTCTTCCGGTAGGTCTTCTGCATCGTCTCGATCGACACCTGGATCGGCGACAGCGGGTTCTTGATCTCGTGGGCGATGCTCCGCGCGATGTCGCGCCACGCGGCGATGCGCTCGGCCCTGAGGAGCTTCTCCTGGGTCCGCCGCAGGTCGCGGGTCATCTTGTCGAAGGCGCGGAAGGCGCTCCCGACCTCCACGCTCGCGCGCGCGCCGAGGGTCGACTCGAGATCGCCCCCGCCGACGCGGTTGGCCGCGTCCTCGAGCGTCGACAGGGGCCGCGTGACCGAGAGCGAGAGCGCGACGCCGATGAGGAGCGACGCGGCGAGCGCCGCCGCGCCGATCCAGAGGAACGTCCGCGTGAGCTCGCGCTGGCGCTCGACGAGGTCCCGGTCGTCCACCGCGGCGCGCAAGAGCGCCGCGGGGCTGCCGTCCGCGTGCGTGAACCGCTGCACGTCGCGCGGCTCGCGTCCCGAGGGCGCGTCGGGCGGGAGCGCGCCGTCCGGACCCGTGAGCACCATTCGCACGGACCCGGCGTCGGTCGCGAGGTCGCGGGCGACCGAGTCGAGGAAGCGGCCGCCGGCGACGAGCACGCGCACGCCGTCGCGCTCGGCGACGCACGCCGAGAGGAACGCCTGCGCCTCCCGGGTCTCGCCCTGGGTGCGCGCCCGCACCTCGCGCACGAACGGCGCCTCGCCGGCGCGCTCCGCGTCGGCCACGAGCTCCCGGTCGACGGCGCCCGCGCGGCCCGGGTAGTGCGCGGCGGCGAGGACGCGGCCGTCGCGGGCGTCGACCAGCGTGAGCACGTCGAGGCCGAGCGAGCCCATCACGGCCGGGAGCTCCTCGACGAGGTCGTTCTGGCGCGCCGGCCCGAACCGATCGGCGGCCAGGTCGAGCAGGAGCCGGTCGACGACGAAGTCCGGCTCGCACAGCCGGTCGACGGCGCGCCGGTCGTGCTCGGCGCGCTCGCGGACCCGGCGCTGCGCCGCCCGGACGGACGCGTCGAGCTGCCGGTCGTACTGCTCTTCGGCGCTGTCGCGTAGCTGTGCGAAGGCGACGTAGCCCATGATCGCTCCGGGCACGACGGCCAACAGCGCCACGATCAGCAAGATCTGGTTGCGGAGCCTCACCGCGTCTGCTCCCGCGGGAGCGCGAGCGCTCCGAGGTCGAGCCGGCCGAGCGCGTCGAAGCGTACGCTCTCGAGCGCGACCGGGTGGGAGAGGACCGACGCGCGGTGGCCGAGCACGACCGCGTCGAGCCCCGGCGCCGCCGCCGCGCCCGCGCGGGCGTCGCCGAGCGCGCGCGCGAGCGGCCTCGCGAGATCGCCCTGTCCGGCGGCCGCGAGCGCCGCGCCGACGAGCGCGGTCGGACCGGGCAGGGGCGGGACCACCGTGGCGATCCGGAGGTCGAATCGGCCCGCCTCGACGGCGGCCTCGTAGCGGCCTCGCGCGAGGACCTCGACGCGGAGGGTGACGTTCGCCTCGTCGAGGACGCCGGCGAGCGCCTCGCCGAGCGCGCGCTCGAACTCGTCGCCGTCGCGCACGACGAGCAGCAGCGCCTGCCGTGCGGCGGGGCGGCGCGAAGCGTCGAGCCGGGGCGGCGGCAGCCCGGGAGCGAGCGTCGCCCCGGCGCGCAGGCCGACGCGCTCGAGCCGCCGGCGATCGATGCGCGTGCCCACCGCGGCCCAGAGCGCGCGATCGCGCAGCGGTCCCCGCGCGCGGTTCGGCACGAGGAGCACCGGCGCGACCGTGGGCGCGGCCGTGGACGCCACCGGCCGCACCGGCTGCCCGCCGTAGAGGCTCTCGCCCCACCACGATCCGTCGAGGCGCCCGAGCTCGAAGGCCCGCAGCGACTCCTCCCGCGCCCGCGGCGCGACGATCCGGATCTCGTCGAGGTAGGGCGCTCCCTCCGCCGCGAACCGGAACGCACGCAGGCGGACCTCGGAGCCACCGGTGCGCGCCGCGAAGGGGCCCGTCCCGAGCGGGCGGCGCCGAGGATCGCTCCCGGTGGCGAGCGCGAGCGGGGCTGCCGCGAGCACCTGCGCCACGTCGACGCCCTCGGCCGACAGCCGGAGCTCCACGGCGTCCTCGCCCGCGACGCGGACGTCCGGCTCGCCGCCGTCGGCCGCGAACGCGGCGAGGAGCCAGCCGGCCTGCGGGTGGCGCGCCGCCCGCCGCAGCGTGGACGCGACGCTCACGGGCGTGAGGGGGCTGCCGACGTGGCGTCGCACGCCCTGACGGAGCCGCACCGTCGCGACGGTCCCCTGCACCTCGGGCATCCCCTGGGCGAGCACGGGGACGACGCGGCCCGCGCCGTCCACGCGGTACAACCCGTCACACACCGCGGCGGCGATCGACGCCTCGAAGGGCGTGTTCGCCTCGGCCGGATCGAGCGAGGCGACCGGCGCCGGCGCCGGGAGCCGGAGCTGTCCGCCGTACATCGGCGGCACGGCGCCCCTCACGGGCACCACGGCGAGCGTCACCACCGAGAGCGCGAGCACCAGCGCGAGCGGCAACGCGGCGCGCCTCACTGCACCACCCACAGCCGCGCCGGCGCGTCCGCGCCCGGCGGCTCCTCGATCGCGATGAGCTCCTCGCGCCCGTCGTCGTCGAGATCCGCGGCGCCCGCGACGAGGACGGCGCCCTCCATCTCCTCGGACGACCACACGGCGATGACGGCGCCGTCCGCGCGGACGCGCAGCAGCGACAGCCGATCGGGTGTGCCCACCGGTGCGCCCGAGCTGACCAGGAGCTCGGCGAGCCCGTCGTCCTCGAGATCCGTCATCCCAAGGGCTGCACCGTAGCCCACCGCGCCCCCGGGGTGCTCGTCGATGCGCACGGCGAGCCGTCCGCGCGGCGTCACGACCGCCTCGACGGCGCGCGTCGATCCGTCGGGGACCGGGATCGGGCGTGCGACGCGCGCGTAGAACCCCGACGGAGCGGGGGAGGGTGCCGGCTCGCCGCTCCGGCCGACGAGCCCGTCCTGAAACCAGTCGCGCCCCGTCACGGGCACCGCGCAGCCGTCCGACAGCGGATAGGCCTCGTCGGCGCACGGCCCGGACGCGCGCGCCGCGACCACCGCGCCGTCCGTCATCCGCACCTCGAACGGCGCCCCGTGCTCGCTCGTCCGGACCACCACCACCGCGCGACCGGCCGCGACGGCGGCGCCGATCGGACGGCGAGGGCGCCAAGCCGGCGCCGGCAGGTCGGCCGGCGTGGCCGAGCCCACGGCCACCGCGCGCGGCGTGCCCCGGGCGGTGCTGCCGAGCCGCACCACGTCGACCGTGCCGGGGCGGGCGAGCACCAGCTCGGTGCGCCCGTCGCCGTCCAGATCGGCCGCGGCCATGGCGACGTAGCCGCGGCCCGGAAGCGCGACCGACCGCGCCACGAGGTTCGCCTCGGTGACGCGGGGCAGGGAGCCCACGTAGCGTCGGAGGTGCGCGTCGAGCCGCGCGCGCACCTCGAAGGAACCGACCCGCTCGGGCGCGGGCCGAAAGAGGTCGGCGAAGCCTCCGAGGCGCGCCGCCCGCAGGGTCGTCACGCGCACGTCGAGGAAGCTCCCCCGCGTCCCGACCTCCACGTGAACGACGGCGTCGTACCCGCGCACCGCGCCTCGCCGCGCCGCCTCCTCCGCGGCCGTCCCCCCTGCGAGGGTCCACGGTTGCACGGCGCCGAACCGCTCGCTCGCGCGCAGCTCCGCGACGAGCGGCGCGACGAGCCGCCGCCCGAGCCCCTCCGGATCCGGCGCGCCGGCCGGAAGCACCACCGACCACGCGACCGCCACGTCCCCGCCCAGGCCCTCGAGCGAGGGGAGCGTCCGGTCGCGGAGCGAGCGCGCGAGCGCCTCGACGCCGTCGTCCGGCGGCGCGGCGGGCTGGGCGGCGGCGGTCGCCGCGGTGAGCCACGTCGCGAGCGCGGCCGCCGTCCGGGTCACGGGGCCTCCGACCCGGCGCCGAACTGCTCCATGAGGAAGGTGCTCGGATCGGCCACGTCGGGCGGCCTCGCGCTCTCGGTCGGCGCCGTGCCCTCGAGGAACACCTCCTCGATCGCGTTCTCCATGCCCTCGTAGGCGAGCAGGCCGCTCTCGGGATCGATCCGGGCGGTCACGACCCCGCTCGGCACGGGGAAGTCCACCGCGGGGCGGTCGTCGAGGGCGGCGCGCATCACGTCGGCACAGACCGGGAGCGCCGCGCGCCCGCCGCTCTCCCGCCGCCCGAGCGGGCGCCGGTCGTCGAACCCGATCCACACCCCGGCGACCACCGACGGGCTGTAGCCGACGAACCAGGCGTCGCGGGCCTCGTTGCTCGTCCCGGTCTTGCCGGCGAGCGGGCGTCCGAGCCGCCTGGCCGCCGTCGCCGTTCCGTCCTGCACCACGCTCGTGAGGAGGCTCGTGATCAGGTACGCCTCGGCCGGCGTCATGACGTCGCGCGCCGGCTCGGGATCGCCGAGCGGGATCTCGCGCCCGTCCGGGCCCTCGATGCGGGCGATGATGCGGGTGGGCTGCCATCGCCCGCCCGCCGCGAACGTCGCGTACGCGTTCACGAGCTCGATGGGCCGGACGTCGCTCGCGCCGAGGGCGAGGGCCAGCGACGGGTCGAGCGTGGTCGTGAGGCCGAGCTGTCGCGCGAAGTCGACCGTCTGCTCCGGCGAGACGTCCTCGATGACGCGCACCGCGACGAGGTTGATGGACTTCGCGAGGGCCTCGCGCAGCCGGACCTGCCCCTCGTAGCGCCAGCGCTCGTAGTTGCTCGGCTGCCACTGGTCGTAGACGGCGGGCGCGTCGACGACGATGGAGGCAGGCGTGAAGCGCCGCGCGCGAAGGCTGAGGGCATAGACGACGGGCTTGAACGCGCTCCCGGGCTGCCGCTCGGCCTGCGTCGCGCGGTCGAAGCCCGCCACCGCCTCGTACCCGCCGACGAGCGCGAGCACGTCGCGCGTGCGTGGCTCGATCACCACCACCGCGCCCTCCGGCCCGAGCTCGAGGCGCGCGTCGGCACGCGCGTCCTCTTCGTCGGGGTCCGCCTCCCGCAGGATGGAGACGCGCACCCGCGCGCCCTCGGCGGCGAACCGACTCGGCGCGAGCTCGTCCGGGTTGTAGCGCGCGGGGATCTCGGCGGTGGCCGCGTGGCCGCCCACGTCGAGGAGAAGCACGCCCGCTTCGTCGTCCGACCCGGTCACCACCGCCTCGTACGTGCGGCCCGTCCGCAGGTCCTCGACCTCGGCGGGCGCGCGCCGCCGCCGGCGCGGCGGCTCGAGAGGACCCCGGTAGCCGTGGCGCTCGTCGAGGTCGCGAAGGTTCGACTGCAGCGCCTCGCGCGCCCGCTGCTGCAGCTCGGCGTCGATCGTGGTGTGGATGGTGAAGCCGCCGCGCGCGAAGGCCTCGTCCCCCACGATCTCGCGGAGCGCCGCGCGCGCCGTCACGACCACCTCGGGAGCGACCAGGCTCGACTCGGGCCGCGGCGCGAGCCTGACGGTGGCGTCGCGCGCTTCCGCGATGTCCTCGGACGAGATGTCCGGCCAGTACTGCGCGCGCTTGTCCTCGAGCTGGGCGAGGACGTACTGCTGCCGGCGCCGGGCGGCCTCCGGGTGGCTGCGGGGCGAGAGGCGGCCCGGAGCCTGCGGAACCCCGGCGATGAGCGACGCCTCGGCGAGAGTCAGCTCCTCGACGTCCTTGTCGAAGTAGAACCGCGCCGCTTCCTGCACGCCGTAGCGGCCGTGGCCGAAGTTGATGTGGTTGAGGTACAGGTGGAGGATCTCGTCCTTCGTGAGCTCCTGCTCGAGGCGCCGCGCGAGGATGAGCTCCTTCATCTTGCGCGCGACGGTGCGCTCGGGCGTGAGGAGCATGAGCTTGACCACCTGCTGCGTGATCGTGCTCGCGCCCTGGGCGGGCCGCCCCGCGAGCACGTCCCGCCCGATCGCGCGCAGGATACCCGGGTAGTCGAGCCCCTCGTGACGGTAGAAGTCCGCGTCCTCGGCGGCGAGCACGCAGACGACGAGCGCGCGCGGGATCTTCTCCATCGGCACCACCGTCCGCCGCTCGGTGAACACCTCGCCGAGGACCTCGCCGTTGCGATCGAGGACGCGCGTGGTCTGCGGCGGCCGGTAGTCGCGGAGCTGCTCGACGGTGGGCAGGTCACGCCCGTAGTACCAGAAGGTCCCGGCCACCCCGATCCCGGCGAGCGCGATCAGCACGAGCAGGGCGACGCCGACGCGCCGCAGCCACTTGCGCGCGCGCCCGCGCGCCGCGCGGGGCTTGTGCGGGCGGACCCTGCCCACGGGCTTTCTCGGCGTGAGCCGCTGGTTGCGCGCGGTGGTCATCTAGTAGATGGAACTTACAGAGGAAACGGTCACCTGTCCCCTCGGTATTCCCGCACGACGCGCTCGCCGTCGCGGACGGTGGCAAGGAGGAAGCGAGCGGTGAGCTCCGCCCGCTCGGCCGAGTCGAGGTCGCCGGGCCGGTGGGCGGCGGCCACGTACAGGGTGATCGCGGCGGCGACCGACACGTTCAGGCTCTCGACGAAGCCGATCATCGGGACCGCGCAGGTCGCGTCGGCGCCGCTCCGCATGACCTCGCTCGCGCCGGCGTGCTCGTTTCCGAAGACGACCGCCAGGCGATCGATGTCCCGGAGGTCCTCCGGGCACAGCTCGCCGCCCATGGCCGCCACGACGACGCGGTAGCCGCGTTCCTCGAGCTGCGCGAGGCAGGCCTCGCTCGAGTCGTGTTGGATCACGTCGAGCCAGCGCTGGGTGCCCTTGGAGACCCGGTGCGCGGCGAGGAAGCCGTGGGGGCCCGCGACCACGTGCACCTGCTGCAAGCCGAACGCATCCGCCGATCGCAGCACGGCCGAGCCGTTGTGCGGATCGGTGAGCCCTTCGAGCACCGGCACGACGGAGAGCTTGCGGCGCGCGACGACCTCGTCGATGCGCCGGCGCCGCGCCTCGGTCACGAGCGGCCCGAGGGCTGCGATCACCACCTCGGGCGAGGCGGGGAGCGTGGGGGGCGGGCCCACGTGGTACACGTCCGGATCGTCCCGGCGCACGGCGGGGTTCTACGATCCCTCGGGCGAGTCGTCGAGCTTCGGGACCTCGAGGGCGGCGTGCGAGAAGCCGTCGCTGATCTCGGTCGGGTCGTCGGCGTCCGGGCCGTGGAGCGCCGAGACGCTCGGTCCCGGGACCGTCACGTCCGGGAGGTCGTCGCGCTTCAGGTCGTCGATGTCGGTGGTCATCTGGGACGGGTACGCGTCCTGGGGGACGCCGGCGGGCTCTACGAGCGCCTCGAGCATCTCCTCGGCGGACTGCCACCGCCGGTCCGCCTCGGAGGCGAGCGCCTTCAGGACGACCGCCTCCACGGCCGCCGGGATCGACGGGCGGATGGCCGAAGGCGCCTCGGGCCGGTCGTTCAGGATCTTGATCATCAGCGCGTTGTAGTTGTCGGCGTGGAACGGCATCACGCCCGTCAGGGACTCGTACATCAGGACGCCGACCGACCAGATGTCGGCGCGATGGTCGACGTCGCGGTCGCCGCGCGCCTGCTCGGGGGAGAGGTAGTACGGTGTCCCGACGACCGCGCCGGTCATGGTCAGGCTCAGCGTGTCGTCGTTCGCCACGTTCTTGGAGATGCCGAAGTCGAGCACCTTCGCCGTCTCCCGCGGATCCCCGTCGCGCCGGCAGAGGAACACGTTCTCCGGCTTCATGTCCCGGTGGATGATCCCCTTGCGGTGGGCGGCCGAGAGCGCGCTCAGGATCTGCCGCGCGATCCAGACGAGGTCGCCGACCGGGATCGCGCCGACGAGCCTCAACCGTTCGGCGAGCGACTCGCCCTCGAGCAGCTCCATGACGAGGTAGGGCGTGCCGTCGTCCAGCTTGCCGAGGTCGAACACCTCGACGATGTTCGGGTGGCCGATGGAGCCGGCGGCGCGCGCCTCGCGGAGGAACCGCTTCTCGGCCGCGCTGCCCCCGGCGTGGCCGTGCATGAGCACCTTGATCGCGACCTGCTTGCCGAGCCGCGTGTGCTCCGCCCGGTAGACCGCGCCCATCCCACCCTTGCCGATGAGCTCGTCGATGCGGAACTTGCCGTCGACCAGCTTGCCGTAGAACCGCGCGACCGAGGGTGTGTCCTCGCGCTCGACGGGGTGCTCTCGGGAGGGCGGATCCACCGTCCAGCGGGTGACCGGGGCGGCCTCGGGCCGCGAGGCGCCGACGCCCGGCGCCGGGCGGGGAGCGGTGCGGATCGTCTTGCCGGTGACCGGACAGGTCTCGCGGTACGCCTCGTGCGGCAGCCCGCAGTGCTTGCACCGGATGAAGCGTTCCTGGCTCATGACCTCCATCGGGCCGGGGGTGCCCGATCGGCGAGGGCTCAAGCTACGCCCAACCCGCCGTTCTCACAAGCGTGGACGGGGCCGGACGCGACCCGTGCCGCCGCGCGGGCGGGTGCAGCGATCGAGCGTCTGGTGATCGCCGGAGGTGGGTACGCGGGCGTGATGGCCGATCATGGCCTGTAGGGCCGGATCCGGCGCACGCGCCCCGGAGGCAGGAGCATGCGGTGCATCCGCGCCTCCGGGCAGTAATAGATTTGGCTCGGGTGCTGGACGCCCGGGTCCCAGAGGATCTCGAGGGCGATCTGCTTCTGACCGCTCGGTCCGACGGCCGGCACGAACCGGCACGTGACGGCGGTCGTCGTGCGCTCGGCGCCGTCGTCGTCGTAGGAGATGCTCAGCATCTGTTCGGGATCCACGACGAGGTCGTAGCTGATCACGCAGCCTGCTCCTCGTACGGCGGTTCCACCGGCGGGAGCGATCCCTCGAGCTCGCTATCGGCCTCTTCCGACATTGCAGCCAGCGGGCCCTCGAGAAGGAAGTTGTGGAGCTCCACCGAGAGGCCGCTCGATTGCCAGAAGTCGACGAGGATTCTCGGGAGAGCGAGATCCGGGAAGTTGCGCTCCACCCATGCCTCCAACGCCGCAGCCACCGAACGCTCGGTCAGCGAGCTCACGGGTGCGACCTGCAGGCTGAAGCCCTCGACGACCCACGGGGATCGCTCCACCAGGGTGCGGAGCCTCGCCCCCGAGATCACGGCACAGGCGAAGATCTCGCGCCGATCGCGTCTCAGGTAGACTTGCAGGACGTCGGGGAGTCCGACCGTCGGGTACGCAACGGCGTGCACGGCGGGCGCAGAGAGGGCGGCGCGGAGGGCGGGTTCGCGCCGCTCGTCGTCCTCGTCCGCCAGCAGCTCCTCGTCCGCCAAGAGCTCCTCCGAGTCGGCCACGAGCTTCGGCCACATCGAACCGTCGCCGACGAACAGACGGCCTCGCCGCCCGCCGACCTCCACGTCCCTCGCGATCACGGCTCCCTCCACGAGGGACCCAGCTTCGGGCTGCCAGGGCGGATCGGACGGCCGTGGAATGCGCGGACGGAGGCGCCGCCACTGCACTCGACGAACGAGATCGCGGTCGCCTCTCCCTCGTCCCAACCGATCACCGCGCCAGTGTCGCGGAGGTACTCCGTCTTCGCCGGCGTGCGGCCCCGCAGCCTGTCGGGCCTCTGGATGGTGCCAGTCTCGAGCTCGCACACCTCCCGAGGCCCGAAGGCCGGGAGATAGCGCGCGGGACCCTCACGCGTGTGTTCGGCGGTCATTCCCCGGTGGGCGAAGTGCTTGAATCCGCGTGCTGTCCACGAGCACCCAGGCGCCAGCTCGAGCCTGCAACCATCCCGCAAACCAGCCATCCCCGGTAGGTTAGCAGCTCGTGACGCGCGCGCGCCACGCGAGGCGCGGGCCGCGGTTCCGGCAGCTCCTCCGGCGGGGCCGGACGCGACCCGTGCCGCCGCGCGGCCGGGACGCATGTCACGCCTCGAGGCCCCTCCTCGTCATGGGGGCGGAGGTGCAGCGATGGAGCGTCTGGTGATCGTCGGAGGTGGGTACGCGGGCGTGATGGCCGCGGTGCGCGGGGCGCGCCGCCTCGGAGGGGCCGCCCAGGTCGTGCTCGTGTCGGAGCGGGACGCGCTGATCGAGCGGATCCGCCTGCACGAGGCGGCGGCGCGGGGACGCGACCCGCGCCGGCCGCTGGCCGAGCTCCTTCGCGGGACCGGCGTCACGTTCGTGCATGCGCGCTGCGACGAGGTCGATCCCGAGGGGAGGGTCGTCGTCGCCGGCCGGCGACGGATCGGGTACGACCGGTTGATCGTGGCGATCGGGACCGTGGCTGCGACGGACCGGATTCCGGGCGCGTGGGAGCACGCCTTCGTCCTCGAGCCCGGGCACTCGACGGCGCTCGGCGCGGCCGTCGAGCGGGCGGCGGCCCACCGCGGGGAGCTGGTGGTCGTCGGCGGTGGGCTGAGCGGTCTCGAGGCGGCGACCGCGCTCGCGGAGCGCTACCGGGAGCTGCGTGTGACGCTGCTGACGCGTGGCGAGGTCGGCGAGAGGATGGGCGACGGGGCCCGCGCGCACGTGCGGCGCGCCTGCGAGCGCCTCGGGATCGATCTGCGCGAGCACGTGGCGGTCGAGCGTATCGAGGAGGGCGCGGTGATCGTCGGAGGGGAGCGGGTCCCGTTCGACGTCTGTATCGCGGCGGTGGGGTTCCGTGTGCCCGACGCGCTCGCGCGCTGGGGCTTCCCGGTCGACGCGCAGGGACGCGCGCGCGTGGACGCCTACCTTCGGTCGAAGGCCGCGCCGGAGATCTACGTCGCCGGCGACTGCGCCGCGGTCGAGGGGGCGCTGGGATCGCCGGTCCCGAGCGGGTGCAAGGCGGCGCTCCCGCTCGGCGCGATCGCTGCTGACAACGCCGTCGCGTCGATGCTGGGGCTAGAAGCGCGCCCGGTCGACTGGCGCGACACGATCTGGTGCACTTCCCTCGGCCGGCGCGACGCGGTGGTCCAGAAGATCGGCCCCGACGGCAGCCCCGCGGGGTTCCTCCGAGGGGTCGTCGCGGCGGGGGTGAAAGCGACGGTCTGCTGGAGTACGGTGAGGGTGATCGAGCTCGAGCGCGACGGCATCTGGGAGTACCGCTATCCGCGGGTGCGCGGGGCGCGGGCAGCCGACCCGGGGGCGTCGCAGGAGATGACCGGATGACCCGGGTGGACCGCGGCGCCCTCTTCACCGAGCACCGGTCGTTCCTGATCGGCCTCGCGTACCGGATGCTCGGCAGCGTCGCGGAGGCGGAGGACGCCGTGCAGGAGGCCTTCCTCCGGTCGGAGAGGGCGGCCATGGACGAAGTCGCGTCGCCTCGGGCGTGGCTCGCCACGATCGTCACGCGCATCTGCCTCGACCAGCTCAAGTCGGCGCGCGCCAGGCGCGAGCGCTACACGGGCCCATGGCTGCCCGAGCCGGTGCGCACCGACCTCGCGGACGCGGCCGTCCGGCCGCGCGACCCCGCCGACGCCGAGTCGCTGTCCCTCGCCTTCCTCGTGCTGCTCGAGACGCTGTCGCCGCTCGAGCGTGCGGTGTTCCTGCTGCACGAGGTCTTCGACTACGGCCACCCCGAGGTCGCGGCGATCCTCGGGCGCGACGAGCGCGCCGTCCGGCAGCTCCTTCATCGTGCGCGCGCCCACGTGAAGGAGGGGCGACCGCGGTTCGAGCCGGACCCGGAGCGGCACCGCGAGCTGCTGGCGCGCTTCCTGTCGGCGGCGAAGCAGGGAGACCTAGAGGCCCTCGAGTCGGTGCTCGCGTCCGACGTCGTCCTGAAGAACGACGGCGGAGGCAAGGTGCACTCCGCGCTCAAGCCGGTCCGCGGCGCGAACCGGGTCGGGCGCTGGGTCCTCGGCGTGAGGAAGAAGACCAGGGGCGTCTACGCCGAGGTCGCCGAGATCAACGGCCGGCCCGGCATCGTGCTTCGAGACGCGAACGGCGTCGTCGGCGCGATGGCGATCACGGTCGACGGCGCCGGACGGATCGGGGCGATCGACATGGTCGTGAACCCGGACAAGCTCGCGGCGCTCGGGGCATGAGCCCGCGGCTCCGGGGCTCCCGGCGCGCCGCGGGCCGGGGCCTCGGCCCCAGCATCGCGGCCCCGGTGGGGTGGTGATCGAGTGGGTCGTCTGCCGCATCCGAGGCGGTCCGACGGGCCGAGACGCGCGCCGACGTGCCCGGAGGTCTGGCGAGCTCACAGCCCGCTTTCCGGCCGCCGCCGATCGTACGCCTTTCGGTGTCGGCGAACGCCGGAGTGGCGTGGCCGAGGCCCGGTACGGGGCGCGAAATCGGGCGCCGTTACGGCGGCCCGTATCATCCTGCCCGGTCCTGAAAGGCCAAGCCCCCAGGGCTCGCCCCCCCTGCATCGTGCGGCACGTTTCCTCTCGCGGGTGTTGGGCGCCGTAGATGTCACCCCGCGGGGTGACACCACATGGGTGATGCTCCGCTGTATGATTACGACCACCTCTGGCTACTGAACCGAGCTCGCCGCGGTCACTCATCTTGACTCGAGGCGCTCCATGTGTAGAACCGGTCGCAGCTAGCTGCGCGCTGGGCGCCCGCTTCTTGGGAGGGGAGAACGCGTGAGCACGAACACCGGAAACGAGCCGCGTCACCCGAGGGGGCGGCGTCGCATCTGGGCGCGAAGCGCAAGCGCGATTGTCGGGCTCCTCCTTGCCGCTGGGCTCATCTTCGCCGCTTCACGGGTTGGTGCGCAGCAAGGCAGATCGCCAACGCAGCGTTCGACTAGCCCAGACCCGCGCCATGCGGAGCTTCATCGCGACCTGGACGTCATCAGCAAGGCCGCGCATCGCGAGGCGAAGGTGGCGATGGCAAGACGCATCGCTCCGTTCGACCTCTGGTGGGGAGTACCGTGAGGAGCCGCGCACTCCTTCTTGCGCTGCTTGCAGGCACCATCGGTGTGGCCGGCTGCGAGGGCAAGTCGGACACGATGGCGGTCGATCCAGGCGGAGGGTTCGAGTTCGAGCTGCTCGGCCCGGCTCGAATGGAGGGGGCGTCGAGCAAGGTCCTCTGGCGGCCGGGTCCCATCAATGTCGCTCTTCAACGAGCAGCGCGAACCCGTCTCAATCATGAAGCCTCCCTCGCGGACGTGGCACAAGCGCTGCAGTCCAGGTACCAGAACGGGGAGGTCGACGGCGAACTGCAAACCTCCGCTTGCCGGCTCGCGGGCGTTCCGGCCCAGTGCTTCGTTGGCGCGATCAGACGTGGAGGCCGCGAGTCGATTCGCCGGGGCTGGATCGTCGAGGGCGCGGACGAGCTCGTCCTTCTAGAAGTCATCGGCGATGCCAGCGCCACCGAGGAAGTGAATGAGCAGGTAGATCTGATCGGCTCCACCATGCACTGGACGGAAACGTGATGAGGATGCGGCCCGTCGTCGCCGTGCTCGCAGCGCTGGTGCTGAGCTGCTCAGAGAGCCACGAGGGAGGGCCAGGAGCTACGGTCGACGGGGCTACCGACGCCGGTCGCGCCGATGCCGCCGTGGGCCGAGACGCAAATCCGGACGCCACTCGGTGTGAGGACGCCGATGGGGATGGTCACCTTGCGTTTGGGTGCGGAGGCCATGATTGCGACGACTCCAATCCGATGATCGGCGACAGCAGCAGGCGGTGTGCGAGCCCATCCTCTGTGTCCGTTTGCTCGCGGGGCGAATGGCAGGACGAGGAGTGCGGAGAGGACACCCCAGACTGCGACGCCCGCCATGGAGCCTGCGTCGAGACCGGCAGTGCCTGCGGCGACGGCGTGGTCCATCCCGCCGAGGAATGCGACGACGGCAACCTAGTCGTTGGCGACGGGTGCGCACACGGCTGCGTCTTGGAAGCATGCCGCGCTAGTTCGGAGTGCCCCGCGGGCGAATTGTGTAGCTACCGTGCTAGCGACGGGCGCATCTTGTGTCGCGCTCCCATTGCGGCAGCACGCGATACGGGGGCTCGCTGCCTCGAAGACGACGACTGTGCCTCTGGTTGGTGCGACCACGACCAGGGCCGCTGTACTGAATCCTGTGTCGCAAACGCAGATTGCGGCGGGGCGCTGTCATGGTGCACAGCGGAAGTACCAACTGTTGACACGGGCGTCTGCGCCGTTTCCTGTCTTGGCGAGGCCGACTGTCCAGACGGCTTTCGATGCGCGTGGAACGAGCGAACCTACTGCACGCGATCCGTTGGTGAAGCGACTCTAGGAGAGGCGTGCAGCCGTGAGTCGGAGTGCGACGGGGTCGCCTGCATCTATCGAGCTTGCACGTACATATGCGTGAGTGATGAGGGGTGTCCACTGGACGGTTGGCATTGTGACCTCACGAGTCCTATCGCAGCGCCTCCAGGCTGGCCGGTCGACAGTTTCAGCTTCTGCGTTCCCGATGAATGGGGGAGAGATGAGAGTTGAAATTGCTATTGTCGCGGTTCTGGCCCTGAAGCTGTGGGCAGCCCCTTCTATCGCAAGCGCGCAAATCTGTCTGAACTGGTCGTACTACGGTGGTGTAACAACCTATTCCGGAGACTCCTGTCTTTGCCAATATTTCAATCGATACGCGTGGGGGTGCGGATCACCGCATCCGGACCCCGAGTACCCGGATGGTTGCAGTATGACAGTCGGGAAACACGTTGGAGGAACCGGTTCGCCCGAGTACTGTCAAGCCGGATGCCGGCGGCAGAACCCAGGAAACTGCCGGGATGTCTCCTACACCCCATGTGACAGCGCGGCATGCGGAGGTGATGACGAGCAGTGTAATGGAATTGATGATGATGGCGATGGTGAGACGGACGAGACTGCCTGTGAGCCAGATGGGCCATGCGCAGACTACCGGACCGATCCCGTGCATGTGGGTACGGGTGCCTACCTGACGCATCCCAAAGTGGACGTCCGGTATGACGGGCCTGGACCCACTATAGAGTTTATCCGTCAGTACACTTCAAGAGATGGATGGCCATTTAGGAACCTGCCCGTTCACTCAACGGAAAGGGACCCAAATAGGCTTGGTGCAGGATGGTTTCACAGTTTGGCGCTTCCGGGGCTTCCGTGGGTAGGGCTTGAATGGCGGGCGTTGTCGGGCGACCGTCGCGCGCATGCGTGACATCGAGTTGTACCAGGCGGTGCTTGGCATCCAAGTACCATGGGAAGTGGTCC
>JBDIVX010000126.1:0-21630 GCA_039794305.1 Candidatus Neutrinellum sp.
CTGACTTTCCCCGGCACCGTGACGCCGAAAGGCCCCACGGGCTTCCTGCGGCCGTCGCTTCCGGGGGCAGCGCCGGATGCACTCGAGCTGCACCGTGGGATGCCGTGGCAGTCCCGCCTGGTCCTCGCGCTGGCGGTCGTCACCCCGGCGGCGCTCCACACCCACACCGGCTTCTGGCTCGAGATCGCGCTCCTCGCGGCCCTCGTCGGCGCGCTGGTGACGGCGCGGTCGAGCGGGCTCTCGCTCCTCGCCGGAGGCGCCGCGATGCGGCTCGTCGGCTCGTCGGCGCAGCTCGTCGCCACGCTCCTGTTCGTGGCGGGCTTCGTGATCCTCTCGCGCGGCCTCGACGATGCGAGGAGGAGGTCGCGCGCGTGGCTGGCCACGGTCTACGCGACCGCCGCGTACTACACGATGGGCGGAACGTTCAACGTGGGCCGCGCCGAGAACACCATCCTGAACCTGGATCTGCTCCCTTCGGGGGACGGTTGGGTGAGCATCACCATGGCCCTGGTGCTCGTGAAGGTGTCGATCCCCGTCCTGATGGCCCTCCGGGTGAGCGGCACCTCGCTCCTCTACGAGAGGTTCTACCTGCTCTTCGCGTTGCTGGGCTGCGCGCCCCTCGTCTTCCTCTACCAGCGAGGCTACGGGTACGCGCTGATCAAGGGACTGCCGATCATCCTGATGTTCGGGGCGGTGGTCCTGGTCGGCCGTGCGGTCTTGGCGGTCTTCGGGAGGGGAGCCGCCGGCACGTGGGCGGTGGCACCCGAACCCGAAACGGCTCGGAGTCGATGACGTGACGGCCTACTCGGACCGCCGGCGCCCCGGACGGGCGCGGCGGCGGCGGCGCGCGAGCGAGAGGAGCAGGGCCCCGAAGCAGAGCAGCTCGGGCTCGACGCGGCGCGGCCTGGCGAGCGCGCGGCAGCCGCAGCCCCCGTCGTCGGGGGGCGGATCGGCCGTCCCGCCCGCGTCGGCGCCCGCCCCGGCGTCGGCGCCCGCACCGGCGTCGGCGTCCGTACCGGCGTCGGCGCCGGGCTCGGCGATGCCGAGCACGCGCCGGAGCGCGGCCGCCGGGTCGATGCGCCCGTAGCCGTACACGAGGTCGTGACCGTCCGCGTCGGGGGTGGCGAAGAGCGAGGGCTGCGTGGTCTCGACGAGCGCGTCGAGGAGCTCGACGCTGCTCGCCTCCGGCGCAGCGCTCGCGAGGAGCCCCGCCACACCGGCCGCGACGGGGCACGCCGACGAGGTCCCGCCGAACGAAGACGTGTAGTCGCCCGGATCGTCGCCGTCGGCGCCCGTGATGTCGGTCGTGAGCGTCCCGGTCGGCGCCACCAGATCGACGGATGCGCCGCGGTTGCTGAAGGAGGTGGCCTCGTCGAAGTTGTTCACGGCGCCCACGGTGATGACGCCCCGCACCGCCGTGATCTCGTAGTCGAACAGCTCGCGGTCGTCGTTGCCGGCGGCGAACAACACGAGCGCCCCGTGACCGCCGCGGCCCGTGTCGACGACGTCTTCGATGATCGAGCGCAGCATGAAGGGGATCGGCGTGGCCTCGACGAACCCCCAGCTATTCGAGACGACCGCGGCGTCCACGTCGAGGGCGAACTGGAACGCCTCCACGTCCGCGCTGATCGGAACCTCGGAGGCGACGCCGCTCAGCAGGCGGACACAGCGCAGGCGGCACTCGGGACAGGTGCCGGCGATCCCCTCCCCGTTGTCCGTCGCGGCTGCGACGAGTCCCGCACAGGCGGTGCCATGCGCGTTGCCCGGCTCGCCGGCGGTGGGCGTGGGGTCGTCGTCCATGTCGATGACGTCACGGCCGGGATCGAGGTTCGGCACCAGATCGGCGTGCAGCGAGTCGCAGCCGCTGTCGACCACCACGATCGTCGTCGACGGATCGCCGACCGAAAGCTGCCACGCCTCCTCGATGTCGATGCGGTCGAGGTACCACTGGCCGGCGTAGCGCGGATCGTCGGGCGGGATGGTGATGTCATGAATCTCGTGGGCGACGATGAAGTCTGGGATCGCGCCGAGCAGGCGGCGACCGGGCCCGACGTCGGCTGCGAGGCGCGCCGCGAGGGTGAGACCGTCGCCGCCGCGCGCGTCGACGACCCGCCAGATCCCGAGCCCCGGCGCGACCTGGCGGACGGCGACCACGTCGAGCGCGCGCCAGAGATCCCGGGGCTCGACGCCCGGCGCGATCCGGACGAGCGCGTGCGCGTCCACGCGGCCCCGGAGCGTCCCTCCGCGCGGCGAGTCGGCCGCCACGCGCGCCGGGTCGGTCGCGTCGCGGCGGATCGTCCACGGCCCGTCGGCGTCACGCACGACGACCGAGGTCTCGGCGCCCGCGCGCGGAGGCCCGACCTGCGCCAACGCGGCGGGGACCGCCGAGGCGGACGCGGCCAGCACGAGGGCGCCGAGCATCGTTGTGCGCATCGCTCTCTTCTACCAGCCAACCGATCCGATTGCACCGCAGCCGTGATCGGTGGTCGGCAGGGACCGGCCGCCAAGAGCGCGTGGACGGACCGCTCTCGGTCGAAAGGCGCGCTTCGGCGCAGTCCAGTCCGATAGACGGACCGCTCTCGGTCGAAAGACGTGTTTCGACGCCGTTCGGTCCGATAGACGGACCGCTCTCGGTCGAAAGACGTGTTTCGACGCCGTTCGGTCCGATAGACGGACCGGTCTCGGTCGAAAGACGCGTTTCGACGCTGTTCGGTCCGGTCGACGGACCGTCAGGGATGTGACCCGGCCCTGACCGCGACCGCGACCGCGACCGCGACCGCGACCGCGACCGCGGCCGCGACCGCGACCGCGACCGCGACCGTGACCGTCACCGTGACCGTCACCGTCACCGTCACCGTCACCGTCACCGTCACCGTCACCGTCACCGTCACCGTCACCGTCACCGTCACCGTCACCGTCACCGTCACCGTCACCGTCACCGTGACCGTGACCGTGACCGTGACCGTGACCGTGACCGTGACCGTGACCGTGAGGCATTCGGAGATCGGCCGCGCGCCTGGCGCAGCTCGCGCGCCAGCCTTCGGCTGTCACGCGAGTTGCGCCTGGACGGCGCGCTCTCGTCTCGCCGGGGGTGGTCGGGAGCTCGGCACGTGATCGCGTGTTGAGCGAGCTCTTCCGGTTTGGGTTGGGGCTCACGGCGGGGCGTGAGCCCCAACCCAAACCGGAGGAGGTCGCTTTGGCACTCATCGTCCACTCACTCGCTCAGGAGCTCATCGTGGAGCTGCGGCCGCTGGTCGGGCCGATTCGGCGGCACGACCGGGCACTGGCCGACCAACTGAAGCGGGCCGCCAGCAGTACGTTGCTCAACATCGCCGAGGCCGAGTACTCGGATCCGGGCAATGGGCGGGCGCGGCTCTTCAACGCGGCGGGCAGCGCCAACGAGACGCTGGCGGCGCTCGAGGTCGCCGAGGCCTGGGGGTACATCGACCACGAACAGGCGGTGCGACCGGCGGAGCTGCTCGACCGGATCAAGGCGCTCCTCTTTCAGCTCACCCGCGGCCGGCGCTGACCGTCACGGTGCCGGCGATGAGCCATCCGCAGCCGCGCCTTGCAGCCTTCGGGCGATCTCGAAGGCGCGCTCGGCGTCCTCGTAGTGCCCCAGGCCGCCCAACGCGACGCCGTAGTTGTGCCAGTACGAGCTCTCGTCCGCGACGAAGTGGAGAGCGCGTTCGTAGAGCCGCACCGCGTCGCGGTCGCGTCCCTCGCCGAGAGCCACGTAGCCCAGTCGAGCCGACGCCTGGGCGACGGCCCGGCCGTAAGCCTCGTCGTCCGGAGCCAACGCGTGGGCGCGTTCGTAGCGCTCCAGCGCTTCGTCGTTCCGCTCGAGCCGCTGAAGGGCGACACCCATATTGTAGACCGAGCGGGCATCTTCCCCGTACTCGACGGCCTCTCGGTACCACTCGAGGGCCTCTTCGGCATCGCCTCGCTCCAGCGCCTGGTATCCCACGCTGGCGGGCGCAGACCCGCCAGCTCCCATATTGATCCGAGGGCGCAGAAGCGTGGCGCCGGCGGCGATGGCGAACAGGAGGGCCGCGGTCGCTGCCCCCCACCTCCACCGAGTCTGCCACCGAGATGTCGCGACGAGCGCGACGAGCGCACCGACCACCGCCCCGACCGCGTGGGCGACGTTGCCGACCGCCATGACGCCGCTGATGGTGGTTGCGATACAGAAGAGGAACCACCCGGCGAACAGCGTGAGCCGCGGTCGTGTCACCACGCCGCGGAACCGAGGATCGTGCCTGCCCATCACCCACACGAGCGCGACCAGGCCGTAGCCGACGCCGCTCAGCCCGACTCCACCGACGAACAACGCGTACTCTGCAGCGCTCGAGGAAGCAGACGTCAGGACGTAGACGCCGAGGGTACGCAGGCTACCCCAGACTCCCTCCACGACCGACCCCAGCACCCACAGCCAGTAGAGGTTGAAGCCCAGGTGCAGCAGGTCGGCGTGCAGCAGCGAGGATGTCAGAAGGCGCCACGGTTGCGTGCCGAACGCCCGTGGGTCCACGAAGAGCGGAGTTGCGTCGTGCCCCAGCCACCACACTCCCGTCGCCGCGATGGCCAGCAAGCCCGTCCCGGCGGTGACCGGCATCGCCAGCCGCTCCGGCCGTGCGTGGGAGTCCGCCACGGGGAGAGGATACGAGCAGACGGCGCATCCTGCCCTTCGCGGTCACACCGGGGTCACGCCGCAGGGGCCGATGTCAAGGCTGGCGCGGGCTCGAGCGGCTCCCTTCGACCGCCCCCCGGCCATGGCGCGGCTAGGGGGGGCAGCACCACGGGCTGAGCACAGCCCGCCGCGAGAGCGAGCACGACGACGACGTAGCGGGCATCGAGAGCTTCCGCACGACCGTCCAGTGCGCCGGACGACCCCATGTGTCTCCCGTCGACTCTACTCCGTCACCGGCAGGCGGCCCATGTGGACGGACCGCTCTCGGTCGAACGGCGCGCTTCGGCGCAGTCCAGTCCGATCGACGGACCGCTCTCGGTCGAAAGACGTGTTTCGACGCCGTTCGGTCCGATAGACGGACCGCTCTCGGTCGAAAGACGTGTTTCGACGCCGTTCGGTCCGATAGACGGACCGCTCTCGGTCGAAAGGCGCGCTTCGGCGCTCACCTACGACGACGAGGACTGATACGTCGAGGTCTACCTGCTCCAGCAGGGCGACGGCCCCTGGCGGATCCATACCTGGGCGCTCCAGGAGCCTCGCGCCATACAGGAGACGGTCCTGGACGAGCGCGAGGCGGCGTGGTGACCGTCGCAGCATGGGACGCCCCCCCCCACGAACGCGCGGCCACGATCACTCGTCTCGGAGCTCGAGGTCCACGACCACCACGTCGCCGGCCTCCACGTCGATCCGCTCGCTGTATCGCTCCAGGTCTTCCTCGCCCGGGATCGTCGGGTTGTCGCGGCCCACGTCGAGGACCGCCCCGGCGAAGTAGGCGCCCGGCCGGAGCCCCGCGATCTCCCACTCCATGGGGAACGTGGGCTCGGTCACCGGGACGAAGTCCGCCGGCGGGCCCATCGGTTGCGACGGGTGGGCCTCGTCCCACTCGAAGACGCCGACGAGCAGGGAGCCGTCCTGCGAGCCGTCGTATCGGACCTCTCCTCGGATCACCGCCCGGGTGGAGCCGGTGGCCGCGTCGGCTCCGGGGGCCATGGACGTGCCGTCGCCGCAGCCGCACAGCAGGATCATCCACATCGCCGCTCGTCGCATCGCGCTCACCTCGTGAGGAACAGACGGCGTGCGTTGCCGCCGAGGACCGCCTCCGTCTGGTCGAGGTCCCAGCCGGTGTCCCGCATGCCCTCGACGATCCGGCCGAGGTACCTGCGGATCATCCCCGAGAACTGCGGCCCGTCGCTCGCGAAGATGGCCCGGTCGGTGAGACCGCGCGTCCGGAGCTGCTCGAGCACGAAGGGATACTGGGGCTCGCTCCGGGTGACCGGCGCCCCGTCCTCGTCGATCTGGAGCGGACGGTCGATGGCGCTGATCTCGAGCCAGACGTTGTCGTGTCGCTCCGCCATGGACAGGGCGTGCGTCATCGCGCGGGCGTCGCCCTGCCCGACGTGCGAGAGGACGAAGTCGACGCGGCCCATGCCGTGCTCGCCGTCGTAGGCCTCGACGATCGCCTCGAGCCCGAGCGGGTCGTAGTACGCGGGCTCGGTGCGCGAGCCGGGGAAGGGCGAGAAGCCGGTGTGCAGCAGCACCGGGACGCCGTGCCGCGCCGCGACGTCGTACACGCCGAGATAGGCGTCGTCGTCGAAGGTCACCCCTTGGTGGGCGTGCGCGAGCTTGATGCCGACCATCGCCTCGGGACGGGCCTCGAGCCAGGATTCGAGGGCGGCGAGCCGCTCGTCCGGTGACCAGTCCTCGAAGTCGAGGCTCGGCATGCCGTACGCCCAGCGGTCGCCGCCTGCGGTGACGTTCCGCGGGTCGTCGAGCAGCCCGCCGAGGGATGCGTTGTCGAAGTAGCCGGTCGTGCGTGGCACGTACACCGCGAGGAGGACCACGCGGTCCACTCCGGCCCAGTCCGCCTGCGCGCGGATGCCGACGTGGGGAGCCCACGGATCGAGCAGCCGGTTCACGAGCGCCGGAGCGTAGAGCCGCGCGAAGGGCGGCATGCTCTGCACGATGAAGCTCCGCCCGTTGGGCGCCATCCGCCCGAAGCTGCTCGGGTGGAGGTGGACGTCGATCACCTCCATGCGCCGACCCTCCACCTCGACGTCGGCGGCGGCCGGCGCGTGCGCGACCAGCGCCAGCACGGCGGCGATCCCGATCCTCCTCACGGCGTGGCTCCCGTCATCGGCGGCACCTCGGGCCGGCGCTCCCACGGATCGAACACGCCCATGCGCAGCGCGACGTCGCCGTCGTACTCGATGCCGACGCCCTCGGGGTAGTACACGGTCCCCGCCACCTCGTCCCGGGCGGGACCCAGCACGGCCTCGATCTCCCCCTTCGTGGCGCCAGGTCGCAGCGCTCCCTGGAAGTGACCTCCCTCCGAGGCGCCGATCCCGATCACGAGCGCGTCGTCCACGAGCGCGTCCTCGGGCGACGTGACGACCACCTCGAGCCCGAGGTCGGAGTAGCGGGCGAAGCCGATGCGGTCGGCCACGAAGGCCCCCTCGGCCTCCCCGAGCTCCACCGCCAGCTCCGCGTAGCGCATCCCGAGCCGCGCCGGGCCGATCCCCTCACCCGGCGCGATCACGAACGCTCCGGCCGCCGGACCCTGCTCGCCGCCGCAGGCCGCGAGCCACACGACGCCGCACAGGAGCCGCTTCATGGCGCCATCGTGTAGGGGCTCGGGCACGTTCCGCCCGAGGAGCAGATCCCGTAGACGACGTCGATGACGCCGCCGGTGGGCGGCACGCAGGCGACGCAGGTGGCGCCGCCCGTGCAGTCCGAGTCGTCGTGGCAGAGCTCGTCGTCGCCGCTCGGGCAGCCGCCCGGCCGGCAGAACGCGCCGTTCGGATCGGAGCCGAACATCTCGAAGTGCACGCAGCAGCTCTCGCTGCTCCCGCAGTCCTCGGGGCCGTCGCAGTGCCCGGCCGCGCTGAAGCCGCCGCTGCATCCGGACGCGCCGGTGCACATCTGCCCGCTCAGCCCGACGCAGCACACCTCGGGCCACTCGCAGCTCGTGTCGCCGCATCCGACGAAGCCGGCGCGCGGGTCGGCGCCCGCGGCGCTCTCGCGCGTGCCGGCGTCCGTCCCGGCGCCGCCGCCCGCGTCGGTCCCGCCGCCGCCGCCCGCGTCGGCCCCGCCGCCGCCGCCTGCGTCGGCCCCGCCGCCCGCGTCGGTCCCGCCGCCACCGCCGCCCGCGTCACCCGGCGAGCCGACACCGGAGTCGTGCCCGCTCCCCGAGCCGCCCGAGCCCGTCCTGTCGTCGCCGCCGCAGCCCGCGAGGGCCCACACGAGCACGATCGCACACGTCTTTCCCATTTCTCACTCCTCGGCGCCTGCGCGCCACCGGGCCACGAGCCCGTCGAAGCATTCCGTCGACTCCTCCGCGAGCGCGGCGGTCGCCTCCTCACCGGCGAGCGTGTGGCGCAGGTGTGCCGTCGCGTAGTGCCGGATCACGGGCCAGGCCTCCTCGGCAGGCAGGTCCTCCGGGCGGCACCCGTCGGTCGCGAGCTGAAGGACGAGGTCGCTCACCTCGACCCCGGCGTCGCGCGCGATCTGCAGCACCCCTCCGCGCTCGCGCCCGATCACGCAGATGTCCGTGAACGCCAGGTGCCCCGCGCCCTCGATGCTCACGTACCGCTTGTCCGAGTGCGTGATGCCGTCGTAGCCGCGCTCGACGTTCTCGGGCGTCGCGATCTGATCGCGGCTCCCGCCGAGCACGAGCGCCGGCAGGGGCTCGGCGGATGCGGCGAAGGTCGCCATCGACAGCCAGGCGCTCGCGTCCACGTGCCCGCCGTCGACGAGGGCCTGGATCGCGCCACCGCCCGCGCTGTGTCCCGCGAGGGCCACGCGGCTCGTGTCCGCGGCGCCCAGGAGGAGCGGGCCCGGCGCGTCGCGCAGCGCCGAGAGGGCTCCGGTCATCTGCGACACGGACTCGTCGCGGAGATCGGCGCCGCCGAGCACCGCTGTGAGGTTGCGCTCCGCGTGCTCGGGCGCCGCGACGATGAAGCCCCAGGTCGCGAGGTGGGCCGTCAGGAAGGTCGACTGGAGCCGGTAGCCGCCGAGGCCGTGGCTGAAGAGCACGACGGGGAAGGGCCCGTCGCCCGACGCCGGGACGTCGCGGTACGCGTCGGTCGTGAAGGTGGTCGGAGCGTCGGCCGGGATCCGCGCCCGGTCGTCGGCCGGGAGCCACTCCCGGAGGTCGTAGGCGTCAGGCTCCCTGCCGGCCGTGCTCGCGGGATCGGCCGGGTACCAGACCTCGACGGCCACGCCGTCCACGTCGAGCAGAGTGACCCCGGCGGCGAAGGGGCCAGGCTCGGCGAAGGACGTGCTCTCGCAGCCCGGCGGCCCACCCGCCGAGGGCTCCTCGCCCCCGCACCCCGCCGCGAGCAGGAGCCAGCCCACCACCGCTGCCCCGCACCACGTCCGTCGAGCCACGCTCCACCTCCGCAGTTGAAAGTCGAACTTTCAGCTTGCTGTGTGCCTGGCATGGACGGGGCGGGCCGGTCAAGCCACCTCGGCGCCCCCTCCGTGAGCCCCCTCACGATCGGCGCGGCGCGCGATCAGGGGCAGGTTCCGAGCTCCCGCCCCGCCACGACGACCGGCGACGGGAAGGCCGTGCAGCCCTCGCACGAGGGCGCGGCGAGATCACACACGCGCCGGCACGTGCCGCTCACGCACGTGTTGCCGCCCGCGCAGTAGTACCCGGGGCAAGGATCGCCGGTGGCGGGGCCGCTCGCGACGCACACCGGCGCGTCGACGAACGAGCGGTCGGGCACGTCGCGGGTCAGCCCGAGCGCACATCCGAACGACTCGGGGCAGCCCGTGTTCGCGACGGGGTCGCACGGGGTCGCGCAGCTCCCGATGTCTTCGCTCGCGACGACGAGCTCGCGACAGTAGGTGTCTTCGGCGCAGTCGGCGCTCGATGCGCAGTAGGCCTCGCACAGGCCGACCGTTCCGCCGGGCGCGGCCACGCACACGTGGGCCGTCGTGCAGTCCTCGTTCGCGAGGCAGACGCCTCCGGGCCCGACCGTGCCGGGCGCGACGCACGCGCGTAGCGGATCGTCCCCGAGCGGGCGCTGGCACGCGAGCCCGGACGCGCAGCCGCACTGTGGCGCGACGAGCTTGCACGGCGACTCGTCGCACGGCGGCAGGCTCGCGTCGAGCGCCCCGCCGTCGACCGTCCCCGCGTCGGCGCGCGGTCCGCCGTCGACCGACGTCCCGCCGCCGTCGCTCGCGGCGTCGCGCCCGCCATCGGTCGCCGCGTCGACGGAGCCGTCGCGCGCCGAGAGCCCGCTCGACTCGAAGCCGATCCGCCCGCATCCGAGCGCCGCGACGAGCGTCGCGAAGAGAACGATCGCGAGCTTCGAGCCGGCCCCCACGCACCCATCCTCCCACGCGAGTCCGGGTCGATCCAGACGAGGGCTTGCTGCACGGCGGTTGACCCATGGCTTCGCCACGGTCACAGTGGGCCTCCCGCTTTTTTTCTCACCGGAGAAGTCCGATGTCGCTTCGATCCTTCGCCTGGCCGCCCCTCCTGCTCCTCGCCGCCGCCTGCGGCGACGACGCCACGCCGGCGGGGGACGCCGGGCCGGGTGACGCGGGCGAGGCGGACGCTGGCGCGGTGGACGCGGGCCCGACCTACACGCCCGTGTGCACCGATCCGACCGACCCGCCGTGCACCGACCAGTCCTTCCTCGATCTCAACCTCTTCACCGATCCGAGCGACGGGACCATCGACAATACGCCCGACGGTGACGGCTGGAGCAGCCACGTGGACGCGACCGGCGGCGGGTTCAGCCCTTCCGAGAGCTACGTCTACGCGCGGTTCACCGAGGACGGGCTCGTCCGCGTGGACCTGAGCGACGAGGCCGCCTTCGACTCGATGGACTGGGACGTCGCCTTCCGGCGGTTCGTCATCCGCCTGAACAGCGGGCCCTCGGGCCCGAGCTGCGTGTCGGCCGCCCGCACCGGCCCGACCACGGACTACGACGCGCTCGACGCGCCGCCCGACGGCGTGGAGTACCGCACCGAGCAGTACTACACGGGTAGCTGCGAGCTGGTCCCGGACGGCTCGGGGCTCGGCTCGCCCGGCACGGCGCTCCAGAGCTTCTGGGAGTACCCGGGCTGCGTGAAGATGACGGGCAACGTCTACGTGCTCGAGCTCGCGAACGGCCGCCGTCTCAAGCTGACGGTGACGGCGTACTACGACCCCGCGGTCCAGGAGACCTGCGACACGACCGGGAGCGTGGATCCGGGGAGCGACACGGGCTCGGGCAACATCCGGATTCGCTGGGCCTTCCTCGAGTGATCGCCCGCCGCGCGCTCCTCCCCGTGGTCGCCGCGCTCGCGGGCACGCTCCCGACGGGCGCGCGCGCCGACCGCCCCGACACGCCGGGCACGACGGAGCTCTTCCGCTACGACGCCGGCGACGTCGTCGACGTCTACGGTTCGCCCGGCGGGGAGTTCCTCCTGCACTTCACGCGTACAGGCGCGAACGCCGTCCCGCACGTGGACTCGGACGGCTCGGGCGTGCCGGACTACGTCGAGCGGCTCGCGGCGCTCTACGACTCGGTGCTCGCGTTCTACCGCGACGAGCTGGGTTTCCGCGCGCCGCTCAGCGACGCGGACGTCGCCGACAACGGCGGTGACGAGCGCTTCGACGTGTACCTGCTCGATTTCGGAGGCGGCGCCGACGGCTCTTTCCGTACCGACGGCTGCGGCCTCGGCGGGGCGCTCCCAGGCCAGTGCGTCGGCTACATGGTCCAGGAGAACGACTTCGCGGGCTACGGCTACCTGTCCACCGACTACGCCAACCGCGTCCTGTCGAGCCACGAGCTGTTCCACGCCGTGCAGGCGGCGTACGACGCCGGGCAGGGCAGCGTGATCTCGGAGGGCACGGCCGTGTGGGCCACCGAGACGTTCGATCCCAGCCTCGAGGACTTCGAGGGGTTCGTCGGCGGGTACCTCGAGCACACCGACCGACCGCTCGACCGCGGGCTGTCCGGGCCGGTCGATCCGTTCAGCTACGGGGCGGCGCTCTTCTTCCGCTTCCTCGAGGAGCGCTTCGACCGCGCGATCGTCCGCACCCTGTGGGAGGTCTGCGAGACCGAGCCCTGGCTGCCGGCGCTCGACGGGATCCTCATCGGCGCCTACGGCTCGTCCTTCGCCGAGGAGCTCGTGGACTTCGCGCGCTGGAACCTCTACACGGCCGGCACCGCCGACCCGGACATGGCCTACGCCGAGGGCGCGATGTACCCGCCGGTCACCGCCGAGAGCGTGTCCCTGCCCCACGCGTCGAGCAGCCGCCTGCGGCTCTTCTACGCGTCGGCGCAGTACTTCCGGGCGGACCCGGGGTCGCGCGAGACGATCGCCGCGGCCCTGGTCGGAGACGCCGACGGGCTCGGCCTGGTGCTCGCGGTCCGGCGCGGCGACGCGATCGAGATCGCCGACGGGCCGAGCGCCGGCACGTCCGGCGCCGACGAGGTCTTCGTCGTGGCGGTCAACCCCGCGATGGAGGGCGACAGCCGCCGTCCCGGCCTGTGCATCGGGAGCCCCGACGAGGTCGACGCGTGCCGCGCCATGATGGAGGCGACGCCGGACGCCGGCGCAGGCGACGCCGGCACGGGCGACGGGGGACCCGTCCCCGGCGACGCGGGCACGGATCCGGCGCCTCCGGCCGACGGCGGCTGCGACTGCGCGATTCCGGGACGCGGCCGAGCCGCGCGGCCGACGGCGTGGCCCATGGCGCTCGCCCTGCTCGCCTTCGCGGCCCTGCGCGCGCGCCGCAGGTATACCCGAAGGTACTAGTCTTCGCGCCGGTCGACGACGGTCCCGTCGGGCGAGACTTCGATCTCGTACTCGCGGCCGTCGCGGTCGAACTCGACCTCGTAGACGGTCTGGCCGCGCTCGGTGTCGCGATCGATGTCCTCGATGGTGCCGTCGCCCACCTCGCGCTGCACGGCCTCCCGCACGGGCTGCGGAAGGTCCTCGAGGCGGAGGTCGTTCTGCCGCTCTTGCTGGGCCAGGGCGGCGGTGGCGGCGAGCGGGAGCGTCAGCGCCACGGCGAGCGTCGTCAGCAGGTGTTTCATCTCGGTACTCCTCTCAGGCCCGTGCGACGGGCTGGTGTTTCGGCCCGTAGGCGCGGGGGCCCGGTGAGCCATTGCCCAGATCGCCCCGCTCGGACGCGTCCGGGCCTTGCTCGCGCCGGACGCGCGGCGCAGGCTGCCGGCCGTGGAGACGTTCGTCGGCACCGTGGTTCGGGCGGGGCAGAGCGTGCCGGTGCGGGCGGAGATCCGGGTGGGCGCCGACGGGGTCGAGGCGCGGACCGGCGACGGGGAGGCGCACGCCGTCCGGTTCGACGCGATGACGCTCGAGACCGGCGGGTACGAGGGCGACTTCGTGTTCTGCCGCCCGCGCGGCGGTGGGCTCACCATCTCGACCAACGCGAAGGGGTTCGTGGACGCGCTGCGCGCGGCCGCCGGGCCCGCGCTCGCGGCCGAGCTCGAGAAGGTCGGCGGGCAGAAGCGGCGGCGCCGCGCCGGCGCGTGGATCTCGACCGGCGTCTTCCTCGCGCTCGTGGCCGGCGTGGGCGCCTTTCTTTGGAACGTGCCGTCGATGGTGGCGTCGACCGCCGAGAGCCTGCCGGCGAGCATCGACCGGCAGGTCGGCGACGCCGCGTTCACCCAGATGCAGCTCGAAGGCGCGACGGTCCAGGACCCGGCCGTGCAGGCCTTCCTCGAGGAGATCGTCGCGCGGCTGTCGGCCCACGCCGAGGGCGAGGGCTGGGACTTCCGCGTCACCGTCGTCGACCGGGAGGACGTCAACGCGTTCGCCCTGCCCGGCGGCCGGATGGTCGTGCTCACCGGTCTGCTCCGGGCGGCCGACTCCCCCGATCAGGTCGCCGGCGTCATGGCCCACGAGATGGCGCACGTCACCCGCCGGCACGGGATGCGCAACGTGGCGCACCAGGCGGGCATCGCGCTCGGCGTGCGCCTGCTCCTCGGCGACGCGAGCGGCTGGACCGAGCTCGCCGCCGACCTCGCGATCATGGCGAAGGCCAACGACTACAGCCGCGAGCAGGAGGCGGACGCCGACGCCGAGGGGGCGCGCATGCTGATGGCCGCCGGGCTCGACCCGAGCGGGCTCGCGGACTTCTTCCGGCTGCTCGAGGGCGAGCGCGGGAGCGAGCTCGGAGGCGCGCTCGAGTGGCTGAGCACGCACCCGGACCACGAGAGCCGCATCGCCCACGTCGAGGAGCTCTCCCGCACGCTCCCGGCCGCGCCGCGGCGCCCGCTCGAGGCCGATTGGGAAGCCGTGAAGGCGGCGGTAGACTGAGGCCGTGAAGCCCCTGCTCCTCGCCCTGCCCCTCCTCGCCGCCTGCAGCCAGCCCGCGCCGGCCGCCTCGCCGACCGAGCCCTCGCCGCCTGCGCCCGCGCCCGCGCCCGCGGCACCCGCGGCCGAGGAGCCGAGCGCGTCGGCGGTGCTCGCCGATCTGCGCGCGCGGCTCGGCCGGGTGCGCGCCGCCGAGCCCGACGCGCACGTCGTCGAGGGGCCGGTCGAGGCCGCGGCCCTGGTCGGCGCCCACCGCGGCGTCGTCGAGCGGGCGCTCGGCGAGCCGGCGCGCTGCGACGCCGACCAGGCGCCCGCGCCGTGCGAGCAGCCGGCCGACGTCTTCTACTCGTTCTACCACCTGCCCGACGGATGGGTCGGCGGTGGACCGGAGCTGCTCCTGCGCTACGACGCGGCCGGGAGCTGCACGCAGGCGGTGTGGCGCTTCACGCAGTGACGGTCAGACGAAGAAGTCCGGCGCGAGCTCGACGCTCGGGTCGACGGCGTACTCGTCGAGGTCGGTCACGCCGGCCGACCTCAGGACGTCGTCGTCGATGCAGAAGTTGCCGGTGAAGTCGCGGCTCGGCCGCGTGAGGATGTGGTGCGCGGCGTCCGCCATGATCTCGGGCTTGCGCGAGCGCTTCGCGAGCTCCTCGCCGCCGAGCAGGTTGCGGATGGCCGCCGTGTCGATCGTCGTTCGGGGCCACAGGGTGTTCGCGGCGATGCCCTGCGAGCGCAGCTCCTCGCTCCAGCCGAGCGCGCACATGCTCATCCCGAACTTCGCCATCGTGTAGGCGACGTGGGGCGCGAACCAGCGCGCCTCCATGTTCAGCGGAGGCGAGATGCACAGGATGTGCGGGTTGTCGCTCTTCTTCAGGTGCGGGATGCACTGCTTGCCGCACACGAACGTGCCGCGGGTGTTGACCGAGTGCATGAGGTCGTACCGCTTCATCTCGGTGTCGACCGTCCCGGTCAGGCTGATCGCGCTCGCGTTGTTCACCAGGACGTCGATGCCGCCGAACGCCTCGACGGCCTTGTCCACCGCCTCCTTCACCTGCTCCTCGAACCGGATGTCCACGACGCACGGCAGCGCCTTGCCGCCCGCCTTCTCGATCTCCTCGGCCGCCGTGTAGATGGTCCCGGACAGCCTCGGGTGAGGCTCCGCGGTCTTCGCGGCGATCACGATGTTGGCGCCGTCCTGCGCCGCGCGGAGCGCGATCGCCTTGCCGATGCCGCGGCTCGCGCCCGTGATGAACAGCGTCTTGCCCTTCAGATCAGCCATCTCTTCCTGCTCCTCCGTCGAGCGGATCTACTATCAGAAACCACGCGGGTCCGCGACGCCGCGTGCAGACGGTGCGGCCGGGCACTTTCACTCGTCGAAGAGGATCTGGCCGCGGCAGGAGTCGGGGATGCGATCCTCGATGTCGGGTGCGCCGAGGACGTCGCAGCCGGAGTCGCGGAAGAAGGGGAGGCACTCCCCTTCCAAGGATGTCTGGTCGCCAATCCCGTCGGCGCCGTCGCAGTCGCCTTCCGGCAGCGCATCCTCGAAGGCCTGGACGTTCTCTTCATAGGTGCCGAGATCGCAGTCGGCGAACGCGCGGGAGACCACGTGGGCGTACTGATCGCACGCCGCGACCGCCTCGGGGTCGTGGTCGGACGGGGTGTGCTCCCCACACGCTGCGCCGAGCGCTGCCCCGAGCGCGGCGATCCGAAGCCAGCCCATGGCGGGAGTTGACCACGGGCGGCGCGACACGTCGAGGGCATGGTCGCGTGCGCCGCGGCGTGCAATGTTTCGTCCATGTTCCACCGTGACGGCCCGACCCTCCGGGAGCTCGTGGAGCAGGCCTTGTCGTCGACGGAGCGGGGCTACGACCTGCTCGCACCCAAGTTCGATCGCACGCCCTTCCGCACGCCCGACGAGGTGCTGCGGGAGATCCCTCGTTACCTCGGCGGGCCCGCCTCGGTCGAGCGCGCGCTCGACGTGTGCTGCGGGACGGGCGCCGCGATGCGGTTCCTTCGTCCGCTCTGCCGGGACATGGTGGTCGGCGTCGACGTGAGCCGCGGCATGATGGCCGAGGCCCGCAGGCGCCTCGCGGACGCGGAGGGCACGGCGAAGCTGGAATTCGTCCGCGCCGACGCGCTCCGCATGCCCTTCGACGAGGCGTTCGACGTCGCGACGTGCTTCGGCGCGTTCGGACACATCCTCGAGGACGACGAGCCACACCTCGTCGTCTCGGTCGCGCGCGCCCTGCGCCCGGGCGGCCGGTTCGTCTTCGTGACGAGCGAGATGCCGCCGGTCAGCTCGCCCGCGCTCTGGCTCGCGCGCGGGTTCAACGCGGCGATGCGCGTGCGCAACGCCCTCATCAAGCCCGAGTTCGTCATGTACTACCTCACCTTCCTGCTCCCGAGGTGCCGGCGGCTGCTCGAGAGCCAGGGCTTCGACGTCGTGGTCCACGACGACGTGTTCGACAGGCCGTTCGGTGCGCTCAAGCTCGTGGTGGCGACGCGCAGGTGATCAATCCTCGGCGCCGCCGAGGCGCGAGGGCGCGACCTTCAGCTTCGTGAAGCCGCGGATCTGGACCTGGCCGCGCGGGGCGCCCCTCGGCTTGGTCACGTGCGACACCGGGCAGACGTGCACCTCGACGCGTGGCGCTCCGCGAGCCTTCGAGTACCAGGCTGCGAGCTGGGCCGCCTTCTCGACCACGTCCTTCGGCACCTCGCCGCCCTCGGGGTTGCGGATCACGACGTGGCTCCCGGGCGTCCCGCCTCCCACGTGCAGCCACACGTCGCGCTTGTCGGCGACGTCGAAGGTCAAGTGGTCGTTGTCGGCGTCGCCGCGGCCCACGAGCACGTCGTACCCGTCCACCGTCACCGTGCGGTAAGGCCGGCCCTTGCTTCCCATCGGGACGCGAAAATAGCACTTCGCGCCGTCTTGGCGACGGCTCGCGCCGGGGCTCCTGCGACGGGCCCGGGTTCGGGCTACGCTTCGTCTCGGATGGACGTCGGGACGCTGCTCATCGAGCTGGCGGAGAAGATGGGGCTGCTCGCGGCGGCCGCCCTCGTGGCCGTCCTGCTCCCGCCGCTCCGCAAGCGCCTGCTCGGCGTGGGCCGTCGGGTCGACAAGCTCGCCGCCGTCGCGCTCGGGCTCGGGCTCTCCATCTGGGGCGCCATGCTGGGGTTCGAGGTGATGGGCGAGCACATGAACGTGCGCGCCATCGGCGTCCTCATCGCGGCGATCCTCGGCGGGTGGAAGGCCGGCGCGCTCGCGGGGCTCGGCGGCGGCCTCTTCTACGCCGCGCGCACGGACGTGGAGACGGCGCCGTGGGTGCTCGCCGCCTCGGTCATCGACGGCGTCCTCGCGGGAGTCGTGGCCGAGCGGTGGCCGAAGGCGTTCCACGGCACGCGTACCTTCGTGACGTCGGTCGCGATCCAGGGCATCCACATCGTGCTCGTCGGCCTCGGCCTGTTGGCGGTCGGCCACGCCGCGAGGTACGTGCCGGCCTGGCCCGCTCACGTGGTCAAGCTCGGGGTGAACGCGGCCGGGGTCACGCTCTTCGTGATGGTGGCGCGGCTCGTCGTCGCGCGGGAGGAGGCGGCGGTCGCGCTGGTCGAGGCACGGGCCGCCGCCGACGCAGCGGCGCTCGAGTCGCTCCGCCGCAGGCTCGAGCCGCACTTCCTGTTCAACGCGCTCAACGCGCTGCGCGCGACGATCCGGACGAGCCCCGCCCGCGCGCGCGAGCTCGTGAGCGACCTGGCGGACCTCTACCGCTACCTGCTGTCCCATCCGGAGGACGCCACGCTCCGCGAGGAGATCAACCACGCGTGCGCGTACCTCGCCATCGAGCGGGCGCGGCTCGGGGACGAGCGGCTGCGGGTCGAGACCGATGTGGACGAGGACGTGGCGCACGTACACGTCCCCGCGCTTCTGTTGCAGCCGCTCGTCGAGAACGCGGTGAAGCACGGCGTCGGCTCGCGCGAGCTCGGCGGCATTGTCCGTGTGGCCGCGCGGCGACGGGGCGCGAGCGTGCGCGTCGAGGTGGAGGATCGCGGGTGCGGCGAGGTGCTCGGGCAGGTGGCCGAGGGGTCGGGGATCGCGCTCCGGACGCTGCGCCAGCGCCTCGAGCGCCGCTACGGCGGCAGGGCGAGCCTGGCGCTCGAGCCGACCGACCGCGGGACTCGGGCGGTCGTGACGCTCCCGGTGGAGTCGGAGATCCGCTCCACGTCGGGCAAGGAGGCTGCATGAGCGAGCGAGCCCTCCGCGCGATCGTGGTGGACGACGAGCCGCTCGCGCGGGACGAGCTGGCCTTCCTGCTCCGAGAGCACGGAGGCGTCTCGGTCGTGGGCGAGGCCGCGAACGCGGCGGCCGCCATGAAGCTGTGCGAGGAGCAGGCGCCCGACGTCGCGTTCGTGGACCTGCGGATGCCGGGGCCGGACGGCATCGCCCTGGCCGAGGCGCTCCTCGGGCGCGCCCCCGACATGGCGGTCGTCGTGGTCTCCGCGCACGACGACGGCGCCATCCGCGCCTTCGAGGCACGGGTCGTCGACTACCTGCTGAAGCCCGTCCGCCTCGAGCGGCTCCGGCAGACGATCGAGCGCGTCGGCGGGGGCCGGCGGCGGAGCGAGCCGCCGCGCGAGCCGCTCACGCGCCTCGCCGTCCGCCGCAAGGGGGCGTTCGTCGTCGTGGACCTGGACGACGTCGTGTACTTCGAGATGCGTGACGAGCTCGTGTGGGCGGTGACCCGGACCGACCGCTTCGCGCTCGACCTGACGCTCGCCGCCGTCGAGCAGCGCGTGCCCGCCGACCGCTTCTTCCGGTCGCACCGGAGCGCGCTCGTGCGCATCGATCGCATCGCCGCGATGGAGCCGAGCGGGGCGGGCACGTTCGACCTGATCATGGACCACCCCGACTCTCCGCGCGTGCCGCTCGCCCGGGAGCGCGCCCGCCTGCTGCGCGAGATCATCCCCGTGGCGGGGTGACGTCTTCGGGGCGGCGGAGCTGCGCGAGGCGCGGCACCTCGCGCGGGGGGACGACCAGGGGCTTCGTCGTCCCTGTCCGGATCTTCTCCTGGAGGAGCATGATGCCGTCGATGAACGCCTCGGGGCGGGGCGGACAGCCAGGGACGAAGACGTCCACGGGGACGATCTTGTCGACGCCCGGTACCGTCGCGTAGTTGTCGTAGAACCCGCCGCAGCTCGCGCAGGTCCCGAAGGCGACCACCCACTTCGGCTCGGTCATCTGCTCGTAGATCCGCCGGATGGCGGGCGCCTGCCGCTGCGAGATGGTCCCGACGACCCACATGAGGTCGGACTGGCGCGGGCTGAAGCGCGGCGCCTCGGCGCCGAACCGGGCGATGTCGTGCTTGGGCCCGGTCGTCGCCATGTACTCCATGCCGCAGCACGCGGTGATGTAGGGGTAGGCGAACAGCGACCAGCGGCGCGACCACCGAAGGAGCGCCTCGAAGCGCGTGGTGACGATCCCGGAGTCCTCGCCGGCGTGCAGGGCGTGCTTCATGGGCTTCAACGTGGATGCGGGAAGGGGCCCCGGGTAGGACCGATGGCGCCAGAGTCGGTCACCGAACGCGCCAAGGCAAGTGGTACTCTCGCCGGCCGAGATGCCCGCGCGCGTCGAGCTGTCGGCCCGCTTCCTGCACCGCCTGCACCGGGTCGCCCTCGAAGCGGGGATCGACCTCGGCGGCGCCGATCGCCCGCTCCCGGCACCGACCGAGCGCACGGACTTCGAGCGCTTCTGTGACCTGCTCGAGGAGGTGGAGCGGCGCTCCGGTCTGGCCGACCTCGGGCTCCGGATGGCGCGCACGTCCGGCCCGGACGTGATGGACCCCGCGTCGGCCGTCGCGGCGGCGAGCCCGACGGTGCGCGCCGGGATCGAGGCGGGGCTCCGCTTCGAGGTGCTCTGGGCGAGCGTGGCCTTCCACCGCTTCGAGTCCGTGCCCGGCGGGGCCCGCGTGGCCTTCGGCTGGCCGGCGGAGCTGCCGGCGCGCCGGGCGGTCGCGATCGCCGACCAGTGGGCGGCCGTCGAGCTCGTTCGCAACACGCGGCTCCTCACGGGGCGGGCGGTGATCCCGATGGAGGTGGTGTTCGGGCACGAAGATCCGGCCGCGCGCCCCGGCCTCGAGTCGTTCTTCGGGCGTCCGGTGCGGTTCGGCGGGGCCGAGACCCGGGTGACGCTCGGGGACGACGACCTGGATGCGCCCGTCCCGGGCCACAACCCGGTGGTCGCCGAGTGGGTCGAGGCCCAGGCGCGCGCGGCCGCCTCCGAGCTCGTGCAGCGGGACCGGCTGACCGAGCGGGTCCGCGCGGCCCTCCGGCGCCATCTCGGCCGCGCTCCGATCCGCGCGGTCGGGCTCGCTCGACAGCTCGCCCTGAGCACGCGGCAGCTCCAGCGCGAGCTCCAGGCCGAGGGGACGAGCTTCGCCGCGCTGCTCGACCAGGTGCGCCGCGAGCGGGCGCTCGAGGAGCTCGCGCGCGGCCGGCCCATCGGCGAGGTCGCCGAGCTCGCCGGCTTCGCGGCGCCACGTGCGTTCCACCGCGCCTTCCGCCGCTGGACCGGCACGACACCGAGCCGCTGGCTCGACTCGATCCCGTCTCACCCGCAGTAGTAGCCGAGCTCCTCGCTCACCCATCGGCAGCGCTGGCCTGCGGCCGCGCAGTCCTTGGTCTCGAAGGCGCCGTCGTCGCACCACTCGGCCACGTCGCCGTTGCAGCGGCCGTGGTAGTCGAGCGTCGCGCAGGGATCGGTGGTGCAGTAGATGCCGCCGTGCTCGGCGACGGCGCCGCAGGTCTGGTCGCACGCGGCGCAGTCCCGCCTGCGCGGCACGCCGCGGTCGCACCAGCGCGCCACCTCGCCGTCGCACCGCCCGTAGGCGTCGACGCCGCCGCACGGATCGCTCCCGGCCGCGATGCAGCGGTAGCCCGCCGAGCCCGCGTCCCACCCGCACACCTCGCCCGACCCGCAGCGGGCCGTCTCGAGCGTGTCGTCGGCGCCGCACCACACGGCCTGCCCGTCCATGCAGCGGCCCTCGGCGGTCACGTCGTCGCAGGGCGGCGGGCCGGGCGCCGTGGTCGGGCCGGTGTGCGACTCGATGAAGTCGCGCGTCACGTCGGCGCGCGTGAAGTACGCCTGGTACGTGCACGTCCCGTCACCGCCGCTCACGACGCCGATGACGCGCACGCTGCCGTCGCTCGCGCGCCCCATGATCGGCCCGCCCGAGTCGCCGTTGCACACCCCTCCCGTGCCGCGGCCGTCGATGTGGACCTGATCGCCCGTGAGCGACGCGATCGGGAGCGCCGAGAAGTACCGCGTCCCCACGCTGCCGCGCTCGGTCCGACCGTAGCCGGAGGCTTCCGTCTGGCGTCCGACCCAGCCGCTGTCGAGCAGCTCGGTGATCACCGGCACGGGCACGAGCCCCGGAGACGCGACGGTGGCGTCCTCGGACAGCTCGACGAGCGCGATGTCGGCGCTCGGGTGGCTCTGGAAGGCCCGGGCGGCGATGGCGACGTCGGGACGCGCGGGATCGTCGCCGACGCGGATGGTCGTCCCGGACGGCGACGAGCCGGACGTGCAGTGGGCGGCCGTGAGGAACCAGCGCGGCGCGATGACCATGCCGCTGCACAGGCCACCGCCCATGTCCATCATGCCGATCGCT
>JBDIVX010000127.1:0-21623 GCA_039794305.1 Candidatus Neutrinellum sp.
GCGCCGAGCGAACGGCTGATCATGAAGTAAGCGCCACCCGCGCCGACGGTGCGGTTGGTCGCGATGCTCGAGACGCTCAGGCCGGTCAGCACGCTGATGACGTGCGCCAGGACGACGATGGCGAGGCCACGCCGAGCCCCGCCTGGCCGGTGACCCAGCCGAGGCGCATGTACATGACGACGCCGAGGATCGTGAGGATGCTCGGCGTGAAGACGCCGCTGAAGGCCCCGAAGCGGCCGCGCGGCGCCTCCTCCAGGGCCTCGATCGGCGGCTCGCCGCTCGGGGCGGCGCCGTCGCTGTCGCCTGCGTCGGCCACGGCGGCCGACCATTGCACGATCACTCGGGAATCAGCAACACTCGGGCGCGTCCCGCGTGGGCGGCGACGAGCGTGCCGCAGCCCCCGTTCGCCTCGAGCCGTGCGCGCGAGCTCATCCGCACGACGAGGCCCGCCGCCGTCATGCGCCCGAAGATCGCCTCGTAGCGGTCGCGCCCGACGCCGCGATGGGTGCTCGTCGCGACCGGGTTGTAGGCGTACAGGTGCACGGGCAAGCCGAGCGGCGCAGCGCGCGCGACGAAGGCGTCCACCTCGGCGTCGTGCTCGTTCACGCCGGCGAGCACCAGGTAGCCCAAGGCGATCTTGCGCCGGCGCGATCGCGAGAGCGAAGACACCTCGTCCGCGAGCAGCGTGAAGAGCGCGTCGAGCGAGGGCCCCCTCGGCACCATGCGCCTGCGGACCGGCTCGGTCCCGGCGTGGACCGAGAGCGTGAGCCCGTTGTGCGGCAGGTGGAGCCACTCGGAGAGCCTCCGGAGGGGGCCGCCGCTCGTCGTGACGCTCGGGCCGATGCGCCGCTGCCGACACCACGCGACGAAGGCGGAGACCGCGTCGTGGTTGTGCAGGGGCTCACCGACGCCGCTCACCGTGACGCGGGTGACCGACCGGCCCTCGGCGACCACCGCCTCCACCTGGCCCGTCAGCTCGTCGAGGCGGAGGTTCCGGCCGAGACCGGCCGCCCCGCTCGCGCAGAAAGGGCACGAGACGGCGCAGCCCACCTGGCTCGAGACGCACAGCGTGTCGCCGCGATAGAGGACGGCCTCGACGCGCGCCCCGTCGTCGAGGGCGACGGAGTAGCGCCGGTTGAGCTTTCCCACCTCCTCGCACACGAGGCGCACGAGTGCGTGCTAGCCCGTCCGGCCTGCCGACGCCAGGGTTGACGAACCGCCCCTCATGAGCCCATCAAGGCTCTGGAGGTGGCATCGGTGAACGTGATCCTCGGTCCGGACGTATACGTGAACGCCTCGGTCGCTCTCGGAAGCTCCCCGGAGCAGGTCGTGCAGCGGGTGCTCGGCAAGCACAAGGGCAAGACCAAGACCACGGCGTGGATCCTCGGCCGCGTGGCGGCGATGCTCGGGAACGTCCCGGCGTTCAAGCCGGACGCGATCCGCAGCCAGATCCAGGTCAACCGCGACCACGTCGAGCTGCTCGACGGCCAGCCCGACGACTTCCCCCCGGACGCGTGGGAGAGGGCGCTCGTCGCGGCCGCCAAGCAGGCGGGCGTGAGCCGCGTCGTCACCGACCACCCGGACCTCGCCGACAAGGACGAGGTCGACGGGGTCGAGTTCCTTTCGAGCGACGCGTGGCTGGTCGAGCAGACGACGCCCCCCCCGCCTCCTGGGGCCTGATGATCGGCCCGGTCGCCGCGGCGGTCGATCGCGCCGCGAGCGCCGTCGCCCTCGCGCGGAGCCGGCGGTCGCGCAGGCGGTCGCGCGCCGAGTCGCTCGGGCCCGCCGCGCGCGAGGAGGCGCTCCGACAGCTCGTCGCGCTCTACGATCGGCCGGGCCTCGCGGACTCGTTCTTCGTGCGCGCAGGGCCGCCACGCTTCGACGTGCGGCGGGTGCGCCGTCTCGGGGCAGCCGGAGAGGTACGCGATCTCGAGTGGCCGAGCGAGTACGCGCCCTTCGTCCCCGACGTGGCCGGGCGCTACCTCGCCCGGCGAGAGAACCGCGTCGCGCGGGCGCGCGTCTTTTTGCACCGGGACGCCCCGCGCCCGGCGGTGCTGCTCATCCACGGATACCTCGGTGGGCGCTACGCGGTCGAGGAGCGGGCCTGGCCCGTCCGTTGGCTGTTCGAACGCGGGCTCGACGTGGCGCTGCCGGTCCTGCCCTTCCACGGCCCCCGCTCGGACGGCAGCCGGCCCCTGTTTCCGAGCAGCGATCCGCGCATCACCAACGAGGGCTTCCGGCAGGCGGTGATGGACCTGCGCGCGCTCGCCGACTACCTCCGCGGTCGCGGCTCCCGGGCCGTCGGCGCGATGGGCATGAGCCTCGGCGGCTACACCACCGCGCTTGTCGCGACCCTCGAGCCGCTCGCGTTCGCCGTCCCGTTCATTCCTCTCGCCTCGATCGCGGACTTCGCGCGCGAGGGAGGGCGTTTCGTCGGGACCGAGGCCGAACGGACCGCGCAGCACGAGCTCCTCGACGCGGTCCACCGGATCGTGAGCCCGCTCACCCGGCCGGTCCGGGTCCCCGCCCGAGGGACGGCTCGTCGTGGCCGGACGGGCCGATCGCATCACGCCTGTGGCGCACGCACGCAGGATCGCTCGCCATTTCGAGGTCGAGCCCCTCCTCTTCCCGGGGGGCCACCTGCTCCAGATCGGTCGCGCCGAGGGCTTCCGCGAGGCGGCACGCAGGCTCGGCCGCCTCGGCCTGCTCGACCCTCGGTAGCTCATCGGCCCGAAGAGGAGCCCTGCTGCCGACTTCTGCGGCGAGGAAGAATAATCTGAGCCGATCTTCGGCGACGCGGCCACGACTTGGGCGAAGACGTGATCGCCCAGGTCGCACCTGCCCCGGTCCGCGAGGACGACGCGCTGCTCGTCGAGCGTGCGCGGGCGGGCGACGAGCGGGCTTTCGCTCAGCTCTACCGGCGCCACGCGCGCTACCTCGCCGGTGTCGTCTACCGCCTGATGGGCCACGACCAGGAGCTGGACGACGTGATCCAGGAGACGTTCGTGGACGCCGCGACGCAGCTCGAGCAGATCCGCGAGGCGAGCCGGGTGCGTCCCTGGCTCGTGCGCGTCGCCGTCCGCAAGGTGCACCGCAGGCTCGCGAGGCGCCGCCGGATGCAGTGGCTCCTCGCCGAGTCGCCTGCCGCTGCGCCCATGACCGATCTCGAGAGCCACCACGAGCTGCGTGCGCTGTTCGAGGCGCTCGATCGGATCCCGCCCAAGCTGCGCGTGCCGTGGATCCTGCACCGGGTGGAGGGCGAGACTCTCCCCGACGTCGCCCTGGCGTGCGACGTCTCGCTGGCCACCGTCAAGCGCCGCATCGCCGAGGCGGAGACGCGTCTGTCGAGGAGGCTCCATGGGAGCTGATCTCGCGTCGAAGGTCGCGCGAGCGCGGCGCATGGAGCCGTGCTGGAACGACCTCAGGGAGCAGCGGGTGCTCGGCCGCATCACGGAGGCACGCCGCCGCCGGGCCGGGACGCGGCGCCGGACCCTCGTGGCCTCGGTCGCGCTCGCCGCGGCCGCGGCGGCGCTCTTCGCCAGCCGGGCGGCGCCGCCACCGGAGGAGCCGGTGCGCACGGCCGATCGCGCGGAACCGGCGCGGCTCGACCTCTCGGACGGTTCGGTGGCGCTCCTGGGCGCGGACGCGCGCGTGCGCGTCGACGAGCACCGACGGGACGCGGTGCGGCTCACGCAGCAGGCGGGCACCGTCACCTACGAGGTTGCCCACGATCCGTCGCGCCCCTTCGAGGTGCGGGCCGCGCACGTGACGGTGCGCGTGCGCGGGACGCGGTTCGTCGTGGCGATGGAGCCCGACTTCGTCGAGGTGCGCGTCGCGGACGGGCGCGTCGAGGTGGAGGCCCACGGGCGAACGAGCCTCCTGCGAAGAGGAGAGCACATGCGGGTGGCTGCGGCCCCGCCGCCGGCGGAGCGAGCGGAGCAGGCGCCGCAGAGCCCCTCGGCCGCGGCCGTCGAGCCCGCGCCCGCAGCGCCCACGACGGCCGCGGACGAGCCGCCGCGCCGCCGGGCCCCGCGTTCCGAGCCTCTCCCCGCGCCCGAGCCCGCGCCCGAAGCCGCGCCGTCGCTGTCCGAGCAGCTCGCGCTGGCCGATGCGGCGCGCCGCGCCGGCCGTCTGGACGAGGCGACGTCCATCCTGCGCGCGGCGGTCGAGGCGCACGACGGTGAGCCGGGGCTCGACAGCGCGCTCTTCACGCTCGGACGTCTCGAGCGCCGCCGCGGGCGCCACGCCGACGCCGCCGAGGCGTTCGCGAGATCGCACGCCGCCGCGCCCGAGGGACCGATCGCCGAGGACGCGCGCGCCGAGGAGGCGGTCAGCTTGATGGAGGCGGGCCTGGTGGTGCGCGGCCGCGCGTCCGCGCGGAGGTACCTGCAGGCTCACCCCGAGGGCCTGCACGCGTCGCGGGTGCGGGCGCTCCTCCCATGAGGCGGCTCGGTCCGATCGCGCTCGCGCTCGGCTCGGCCGCGATGTTCGTCGCGGCCCGGCCGGCGCCGGTGCGCGCGGCCGACCCGGCGATCTCGGTTCGGGCGCGCGAGTGCGGCGAGCTCGACACCAACGCGATCTCGCTCGTGCTCGAGCTCGAGCTCGAGGACATGGCCGGGTCCTGGGAGGAGCTCGCCGCTCCACCGGTCTCGCTCGAGTGCACCGGTGAGCGTCTCCGGATCGCCGTCGACGATCCGGTGACCGGCAAGCGGCTCGAGCGAGCGATCCCCGAGCCCGGCTCGACCGGCGAGGGACGCGAGCGCGCGATCGCGCTCGCCGTATCCCAGCTCTTCCTCACGTCGTGGCTCGAGCTCCTGTTGCCCCGAGACCAGCGGTTCCCGTTGCCCGAGCGGCCGGAGGCGGAGGTGCAGGCCGCGACCGACCGGGCGCGGCAAGCCGTGGCACACGCGACGCCGGAACGCCCGGCGCCGCCCCCCGCGCGCCCGCGCGGCCGGGTCTCGCTGTCCGGTGGCGCCCGCTTGCGCGATCCGCGGCATGCTCTCGTCACCCTCGTGGGCGGGGTCCGCGTCGGGCTCGAGCTCGACGCGCGCTGGCACCTCTTCGCGCAGGCCGGCTACGAGCAGGGCGAGGCGTCGCGCGGGCGCGGCACCGTGGGCCTTCGCGCCGGCGATTTCGGCGTCGGCGCCGGCGTGCGCGTGCCGCTCTCCGATCGATGGGCGCTCGAGGCGCGCGCCGTCTTCTCCGCGATCTACCTCCGGCTCGAGGGCGAGCCCGCCCAGCGCGGCGTCCGAGGTTCGAGCGCGAGCTCGTCGGCCACGCAGGCAGCCTTGGAGGCGGGACCGAGCTTCGACCTCGGCCGGCTCCGCCTGGAGCTGTCACTCTCGGCCGGCGCCACGCTCTTCGGCGTCGAGGGCAGCGTCGAAGACGAGCCTCGCGTGACCGCCAATGGCCCGTTCTTCTCCGCCCAGCTCGCCGCCAGCACGATTTTGTGAGCCGGTTCGTGACCTCCTCGCCACTACTGCCCGGAGGAACGCAAACGTGACGACACGCATGGCGCTCTTGCTGGGACTCGCCGCCGCGCTCGCGGGTTGCGGCAGCTCGGACCCGGTCCTGATGGACCCGGACGCCGGGCCCGAGCCCGAGACGGACGCGGGCCCCGAGCCCGAGACGGACGCGGGGCCCGAGCCCGAGACGGACGCGGGCGAGCCCGAGACGGACGCGGGCCCGGACCCCGACGCCGGGCCGCCTCCGATCGTGTGCGACGACGACCCGCCCGCAGTGCCGGACGATCCGGCCGCGGGCGCATGGGAGCCGGACTTCAACCTCCCCGGCGTCGGCGGCACCGCGCCGCTCGACGTGCTCGCGCTCGCGGTCGGACCGTCGGACGAGGTCTACGTGGGCGGGCAGTTCTCGCACGCCGGAGCGACGCCCGCGGCGAACGTGGCCAAGTGGACCACGGCCGGCTGGGAGACCCTGGGCGGCGGCATCGAGGGCGACGTGCTCGCGCTGGCGGTGCATCCGTCGGGCTCACCCGTCTACGCGGCGGCGGAGATGCACTCGACCTGGGAGGTCGAGATCCTCGCGTTCGACGGGACCGACTGGCGGTCGCTGACCGTGGTGGGCGGCTACGTCGACGATCTGCAGGTCGGAAGCGACGGAACCCTCTACGTGGCCGGGTGGTTCACCGGCATCGGAGGCGACGACACCATCGAGCACTTCGCGGTGTACGACGGTACGACCTGGGGCGTGCTCGAGGGCAACCCGGACAGCGACGTCTCGACAGTCCTCGTCGGCGCGAGCGGCGTGTGCATCGGCGGCTCGTTCACCGAGGTCGCGCGCACGGCGGCCCAGAACGTCGCCTGCTGGAACGGCACCGCCTGGGTCGGCTACGACATCCCGGTCGACTACCACGAGGTGAAGGTGCTCGCGCGCGACGCCGGCGGGAGCCTGCTCGCGGGCGGACACTTCGTCCTCGACGACGACGACGCGACGACGGGCCACAGCCTCGCGCGCTGGACCGGCAGCGCGTGGGAGTATCTGGGCGGCGGCGTGCACGGCTTCGACGCGGGATCGCCCGGGACGGTCGAAGGGATCGCCGTGGTCGGCAGCGACATCTACGTCGGCGGCTACTTCACTCAGGTGGGCCCCACGGCCGACTACTCGCGCATGCAGGACGTCGCGAGGTGGGACGGCTCGACGTGGCACGACCTGGGCGGCGCCGAGCGGCACATGGGCTTGGGGCTCACCTCGCAGAACGTCCGGCACGTCGTCGCCGACAGCTCGGGCAACGTGTACTTCGGCGGCATGTTCTCGGTCGTCGCAGACCGGAGCGCGAGCCACGTCGCCATGTGGGACGGCACCTACTGGAACACGCTGACGTCTCCCGGGCAGCTCGACGCAGGCATCAACGGCCTCGTGAACGTGCTCGCCGCGCGCGGCGACTGCGGTGTGTATGCGGCCGGCGACTTCCGCTTCGCCGGTGACGTGGTCGCGAACGACGTCGCGAAGCTCACCGATACGGGCTGGGAGGCGCTCGGGGAAGGGGTCCGAGGCGACGGCGTGTTCGCGCTCGCGGTCGCTCCCGACGGGTCGGTCTACGCGGGCGGCGATTTCGTGGGACCGGGCTTCTACTACCTCGCGAAGTTCGACGGCACGAGCTGGGGCGCGGTCGACGGCAACGTCATGGGCGTGGTCCACGCGCTCGCGGTGGACGAAGACGGCAACCTCTTCGTGAGCGGCGACTTCCTCGTGGCGGGTGACATCAGCGCCAACTACATCGCCATGCACGACGGCACCGACTGGCACACGCTCGGTGAGGGTCTCGACGGCTCGGCGCGGGTGATGACCTTCGACCCCGACGGGAACCTGGTGGTGGCCGGGCAGTTCCAGAACGCCGGCGGAGAAGCCGCGAGCAACATCGCGATGTGGGACGGCTCGGCCTGGCACGCGTACGGCGACGGGCTGCCCGGCGCGTATGCATACGTCCGCAGCCTCACCTTCCACGGCGGCCAGCTCCTCGCCGGCGGCAACTTCGACGCGCTGCCCGACGGCAGCAAGGGCGTCGCCGTCTGGGACGGCACCGCGTGGACCGGCTTCGGCGGCGGCCTCTTCAGCGAGTCGCCCTGGAGCGGTCCGTACGTGAACGGGCTCGCCTCGGTGGGCGATCACCTCTTCGCCGCCGGCTGGTTCTCGCTCGAGGCAGGAGTCGAGTCGGTCGGCCTCGCCTACTGGGACGGCTCCCGGTGGACCGCGATGGGCGATGGCGTGAACGACATCGCCGAGGACGCCATCGCGACCACTGAGGGCGTGTACGTCGGCGGCACGTTCAACAAGGTGGACCGCACGCCGTCTTCGGCCATCGGTCTTTGGCGCTTCGCGGAGTGAATCGCTCGGACTGCCACCCATCCCATCCCCCACGGTGTCCGAGCAAGCGACGGGAGGTACCGCCCCCCCCTCCTCCCGTCGCGGGGCAATGGCCGGGGGCCGGCGACAAGCGCGTCGGTCCCCCGGCCGTTCCTTTTTCCGCAGCCGCGGACCGTGTGAGCGGCGACTCCTCGTTCGCTCCTGCCCTCAGCGCCCCGGTGCCCGGATCGTGCCGAACGTCGCGACGGCGCCGACGCCTCGCGAGAACGTCGCCCCGTCGGCGGTCTGGATCCGGATGCGACCCGCGCCGCCGCCGCCGCCTCCGCCCGGGTTGCCCACGTTGCCGCCGTCCGTGCCGGGCGTGTCGCCGTCGTTGCCGTCGCCGCCGACCCCCGGCGAGCGGGCGACGCCGCCGGCGACGCCGGGCTCGCCGTCGGCGCCGGGCTCGTCCCCCACGGCGGGGTCCCCGCCTGCGCCGCCGTTCGCCGCGACCTGTCCCTCGACCACCACGCGCGGCGCTTCGATCAGGATCGCCCCGCCCGATCCGCCGCCGCCGCCCGCGCCCCAGTGGTAGTCGGGCGCGAAGTCGCTCCGCTCGGGCAGGCGCCCGCCGCGGCCGCCGCCGCCGCGCGCGTCGAGCGTGCCTCGGACCGTCACGCTCACCGCCGCCGAGATCTGGAGCGCTCCGCCGCCGTGGCCGCCCTCGCCGCCGGTCGGCTGGCCCGAGCAACCGCTTCCCGGGCCCGAGCCGCCCGCACCGCCGCCCGAGCCGCCGGCCAGCGGGACGAGCGTGGGCTCGCCGTACACGAGTCCGGGCTCGCCGGTGTCGCGGGCGCCGGCGCCGCCACGGCCGCCGTCCGTGCCGTGGCCCGCGCCGCCGCCGCCGCCGCCGCCGGTGACGTCCACGCACTCGGTGACGTCGCAGGCGTCGCCTCCGGCGCACGGCTCGACGCTGCCGTCGGCGATCCCGTTCGAGCCGGCGCCGGGGCCGTACCCGTCCCGGTGGCTCGCCTCGGCGCCCGTGTACCCGCCCGCGCCGGCGTGCCGCTCGCCCGGGAGGCGATCGGCTCCGACCGACACGAGCCCGCCGACGACCACCTCGCCGCGCGCGAGCACGACCAGCGGCCGACGCCCGACGCCGATCAGCTCCGCGCCGTCCTCGACGACGAGCCGATCGACGATCCACACCGCGAGCGCCGGTCCGCCATCCTGCGCCACCTCGCGCAAGGGCACGTCCGCCGCCTCGACCCGTTCGGTTCCCGACGCGCCGAACGCGGTGACGCCGAGCGCGGTCGTGTCGATCACCCAGCGCTCCGGGGCGGGCACGATCACCTCCGCCTCGCCTTCGTGGAACAGGCTCTCGTCGCCGACGTTGGACGGCACGAGCCCGACCGAGCCCTCCGCCACGCACTCGTTCGTCGCGAGGATGCACCGGAAGCCCTCGATGCACGGGCACCCCTTCGACCCGAGATCGACGCCGGGGACCGAGCACGCCGCCGCGAGGAGAAGCACCGAGAGGCCGGAACGCATCGGCGCCTCCATCCTACCCGCGATGGCCGCCCGCGCGCGTGGTGCAAAACGCCCCACTCCGCCGCCGCGCGTGTGGACGTTCTCCACGCTCCGTGTCCACCGTCGTCGGCTAAGCTCTGCCGAGCCTCGAAACAGACGCGACTCCCGGCTGTTCTGGATCGCCCCGATGGCTTCCATCCCCCTGCGGTACCGCTTGCCCAACCCGCCCGCGTTGTTCGTCGGCCGCGCGGACGAGGTCGCGTGGTTGGCGGACGCGGTGCGGCGCGCGCCCGTCACGGTGGTCGTGGGGCCGGCCGGGCTCGGCAAGACGGCGCTCGTGCTCTACGCGCTGCACCGGCGGTTCAAGAAGAAGCTCCCGAAGACGCTGTTCGTCAGCCTCGGGCCGACGGCGTCGGGCGAGGACGTGGGGCAAGAGGTGCTGCGCGCGCTCGCGGAGGCCGAGAAGCTCCCGGCCGTCGACTGGGCCTCGCTCTCGGGCGATCCGGACGCGACCGCCGAGTCGTTGCTCGACCTGGCCGAGACGGGATCGTGGTGGGTCGTCCTCGACGACGTACACCACGCCGCGCCGGGCGAGGCGCGCCGCCTCCTCTCGCAGCTCTCGAGGTACGCGCGGCAGAGCAAGTGGATCGCCACGAGCCGGATGGACCCGCGCATCGACGACGCGGTGCAGGTCTTGACCCTCGGCGGGATGGCGAAGGGCGATCTCGAGCGGCTCGCGGAGGCATGGTCGCAGGACGTCACGGGCACCGTCCTCGCCCGCGCGCTCCCCGCGTCGGGCGGATCGCCGTGGCTCCTGCAACAGTGCCTCGCGACGGGCCGCAGCGAGCCGGCGGTCACGCGCGAGACGCTGCTCGCGGATCTGCCCGAGAGCTCTCGCGACTTCCTCGACGCGCTCTCGGTCGTGATGGTGCCGCTGCCCCTCGAGCACGTCGCCTGGTTCGCGCCGTCTCCGGCCGCAGCCGAGCTCGACGCGCTCGAGCGGCGCGGCCTCGTCGAGGTGACGCCCGCGGGCATCCGGCTCCACGACGTGGTCCGCAGCGTCCTCAGGGGGCCGGGCACCGAGGCGCTCGCGTCGTCGTGGTCGGAGCGCGCGGCGCGTGCGCTCGCGCGGAGCGAGGATCTCGACCCGATCCTCGAGTCGGCGCGGCTCTTCCTCGAGCTCGGCTGCGTCGAGGAGGTGTCGGAGCTGCTCTCGGCGCACGCAGGCCGGATGTTCGAGGCAGGCTACGCGCCCCGGCTCTGGCGGTTGCTCGAGCCGCTCACGGACGAGCGGCTCTCGCGCTGGCGGCTGCGCTGCGCGGCGGAGCTCGGCAACCCGACGGCGCTCGGGAAGGTGCGGGAGCCCGAGGGCCCCTGCGTCGATGACCGCATCGCGTGGGCACGGACGCTGTTCATCCAGGGGCAGCTCGCGCAGGCCGAGGACCTCGCGGCTGGCCTCCTCCGGGAGACCGGGGGCGGCGATCCGGAGCACGAGCTGTCGGCCGGGCTCCTCGTCGCGCGGTGCCTCGCGCTGCGCGGGGAGCGCGGTCGCGCCATCCGGCAGCTCGAGCGCCTGCCGGTCGCGTCGCCCGACATGGCCGCGCGCCGCGACCTGGAGCTCGCCACCTGCCTCGCCGGGACGCCGCAGGGTGAGGACGCCCTGCGGCTCGCCGACGGGCTGCGCGCCCGCCTCGGCGAGCTGCCGAGCCGCGTGCGGGAAGAGGTGGCGGTGGGGGTGGTCGACGTCTACCGGCTCCAGGGGAGGCTCGGCGAGGCGTCGGAGCTGCTCCGCGCCGTGCAGGCCACTCCGCGCGGCGGCGCGCCGTCGCTCTTCCTCGCGCGGCGCGCGCGCTGGCTTCGCGCGGAGCTCGACGTGGCGGGCGGCGCCCTGTGCGACGCGGCGGCCGGGCTCGCGGAGCTCGATCCGTTCCTGCGCAGCCCGTCGCTCCTGCGCCCGCAGATCCTGGCTACCCGCGCCGCGTGCCGGCTGGCCCGCGGCGAGATCGGCGGCCTCGAAGCCGAGCTCGCGCACGCGGCGCGCGAGGCGGCGACGTTCGGTGCGCGGCCGGTGCAGCTTCGCATCGACGCGCTGCGGGTCGAGCTCGCGACGCTCGAGGGGCGGCGGACGGACCACGACGTCCCGGCGGTGGAGACGCGGCCCGCCGAGCTGCTGCGCGTACGGCTCTCGGAGCAGCGCGTGCGTCGAGGCGAAGACGTGCCCGAGGAGGACCTTCGCCTCGTCGCCGAGGGGATCGATCCGGACCTCCGGCCGCTCGCGGGCGCCACGCTCGCGCGCCTGTCGGTGATGCGTGGGGACGCGGACGCCGGCGCGCGACGGGCGGCGCTCGCGGCGAGGGACGCCGCGGCGACCGGTCACGCGGTGCGGGAGGCCGAGGTGCGCGAGGCGCTCTGCGAGGTGACGCTGCTCGGAGGACGGATGGAGGAGCTGTCGGCCGCCGCCGAGGAGCTCTTGGCCGTCGCGGCTCGGCTCGGCTCGGCCCGCTTCGAGCGCTCGGCGCGCCTGTGGACTCAGTGCGTCGAGGAGCGGCCCTGCTGGGCGACGATCGAGCAGCTCGCGCTCGACGACGCCGTCGCGCCGGTGACCGCGCGGCGGGCCCGGCTGCTGCTCGGAGGGGAGCCGCCGCACGATCTCCTCGACCGCTCGCTCGTCGAGCGCCTGCGCACGGCGCCCGGGTGGACCGCGCCCGAGACGCTCGGCGGCGCGCGCGAGGACGGCTGGACCGGCGGGTGGGGGCTCGACGCGGTGCGCAAGGTGGCCTGGCTCCCGGACGGGAGGGCGGTCGACTTCGGGCGAAGGGCGCTCCACTGGCGCCTGCTCTCTACGCTCGCGGAGCACGGTGGGCACGCGGCCAAGGAGCGGCTCGTCCTCGACGTCTGGGACGAGCCCGAGTACCACCCGCTGCGCCACGACGCGCGCCTGCAGGTCGCCGTCCGCAAGCTCCGCGAGCTCCTCGAAGACGACCCCTCGAGCCCCGAGCGCATCGTCACCACCGAAGACGGATACGCCCTGACCGGCCCCCTCCGCCGCGCCGTGCGCTGAGCGATCGGCGCGTCCCCGGCGGTCGCGGCCGATCCGCTGGTAGAATCGGTGGCCATGCGCCACCCCCTGATCGCCCTGTCGCTTCTCTTCGCCGTCTCCGCCTGCGACTGCGGCGGTGATCCGCCGGGCAGCGGGTGCGTGCGGAGCGACGACTGCGCGAGCGGCGCGTGCGTCGACGGGAGGTGCGCCGCGATGATCGACGCGGGCGACTCCGACGCGGGCGGTCCGGACGGCGGCGCGGACGGCGGCGGCGGGGCCTGCGACTCCGGGGTGACCTGCGGCGGAGCGTGCTGCCGCGAAGGGGAGCGGTGCGCGCACGGCGGGTGCGTCGTCGACCTCGGGCCCTGCGAGTCGAACGACGACTGCGCCGGCGACAGCTACTGCGACGAGTCGATGCGGTGCACGCCCTACGGCGTGCCGCCGGACGTGACGCACGACCCCGACTGCGAGCGCACGATCGAGATCGGCGAGTTCACGCCGGCCGAGCAGTGCCGGTGGACGGGACCGGAGGACGACGGGCCCTACTCGACCTGGCGCAACGTGTACAGCGCGCCCATGGTGGCCGACTTCGACCTCGACGACGACCCGACCGTGCTCGCGCCGTCCATCGTGTTCTCGAGCTTCGCCTCGTCCAGCGACGGCGGGGTCCTGCGGATCGTCGACGGGCGCACGTGCGCGACCCAGTTCAGCCTCACCGACGCCGCCGACCGGCTCGTCTACGCGAGCAACTTCGCCATCGGCGACCTCGACGGGGCGGCCGGCGGGCGGCCCGAGATCGTCGCCGCCTCGCTCGCGAGCCCCTCGACGGCGGGTGGGCTCGTGGCCTTCGGTTACGACGCGGCCGCGGGCAGCTTCGGGCGGCTGTGGTACGGCCGCCGCTGCGACCTGTCGGGCGAGCCCCGTCACGCGCCCAACGAGTGGCTGAACAACAACGGCCCGTCCATGCACGACCTCGACGACGACGGAACGCCCGAGGTGCTCTTCGACCGCTTCGTCTACGACGCGGACGGCTGCGTGCTCAACCCGTCCCAGACGTACACCAACTACCTCCGGCTCGGCCTCTTCTCGGTGGTGGCCGACGTCGACGTCGACGGAGCGCCGGAGCTCGTGACGCACGACGGCGTCTTCGCCTGGGACACGGCGGCGAACGACTGGGTGCTCGAGAGCTACTGGGCGCCGCCGTCCGGCGAGCTCGCCGAGGCCACGCGGGTCGGCCACGTCGCGGTCGCGGACATGGGCGACTTCCCCGGCGCCGTCGCGGCCGCGGCGGACCGCGCGGAGATCGTCGTCGTCTCGGCGCCCGCCATCGACTCGCCGTCGACCGCGACCGGCACCGTGCGCGTGATGACGATCGGCGGCGACATCGTCTTCGGCCCGTACCCGCTCCCGGCGGAGCCCGGCGACATCGCGGGGCGCGGCGGCCCGCCCACCATCGGCGACTTCGACGGTGACGGGCGGCGCGAGCTCGCGGTCGCGGGCGGCAGCCGCTACACGGTCTTCGATCTCGACTGCGACGTGGACACGCTCCCGGCCGACGGATGCGAGCCGCGGGGCGGCTCGCCGCGGGGCGTGCTTTGGAGCCGGCGGTCGCAGGATCGGAGCTCGAACGTGACGGGCTCGAGCGTGTTCGACTTCGACGCGGACGGCGTGGCCGAGGTCGTCTACGGCGACGAGTGCTTCGTCCGCATCTACCGCGGCACCGACGGCGAAGTGCTCTTCAGCCAGAGCGCCTCGAGCGGGACCGGGTACGAGATGCCGATCATCGCGGACGTGGACGGCGACTTCAACAGCGAGATCGTGGTCGCGATGACCACCGGCGTCGCCTGTCCCGCCACCGACCCCATCTTCTCCGGGACGAGCACCTTCGCGTCGTCGCAAGGCATCGTCGTCCTGCGCGACGATCTGGATCGATGGGCGGCCTCGCGCCCCATCTGGAACCAGCACGCGTACGCCGTCACCCACGTCGAGGACGACGGCACCATCCCGCGCACGGGCGCCTGGCCGGTCAACCACACCGACGACACCCTCAACAACTTCCGCATGAACGCGCAGGGCACCCTCGAGCGCCGCGGCGCCGCCGACCTGACCGTCGCCCTCGCGCGCCTCGGCGAGCTGTGCGACGCCACCACCGGGACGGTCACGCTGGCCGCGAACGTCTGCAACCGCGGCACCAACCCCGTCCCCGACGGCGCGCGCGTGGTCTTCTACGACGGCGACCCGGACGCCGGCGCCGCCATCGCCTGCGAGACGGTCCTGCCCCGCCTGCTCGCGGTCGGCGAGTGCACCGAGGTCTCGTGCGACTGGACCCTCCCCGGCGACGCCGAGGGCGCCACCGAGGTCACCGTGGTGGTCGACCCCGACGGCGAGGTCTTCGAGTGCCGCGACGGCAACAACCGCGGCGTGATCCCGGCCGTGTTCTGCGGGCTGATCTAGATCGACCCGCCCACCCCTCTCCCCCACCCCGCGGCGCCCGCGGCACGCGGGTCAGCGCCGGCCGCGGGTGAGCCGAAAGAGGAGCGCCTTGATCCGGTCGAGCAGCTCCGCCGGCCGCGCGGCCTGTCCTCGGTCGATGTATCCCCAGGCCTCGGCGACCTCGAGCGCCGCCAGCGTCTCGCTGGCGCTGCCCGCCGCATTGAACAGCCGCGCTCGTCCAGTGCCCGGATCCGAGTACTCGGCCTCGGCGATGTTGAGCAGGATGCTGCTGGCAGCCCGCCTCAACTGATCGGCCAGTGCCCGGTCGTGCCGCCGGATCGGCCCGACGAGCGGCCGCAGCTCCACGATGAGCTCCTGAGCGAGTGAGTGAACAATGAGTGCCAAGGCGACCTCCTCCGGTTTGGGTTGGGGCTCACGCCAAGCCGTGAGCCCCAACCCAAACCGGAAGAGCCCCTCCAACTCCACACGCCGCTGGCCCCTTCCACCCAAGACGACAGCGCGCCGTCCAGGCGCAACTCGCGTGACAGCCGAAGGCTGGCGCGCGAGCTGCGCCAGGCGCGCGGCCGGTCTTCGAATCCCTCCCGGTCCCGGTCCCGGTCCCGGTCCCGGTCCCGGTCCCGGTCCCGGTCCCGGTCCCGGTCCCGGTCCCGGTCCGGTCCCGGTCCCGGTCCCGGCCACGGTCCCGGCCACGGCCACGGCCACGGCCACGGCCACGGCCACGGTCACGGCCACAGTTCACGGCCACGGTTCGCGCCGCCGGCCCGGCCACCGCCACCGCTGATCCCGAATCGACCCGCCTCAGAACGCGACGTCGACGCCGACCGAGAGCGAGACGAGCGGGTGTCCGAAGCGCACGCGCTCGCTCGCCGTGAGCTTGAGCGTGGGCTCGGGCAGGGCGGCCGCCGCGCTCGCGTCGAGGCGGAGGCACATCGCGTCCGCCAGGCGATACCGCGTCCCCACGTGCGCGTAGGGGAGGGCCGCCCACACGGAGCGCTGCTTGTTCTCGTCCTCGTAGACGACGCCGAGACCGCCGGCGCCGACGCTCGCCTGCAGCCCCACGCGCAGGTCTCGCGGCAGGACCGAGAGGCCGACGCCGGCGCCGAGCGTCCCCGCCCAGAACGGCGCCTGCGTACGCGCGCCGACATCGGTCACGCCCGGCAGCCCGAGGGCCGTCACCGCCTCGACGTACACCGGTCCCCACACCCACCACTCGGCGCCGAGCTCCAACGCGAGGTGAAGCGGCACGCCACCCGGGCTCCAACGCACGCCCACGTCGGCGCGCAGCGCGACGTCGGGCAGCGCCCGGCCCGAGGCCGTCGCCGCCGGCTCCGGCTCCGCGACATCGGCGACGTCCACGAGGCGGCCCCGCAGCACCTCGGCGGCGGCGAGCGCCACGGTGTCGCGGTCGCCTCCGGTCACCCGTTCGGGCGGGTCGTCGCCGACGCGGATCCATACTCGGCGCGAATCCTCCTCGACGCGCGCGAGGGCCGCCGCCCGGCGCTCGGTGGCGAGGCGCGCGAACGCGTCTTCGCCGGTCCGGGGAGGCACGACCTCGACCCGCAGGCCCATGGCGACGAGCTCCTCGTGCAGGCGCGCGACCAGCGGGTCGGCCTCCGCGGGGCCAGAGAGCAGGACGAGCGGCCGACCCTCCTGCGCGTGAGCCAGCGTCGCGGAGAGGAGCAGCATCGGCGCGAGCAGCGCTCTCATCGGGGGGAGCTTACGCTCCTCGCGAGCTCGGCGTACGCCCCCGATGGGAACCGCGCGAGGTACTGCTCGGCGAGGTCTCGGGCGTTGGTCGCGTCGAGCTCGATGAGGCGGCCGAGCGCCGGCTCGGCGAGCGGCCCGTCGGGGTCCTCGCGAAGGTACGTCCGGAGCCACCGGACGGCCTCGGCACGGTCGCCGGCGTCCGCCGCAATGCGACCGAGCAAGAAGGCGCTCCGGCCGCGCTCGTGGTGGCCCGTCCTGAGCGTGACGAGCGCCTCCCGCGCCCGCTCCGGCCGGCCCGTGAGGCGCGCGGCATCCGCGAGCCGGTACAGCTCGCGCGGCTCGGCCGAGCGCAGGACCCGGGCGAAGCCGGCGCGTTCGGCTGCCGCGAGCGCCTCCGCGTGCGAGCCGTCCGCGAGGGCCCGCCGCCATTCGGGGTCCCGCGCCTCGGCGCGCGCGGTCGGGGCGGTTTGCGGAGTCGCGGACGCCGGCTCGGCCGGGATAGCCGCCGCCGAGGCTCCCGCGGGGGAGACCGACGGCGCGGGCCCGGCCGCGCTCGCCCCCGCGCCCACCGGCCGAGCCTGCGCCGACGAGCCCGGCGGGGCGAAGAGCTCGGCCTCCTCGTCCTCGCGTGCGCCGCGACGGATCTCCACCCGCTCCTCGCCGACCCAAGCCTGCAGCGTCTGTCCGGCGACCACGGCCTGCGGCCGCTCGAGCATCGGCCCGCTCACCTCCACCGAGCCCTCCAGCATCCGAACCTCGAGGTGCTCGCTGGCCGCATCCCAGCGGAGCGCGAACCGCGTACCGGTGACGCGCACTCCGTAGGGCCCCGCGCGGAACAGCCAGTCCGCTCCGGGCGCGTGCGTCACACGCGCCTCGATGTGACCGCGCTCGACGTCGACGCTCGCGCCGCGCGCGCGCAGATCGGACACGCGGACGCGAGCCTCCGGCTGCACCTCGATGCGCGTGCCCTCCGAGAAGCGCACGGGCAGCGCCTCCTCGCCTGCGGCGAACCACTGGCCGGCTCCTCCCTCGACCTCACCCGCGCGGTAGGACACGACCGCCGCGGGCTCGCGCCCGGTCGCACCCGTCGCCGTGCGAGACAGCGCAACGCCGCCCGCGGCGAAGAGCGCTGCGGCCGCCGCCGCGAGCACCACCGTCCGCCGCCGCCTCCGCACGACCGCCCGCCGACTCGGTTCACCGCGCACGAACCGCCGCCTCGCATCCGCGATCGCGTCGCGGTCCGGGCCGTCTGCGCCGGCCACCGCCTCGCCGAGCCGCGAGAGCCGGTCGCTCAGGTCGTCCATCGTCCCCCCTCTTCGAGCCAGGCGCGGAGCGCCGGATCGTGCGCGGCCGCCGCCGCGAACCGGCTGTCGGCGCGGGCGAGCCGCCGCTTGATCGTCGCGAGCGACACGCCGCAGGCCTCCGCCACCTCGGTCAGCTCGAGCCCCTCGACGTGGCGGAGCACGAACACCACGCGATCCTCGTCGCCGAGCCGCTCGAGCAGCGCGTACGTGCGGGCATACGCGTCGCGCACCGCGGGATCGCAGTCGGTCACCGGCGCCTCCGGCATCGCCGCCGGCTCCCAGAACCGCAGCCAGCGCCGTGCCCGGCGCGCGCGGATCGACTTCTTGGCCACGTTCACGGCGACGCTCCGGACGAAGCCCGGCATCGCCGCCGGCTCGCGCAGCCGCGCGACCGAGCCGAGCGCCTCGACGAAGCAGTCGTGGATCAGGTCGGAGAGCTCGGTGTGCAGCTCGCGCCCGAGCACGCGCCGGAGCGTCCGCTCGACGAGCGCGGCGTACCGGTCGAACAGCGCCTCGCGGGCCCAGGCCTCGCCCGCGCGCAGGCCCTCGAGGAGCGCGGCGTCGTCCACCTCGCGCTCGCCGACCAGCCGGAGCCTCGCCCGCGCGTCACGCTTCTCCCTGGCGGTGGACATCCGGGACATCTTCTCACGGTCAGGTACCGGAGCCCGAGGCCCACGGCTCAGGTTTGTCGGCGGCGCCTCCGCCCGAGAGGGTCGGGTGGGAGGCGGCCACGGGCAAGTCGGGATGTCCCCGACGAACGGTCGTTCACATGCGCGCGTGTGCGCAGAGGTCGTTCGATGTGCTCCGCGCGAAGAAAGTTGAGCCGCGCACGATCGTCGCCGGTACCTCGGGGGTACTTGGGAGGACTTCTCATGCGGAAGATGCTCGTCCTGTTGGTGCTCGCCGGGTGCGCGCACGAGATCGAGGGGCCCGAGCTCTCGGTCGAGGAGGAGACGGTCGCCGTCTGCGGCAACCAGGAGGCGACCGTGCGCCTGCGCGGCTCGGGGCTCAGCCCGATGGTGGTCGACGGCGCGACCGACGATCCGAAGGTGAAGCTCCCGGAGGTGTGCCTCGTGCGCGACGGCGCGGAGCCCGTGTGCATCCCCGAGGAGGACGTGACCTGGGTCTCGCAGAACGAGATCGAGCTCACCGTGCGGCCCGACCTCATGCTGGAGCCGGGCGACTACGAGGTGATCGTCACGAACCCCGACGGCACCGAGGCGCGCGGCCGCGCGACGCTGCGCGTCGTGGGCGAGGGACCGATCCTGTTCTGGGTCGATCCGCCGGTCGTCTACAGCGGCATCGCGACGCAGGTCACTCTCTTCGGCGCGAACCTGGGGGACGACATCGAGGAGGTCGGGATCCGCGCCGAGGACGGCACAGAGACCACGCTCGACTTCCGTGTCGAAGGGGATCGCGCCAACAAGCTGAGCGCGATCGTCCCCGCCGGGACCGCGGCCGGCACCTACGACGTCTTCGTGACCAATGCGGAAGGCTGTATCACCGAGCTGCCGGACGGTCTCACCGTCACCGACTCGCTCACCCTGGAGGTCTCGGGCATCGATCCGTCCTTCGGCTGGAGCGAGCGGGCGACGCCGGTGACGATCAGCGGCTCCGGCTTCGTCTCGCTGCCCCGCGCCTACCTCAACCCGGCGACGCCGTCGGCGGACACCGTGGCGTCGGCGCTCGCGTCGGTGGCCTTCGTGGGCGCATCACGGCTGACGGCGGTCGTGCCCGAGGGGCTCCCGGTCGACACCTACGACCTCATCGTCGTGAACCCGGACGGCGCGGTCGGTCTGGTGGAGGACGCCTTCCTCGTGACCGCCGACCCGCCGCCCGAGGTCGACAACGTGAGCCCGAGCTTCCTCGACAACGACACGGACAAGATGGTCACCATCGACGGGGCGAGCTTCCGCGACCCGTCCGTGAGCATCACGTGCCGGCTCCCGGACGGCACCACCATGACCCTCGACGGAACGGTGAGCGACGCGACGGCGGACAGCATCGCCGCGACGCTTCCCGTCCGCGGCCTGCCTGCGGGCACGGTCTGCGTGCTCCGCGTGACCAACTCGGACGGATCCTACGAGGACTACTCGGCCATCGGCATCTCCAACCCGGCCTCGAACATCGCGCCGTTCGAAGAGGGCACCGAGCTCACCACGGCGCGCCGTGCGCTCGCGCTCGCGACGGGGAGGGCCACCCGCGCCGCGCGCTTTCTGCACGCCATCGGAGGTGACGACGGCACGACGGCGGGCGCGCTCGCCACGGTCGAGTCCTCGCCGGTCGACATCTTCGGCGAGCCCGGCGAGTGGTTCGAGCAGCCGGTCCGGCTCCCGGCGCCGCGCACCATGGCGGGCGCGGTCACGATCGGACGCTTCCTGTATCTCGTCGGCGGCAACGACGGGAGCGGGTCCACGGGCGCCGTCTCGCGCGCCGAGGTCCTCGATCCCCTCGACGCACCCGAGATCACCGACGTCGGCGCACGCCAGGGGATGGGTGACGGGCTCGGCGCCGGTGTCTGGTACTACCGGGTCTCGGCCGTGATGGCCGACGACGATCCCAACAACCCCGGCGGGGAGACCCTGCCGAGCGACGCGGTCGCGCTGAACCTGCCGGACTCGCTCGCCGACACCGTCGTCATCACCCTCTACTGGGACCCCGTCCCCGGCGCCAAGGGCTACCGCGTCTACCGGAGCCCGGAGCCCGACCAACCCGTCGGAGCGACACGGCTCGTCGCCGAGATCGACGACGGCGCCACCACATCGTACGAGGAGGTGAGCGGGACGGCGGACGGCCCGCCGCCGCTTCCGCTCGGAGCGACGGGGGTGTGGATGGACATGCCCGAGCTCGGCGCGGCGCGCGAGGGACCGGGCGTCGCCCTCGCCCAGGATCCCGCCGACGCGCTCACCTGGCACGTCTACGCGCTCGGCGGGCGTGACGCCGGGGCCGAGCTCGACTCCTGGGAGCGCCTCACGGTGACCGTGGAGGCGGACGGGACCCACGCGGTCGGGACATGGACCACGGGCGCGACCGCGCTGTCGGCTCCGCGGGCGGAGCTCGGTGCGTGGAGCGTCTCCCACGAAGACGCGATCGGCGTGCCCGTGGGAACCACCTACGTGTATGCGGGCGGCGGCGACGGGAGCTCCAACGTCGAGGTCGCCGAGGTCCAGGAAGGGGGCGACCTGTCGGCGTGGACCCTCGTCGACGCGATGTCGCCTCCTCGCTCCGGCTACGCGGCCGTGGCCGGCGCCGACTTCCTGTTCGCGTTCGGCGGGCAGGGCGGAGGGCCGAGCGACGGCGGCGTGTCGGCCGAGATCGATCCGCCGCCGGATCTGGTCAACTGGAACAACGAGGGGGAGCGGATGACGGTGCCGCGCCATCTGTGCGGCGGCGTCATCGAGAGCGCCTTCATCTACGTCGTGGGCGGCCAGACCACCGGCGGCCCGACGACCTCGACCGAAAGGACGGTGCTCTGATGCGCCGCTGGATCATCGTCGCCGTGCTGCTGTCGGTCCCCTCCGTCGCCTCGGCCCAGGAGGCGGAGCGGCCCGGTCCGCTCGTGCTCGGTGTCGAGGGCGGCGGCGTCTTCCCCAACTTCTTCACCGAGCTCGGCGCGCACCTGACGGTCGGGATCGAGGCCGGCTACAAGCTCCCCGTCCTCGACGAGCGGCTCGAGGTGATGTTGGCGGCCGCCTACACCCCACCGAACAACGACTTCGAGGACGGGCCGTACGAGGCCGAGGTCGTGCAGAAGGAGCTCACCCTCTCGCTGGGTCCGCGGTTCC
>JBDIVX010000128.1:0-21534 GCA_039794305.1 Candidatus Neutrinellum sp.
CTCGTCGACGGTCGACGCCGGGGAGCGGCGCGCGCGGGAGGCCGACCTCTTCCGCGGGCGCTACCGGCTCGTGTACGTCGCGCCCGAGCGGCTGCGCGGCGGCTTTCTCGAGCGGATGGCGGGCCTCGCGCCGCCGCTGGTCGCGATCGACGAGGCCCACTGCATCTCCGAGTGGGGCCACGACTTCCGCCCGGACTACCTGCGCCTGCGCGAGGTGCTCGGGCTGCTCCGGCCCGAGCGGGTCCTCGCCTGCACCGCCACCGCGACGCCCCGCGTGCGCGAGGAGATCGTCGCGCAGCTCGGCCTGTCGGCCGAGGGCACCGCGGTCGTCCTGCGCGGCTTCGCCCGGCCGAACCTCCACCTCTCGGTCCAGGAGATCGAGCGGCCCCGCGAGCGGCGCAAGCAAGCCCTCGCCACGATCGGCGACGCCCTCGGCACGCCGTCGAGGCCCGCGGGCGCGGCCATCGTCTACGCGGCGACGCGCCGCAACACCGAGCGCGTCGCCGAGGACGTCGCGGCGCAGGGCTGGCGATGCCGCGCCTACCACGGCGGGATGGAGGCCCTCGACCGGGCCGAGGTGAACCGGCGGTTCGCCGAGGGCGCGCTCGACGTGGTCGTCGCGACCAACGCGTTCGGGATGGGCATCGATCGGTCCGACATCCGTGCGGTCGTGCACGTGCAGACGCCGGGCTCGATCGAGGCGTACTACCAGGAGGTGGGCCGCGCGGGGCGCGACGGCCAGCCGGCGCACGGGCTGCTTCTGGGCGGGTACACCGACATGGGCCTGCGCCGCAAGCTCATCGACCTCGGCGCCAGCGCGGAGGACCCGCTCGCCCGCGAGCACACCGAGCGGCAGTGGAGCCTCTATCTCGATCTCTGGCGCTACATCGAGGCGGGGAGCTGCCGGCACGACTTCATCCTGCGCTACTTCGGCGACGAGCAGGAGACGCTCGGCGGGTGCGGGCACTGCGACGTGTGCGAGCGCCTCGAGAAGCTCGGCGGCGGAGTCACCGAGGTCCTCGACGAGGACGCGCTGGTCGTGCGCAAGGCGCTCGCGGGCATCGCGCGCAACCGGCGGACGGGCGGGCTCAACGCGGTCGCCGAGATGCTCGTCGGCGCCGACAACCCGAAGCTCCGGCGGATGGGTCTCACGCGCCTGAGCACGCACGGGCTCCTCGACGCGCACCCGAAGCCGTGGGTCGTCGCGCTCATCCGGCGCCTCGTCACCGCCGGCCTCGTCGGCATCACCGCCGACGACTTCCCGAAGCCGTACCTCACGGCGAAGGGCGCGGCCGTGATGAAGGAGGAGGCTCCGTGCCGGGTCCTGCTCCCGCCGGCCGACGCGGGCGAGCCACGCCGCAGGCGCGAACGCGACGCCGGGAGCGTGCCCGCGCGGCGCGAGGTCCCGGCCGGAGTGGACACGGACCTCTTCGAGCGCCTGCGCACCGAGCGCATGGCCATCGCCAAGGACAAGGGCGTGCCCGCGTACGTGATCTGCCACGACCGCACCCTGCTCGAGATCGCCGCGCGGCGGCCGAGCAACCGGGTCGAGCTCGCCGACGTGCACGGCATGGGCCCGGCGCGCATGGAGGCCTACGGCGACCGGCTCCTCGCGGTGGTGACCCGCTGACGCGGGCCTTGCCGGCTCGGGCGCGCGCCCTATGGGCCCTGTGGACCCATGTCCGCGGCGCACCTGCACCTGTTGACCAACCACGTCCCGATCATCGGGACGTTCGTGCTGGTCGCGATCTTCGCCTGGGGCTGGTCGCGACGTAGCGACGAGGTGGTGCTCCTCGGGCTGTGGGGCGTCCTGGTCGTGACCGCTGCGGGGCTCTTCACGCTGATCACCGGCGAGCCCACCGAGGAGCTCGTCGAAGACCTCCCCGGGTTCTCCCACGACGCGATGGAGGCGCACGAGGGCGCGGCCAAGCTCTCGATGATCCCGCTCGGCGTGGCGGCGCTCGCGGCGCTCGGCTCGCTGGCGGTGCGGTGGCGGAAGAAGGCCGTGCCGCGCTGGGCCGCGCCGGTCACGCTCCTTCTCGTCGCGCTCGGCGCCGCCGCCATGGCCTGGACGGGCTACCTCGGCGGGGGCATCCGCCACAGCGAGCTCGAGCAGGTCCTCGAGGCGACGGAGCGCGAGCGAGACGACGGCTCGTGACGGACGGCCGGGAGGGCACCCGAGTCGCCACCCGGGGAGCGCGCAGTGGCTGGGCGGGTAGCCGATCGAGCGCGCCACGGGTCGGAATCCCGCGGGATCGGGGGGCGGCACGCCGGTTGCTGGGAGGAAGGTCCGTGCTCGCTTCGATCCGCGCGCTGCTCCTGTCCGTCGCCGTGGCGGCCGCGGCGCTCGTCGCGCCGATCGGCCGCGCCCCCGAGGCCCCGCGCGAGCAGGCGGCGGCCCCGCGCGAGAAGCCCGAGGCGCCGCGCGAGCAGCCGGTGGTGCCGATCCCGCTCGGCGCGGGGCTCGAGCGGCCGGAGGCGGAGATCAGCGGCCTCGCCTGGTGGGGCGACGAGCTATTGGTGCTGCCGCAGTATCCGGCGCGCTTCGGCGAGCGCCTGTTCGCGATCCGGCGCGACGCCATCGAGCGCTTCCTCGACGGCCGAGGCGAGCCGCCGGCGCCGCGGCCGGTCCCGCTGGTCGCTCCCGGGCTCGAGGGCTGGGCCGGCTTCGAGGGCTTCGAGGCGATCGCCGTCAGGGGCGAGCAGGTGTTCGTCACGGTCGAGGTGGAGACGGACCGACCGGAGGGGCGCCTCGTGCGCGGCCGGATCGTCGGCGCCCTCGAGCGCATCGAGCTCGACGTGGCGGGGGCGGTGACGCTCCCCGCGCAGACCCCGATCGAGAACCTCGCCTACGAGGCCCTGGCCGTGGACGGCGACCGGGTGATGGTCCTCTACGAGACGAACGGCGCGAACAACCCCGCGCCGCGCGTCCGGGTGTTCGACACGGAGCTCCGGCCGCTCGGCGACGTCGCGCTCGGCGCGGTCGAGTACCGCATCACGGACGTGACCGAGGTGGACGCCGAGGGGCGCATGTGGGCGGTGAACTACTTCTGGCCGGGGGCCGACTGGGAGCCCGGCGACTGCCCGCTCACCGCCCGCTTCGGGCGCGGCGCGACCCACGCGCGCTCGCGCGCCGTCGAGCGCCTCGTCGAGCTGCGCGTGACCGACGGGGGCGTCGTCCCCGCGGGCACGCCGCCCGTCCAGCTCGAGCTCGACGCCGAGCCGCGCAACTGGGAGGGCGTCGTCCGGCTCGGGACCCGCGGCTTCCTCGTGGTCACCGACGAGCACCCGTCCTCGATGCTCGCGTTCGTCCGGGCCGATCTCAGGGGGCGCGGAGCCCGTTGATCGTGAGCTTGTAGCAGCCCGCGCCGGGGGCGCTGCAGTCCGGGACGCACATGTGGCCGCGGTAGCGGGTGACGCGGACGTAGTACGTCCCGCTGTCGCTCGCACCGAAGCGCTCGCCCCACGAGATGGTGTCGTCGGCGTTGCCCGCGTTGGTGCTCTGGGCGAGGGCCGTCCGCGACACGCAGTCGGCGTGGTTCCGGTAGAGGTACAGGTCGTAGTCGTGGCCGGACGGGATGTTCTCGAGCGCGAGGTCGATGAACTCGCGGGCGCAGCAGCCGTCGTCGGCGACGAACTTGTAGCAGTCCACGTCGTCGTAGACCGAGTCGAAGCTCGCCCGCAGGAACACGTTCGGGTCGGTCTCCATGTTGACGAAGACGCACTCGTCGCAGGTGTCGTTCGGCTCCCACCCGTCGGGCAGCCGCGTGTCGTATCCGTCGCAGTCCTGGTCGATGCCGTCGCCGCAGATCTCCTCGCCGCCGTCGCCCCCCTCGCACTCGCCCCAGACCCCGTCCATGCAGGTCTCGGCTCCCATCCCGCACGAGCCCGAGCAGCCGCGCGTCGCGCCGTTGCAGTCGTCGTCCTCGCAGTCGACGAGCCCGTCGCAGTCCTCGTCCTCGCCGTCGTCGCACGCGGTCTCCCGCCCGCCCGCCGCGCACTCGCACGAGGCCATGTTGCAGATCTCGTCGGCCTCGCACGTCCGGCCGCACACGCCGCAGTGGCTCGTGTCGCTCTCCGGGTCGACGCAGGTGCCGTCACACTCGATGTAGCCCTCGGGGCACACGCACGAGCCCCCGCGGCAGTCCCGGTCGGACGGGCAGGGCATGTCGCAGCCGCCGCAGTGATCGACGTCGGTCGCGACGTCGACGCACGACGCGCCGCAGGCCCGGAGCCCGCTCGGGCACGTCCGCGTGCACATCCCCATGCTGCAGAACGCTCCGTCCGGGCACGCCACGCCGCACCCGCCGCAGTGCCGGGCGTCGGTCTCGGTGTTCACGCACGTCCCGCCGCACGTGGCCCGGGGCGTCTCGCACGAGTCCGGCCCGGCGTCCCTGCCGCCCGCGTCGACCCGCCCGCCGTCCGGGAGCGTGGGCTCGTCGGGCCCACAGCCGGCGGCCGCGCCCACGGCCAGGGCGAGGAGGGGAAGCCACCGAAGCATCACGGGTCCAACGGTAGCAGGGATGGCCACCGGGTGGCCATTCCGGCTGCCACCTGGGCGGGCCGGTCCCCGGCGTTTTCGGGCACCAAAGGCATCCATGCAGCGATCTGTGAGCCGATCATGTCACGGCGAGGGGTGGGGCATCCCGGAACGCATCGTGCAATAATGGCGGCCATGGGGATGCTACGGGGTATTGGCTTGGGCTCGCTCGTCCCGGGGCTGGTGTGGGTCGCCGGCTGCGCCACGAACGTGGACCACGGCTCGACACCGGCGGAGGTCCGGGTGCCGAGCGTCGCCGCGCTGTCCACGTACGAGGCCAGCGTCGGCACGCTCGTGGAGGTCTACGGGACCGACTTTCCGGAGCGGAGCGCCGGCCGGACCCTGCTGGTCTTCCAGGGCACCTTCGAGGGCGAGGACGGCAGCTCGCACCCCATCGACGCCGAGTTCGAGACCTCGCGCCTCGACGCCGGGACGCTCCGGTGGTCGAGCTTCGGCCCCTACCGCGTGCCCTTCGGCCCGGGTGACCAGATCGGCACGTTCCACGGCGAGGTCTTCGCGCGGCTCGTCACGGTCGACGGCGACGTGCTCGAGGACGAGAGCCGCGTCCCCGTGAGCTTCCGGGTGCAGCCGTCGATCCTGGTGCACGAGCTGCAGCCGGTGACGGCGTCCTGCGGCGGCCCGATCACGCGCGCCATCGGGGGTGCGTCGTACCGCGTGCGCGTCCAGGCGCTCGGCTTCACGCCCCAGAGCTTCACGTACACGATCGCGGCGCCGGCCGTGGACGGGTTCGAGCCCGTGAGCATCCGACACGCCGCGACCGGTCCCTTCGACGCCGTCGGCGAGTACGGCGACTTCCAGATGCCGGACGTCCCCGACAACATGCTCGCCTACGGCGCGGTGCTGACCGTGCAGGCGACCGGCGAGGACGGCCGCGTCCGCCAGTCGGCGTTCGCCATCGGCGTGCACCGGCCGCTCGAGGTCTTCTACAACGGCAACGTGGCGGTCGCGGAGGTCTTCGCGCCGACGCCCGTCAGCGCCTGCATCCCCGGCGGCGAGGCGGGCCGCGCGGTCGAGTACAACGAGTCGATGACCGAGACGCGGTCGCGGGCCTACTCGATGAGCTGGAACGAGTCCTGGCTGCGCAGCCACACCGTCAGCGAGTCGTCGACGAGCACCGTGGGGCTGAGCGAGACGAACGGCGTCGGCTTCGCCACGACCGACGGCGAGTCGTTCCGCTGGGAGCTCGGCGGCGAGGTGGGCGGCACCATCGGCATCAGCAAGCTCGTCTCGCTGGGCGTCAAGGCGACGTTCGGCGTCGGCGGCGAGACGCGCCACGACACGACCAGCTCCACCAACCGCGAGAGCGGGCTGACGCGCTCGGAGACGACGACCGACACCGAGTCGGCGACCGACACGGTGGGCGGCGGGAGCGCCGAGACGTTCTCGTGGGAGGTCAGCTCGAGCGAGAGCGTCGCGCGCGGCTTCGGCGGCACGGTGATCGCCGGCACCTACGGCGTGTTCTACCGCCAGACGCTCCGCCTGATGCGCCGGGCCGTGATGGTGACCTACAACCAGTGCGGCGCCGCCGAGGTGGTCGGAGACGTGGACTTCACCGACTGGACCTGGTCGCCCGACCTGGCCCTCGGCGACGCGTGCCCTCCGCTCCCGGAGAGCAACCTCCCGCAGGCCGAGTGCCTCATTTCGCCCTGCGTCGGAGAGTGATAGGAGAGAGGCGATGCAGTACCGCCTCGTGTCGACGGCCGCTCTCGCGGCCCTGATCGCGGCCTGCGGCGATCCCGAGGTCGGCCGCCGCGACGGCGGAGGGTTCCTGCCGGACGCCGGCTCGGCCGATCCGCCGCGCGCGCCGCGCCTCGGCGCCGTCGCCTCGCCCGTGCCCTGGCCGCTCGCGACCCTGCGCGGCGAGGCCGCCACGGCCCAGCGCGTCATCGTCGAGGGCGGCGGCAACCCGATCGCGAGCACGGTCCTGCCCGACGGCACCTTCTGCGTCGACGTGCCCCTGCCGAGCCCCGACACCTACGCGCTGCGCGTCCTGTCGCAGAACGCGGCCGGCTTCTCCGAGACCGCGGCGGCGGCCGAGGTGGTGTTCGATCCCGCGGCGCCCCCCATCGCCGGGCTCACGACGTGCAGCGGCGCCGACCCCGCGGGCTGCATCGGGAGCGTCGAGGTCTGTGACAACGGCATCGACGACGACTGCAACGGTCTGAGAGACGACCGCGACCCGGCCTGCGCGGCGTGCACGGACGACGTGCTCGAGCCGAACGACGACACGTCGGCCCCGCGCCTCGAGCCCGGCCGCTACGACGGCCTCCGGCTCTGCCCGGGGAGCCCCGACTACTTCGGGATCTTCCTGCGGGTCGGCGACGCGCTGCGCGCGCGGCTCTTCTTCACGCACGCCGACGGCGACCTCGATCTCGCGCTCCTCGCGCCCGATCACGAGACGGTGCTCGAGAGCGCGATCTCCACGGACGACGACGAGACGCTCGACTGGACGGCGGCCGAGGAGGGGGAGCACATGCTCCACGTCTACGGCGTCGGCGACGCCACGAACGACTACTCGCTGGACCTCGAAGTCGTCCGGGCGATGTAGCGGCTCCGCACCGACGAGGGGGGCCCACGTGCTGACGCTTCACTGGCTGGACCTGGTCATCATCGCCGTCTACTTCGTGGGCGTCCTCGGGCTGGGCCTGTGGCTCGCGCGCCGCGACGCGGGCGAGGGGAGCGAGGACGACTACTTCGTCGCGGGCCGGAGCCTCGGCTGGTTCGCGATCGGCGCCTCTCTCTTCGCCTCGAACATCTCGAGCGAGCACCTGATCGGGCTCAGCGCCGACGGGTTCCGGACGGGCCTCGCGGTCGGCAACTACGAGTGGGGCGCCGTCATCGTGCTGGTGATCCTGGCGACCGTCTTCGTGCCCTTCTACGTGGGCTCGAAGGTGCGCACGATGCCCGAGCTCCTCGAGAAGCGGTTCGGGCGCGGCGCGCGGGTCTACCTCTCGGTGGTGACGATCCTCGCGAACGTGCTCGTGCGGATCTCGGTCGCGCTCTACGCCGGCGCCGTCGTGATGCAGGAGCTGTTCGGCGTCGGGATGTGGACCGCCATCGTGGTCCTCGCCCTGACCACCGTGTTCTACACCGCCGCGGGGGGCCTGCGCGCGGTGGTCTACACCGACGCGGTGCAGGCGGTCGTCCTGCTCGCGGGCACGGTCGCGATGACGGCCATCGCGCTCGCGCGCGTCGGGGGCTTCGAGGGCCTCGCGGCGGCCACCGAGGCGGACGCCTTCGACATGATCCGGCCGGCCGACGATCCCGAGATGCCCTGGCCCGGGCTGCTCCTCGGCGTGCCGATCCTGGGCATCTGGTACTGGTGCACCGATCAGGTGATCGTGCAGCGCGTCCTCGGCGCCAAGGACGTGCACAACGCGCGGATGGGCGCGATCTTCGCCGCGTTCCTGAAGATCCTGCCGGTCTTCCTCTTCGTCCTGCCGGGACTGTGCGGGCGCGTCCTGTTCCCCGAGGTCGAGGACGCCGAGGCGATCTTCCCGACCATGCTGCGCGAGCTGCTCCCGGTCGGCCTCACCGGCCTCGTGTCGGCGGGGCTCATCGCGGCGCTCATGTCGTCGATCGACTCGACGCTGAACTCGACCGGCACGCTGGTGTCGCTCGACTTCTACGAGCGGTACCGGCCGAACGCGTCGCAGAAGGACGTCGTCCGGGTGGGCCGCATCACGACCGTCGTCGTCATGCTCTTCGGGATGGCCTGGGTGCTGGTGGTCGAGCGCGCCGAGTCGCTCTTCCAGTACCTCCAGCAGGTCAACGCGGCGATCAGCCCGCCGATCGCCGCCGCGTTCCTCCTCGGTGTGTTCTGGAAGCGCGCGAACCACGCGGGCGTCATGGCGGCGCTCCTCGGCGGGCTCGGCGTGGGCGTCGCGCTCATGGCGCTCGAGCCCTTCCCGTTCCTGATCTCGGCGGGCGTGACCTTCGGCGTGTCGGTGATCCTGATCGTCGCGGGGAGCCTCGCGACGGCGCCCCCGAGGCCCGAGCAGATCGAGGGGCTCACGTGGGGCACCGTGACGACGGCCGCCGAGGGCGCCGGGCGCTCGACCCGGCAGTTCCGCGTGCTCGTCACGGTCCTCCTGATCGTCATGGCGGCGCTCTGGCTCGCCTTCGGCGCCCCCGAGGCCTGGCTCGGCGCGCGGGGTTAGGCACGGGCTCCGTCTCGTCGCGGCTCCTTTCGCGCGCACGCCGGCACGCCCGGTCCCCGGAGCACGCTGCGCCGCCTCTGCGCCGCCTCGGAACCCTCCGGAAGACGGACCGCTCTCGGCCGAAACCCGCCTTTCGCCCGAGTCCCGTCCGGAATGCGGACCGCTCTCGGCCGAAACCCGCCTTTCGCCCGAGTCCCGTCCGGAATACGGACCGCTCTCGGTCGAAAGCCGCGCTTCGCCGGAGTACCGTCCGGAAGACGGACCGCTCGCGGCCGAAACCCGCCTTTCGCATGAGTCCCGTCCGGAATACGGACCGCTCTCGAAGCGCTCCGTAGGGCGACAGGCGTTCGTGGAGCGTCGAGGACGCGACGCTCGACCTGGCCGAGCCCACGTTCAGTCGTCGTCGCCCAACAGGACGGCGACGCGAAGCTCGATCTGGTCGAACGGCTCTGCGCGGACGCGCTCGTCCCGGTCGGCGATGAGGACCTCCACGTATCCGTCCGGATGCCACCGGTAGACGACGAGGGTCGCCTCCACGGGATCCAGAATCCAGTAATGACCCACCTGGTGGCGGTGGTACACGCGCTTCTTCTTGATCGTGTCGTTGCGCTTGTTGGTCGACAGGACCTCGCAGATCCAATCGGGTCGGACCGTGATCGGGACCTCGTCCGGCGGTTGGGCGAGCCGCTCGCGCCGCCACCCGGCGACGTCAGGCCGGAAGACCTGAGACTCCTCGAACTGGACTTCGACCTCCGTCGCGAACCACCAGCCGCCGGGCCAGCCACCACCTGGATGGCGGTCGTAGGGACCCAGGTGCCGGAAGAGCCTGCCCTGCGCGGCGCCATGCCGACCCGACGCCGCCTCCTTCTCGACGAGCATCCCGTCCACGATCTCGTGCCGGCGCTCTTCCTCGGGAATCGCGAGGAGATCGGCGACTGTCGCCCTTCGTGACGCCGCGGGATCGGTCACACCGGAATGCTATCGCACCGGCGTCCGGGTCGCACCTGGACGCGCGTGCGCGCCAATGGCCCGGTGCGTGTCCAGTCCAGGACCACGAGCCGAGGTGCCGACGTTCAGCCGGGCGGGTCGTCTCCGAAGAGCGTGCCGACGTGCAGCTCGATCTCGTCGAAGGGCTCCGGGCGTACCGCTTCGCCGCGCTCGGCGCGCAGGACGGTCGTGTAGCCGGCCTCGTTCCACCGCATGACCGTCAGCGTCGCGTCCCTCGGATCGGCGATCCAGTAGTGGGGGATGCGGGCGGCGTGGTAGATGCGCAGCTTCTTGACCGTGTCGACGTTGGCGTTCGACGGCGAGACGACCTCCGAGACCCAGTCCGGCCGGATACGCACCGGAGTGCCCGTCGGGCGCTCGGGGACCCGGTCGCGCCGCCAGCCGAGGACGTCGGGCCGGACGACCTCGCCGCTCTCGAGCAGCACCTCGACCTCCGTCGCGATCCACCAGCCGCCGGGACCGCCGCCTCCGGACCGGCGCTGGTAGAGGGGACGGACCGCCCCCACGATCCCGGCCTGCGCGTCTCCGTGCTCACCGCTCGGCGTGGCCTTGTCCACGATCTCGCTCGCCAGCAGCTCGTGGAACCGCCTCTCCTCCGGGATGGCGAAGAAGTCGTCGATGGTGGATACACGCCGGGCCGCTCCGGACACCCCGTGATCGTGCCCGCCGGTCGCTCGGGCGGCAAGGGCCCGAGGGTCGCCCGGGCCCGACGCGGCCGCACCGGTCAGGCCGGCCGGCCGGCCGCGCGTGCGGCGCGTCAGCCTCGGCGGCCCGCGCGCGCCGCCACCTGCTCGGTGAACCAGCCGCCCGTCAGCACGTCGAGGATGGCCGTGTACTCGGCGATGGCCAGCTCGAGCGCCGCGTAGGCGATCGGGTCCTCGGGCGGGCGCGTCGCGAGCCGGAGCAGGAGCTGCCGGCGCAGGAAGTACGTGCGCGTGACCTCGAGCATGATGTCGCGCTGCACGCCGACCAGGCCGTAGACCTGGACCTCGGCGGGGTTGAAGACGAGGTCGCGCAGATCCCAGATGCCGCCGACCGAGACGGCGTGCGTCCGGCGGTTCTGCTCGGCGTCGATGAAGAGCGGCGTCGGCTCCTCGGTGCGCCCGAAGGCGAGCCGGTCGTCGTCGAGCCGGTAGCCCGCGGCGAGCTGCGGGAGCAGCGCGCGCGCGCGCGCCGAGGCCCGGTAGCTGTCGAAGGCGTCCGGGCTCACGCGGAAGAACCGCAGCGCCGCCTGCACGCAGTCGCTCACCGTCGGCTCCTGGCGCCACCGAGCCTGCGCCGCCTGGATCTCGCGCCGCCCCTGCGCCGCGGCGCCCCCGGCGGTCGCGACCCCGAGCACCAGGGCCAGCGCGGCAACCATGCAACCTCTCGTTCTCATTCGTCCCTCCGTGTTCCTCTGCGTGCGACTTCGCTCATGGGCCCGCCGAGCCAGGTCTCGAGCAGCGCGTCGATCGTCTCGATCCGCATCCGCAGGACCTCGGCCTGGTAGTCGTCGAGCCGGCCGCCGGCGATCCGGCGCAGGTGCTGCGTCCGCTCGCGCCAGGCGTCCTCCACCGCGAAGATGACCTGGCGTCGAAGCTCGTGGACGCGGTTCTGGAACGAGTCGATCTCCTCGTTCACCAGGGCGAGGTCGCGGAAGTACCAGGTGCCCTGGACGAAGAGCTGCCAGACGACCGTCCGGCTCTGTTCGTCGGCGAACCGCGGCGTGGGCTGCTCGGCCCAGGCGAGCAGCTCGTCGGTGGAGCTCAGGTCGAACACCAGATCGATGCGCGGGATCCACGCCCGGCTGCTCAGCCCGTCCGTGAAGGACTGGACCTCGCGCGCGCCGAGGCCCGTCCGCTCGAGCGCGATCTCGGTGACCACCTGCAGGGGCGGCTGCCGCTGCAGCTCCGCGCGCGCCCAGCCCGCGACGGCGGGATCCCCTACGAAGCCGCCGCGCTCGGCGCCGGGCTCGAGCGTCGCCCACACCTCGTGCCCCGCCGCCACGTACCAGCGCGGCGTCCCTCCGGACGGACCGCGCGCGGCGGCCATCCGCTGCAGGCTGCGCCGGGTGATGCCCTGGAAGAACGGGAACCAGCTCTCACCGCCGTCGTCGCTCGCGTAGACGGCCCCCTGCACCCCGGCCGGGCCGGGCCCGACCATCACGGCGACGCGCTCGCCGCCGACCTCGTTGTTCCCCACGACGACCTGCGGGATCGGCCGGCGGGAGAAGAGGAGCCGCGCCGGGACCGTCCAGCCGTCGCCGCCGTCGAGCGAGCCGCGGACGCCGTCGTCGGTGGCGAGCCAGATCTGGTTGGACTCGGTCACTTCGATCCACCGGATCGTCCGCCAGGGCGCGGTGTCGTTGTTCTCGTAGTCGGGGTAGACCATGACCTGGCCCTGGGCCGAGTCGGGATCTCCGCGGAAGAGGAGCGAGCCGTTGGCGACGAAGAGGCTCTCGCCCTGGCCGTAGGCCACGGCCGTGACGGCGGCGCCGGGCCAGCCGCTGGTCTCGAGGTCGAAGGTGAGGCCGCCGTCGCGCGAGCGGTACAGTCCGAAGGAGGTCGCGAGCGCGACGCGGTTGGGCGCGTCCTCGGCGCAGGCGACCCAGTGGAGATCGACGCGGCCCGGGATGGCGTACAGGCGGATGTACGTGAGGCCGCCGTCCGCCGAGCCGTACAGGTTGCGCTTGGTCGCGACCAGGAGCGGGAAGTCGTTGCCGGGGCAGAACTGGATGGCGCGCACCGGCTGCGTCTCGCCGCGGCGCGACCGGGTGACCGACGCGAGGAGGTCCGGGGCGCCCGCGCCCGTCCGCACGAAGTACGTCTGCATGAACTCGGGGAAGGTGCTCGTGGGCGCCTCGCCCTGCGCCGTGATGCCCTCGGCGACCGGTTCCGCGTTGAGCGGCAGCGGACCGAAGCGGCGCGGCATCGTCGGGTCGTACCCCGCGTAGGGCATGCCGAGGATCCCGACCTGCCGGCGGAAGGGCGGGAACACTAGCACCTGGAGCGACGGGGCGATGAACCCGCCGAGCCGCGGCAGGCCCGGCACCTGCAAGCCGAGGCTGCGGTCGGTCGTCACGAACGGGTACAGGGGGCGCTCGTCCCAGGTGGCGCCGCCGTCGAAGGACTGGAACACCGTCCCCTCCTCCGAGCCGACGACGATGCGCGCGGGGTCTGTGGGATCGACCGCGATGGCCGTCAGGCGCCCTCCGATGCGGGGGTGGGAGAAGACGCGCCGCCACCGCCAGCTCGCGTAGGGCGGCGGCGCGGCCGAGCCCGGCGCCGGGGAGACCTCCCCGGGCTCGGCCGGCGCGGGCCACGGCGCGGGCCCCTCGCCCTCGGGCTCCTGCGCGTCCTGCGCGCGCGCGTGGGCAGCACCGGCGCAGAGGCAGCACGCGAGGGCCGCGGTACGAAGGAGGGGCGAACGGCGGGCCCCGTGATCGGCTGCCAAGCGCATCCCCGTCCGGCGGGGACGTTATCACACGCTCCCCCACACCGGGGCTGCTTGACGCGTGGTCCGCGGCACCTACGGGCCATTCGACACCGGAGTCTGGCCATGTCCCTAGAGCTCGAGAGCGAGAAGATCCGGAACGGGAGCGAGATCCCGAGGGAGCACACCTGCGAGGGCGCCGACCGATCACCGCCCCTGCGCTGGTCCGGCGTCCCCGACGGCACCCGGTCGCTGGCGCTCGTCGTCGAGGACCCCGACGCGCCGAACGGCACGTTCATCCACTGGGTCGTCTACGGGATCCCGCCGCAGGCGCGGATGCTGGGCGAGGGGATCCCGCCCGAGCGCGAGATCCTGCCCGAGGGCGTCAAGCAGGGGCGCAACGACTTCGGGCGCATGGGCTGGGGAGGCCCTTGCCCGCCGCGCGGAGAGACGCACCGCTACCGGTTCCGCCTCTTCGCGCTCGACGCCGGCATCAGGGTCGGCCCCGGCGCGAGCTGGGAGCAGCTCGATCACGCCATCGCCGGCCACGTCCTCGAGGAGGCCGAGCTGATCGGCCGCTTCCACCGCTGACCCAGGGCGCTCGGGCCCGCCTGCGAAGGCCCCCGCGACCGCGAATGTGACTCAGCGGGTCCGATTCCAGTCCTCGACCTTCAAGCCGCGGATCCGAAGCATGTGGGCCGCGTCCGAGCTGACCAGGGTGCACCCGTGCGCGATCGCGTGGGCCGCGACCGCGACGTCGAAGTCCTCGATCGGTGTGCCGGCCTTCTCCAGCGACGTCTTGATCCGCCCGAACTGCTCGCTGACGGCATCCGTCCAGGGCACGCGAGGGATCGCGCGGACCAACCGAAGGCGATCCTGCAGCCAGGTCTTCCGCTTCGACCTCGCGAGGCGTCGCACACCGTACTCGAGCTCGGCCAGCACGGGCTGAGGAACTCCGACCTCCGTGCGCGGAGTCTCGACCAGACGATCCACCACGCGCGGCACGCCCTTCATCAGGAAGGACACGGTGTTGGTGTCGAGGACGTACCGTACGCTCGGCATCAGAGCGACGGTGGCCTCTTGCTGCGCCGCCGACTTCTCACCGCGTCGAGCACCTCGTCGACTGCCGGGGCGACATCGGGCGCGACCTCCCGCAGCTCCCTCTCGAACCCCGCCGGCCAGTCACGTTCCGCCTCCACGGCGCGCCGGAGAGCGCGCACCACATAGCGGTTGCGGCTGATGCGGAGGGCCTTGGCCCGCTCGTCGACCAGGGTGAGCAGCTCGTCCGGTATGTGCACCGTCGTAGGCATGCGAATAGCATTGTATTCACCCGGACATCGGGGCGCAAGCGCGCGGAGGCAGAGTAGCCATCCCCGTGTCTCGAGATCGGCAGTCGCCATGACGGATCTCGTAGACCTCGCCGGGCCACTCGGAGCGGGGGAGGCGGCCGAGCTCCCGGCCCCCGAGGACCCACACGCGCTCGCTCAGCGCAGCGAGCCGCGCGAGCCGCGTCTCCGCGGAGACGCCGGCGTGCAGCGGCGGCTTCGGTGTCCCCGCCTCCACGACCTCGCCGGCCGGCCAGGTAGCGCGGCGCCTCCGAGCGCGCTCACGCCTGGCCTCCGTCGCTCGTGCGGCCTCGCTCACGCGTGGATCCTAACACGCATCGCCGTGTGCCTCCTGGGGGGACGAGCCCGCTACTCCGCGGCGGCGCGGGCTTCGGCGGGCGGGCCGTCGTCCTCGGCGGCGGGGGGATCGGGCAGGCGGCCATTCTTGGCGAGGCGGAGCCAGAGCGGGACGGTGCCGAGCCCGACGATCAGGTTCAGGGCGATCCACGGCGTCTCCCAGGGGAACCACGTCGGCGCGGGGCTCCCGCTCATCCACGAGCCGACGCCGGTCAGCACGCAGAAGATGCTGAAGGCGGTGCCGAAGGTCGCCCCCAGGTTGACGGCGAGCCGCCGCCGATCGTCTCGGGCCGCCTCGGCGTCGCCGGCGATCGGGCCCCAGAAGCCCGGGGGCCGCGCGCGGACGTAGAACTCCTCGAGGAGCTTGCGATCCTCGGCCGGCGACAGGAGCGCGGCCACGATCCCGGTGAGCGTGGCCAGCACGGCCATCAGCAAGAGCCGCGGCGCGTCGTCCTCGACCACGGTGAGGAGGATCGGCGCCAGGATGGTCGACGCGATCAGCGACGAGAGCTCGCCCACGGCGTTCATCCGCCACCACAGCCAGCGCAGCACCAGGACGACGCCCACGCCCGCGCCGAGGAGCAGGCTCGCCTTCCACGCCTCCTGGATGGAGTCGAGCTGCGGCATCACGACGAGCGCGATGATCAGGATGCCGATGTTGGTCGAGCGGGCGACCCACACCAGCGCCTTCGGGGAGGGCTCGCGCTTGAGGACGTTCTTGCAGATGAAGCGCCGGTAGATGTCGTTGGTGAAGTAGCTCGAGCCCCAGTTGAGGTGGGTGTCGACCGTGGACGCGAGGGCGCCGAGCATGCCCGTGATGACGATGCCGGTGACCCCGGGCGGCAGGAGCTGCGCGATCCCGGTCACGTAGCTCGCCTCCCGCGCCGAGGCGAAGGCGCCGCCGGTGAGCTCGCCCGTCGGCGGGAACAGGATGAGCAGCCCGAGCGCCACCGGCAGCCACACGAGGCTCCGCACCAGCACCTGCGTCACCGCGAAGATCACGCCGGCGCTGCGCGAGTCGTCGTCGCTCCGGCACGCCATCGTGCGCTGGGCGAGGTAGCCGCTGCCGTCCGCGTTGATCTGGCAGATCCACTGGATCATGATGACGCCGACCACGGCGAAGCCGACGTCGGCGGCCTGCGACGGAGTGAACGCCAGCACCTCGCTCGCCGTGAGCCCGGCCGGCCCGCTCCGGTCGGCGGGGTAGGTCTCGTGGATGCCGGAGATGAGCTCGCCGAGCCCGCCGACGGCGCTCACGATGAGCCAGGCGTAGATGACGGTCCCGACCATGGCGATGACGAACTGCGCGATGTCGGTCTTGACGACCGCCCGCAGGCCCCCCGTGGTGGAGTAGAACGTGGTCACCAACACGATCGCGCCGATGGACATCACGTTGTTGGTGGACGCCACCCACTCGTCGGGGCCGATGCAGCGTTGCCGCATGCACTCGAGCCCGTCGGCGCACACGCCGCCCGCCTGGCAGGGGTCGCCCGAGGCGGTCAGCGGGAAGTGGAACCACTCGACGACGCCGCGGACCCAGTCGTGGAAGCCGACCGGCACCCACTCGTGCCAGACCAGGAACGGCTCGGTGATGCGCGTCGTCGCGAGCAGCACCATCGCGAGGACGGTGCAGTTGAAGATGAAGCCGAAGTAGATGGCCTTCGTGCCGCGGAGCAGCGCCGCGCTCTTGCCACCGTAGCGGACCTCCGTGAGGGCCGCGTCGGTGATGACGCCGCTCCTGCGCCAGCTCGCGCCGAGCACGAGGGCCATGAGCAGGAAGGCGACGGCGTAGATCCAGAGCCGCCACAGCGAGAAGATGCCCGCGGTGGCGATGAGGCCCGTGACGACGAGCGGGGTGTCGGCGGCGAACTGCGTGGCGGCCATGCTGATGCCGGCCTGCCAGCCCTTGAGCGACCGCCCGGCGAGGAAGTACTCCTCGAGGCTCTCGCTCGCGCCCTCCTTGGCCCCCCCCAGCCCGGACCAGATGGAGTACGCGATGTAGGCGCCGATGATCGCGATGTCCACCCAATGGAGCATCGGGATCCTCCTTACCGAGGATCGGGACGAAATGAAACCCGTGATTTCGCGTGCATCCTCCGCATTTTCGCTATCATTCGGCCCACCATGGCCGGTGCCGGGGGCGACAGCGACGCGCCGGAGCGCGAGAACGAGCGGACGGAGGTCCTCTCGCCCACGCGGCTGCTCGCGGGCAAGTACCGGCTCGGGCGCCTGCTCGGCGAGGGAGGGATGGGCGCCGTGTACGAGGCCGAGCACACGGGCCTCGGCTCGAGGGTCGCCATCAAGCTCCTGAGCGAGCACATCCAGAACGAGCGGGCCATCGCGCGCTTCCGGCGCGAGGCCCGCGCCATGGCGGCCGTGCGCCACGACAACGTCGTGACCGTCACCGACACGGGCACCGACGAGGAGGGCACGCCGTTCCTCGTGATGGAGCTGCTCGAGGGCGAGAGCCTGAACGCGCTCATCAAGCGGGAGCGGAAGCTCTCGGCGGAGGCGGCGGCCGCCGTCGCCGTGCAGATCCTCGGCGGCCTCGCGGCCGCACACGAGCGCGGCATCGTCCATCGAGACCTCAAGCCCGGCAACGTGTTCCTCGCCTGGGCGTCGGAGGGAGAGCGGCGCGTGAAGATCCTCGACTTCGGCATCTCGAAGTTCGCCGAGGCCGCGACGCACGAGCTCACCGCCGAGGGCACCATGATCGGCACGCCGCACTACATGGCGCCCGAGCAGGCGCGGGGCGACAAGGACGTCGACGCGCGCGCGGACCTCTACGCCGTGGGCGTCCTGCTCTACCGGATGGTCGCGGGGCGGCTGCCTTACAACAAGAAGCCGTCGGAGGGGCTCTACGAGGAGATCCTCGGCGGCAACCCGCCGAGGCCCCGCGAGCTCGCGCCCGATCTGCCCGAGCCGCTCGAGGCGGTGATCCTGAAGGCGATGAGCCTCGAGCCGGCCGACCGCTACCCGACCGCGCGCGCCATGCGCGCCGCGCTCGTCGAGGCCGTGCCGGACGTGAACGCGGAGGGCACGATCCCGCCGTCGGTGCCGAGCGGGACGCCCCCGCCGCCGACCTACGACTCGGAGATCGGGACGGCGCCGACGGTGTCGGTCAAGGCCGCCGCCGCGGCCGAGGACGTCGACTCCACGCGGGGCGCGCGGCCGAGCTCGCTCGGCCCGGAGGACGGCGCGGGCGGGAGCGTCGCCGCGCCCACGCCGGCGCCCGCGGGAGACGCGGGGACCCCGCCCGCCCGCCGCCCGGGGGGCGCGGGCCTCGCGGCGGCGGGCGCGCTCGTCGCGGCGGCGCTCGCCGGGGCGTGGTGGGTCGCGGGCAGGGGCGAAGAGGCGGCGCCCCGGGGCGAGGCCGGCGAGGCGCCCGAGACCGCGCCCGCCGCGGCCGAGGGCCCGCCGCTCCACTTCGGCATCACGCAGTACCTCTCACGCGAGCAGATCGAGCGGCGGCACGGCCCGCTCGTGAGCCACCTCCGGGACGAGCTCGGCGCGAACGTCGTTCTCGTGATCCTCGAGGACCACGAGAACATCGCCGACGACCTCGCGTCGGGCGAGCTCGCCATGGCGGCCCTGTCGCCCTACTGGTACGTGCGCGCCCGGGAGCGGGCGCCCGAGCTGCGGCTCGTCGCGACGCCCGTCCGCCGCGGGAACCTCGACCACTACGTCGGGCAGATCGTCGTGCGCGCCGACTCGGAGATCGACGGCATCGAGGACCTCCAGGGCCGCATCTTCTGCTACGCCGGCCGCCACTCGACCTCCGGCTACATCTACCCGAGCGCGCTCCTCCGGCGGCTCGGCCTCGACCCGCACGGCCACTTCCACGGCGTCACGTTCGCGAACGGCGACCACCTGAGGGCCCTGCGCTACCTGATCGAGGGCGAGTGCGACGGAGCGGCGGTCTACGGCGCCGCGGTGCGCCAGGCCGCCGAGGAGGGGATCGCGCCGCAGGAGGCGTTCCACGTCCTGCGCAGCACCGAGCGCATCCCGTACGATGCGTACGTGGTGAGCCCCGCGGTGGACGAAGAGACGGCCGGACGCATCCGCGCCGCCCTCCTCGCGCTCTCGCCGGGCTCCCCCCGCGCGGGCGAGGTGGTCGGACCCGCGGACCTGATCGGGTTCGAGGAAGCCAGCGACGAACACTACGACGCGGTCCGCGCCGAGATGCGCGTGCTGGACGAGACGAACGATGAAATCGATTGAAGTGAACAAGGACGGCCCGATCGCGGAGGTGATCCTCCTCGGGCCCGGCAAGGGCAACGCCATGGGGCCCGACTTCTGGCGGGAGGTGCCCGAGGCGTTCCGCGAGATCGATCGGCACCCCGAGGTGCGGGCGGTCATCGTCCGCGGGAGCGGGAGCTGCTTCACGTACGGGCTCGACCTGGTCGGGATGATGCAGGACATCGGCCCGCATCTGTCGGGCGAGCAGCTCGCGGCACAGCGGACGCGCCTGTTCGATCTGATCCGCGAGTACCAAGAGGCGTTCGACGCGGTCGAGGCGTGCCGCAAGCCGGTCATCGCGGCCGTGCACGGCTGGTGCGTGGGCGGCGGCGTGGACATGATCGCCGCGTGCGACATCCGGCTCGCGGCCGCGGACGCGCGCTTCAGCGTGCGCGAGGTGAAGCTCGCCATCGTCGCCGACCTCGGCAGCCTGCAGCGCCTGCCGCCGATCATCGGCCAGGGCCACACGCGCGAGCTCGCCCTCACGGGCAAGGACATCGACGCCGCGCGCGCCGAGCGCATCGGGCTCGTGAGCCACGTCTACGGAAGCGCGGACGAGCTGTTCGGGGCGGCGCGCGCCATGGCGCGCGAGATCGCCGACAACCCTCCCCTCACCGTGCAGGGCATCAAGCGCGTGATGGCGTTCGGCGAGGGCAAGCCGGTCGCCGAGGGCCTGGCCTACGTCGCCGCCTGGAACAGCGCGTTCCTCCAGTCGAACGACCTGATGGAGGCCGTCCAGGCCTTCGCCGAGAAGCGCCCCCCGAAGTTCCGGGGCGAGTAGGGGGCGTCCCTGGTTTCCGCGCGGATGGATCTCGGAAAAGGCCGGTTCGGATGCAAGGAAGCGCGACGAAGGAATGTCTGACGACATTTCGAGGAGCGCTGACGCCGCAGCCGGACCGGATTTTTTCGAGAGGCGCCGTGACGGAAACCAGGGACGCCCCCTAGCGGGCGGGGCGCGGAGCACGTCGTCTCGGTGGTAGTCTCCCGCCGATCCGGGGGACCCGATGACGATGTTGCGCTCGAGCATGCTGGCGGTCGCGCTCGCGGTGGCGGCTGTCGCCGCGGCGGCCTGTGGGACGACGGCGGCGGAGACGCCCGCGGCCGCCGGTGAGCCCGGCGGGGACACCGAGGGTGGCGAGAGCGCGCCGCCCCGCCTTCTCGACGACGCGGAGGCCGCCCGCACCGAGACGCAGGCGATGCAGACGCACGTGCAGGCGAGCGGGCTCCTGTCGCGCTGCGAGCAGGAGGGCGACCGCGCCGCGTGCGAGCAGGCCGAGGACCTCTTCCGCGTCGCCGCGGACACGTGGCGCGCGCTCGTCGAGGGACGGCCGGACGAGGCGGGCAACGCGAGCTGGTCGTTCATGCTGTCGCAGGCGCTCTTGCACGCGGGCAGCTACGCGCGCGCGGCGGAGGCGGCCGCCACCTACGTGGCCTCGGGCGCCGAGGAGTGGCGCGCGCAGGCGGCGCGGATCGGCGTGTCGGCGAGCGAGCGGGCGATCGAGGCGGAGGTGCTGCCCGTCCGCGAGGAGCCGCCCGAGGCGCAGGGGCAGCCTCCGGAGGTCGAACCGGCGGAGCTGCCCGGGCACGTCTTGCGGCTCTTCGACGCGCGGGCGAGCTTCGTCGAGGTGGTCGGAGAGGCCGAGCCGGAGACGGCGCGCCGCTACGTCCTCGCCAACGCCGAGCTGCTGTTCCGGTACGGGCACTGGGAGCGCGCGCAGGCGGCGCTGCGCGAGGTCTTCACCGCGGGCTGCACGGGAGACGGTGCGTGGGATGGGGCCGCGGCGGCGTGGCGGCTGCTCCGCGAGATGTCGCTCCGCCTCGGGCGTCTCGACGCGGTGCGCCTGCTCGGCGAGGAGGTCACGTCCCTCGGCTGCGACTTCGGCGAGCCAGACGCCCCGGTGTGCGGCGCCGACAGCGATCACCCGCAGTGCCTGGCGCGCGCGGACGCGGTGTCGTGGCGCCTGTCGGGGGGCACGCGCTTCATGCAACGGGCCGAGCGGGCGGGCGGCGACGAGCGCCGGCGCTGGGCGCGCCGCGCGGGCGAGGCGTTCCTCGCCGCGCTGAACGCCGAGGGCGAGCTCGACGCGCGCGGGCGGGTCGCCGCGCTCGACGAGGCCGCGGGCGCGTTCCGCCTCGCCGGCGACGCGGAGCGCGCGGCGGAGGTCGACCGGCGGATCGTGCGGGACGTCGACCCCGCGACGCTCGACGAGGCCGACCGGCCCTTCGCCGTCGTGACGGTCGCGTCGGCCCTCGCCCGGCGGCTCGAGGAAGCGATCCTCGCCGAGCGCCACGCCGAGGTCGTCTAGCTGGCGGAGCGCCTCGGGGAGGAGCACCTCGACCTGCCCGAGCTGTCGGCCGAGCGCGAGCGCGCCCGCGCGGCGCTGCCGGCGGCGCTCGGCGCCCTCGGACGGCACGCCGACGCGGCGCGCGCGTTCGAGGCGCTCGCCGCCGCGGCGGACGGGCCGGCGGAGCG
>JBDIVX010000129.1:0-21248 GCA_039794305.1 Candidatus Neutrinellum sp.
TCGACCAGCTCCTGTGGAATCGCCAGCCCGGAACGGGGGACGACGAGCACTACCGCCTGTTCACGACGTACCGCGCCGACGGGGCGGTCGTCTCGCTCACGCGCGCGCAGACGAACGGCTACCTGCCCTCGTCCACGGTCACGGGCGACCGGTTCCTCACCCGGACGTTCGTGTACGACACCGCGGGCCGGCGGATCGCGAGCTTCGACCCGGACACCGACTCGCGCGTCGGGACGAAGCCGGTCACGGCGCGTACCTGGCGCTACCTGTTCAACCGCGTGGGCGACCTCGGGACAGTGCGCGACCCGCGCGGCTGTGCAGCGGCCGCGCGGTCGACGTCCGCCGTAGAACGCATTCGGTTGCACTGAGCATCTCTCCCAAGCATCCGACCCAGGTAGGGGCGTTCATGAATTCCAGGCTGGTGGTGCGGGTCGGCGGCGGCGGCGCGCGAGGCCGGTCGTGGAGGCGCTGACCCTGTGTCGGCGCCATCGGGAGCGGCCGATTCGGCGCCCCGACGCACACCGCCACTGCAACTGTGCCCCTAGCCTCTCACCGTGGACGCCCCGATGCATGCCAGCCGCCGATCGGCGAAACCGCCGTCAGTCCGCCGGCGGCCGCCACCCGGCCGCGGCCGGGCTCAGGCGAAGAGCTCGCCGGCGCAGGCGACGGTGGCCGCCTTGCGGAGCCAGCCGTCGAGCTCGTCGAGGTCGGTCGAGCCGAGGATGCGCTCGCGCTGGTCGGCGGTGACCTCGAGGCCGCGGGCTTCGAGGATCATCAGCAGAGCCTGCGCGCGGCCCTCGGCCCTGCCCTCGGCCCTGTAGCGCCGAGCGAAGTCGCTCTGGTACTCGTAGCCCTCGGTGCGCATCAGCTCCTCCAGCGCGGTGCGGGCGGCATCACCCAGCGCCGCCATCACCACGTCGGAGCATAGCAGCGCGCGGTCGTCGGGTAGGCCGCGACGGCGGCGAGCGCTGCCGCCGCGACGGTGACCGCCGCCTCGATCTCGCCGCGGCCGTGGGCGAGCGCGCTCAGGACGGCCATCTCGGGGTCTCGGCGTGCGGCGCCGTGATCGGCCACGAGAGGCACGCCGTCGGGTCCGAGGACGACGGGGTGGATCGCGCCACGGCCGACGGGGATGGGCTGGGCGGCCCAACGGGCGACGCGCCGGCTCGGTGTGACGACCAGCAGCTCCACCTGACAGCGCAGCCGGGAGCGGAGGTTGGTGAGGTAGGCGGGCCAGCGGACGAGCTTGTCGTCGTCGACGTCGAGCTGGACCTCGACGACGAGGCCGAGGACGGGGCTGTCGTCGACGAGCAGGACGACCAGGTCTGCGTAGCGTGACGCAGGCTCGATGTCCGTCGCGTCGATGCTCGCGATGCGCGTCTCGGTGTACGCGGGAACCTCGATTCCCAGCACGTCGCGCAACAGCTCGACCGCGAGCTCGGGCCGGTCCTGGAACAGCCGCACGAGCCCATCGTGGCTGAACGACGGCATCGCCGCGGACCGTACCACGAACGGCGCAGGCCGCGTCGCGCGCGACGACCGGGACCACGAGCTCCGCGTTCCTGACGACCGCGGCCACCTGGGACCGAAGCCTCGGCGTGCTCGAAGTAGTGACGGTCCCGGAGCCTGGCGCTAGATCTTCAACACGGTGGGCGATCTGCGAGCAGCTCGACCTGATCGCTCCCGATCTCCTCGATGCGGTGCTTGGTCTCGTCGCACCAGGCGGCTTCGAGGGGAACCGCCCGACGTGCGCGGCGTTGGACGGTGGGTTGCGGGGGCCGAGTACAGGTAGCACTGCGAGACCATCGGGGCCCACGGGGCCAGGAAAGCCGTGCGGCGCGTCGTCCGCGGCGTGCCTCGGCATCACCGTGTTTCCGGCAGCCGTGCTGCGCCGGTACTCTCACTCTGGAGGTCATGTCCCTTCGCTTTCGCATCGAGGCTGTGTGGCCCGAGCGAGGAATGGTCTTCGCGAGGTCGATCGACCGGGGCGACTTTCGGCTCCGGAGCACTTCCACGCTTGGCGGCCACCGTGTCGCGTCCTTCCAGATCCCGCGGAAGCTCGAGCGTGACGGCTCGCTCGACCTCGACTTCTTCGGGTTCACGCTGGCCGACCCCGGGGATGTCGGAGCCTTCGAGGTCGGCGAAGTGGTGCTCCTGGAGGAGTGACTCGTGCGAGGGCTTGGGCGGCACCAACGGGCTCCTACGAGCCGCGAGGCGCCGTGCGTCGAGTCAGCGGAGTCGCTGTGGCCTCGTTCCCCTGGAACAACCCGGCGTGCGCCGCACAACACGAGGTCCCCCCCTGTGGCCGCTGCCGTTGGCCCATCCTGTGGCACCGAATCTCCAGCAGGAAGCTCGACTTGGCTGGGTATCGTCCGCCGGTGCAGCATAGGAGGGAGGCTCATGCCAACTACACGTTCAACGACCCGTGGCACCGCGTGCCGGACGCGGTCCGGGAACCAACGCATGACGCAGCTCATCGCCATTGCTGCCGCAGTCGCCGTCCTGGTCGTGGTGGCGTTCGGATGCAATCGACGCCGCGCGGGGGATGAGCACTCGGTTCCGCCGCTGAACCCCTCGGCCACGGACTTCGGCATCTCGATCGAGCCGATCCGACGGTGCGCAGCGCAAGTCGCAGCTCGGGACGACGACGTGATTCGAGCGGAGTCCCGTCGCATCGCGCCAGTGGTCTCCGAAGCCTTGCGGCAGGTGGGACGCGGACTCCGACCCGGAATGACGACCCGCGCCGTGCACGACGAGGTCGTGACGCTTCTCAGGCGCGCCGGACTGGAACCCGCGATGGCCGGCTACAACGGGTATCCCGCGGGAGCCGCAGTATCCATCAACGACGAGATCCTCCACGCCATTCCGTCAGACCGACAGCTTCGTACCGGGGACCTCGTCACGATCGAGACCGGCGGCGTGTCAGAGCGGGCCTATGCCAGCCAGGGATGGACCTTTGCCGTAGGTGAGGTGGACGAGGAACGCCACAAGCTCCTCGTAGCGGCGCGACGAGCCCTGGAGCGGGCGATCGGCGTCGTGCGCCGGGGCGCCCGAATCGGGGACCTCGGGGCGGCGATCCAGGAGGAGATCGAGTCCGCCGGGTTCGCGGTGGTCCGTGACTACGTCGGATACGGCATGGGCCGCGAGCGCATCCAGCCTCCTCAGCTCCCCTGCTACGGCCGAGCTGGGACCGGGAGACGTCTCGTCCCGGGCCAAGTCCTTCACATCCACGTCATCGCGAAAGCCGGGGGCTGGCAAGTGAGCCTGGAAGACGATGAGTGGACAACGAGGAGCGCTGACGGCAGGCCCGGTGTCCTCCTCACCGCGATGGTGCTCGTCGAGGAGGACGGCGCCGTGCTCCTGAGCCGCCTCATCGATCGACCCGGGGGCGCGGGCGAGGACCGCCAAGGTCGCGAGTAGAGCCTGCTGGCTTTGCGGCTCCAGGGGCACCTGGCTCGCGGCGTTGGCGGGTCGTGGCTTACCGTGCAGCACCGGTACACTTGGATCTCGACGAACTGCGCAGCGACTGTCACCACGGGAGGAAGCCGGCGCATGAGGGCATCGATGTCGATGCGGGGCGTTCTCACCGTCGGCGTCAGCATCGCCGGCTGCTACGCCTCACACGAACGCGCGGAGCCGGACCCCGAGCGCTGCTTCCCCGAGATCGTCTCCATCGTCATCGACGAAATGGAGTGCAGGTCCGAGGAGCTTCGCGGCGGCGACGACATCTACTGCGTTACGGAGACGGAGCCTCCTACGGATCGCCACGGCCGCGTCCTTCCGACGCCGGCCACCTGGCGCGCGGTAGAGATCCGGAACCGCACGGCAGCGGACGGACGATGGACGTTGAGCGCCACCGGCCTCGACCGATGTACCGAGGACGGAATCTGCTTCGCCTATCGGGGCATCGATACGGTCCGCGCTCACTCCTGCGAGTGCGATGGCGGCGGAGTCACGTCGTACCGGGAAGACGACGACGACGTCCCTCTTCTCGGCGAGACCGTCGCCACGCTGCCCGCGGACTCGTCGGTCACCCTGCTCCTCCACAACCCCGGGGCGGTGTACCGAGTCGGCGGCTGCGTCGGGGTTTCTCCGGGGCCGTGACCATTCCTCCGTACCCTCGCGGCTTCTTCGGCTCCGCCGCCGGCGCGTTTCCCCTGCCCTGGCCCGAGGGCTCCGTGGAGGTGTAGGAGCCCCGGGACCACGCGGCTACCGCTCGGCGACGCGGAGCGAGCGGCCGAAGCGGTCGAGGAGCGCCTCCCGCCCCGCGAGCTCGTCCGGGAACTGCATGACCACCGTCACGGTCTGCTCGCCCGCCACGAACGCGAACAGCTCGGCGTGCATCGGTCCGTCCGGCGTCTCGAAGACGAACCGCCGGCCCTCCCGCTCGGCGCCGGCGAGGGTGCGCGAGGGCGACTGGTTGTCCTCGACGATGCGCTCGCCGCGCTGGACCGCGGCCACCGCCACGTTGTTGCGCTGTAGCGCCATCGCCTCCTCCGGCGACACCACGTCCGGGCTCGTGAACACGATGAACCGCAGGCCGTCGGCGCGGGTCGCGGCGGCCGACGCGACCGCGCCCTCGACCTCGGTCTCGACCTCCATCCCCGCCGGGTGGTCGAAGCCGATTCCGTGGTCCTCGAAGCGCGCGAAGCCCTCGGGCGTCGGCGGGGCGGCGGGCGCGGCCCGGGTGGCGGGGCGCGGCGCCGCCGTCTCGGCGCCGTCGTCGCCGCAACCTCCGACGAGGACGAGCAGCGCGAGGAAAATCCCCCTCCTGGTTACGGGCCCGGACACGACCGGGAGAGTATTCGCCCCGAGACCCCCCGATCCACCGCCCTGCACCATGTAGGCAAACGTGCGCCCGGGCCCCCGTCCCGGTCATCGCCGATCTCCGAGAACTCCGGGATCCAACTGCGCGTGTCTGTTGGTATCCTCGCCGATCCCAAGGGGAAGGCGGCGACCGGAATGAGTGACACCGAGGCTCTGAGCGAGGCGATCGAGGCGGCGCGAGCGAACCCGGCGGACGAGGCCGCGTGGGACACGGTGGAGGATCTGGCCGGGGAGCTCGAGAGCCCCGACGAGGTCGCGTCGCTCTACCGCGAGGTGCTGAGCGACGGGCTCGCGGAGGAGCTGCGCGAGGCGCTGGCGCAGCGGGCGGTGCAGTTCCACGAGGAGTGGTTCGCCGAGGACTCGCCCGTGCTGGCGCAGGTCCTCGAGAAGGTGCTGGCGCTCGACCCGCGGTCGGACTGGGCGTTCCAGCGGCTGACGGTCGTGCACACGACCGCCGGGCGGTGGGACGACCTGCTCGCGCTCTACGACAGCGCCATCGACGCGGCCGAGGACCCCGACCGCAAGGCGGGGCTCCTCGACGAGGCCGCGAACGTCGCCAAGGACTTCGCGAGCGCTCCGGACCGCGCGATCGGGTACATGCAGCGGCTCCTTCCGCTGCGCGCGCGCGACACGCAGCTCGCGGCCCAGCTCGAGCGGCTCCTCGAGCGCGAAGAGCGCTGGCAGGATCTGATCGGATTCTGGCGCCAGCGCCTCGAGGGCATCCGGAAGAAGAAGGACGTCCAGGCGCTGCGCGTCCGCATCGCCCGGACGCAGCTCGAGAAGCTCGACGAGCCGGGCGCCGCGCTCGAGGACCTGCGCGCGCTGCTCGACGCGGGCGGCGGCGGCGACGAAGCGGTCGCGCTGCTCGAGGCCGTCTCGAACCGCTCCGACGCGCCGGACGACGTTCGGCGCGGGGCGCTGTCGCTGCTCAAGGGCGCCTACGCGGCCGACGAGCGGGTGAGCGACGTCGTGCGGACCCTGGACGCGTCGCTCGCGCTCGCGGGGCACGACGAGAAGATCGCGCTGCACCGCGAGGCCGCCGAGCGCCTCTCGGCGCAGGATCCGGCGGCCGCGATCGAGCACTGGGCGGCCCTCTTGGAGCTCGATCCGTCGTCGGCCGAGGCGGTGCGCAAGCTCCGGGAGCTGGCCGATCGCACCGGCGGCTACGAGGAGCTCTCGCAGGCGTTCGAGAACGCGGCCGACAAGAGCGAGGGCGCGGGCCCGCGCATCGCCCTGCGCGTCGACGCGGGTGACGTGCGGCGCGACAAGCTGGGCGACGCCGACAACGCGGTGCGCCTCTACCAGCAGGTGCTCGCCGAGGAGGAGATCGAGGACGCCGTCGCGCTGAAGGTCGCGCGGCGCCTGGTGGGTCTCCTGCAAGGCGAGGACGCCGCCGCGCCGAGGCTCGCGGTGCTCGAGCAGCTCGCGGTGCTCGAGCCGGAGGTCGCCGACCGGCGCGCCGTCATCGGACAGGCTGCGCGCGCGGCCGAGGAGCTCGGTGATCCCGATCGCGCGCTCGCGTCGTGGCAGCGCAGGCTCGCCGACGACGAGCACGACCTCGAGGCGCTCGACGCCATGATCTCGATCCTCGAGCGTGAGGCGCGCTGGGCCGAGCTCGTCGCCGTGCTCCTGCGCCGCGCTTCGGCGCCTGGCCCGCGGCTCCGCCGCCGTATCGATCTCGTGCACGTCGCGAAGGTGCAGGCCGAGGAGATCGAGGCAGTCGACGACGCGATCGAGACCTGGAAGTCCATCGCGCGCGAGTTCGGAGAAGACGCCGAGGTCGTCGACTCGCTGGCCGGGCTCCTGTCCGACGCGGAGCGGTGGACCGAGGTCGCCGAGCTCTACGAGCGGGCGGCCGATCGGGAGGCCGAGCACGTCGGCAGCATCTACTCCCGCATCGGCGACGTGCAGCGCGAGCAGCTCGGCTCGCTCGAGCGCGCGGCCAAGGGCTACGCCGCGGCCCTCCGCATCGACCCGGCCTACGCGCCGGCGCGAGAGGGCCTGTTGGCCCTGCTCGAGGAGGAGGGCTGCCGGGACACGGCCGTCGAGGCGCTCGCCGGCGCCTACGAGGTCACCGACGAGTGGCAGAAGCGGCTCGAGCTGCTCGAGCACCGGCTCGGGGCGGCGACCGACGTCCACCGTCAGGTGCGCCTGCTCCGCGAGGCCGCGGCCGTCCACGAGACGCGCGGCGAGGACCGGTCCGCTGCGCTCCACTGCATGCGCCGCGCCATGGCGCTCGCGCCCGACATGCGCGACATCGAGGGCGACGTCCTCCGGCTGGCGGAGGAGACGACGGAGTGGAGCGTGGCGCTCGCGGCGGTGCGCGAGGCCATCGAGAACCTCGAGGACAACGAGCCGCGCAAGCGCTACCTCCGGTTCTGGGAGGGCACCATCGCAGAGAAGCGCCTCGACGACCCGGAGGCGGCCCTCGAGGCGTACGCCCGGGTGCTCGAGGGTGACCGGGGGCGGGGCGACGCGGCGGAGGCGGTGATCCGCACGGCCGCGCGCGTCGGGCGCTGGGATCAGGTGGCGCGCACCGTCGTCCTGGCCTCCGCGCACGCCGGCGCGGTGAGTGAGGGGCTCGTGGACGTGGCCGGTGGCGCCGCGCGCGAGGCGGGCGCGTGGGATCGGCTGACCACGTCGCTCGCGCGTGCCATCGCCGAGACGGACGACGTGCCCGCCGCGGTGGCCCGCGACCTCGAGCGGCTCGTCGCGCGCCTGTACGTGGACGAGCTCGACGACCGGGCGGCGGCCGAGGAGGCCCTTCGCCGCGCCGTCGCCCACGACGACGCGCACCCGGAGACGCTGCGCGCGCTCGCGGAGCTGTCGCGCGCCTCGGGCGGACGGCCGCTCTACGACACGCTCCTCCGGCTCGCCGACCTCGCCGACGACGACCTCGATCCCCTGCGCGAGGCGACCGAGACGGCGATCGCGCTCGAGGACGCGGACCTCGCGCAGGCCACGGCCGACCGGCTCTATCGAGAGGCGTCCCGGCTCTGGAAGCGCGGCGCCACGGCCGGCGGACGGCACCAGCCGGAGGCGTGCACGCGCTGGGCGCTCGACCGGCTCGTCGAGATCTACCGGAGCGCGGGCGACGCGCAGCGGGCGGTCGCGCTGCTCGCGGACGCGGCGCTCCTGCCGGTCGGCGCCGAGGCTTCCCGGGACCTGCGCGGTCAGGCCGCGGCGGTGGCTGCACAGGCCGGCGACCGGCCCCGCGCCATCGCGCTCTACCGCGGCATCCTGGACGAGGCGCCCGACGATCAGGAGACGCTCGGCCGGCTCGCAGACCTGTGCGAGCAGGAGGAGAACCTCCCGGAGATGCTCACGCTCCGCCAGCGCGAGCTCGCGCTGTGCGAGGACGCCGAGCGGCGGCTCACGATCCGGCTCGACCTCGCGCGCATCGTGGGCGAGCTCGAGGCGCGCGGCGGGCGCGTCGAGGCGCTCAAGGCGAACCTCGACGAGCGCCCGGGTCACGACGAGTCGATCGCCGCGATCACCGAGGTCCTCGAGTCCGGGCGCCGCTACGGATCGCTCGCGGATCTGTTGACCGAGCAGGCCGGCAAGCTCGAGCAAGCCGGGGAGGGCAGGCGCGCCGCGCCGCTCTGGGCGAAGGTGGCGAGCCTGTCGGAGCAGCACCTGCGCGATGTCGACCGGGCGCTGTCGGCGCACCGCAAGGTGGTGGAGCTCTCGGCGACGCGCGACGCCCTCGACGCGCTCGCCCGCCTGCACACCGACCGCGGCGAGCACGCCGCGGCGGCGCAGTGGCTCGAGCGGCGCCTCAACGAGGCGGACGAGACGGAGCGCACCGACGTCGCGCTCCGGCTCGCGCGCGCCCACCTCGGCGCCGAGCAGCCGGGCCGCGCCGTCTCCACGCTCGAGCGGGCGCTCGAGTCGGCCCCCGAGCGCCAGGACGTGCGCGAGATGCTCGCGGCGCAGTACCGCGCCGCCGGCTCGGCCGAGCCGCTCGCGCGGCTGCTCACCGAGGCGGCGCCTCACGTCGACGACGAGGAGACGCTGCTCGCCTACGCGCGCGAAGCCGCCGAGCTCTGCGAGAAGCTCGGGGCGCCCGACCGTGCCGTCCCGGTCCTCGAGAAGGCGGCCGCCGCGGCGCCGAAGGAGAGGGACGTCAGGATGCGGCTCGCCGAGGGCTTGCTCGTCGCCGAGCGCCACGACGAGGCGCGGGAGATCCTGCACGCCCTCGTCGAGTCCTACGGCCGCCGGCGCAACGCCGAGCGCGCAGGCGTGCACTTCCTGCTCGCCAAGGTCGAGCGCGCGGCGGGCGACCTCGACGCCGCGCTCGAGCAGCTCGAGCTCGCGGCCAAGATGGACGCTTCGCGCCCGGTCATCCAGCGCATGCTGGGCGAAGCGGCGCACCAGGCGGGGCAGCTCGATCGCGCCGAGCGCGCCTACCGCGCGTTGCTCCTGCTCGTCCGGCGCCAGCCCCCGACCGCCGACGATCCCCACGCCGTCGGAGCGAGCGAGGTGCAGTACGAGCTGCACCGGATCGCCAAGGAGCGCGGCGAGGAGGAGCAGGCGGACGAGCTGTTCGAGTCGGCCCTCGAGACGGCCGTGCAGAACGAGCAGGAGGTGCGGCGGCTCACCCGCACGCTGCTCGAGCACGGCGAGCCGGAGCTCGCCCTGCGCGCGCTCGACCGGAGCCTCGAGCAGATCGAGGACGCCGAGGCCCAGGCGGTCCTCTTGGCGCAGGCGGCGATGGTGCTCGACGGCTCGCTCGATCGGACCGACGAGGCCCTCGACCGCATCCTCGCGGCCGTCGACCGCGCGCCGGCCGACGCCGCCGTCCACGAGCAGGCCCGCGCCCTCGCCAACGAGGCCGGCGGGACCGCGCGCTACGCCAAGGCGCTCGAGAAGCTCGCTGACCGTGCCGACGATCCCGCGCTCCGTTCCGAGCTGCTCCTCCGCCTCGGTCTGCTCACCGAGGAGGATCTCGAGGACCTCGACGAGGCCGCGTCGCTGTACGCGCGCGTCGAGGAGCTCGGCCAGCACGTCGTCGAGTCCTGGATGGCCCTCGCGCGAGTCGCAGGCCGCCGGGGGGACACGGTCGAGGAGACGCGCGTCCTCGAGCAGATCGTGCAGAGCGACGACATCGCGGGCCCGGCCCGGGTCGACGCGATGTACCGCCTCGCCGAGGTCCTGCTCGCCGACCCGGAGCGCCGCGACGGGGGCGTCGAGATGCTCGCCCGCGCGCTCGAGCGCGATCCGCGCAACACCGAGGCCGGGGCGATGCTGCGCGCCGCGACCGATCGAGCCGTCGAGCACGACCGCATGCTCGGGCTCTACGAGCGCGTCGCGCGCGCGTCGGGCGATCCCGAGCTGCTCCTCGACTTCCTCGACAAGCGCGCGCGGCGGCCCGACGCGACGCTCGGCGAGGTCCGCGAGGGCGTGGATCTCGCGACCGAGCACGGCGAGCTCGAGCGCGCCGAGAGGCTGCTCGAGCGGGGCGCCGAGCTCGCCAACGACACCGACGAGGGGCTCGCGGGGGCGCTGTGGGTCCCCCAGCAGCTCGCAGAGCGCCGTCGCGCCGCGGGCGACATCCCGGGCGCGGTCCGCTGCATGCGCGAGGCCGCCGAGGCGGTGCCCGACGACGATTCCTTCGAGCTGTGGCTCGAGGCCGCGGGGCTCGCGGCCTCGGAGGGCGGCGACCTCGAGCTCGCCGCCGACACCTACGAGCGCCTTCTCGCACGCGACCCGATGGACCGGCGCGTGTGGGAGCCGCTCCTCGGGGTGCTGCGCCGCCGCGGCGACGAGGACCGCCTGAACGACCTGTGCACCCAGCTCATCGACGGGCTCCTCGACCCGGAGCCGCGCAACGCGGCCCGGACACAGCGCGCGCTGTTCCTGCTCGACCAGGAGGGCCGTGAGCCCGACGCCGCCGACGTGCTGCGCGCGATCCTCGACGAGGATCCCGAGAACCAGGGGGCCGGGCGCATGCTCGCCGATCTCTTCGAGCGGACGGGCTACGACGAGGACCTGGTCGACCTGCTCTCGCGCCAGCTCGACGTCGCCCGCGACAACCAGGACTCGGACACCATCCGCGATCTGTCGCTCCGCCTCGGGGCGCTCCTCGAGAAGGTGCGGCGCGAGGACGCCATGGACGTGTACCGCCGCGCGCTCGACTGGCTGCCGGAGGACCGCGAGATCGCGCAGGCCCTGTTGGCTCAGCTCGGTCCGGACGACGAGCCGCGCGAGCGGATCGAGGTCATGGAGCGCCTGCTCGCGACCGAGCAGGGCGGGTCGGCGACGCGCCTCGCGCTCGACCTCGCGGCGGAGTGGGAGCGGCTCGAGGAGCCGGACGGCGTGCGCCGGTCGCTCGAGCTCGGCTACCGGGGCAACCCCGAGGACCGAACGGTGCGCGAGCGGCTCGAGGCCTTCTACCGCGAGCGGGAGGAGTGGGGCCCGCTCGCCGAGCTCATGGTCTCGGAGGCCTCGCGGATCGCACACCCGGAGACCTCGGTCCCGCTCTGCCGCGGCGCGGCGGGGCTCTGGCGTGACACGCTCGGCGACGCCCACAAGGCGGCGAAGGTCCTCGCGCAGGCGCTCGAGCTGGTTCCGACCGACGTCGAGGTGCTCACCGACCTCGCGCAGACCCGGGCCCAGGCGGGCGACCACCAGACCGCGATCGACGAGATCACGCAGGCGCTCGAGCAGGCGGAGGACCCGTCGGCGCAGGCGTCGCTCCTGCGCCTGCGCGCCGGGCTGCGGATGCCTTCGGGCGACGACGCCGGAGCGCTCGAGGACCTCGAGCGCGCCTTCGGGCTCGGCGGACGGGAGGTGCTCGACGACCTGGTCGGTGGCCTGACCGAGCGCAAGGAACGGCTGGCCGACCGCGGCGACGCCGAGGCAGAGCGCGCCGTGACGCTCCGCCTCGTCCAGGTCCTCTCGGACGCGGGCCGCTCCGACGAGGCGCGCGCCTTCCTGACGCAGTGGATCGGAGGGCACCCCGACGACCGCGAGGCGCTCTACCTGCTGCGCGACGTCGACGAGGCGGCCGAGAGCTGGGCCGCGCTCGCCGACACGTGCGCGCTGCTCGTCCAGGTCGAAGAGGGCGAGGCGCAGATCGAGGCTGCGCTCCGCCTGGCCGACGCGAGCGACAAGGCAGGGACGCCCAGCGCCGCGCGGCCCGGCCTCGAGCACGTCTACCGGGCACAGCCCGAGCACGCCGTGCTGCGCAACCGGCTGCGCGCGCTCTACCGCAGCATCGGCGCGAACGCCGAGCTCGCGCACCTGCTCTTGCAGGACGCGCGCGAGACCGAGGATCAGGACGCGCGGTACGACCTGCTCCGGCAGGCGGGCGACCTGTTCCTGCAGTCGGATGATCCGTCGCAGGCCGTGCTCCCGCTGGAGGAGGCGGTGCGCCTCAGGCCCGACGACCACGCGGTGACCATCCTGCTGGTCGACGGGTACATCTCGGCCGAGCGCTTCGCGGACGCCGGTCAGCTCCTCGAGCAGGCGATCGCGGCGCACACGCGGCGACGCTCGCCCGAGCTGGCCGAGCTGCAGCACCGGATGGCGCACCTCGCGCGGGCGGCCGGTGACCCGCAGCTCCAGCTCCAGTGGCTCAACGCCGCGATGGACAGCGACAAGAACAACGGCTACGTGGCAGCGGAGCTCGCGCAGCTCGCCATGGAGCTCAACGACTACGACACGGCGCTCAACGCGCTCCGCGTCGTGACGCTGAACAAGAGCGAAGGCCCCATGAGCCGCGGGATGGCGTTCCTCCTGCAGGCGCGGATCGCGCACGAGCGCGGGGAGGCCCGGCGCGCCCTGCTCTGGGCGCGCAAGGCGCGCAGCGAGGACCCCGAGCTCGAGGAGGCCGCCGAGTTCCTGCGGGTGCTCGGCGAAGCGTGACCGACCCCTCGGACATCCCCCGCATCAAGGGCGCGGCGTTCCGCGAGTTCGTGCTCTGGTACGATCGAACGCACGACGGCGAGCGGCTCCGGCGGGCGCTCGCGCGGGTGCCGGAGGCCGAGCGTGAGGGGCTCCGGCCGGACGCGCCGGCCCTCGGGGTCCTGGCGTCCAACTGGTACTCGGTGGCGCTTGCCGGGGTCCTGCTCGACGCCGTCTGCGAAGATCGCACGGCCGACGAACAGGCCGCCGTCGCGAGGGACGGAAGCCGCGCCGTGGTCGACACGATGCTCACCGGCGTCTATCGGTTCCTCTTCGAGCGCGTGAGCAGCCCCGACCGCTACGCCCGCCACATCGGGCGGCTGTGGCGCCAGCTCCATTCCACCGGTGACCGAAAGATCCATGTGACGGGGCCCGGGGAGGCCGACTCGGTGATCGAGTCCTGGCCGGGGCACCACCCGCTCCTGTGCCTGGTCACGATGGAGACCATGGCCGCCGTATATGAGGCCATGCGGTGCCGCGAGGTGACCGTGGCGCGCACCGCGTGCGTCTCGGCGGGCGACCCGTTGTGCCGGGCGAGGCTGCGCTGGACCGGCCCCGGCTGAGCCGCCGAATTGGCTTCCCCCCGGTCGGCGCTTTCGGGCATCCTCCGGCGACATTCTCCCCGAGCTCGGGCATCCTCCCCTCGGGGACTTGCCTGCGGCGCGTGCCGCGGGGGGAGCAAGGAGGACCATGAAACGCATCTCGATTGGAGCAGTGCTGCTGAGCGCAGTCCTCGCGGGTTGTCCCGCGGGCGCGCCGGGCGGCCTCGGTGGACTCGGCGGAGGCGGCGGTGGCAGCGGGGGCGGAGAGCTCAGCGGCCAGTGCATGGGTGACTTCGGCACCGGCGACGCCGCGCAGAAGCTCGAGGCCTTCCTGACGGCCACGTCCACCTTCGTCGGAACGGCGGCCGAGCTCGAGCGCTCCATCGTCGACAGCTGCAAGCAGATGGGCCGCGAGCTCGGGGTCCCCGACGGCGACATGGAGCCGTCCGGCGACGAGCCCGTGGTCCGCTCGGCGTGCGCGCCGGTCGCCGCGAAGATCCAGTCGGAGATGGCCGACCTTCGCGCGCAGGCGAACCTGACCATCACCATCGCGGCGACCCCGCCGCGCTGCGAGGTCAGCATGGACGCATACGCGAGCTGCGCGGCGGAGTGCAGCGCGGAGTACGAGCCCGGCCAGGTGGACATACAGTGCGAGGGCGGCGAGATCGTCGGCCGCTGCAGCGCGGAGTGCACCGGGTCGTGCTCGGTCGAGGTGAGCGGGCGCTGCGAGGGCGAGTGCCAGGGCACCTGCGAGGGTGGCTGCAACGGGACCTGCAACGGTACCTGCGAGGGCACCTGCAGCGCGCAGGGACCGGACGGCCAGTGCAACGGACGTTGCGACGGCACGTGCCACGGGAGCTGCTCGGCCAACTGCCAGGGAAGCTGCCAGGGCGAGTGCTGGGTGAGCGGTCAGGCGAGCTGCGAGGGCGAGTGCCGCGGCGGCTGCTCGGTCGACTACGAGGCGCCGCGCTGCACCGGCACCGTGACTCCGCCCCGCCTCGAGGCCGAGTGCGAGGCGAGCTGCGACGCGCGCCTCAACGCGGAGGCCACCTGCGAGCCCGGCCGCGCCGAGCTCGTCGTGCAGGGCGACTACGAGGGCAACATCGAGGAGCGCGTGAACGCCCTTCGGACGGCCATCAGCGGGAGCTGGGGCACGCTCGTCGCGGTCAACGCGAAGCTCCAGCGCCTCGCCGCGTCGGGTGAGGCCATGGTCCGGACCGCGGGCGACGTCCCGGGCGCGGTCGGCACGCTCGGCCTGCAGGCCGCGGACTGCGCGGGCCAGGCCGCCGCCATGATCCCGCGCGCCACGGCGTCCATCTCGGTCTCGGTCGAGGTGAGCGCCTCCGTCAGCGCCTCCGCCGGCGCGGGCTGACGTGATCACCGGGGCCTGTCCCCGATGATCCGCCCGACGTGATCATCGGGGCCTGTCCCCAATGATCAGCGCAACGCGAAGAGCCGGGTCACCGAAGGGTGGCCCGGCTTTTTTTCTCGCGGTCGCCCGAGTGCTAGACCGCGTGGGCATGGTCGAGCTCGTGCTCACGCTCGTCTTGCTCGCCGGCGCCTTCGTGGTGCGCCGGACGGGCACGCACCGCGAGGCGGGCTGGCGTGGCGGGCTGCTGTTCGACGGGTGGGCCCGCCGGGTGCTCCGGGCGCGGACGCACGGCGGCCGCCGGCGGGTCGCCCGGGCGAGCGACGTCCTGTTCTGGTCGCTCCTCTTCTACCCGGGGTTCGTCGACGGGCTCGCCGTGGCCGGGCTCCTCGCCGGGGACTGGGCCCGGGCCGCCGGGGTCTTCGTCGCGGACCTCGAGGCCTTCACGGCCATGGCGCTCTTCCTGTTCGGCCTGCAGCGCTACGTCGCCCGCGAGCGGCCCTACGCGACGTTCCCGGACGAGGGGGTGTACGCTCCGGTCTACCCCGAGCGGTTCCGCAGCTTCTTCAGCGGGCACGCGGCGGCCTCGTTCACCGGCGCCGCCCTCGTATGGCACCACCACGCGCACGTGCCGGGTTTCGGCGAGCCGTGGCACCTCGGCGTCGCCGTCGCGGCCCTCGTCGCGGCGACGGCGACGGCGCTCTTGCGCGTGGTCGCCGACCGGCACTGGTCGAGCGACGTCGTCGCGGGAGCGCTGCTCGGCGCGTGCTCGGGGTGGGTCGTCCCGGCCGTGCTCCACGCCTGAAGGGGCCCTAGAGCACCCCTAGCCCTGACGGCTCGCGGGCGTCACGGCTCGCCCGATCAGAACAGCGTGCAGTACTCGTCCTCGGCGAACTCGTTGATGGCCGTGGCCATGTCCAGGGTGCCGTCGCGTACCTCGCGGATGCTCCACGCGCGCCCGCCGGTGGCGTCGGGGATGCTGTCCATGCCCATGTACGGCGCGAGGAACCCGCTCGCCGTGTCGCCGCTCGTGCCGGCTCCGCAGAACTCGCCCGTCGGCGCCGCGAAGGCCCCGACGCGTACCTCGTTCGCGACCAGGGCGTCGACGGTCTCGGCGTACGTGTGCGCCACGGCGATGCCGCCCGAGAAGAGGCCCATCGAGAGCACCGCGGGCCGCTCGGCGAAGGTGTCGTCGGTCACGTGGATGGCGATGTGGGTCGCTCCGCCACGCCAGGGGCACGCCGTCGCCGCCACGTGGAGGGCATCGAGGGAATTCTCCGCGCAGTCGGTGTTGCTGGTCGCGCCGCCGCCCGGCTGAGAGTTGCTCGACGTGAACGACCGCCACCGGGAGAACTCCTCCTGCATCGCCTCCTTGGACGCGAAGGGCGCACAGGAGCCGACCGCCACCACGTCGTCCACGAACACGACCAGGCCGAACTGCGTGTTGCTGGTGAGCGCCTGCGCCGCGCTCCAGATGCTGTCCATCCCGGCGCGGATCTGCTCGACCTCGTCCGCCATGGAGGTGCTCACGTCGATGACGAAGACGACGTCCAGCGGCTCGGCGCAGCCAGGCCCCCCGTCCGGCCGTGGGCCCGCGTCGAGGCCGGTGCCGCCCGCGTCCCCCGACCCGCCCCCGTCCGCGGCGCCCCCGCACCAGGCGTGGACTCCGCAGGCGGGCTCGGCGCAGTCGGTCAGGCCGTCCCCGTCGTTGTCGCGGCCGTCGCTGCAGGCGTCCGCGCTGCTCTCGCCGCCGCCCCCTCCGCCGCCCCCCTCGTCGTCCCGCGACGAGCAGCCGGCGAGGGCCACGATCCCCGCGAGCGCCACCGCCGTCCGCCACGCCATACGGCGATCCTACCCCAGGCTCGGCTCCTTTACAGCCAGGGGGGCCGGGCGTACGGTGATCGCCTTACTCATGCCGGGCTACATCCTCGCGATCGATCAGGGGACCACCGGGTCCACCTGCGTGGTGCTGTCTCCCGAAGGCGAGGTGCTCGGCAAGGCGAACCACGAGTTTCGCCAGCACTACCCGCACCCGGGCTGGGTCGAGCACGACCTCGACGACATCTGGCGGAGCGTGACCGGCGCCCTCGGCGACGCGCTCGGCCAGGCCGGGGTCAAGGCGCAGGACTGCGCCGCCATCGGCATCACCAACCAGCGCGAGACCGCGGTCGTCTGGGACCGGAAGACCGGCGAGCCCATCCACCGCGCCATCGTCTGGCAGGACCGTCGCACCTCGGCGCGCTGCCGCGAGCTCGAGGAGATGGGGCTCGGGGACCTGTTCCGCAGCCGCACGGGGCTCGTCCTCGACCCGTACTTCAGCGGCACGAAGGTCGAGTGGATGCTCTCGCACGTGGGCGACGCGCGCGCCTGCGCCGACCGCGGGCAGCTCGCCTTCGGGACCATCGACTGCTGGCTCGTGTGGAAGCTCTCGGGCGGCGAGGCCCACGTCACCGACGTGACCAACGCGTCGCGCACGCTCCTGTTCGACATCCACCGGCAGGCCTGGGACGAGGACCTGTGCGGCCACCTGAGCGTCCCCCGGAGCATGCTCCCCGACGTGCGGAGCAGCTCCGAGGTGTACGCGAAGACCAAGGGCGTCCCGGTGCTGCCCGACGGTGTGCCCATCGCCGGGATCGCGGGCGACCAGCAGGCGGCGCTCTTCGGGCAGACCTGCTTCGAGGTCGGCGACGCGAAGTGCACGTACGGGACCGGGGCATTCTTGCTCATGAACATCGGGTCCGAGCCGCTCCCTTCGGACAACGGGCTCGTCACGACCATCGGCTGGCGCATCGGCGACGAGACCGTCTACGCGCTCGAGGGCAGCGCCTTCATCGCCGGGGCGGCCGTCCAGTGGCTGCGCGACGGCCTGGGTCTCATCCGCAGCGCCTCCGAGATCGAGGAGCTGGCGGGGCGGGTCGAGTCGGCCGGGGACGTGGCGTTCGTGCCGGCGCTCGCCGGCCTCGGGGCGCCCCACTGGGACCCGGAGGCCCGGGGGCTCATCACCGGGATCACCCGGGACACGACCGCCGCACACCTCGCCCGCGCCACCCTCGAAGGGGTCGCCTTCCAGATCGCCGACCTGGTGCACGCCATGCAGGCAGACGCGAAACATCGCCTCGAGCGCTTGCGAGTCGACGGGGGCGCCGCAATGAACGATCTGATGATGCAGTTCCAGGCCGATCTGCTGGACGTCCAGGTCGACCGACCTGCATCCGTCGAGACCACGGCGCTCGGCGCGGCGTACCTCGCGGGGTTGGCGGTCGGAATATTCCCCGATCTATCGGCGGTTGTTCGGGCACACGAGATCGAGCGCACGTTCGAGCCGGCCATGACGCCCGACGAGCGCGCGGGGCACCTCGGGCGATGGAGCCGCGCGGTGGCGCGAGCGCGCAGCGAGATTCGGACAGCTTCATGAACAATCAGCAGAGAAAGAAGAGCATCGTGACCAAGGAGCCGGTGAAGGTGCCGGTCGCGTGGGAAGCCCTCGAGGACGCTTTCGAGAACAACGCACCCGAGGTGCACAGCTACATGCACCTCGAGACGGGGGAGGTCATCCGCATCGTGGACGGCATCGCCGACCCGACGATGCACTCGCGCATCATGGGCGACCCGACCTACCTGCGCATCGACCCCGTCTCGTCCCGCGAGCAGTACCGCTGGATGGAGCACTTCATCGAGTCGGTGGAGGACCCCGATCTGCGCCGGCAGCTCCTGCACGCCATCGACGGCAAGGGCGCCTTCCGCAGGTTCAAGGACGTCCTGATGAGCTACCCGGTCGACCGGGAGCGATGGTTCACGTTCCGTTCGGAGCGCCTCCGCTCGTGCATGGAGTCGTGGCTCGAGGCGCACGGCATCTCACCGGTCGAGCGACCCGAGTGGCGTGTGCCGACGGCGGAGGAGGTCAAGCGGCAGGTGGAGCAGACCGAGCAGGAGCGGCCGGGGCGCAAGTCGCGGGCCGCCATGGCCGACGCCCTCCGCATCAAGCTGCGCGACCTCATCGAGGTGCTCCCCGCCCGGGAGCTCGACGCGGCCGTGGCGTTCCTCGAGTTCCTGCGCGAGCGAAAGCACACGCCGCGGCCCAAGGCCAAGGCGCCGGAGAGCACGGCCAGGCCCAGCGACGGGCCCGCCGCCGCGGACGACTCGAATGGGGCCTCGGGGGAGACCGACAAGACGCGGGCCGAGGGCTAGCACCCCGGTTCTGCTCGCGCTGGGGCTGTTCGCCTCGACCTCGCGCGCGGACGCGCCGGTCGTCGCGGGAGGGGTCCGGGCCGACGGCATCGCCGCGGTCATCGGGGGCTCCGCCCCGGGTCCCTCCGTCGACGTGATCCTCCGGAGCGACGTCGAGCTCCGCGCGCGGATCGCCCTGAGCGGCCAGTCGGAGCGCGCGACGGGCTTCGAGCCGCTGCCCCTCCCGCTGCTGCGCGCCGCGCTCGACCAGCTCGTCGGCGAGGCCCTGATCGCCCGGGAGGCCGAGCGGGTACGAGTCTCGACGCCGACCGACGGCGACGTGGCCCGGGAGCGGCGCCGGCTCGAGGAGGAGGCGGGGGGCGCGGCCCGGCTCCGGCACCTGCTCGAGCGCCTGGGCGCCACGTCGGTCGAGCTCGACGCGATGGCGCGCCGCCGTGCGCTCGTGACCTCGTTCCTCCAGGCGAACCTGGAGGGCACCGCGGTGGTGAGCGACGCGGAGATCGATCGCGCCTATGAAGAGGGCGGTCATCCCTTCGCCGACCGGCCGCTCGACGAGGCGCGGGACGACCTGCGCGCGTGGCTGTCGCGCCGCGCTCTCGACCGCGCGGTGCGAAGGTGGGTGAGCGTGCTGCGCGCGCGCACCGCCGTGCGCGTGCTCGTGCAGTATGATGACGCGAGCCGCTGAGGGAGCCGTGCTCGAGCCCGCATCCCCCATCATCCTCCCGATGGCCGGCGCCGACGTCGCGGCGGTGCACGCGCTCGCGCAGGAGTGCTTCCGCACGGCCTGGGACCGCCACGTCTTCGAGGAGGAGCTCGGGCGGGACTGGGCGTACCTGCGCGTCCTTCGGCCGTCGCCGGCCGAGCCCGTCGTCGCCTTCCTGAGCTTCTGGCTCGTGCGCGACGAGATCCACGTGCTCAACCTCGGCACGCACCCGGCCTGCCGCCGCCAGGGCTACGCGCGCCTGTTGATGGACGACATGCTCGGCTTCGCGCGCAGCCGCGGAGTCCGGTACGTCAGCCTCGAGGTCCGCCGCGGCAACCGGGCGGCGCTCGGGCTGTACGGCGCGCTCGGCTTCGACGCCATCGGCATCCGCCCCGGCTACTACGCAGACGACGGCGAGGACGCGGTGGTCATGCTCTGGAGCCGGTAGCTCCGGCGCGCTCGGGATGCTGGCGCTGAGCGGAGGGCCGCCCCATGCCACACGGAAGCTCGCCCGTCAGCCGTGGAGATGACGCGGTTTGTCGACGCTGGCGCATGCCTCCCGTGAAGCCCGGCGCAACGAGGAGTGGAGGGAGGGGGCGTCTCGCGGCGCCCCGAAACCGTCGAACGTTGCTCAAGAAGGGGTCGCCTTCCACCCCCGCCGGCTACCGACTCCGGTGGCGCGGTAGCTCCAGTGAAAGCACGTGCGCAGGGCGGTCCCCGGTCGAGAGCGAGACGCTCGACGGCGACTACAAGCGCCTTGCGCACGGCCGCAGTGCCGCCCGGTTACGCTCAGGCACTGGCTTGACGTCGGCGACCGAGCAGGGTAAAAGGGAAAATATGAAAGGGGGGGGAATTCTAGCGCAGGGGTTGTCGCCTGTTGGACCGCGCTGACCGTAGCGCTGGCCGGCGCGTGGGTAAACAGTGCGCGAGCCCAACTCCATCCTCCTTGGGCCTGCAGCTGGGACAGCAGCGTTCCCGTATACATGAATCCCGGGACGCTTTCCGCCAATGGGCACGACGTGAGTGCGGTGCGAGACGCCCTCATGGCGAGCCTCACGATTTGGAATGAGGAGTCGAGCGCCGACATCACTCTGCATTACGCGGGCGACGTGACGTGGACGAGTGCCCAGCCTGGCTCCGTGCTGGTGAGGTTCCAGAATACGTGGGTCTGTCCGGGCGACAACGGCTGGTACGGGAAGGCGTTCCCAATGAGTTGTCGGACCACCGGCTCGATCGTACACATCATGTTGCAGGAATGTGACGGTACGCCGAGGCCATGGACGACAGATGCAGTAACGAGCGGCGACGGAATTAGCTTTCAGGCGGTATTGGCCCACGAGATCGGCCATGCCGCATTCGGCTTTCCGGATATCGCCACGCCACCAGGCGACACCGTGATGTGGTACACGTCTGGGCCTAATTTCAACAGCAGCCGACATCTGTACACAGTCGACATCAACACAGCCCGAGAGAATGTTGGTCTGACCAACCGCTGGGCCCGTGTCGCGACCTCCTCCAGCGGAACCAGCTTTGGGACCGCCACCTCACTGGGATTCTATGCGTCACACGGCGTGGCGCTGGCAGGGGTGCAGATCACGGGCTGAGCGTTTGGGCCTGTTAATCTCGTTGGCCCCGTGTTAACGGAAGGCATGGCAAGGAAGACGAAGGACCCACGGCCCGTGCAGCTCGAGGCCAAGGACGAGCGCGAGGC
>JBDIVX010000130.1:0-20724 GCA_039794305.1 Candidatus Neutrinellum sp.
CGCCTGGTCTTCGAGCCGCTCGCCCGAGGGGAGCTGCATCTGGAGCTCGATCGGATCGAGGCCCGTGGCCATCTCGGTGGCCAGGATGGCCCCGTGCATGTCGGAGTTCGCTTCGAGGAAGTGGATGTGGCAGCTCTCGTCGAGCAGGAACTCGAACGTGGCCAGGCCGCGCAGGCCCATGCCGGCCGCGATGCGCAGCGCCGCGTCGACGACGGCCTCGCGGAGCGCCTCGCCGTCGGGGCGCTGGACGAGCAGCGGCGACGGCGATTCGGCGATCAGCTTGTCGAAGCGGCGCTGGATGCTGGTCTCCCGCTCGGCCAGCGCGGTGGTGCGCCCCTCGTCGTCGACGACGACCGTCACCTCGATCTCGCGCGGGTCCGCGATCTGCTTCTCCAGCATGATTCGACCGTCCCCGAACGTCTCGCGGGCCACGTCGGACGCGCGCACGAACGCCGCCTCGAGCTCCTGCTCGGACTCCACGATGCAGACGCCGAGCGCGGCGGTCCCGGCGACGGGCTTGAGCACGACCGGCCATCCGAGCGTCTCGGCCTCTGCCCGGGCGTGCGCGACGTCTCGCAGCGCCTCGGCGCACCCCGGCACGACCCGGATGCCCGCCCCCTCTGCGATCTCACGCATCGACAGCTTGTCCTGCATCGCCTCGAGGGCCTGCGTCGAGGGCCCGACGAAGACGATGCCCGCCTCTCGCACCGCGCGCGCGAGGGACGTCCGGCGGGTCGGCGCGACGTAGCCCGGGTGCACGGCTTTCGCGCCGGTGCGCGTCGCCGCCGCGATGATGGCCGAGACGTCGGGGCGCCAACCCCGCATGCCCTCGACCTCGCCGAGCGCGGCGAGGTCCACGCCGATCCGCTTGCACGTGCGCTCGACGCGCGCGGCGACCTCGCCGTCACCGGTGATCAGGATGGTGTCGAACATCGGGCGCGCAAGGATAGCAGGTACTGCGGGCACGCCACCCCGTACCCGCTATGCTCCGAAGGTGCCCGTCCTGATCACGACACGGGGCCTCACGCGGCGATCGGTGCGGCCCGCGGAGGTGAGGCGGCGCGCCGAGCGGATGCTGCGGGCTCTGGGCCGGCAGGACGCCGAGCTTTCGATCCTCCTGTGCGACGATTCCGTCATCCACGCGCTCAACCGCGCCTACCGTGGGCGGGATCGGCCGACCGACGTCCTCGCGTTCGCGATGCGCGAGGGCGAGGGGGGGAGCGTGTCGGACCACGTGCTCGGGGACGTGGTCATCTCGATCGATACGGCGCGCAGCCAGGCGCACGGGGGCGGCCGGACGATCGCCGAGGAGGTCACGACGCTCCTCGCGCACGGGCTCCTGCACCTGCTCGGCTACGACCACCGGACACGGGCCGAGGAGAGGCGGATGAAGGCCCTCACGGACGTCCTCCGGGCGGCGGCGACGGGGCGCGACGCGCCCTGAGCCCGCAAACCTCAACTGTGGATAAGGTTTGGACTGCCGGGATCCGCCGGGGGTGGCGACTCCATTCGCCACCTCCTGGCCCTGGCAGAAACCGTCGCCATTCCGGCTGCTTCGTGCGATTCGACGGCTCCGCCGGCGCCGAAGACCCGGCGCGCCGAGAAGCCTGTGGATAACCTGTGCGTCGCTGCCTCTCGGTCACGTTGCACGCACGCGTTTCGCACGGCTCTGACCGCGAAAAACCTCTCACGGGGCCCTGTGAGATCGCGTGAAACGTGCCGGGAGAGCCCCCGAAACAGGCCCTCAGAGGGGTCTGGAGGCGTTTTGTAGGGGTTTTCTTGCGGATTCCTCTTGTCAGCGCGAAAGGGGCAATGCATAGATGGCCGCCGGAAAGCGCGGGTTTGTAGCTGATTCAGGCCCGTGATCAGGGCGTCGAGAGATTGAAGGAGGGAAGGTTATGGCAACGGCCAAGGCCAAGCGGATGACGAAGTCCCAGATCATCGGCGAGATCGCCGACAAGACGGGCCTCACGAAGAAGGAAGTCGGAGCGGTGTTCGACTCGCTCCGGGACATGATCAAGCGCGAGCTCGGCAAGCGCGGTCCGGGGGAGTTCGTGATCCCGGACATGCTCAAGCTCAAGGTCAAGAACGTGAAGGCCACCAAGGACCGTGAGGGCATCAACCCCTTCACGGGCGAAAAGACCACGATCAAGGGCAAGCCGGCCCACAAGAAGGTCCGGTCCACCCCGCTCAAGAAGCTCAAGGACCTCGTTCAGTAGTCCTACGAGCTTTGCGACCAAGCGGCCGCGCCCCTCTCGGGTCGCGGCCGTTTTGGTTTGTCGGGCCGCCTCCGGGTCACCAGCGCCGCCGGTTCCCCATCATGTCCCGCATCACGACCTGCGCGACCTCGGCGATCTCGCCCTCCTCCCGCAAGCGGTCGGCGCACTCCTCACACATCCGGACCCGCCTTTGCTCCACCTGGACGGTGACGAGGGTGTCGACGTCGTCCTCACACTCCCTGCACCGCATCGCGGTCACCTCCCTCGACGATGATAGCGATCCGCGTCGGGGCGGTCACCGGTGCGACGCCGGGTCGGCTCTGGTAGACTGCGCGCGTCACGGCTGGGGCGGCGACGGGACGCTCCCCGGTGCCGGACGGGACGCCCGCTCGCGACGCGCCGCCTGATCGCGAAGCATCCCATGCACGTAGCCGAGCACCAGCCGGAGCTGCTGCGCCGAGAGCGTGGTGCGTGCTCGCAAGACCTCGGCCTCGGCCGATAGCTCCATGTCGCGCAGCGTGCTGCTCATTCCGACCGCCGCGACGAGCAGGTTGCCTGCGTAGGCTTCTCGCGCGCGATCCCAGAACGCGAGCGCCTCTTCGGCCTGCTCCGGCGAGTCGTACGTGCCCGTGACGACGATCTCGGCGCCTCCGCCGGACCTCTCGGTGACCACTACCGCCGCGCGCGCCGGCACGCCGCGTGGCCCGCGCGCGAATTGCCGCGCGCCCTCCACCTCGAGGGTGAGAGCGGCGCCGTCCGGCATCGACAGCAACGCGTCGGCGCCCGGAGGCTGCTCGGCGCCCTCGGGCGTCTCCTCCTCCGCGCGCACGCGCGCGACCGCCAACAGGCGGGGCAGGTCCTCCGGGCGAGTGATGGTGAAGTGGCGTGGGCCGACGAGCGCGATCACTCGCTCCGTCTCGTCGGCGTCCGGCCAGCGCGCGACCTCCACGCCGTGCTCGGTGCGCCAGGACGCCTCGACTCCGGCGGCGGCCGCCATCCGGCTCACGATCTCGCGCACTCGGTTCACGTCGCCCTCGTATCGGCCGGCCAGCAGCATCCGGGACCGCTGGAGGTTGGGAGAGGCGATGAGGACGCGGTCGAGGTCGTCGAGCGGCTCGATCCCGGAGCCGGCCAACACGATCTGCCAGTCGGGGATCTCGCCGAGCACGCGCCGCACGTCCTCGGCGAGCGGCGAGCGGCGGATGCGCGCCATGTCGAGGCGCATGGCGATCTGCGCGCCCGGCGGCAGCTCCGTCGCTCCGGTGCCCTCGCCACCGACCGCCGAGCCCTCGCCCTGTGGGCGATCGCCCTCGCCCGGGTCGTCCGAGGCCACGAGGTCGGGCCCGGAGCCCGCGTCGGCCGGGACGCCGGCGTCGGCGGGCGGCCCTGCGTCGCGTTCGCGACGGCGGGCGCCCGCGTCCACGGCGGGCAGACCCTCCTGCGCGTCTTCGGGCTCGGAGGGCGGCTCCGGCGGCGGTGCGGCCTGCGCGGCCGGCTGCACGCCACCGGGGGGGCCGCTCTCGACGGTCATCGCCTCGGTCAAGCCGAACTCCACCTCGCTCGGCAGTCCGAGCTCGATGTCGAGTGGCGGCGTCGTCGCGCCCCACACCACGTAGCCCAGCGCGGCGGCGTGCACGACGACCGATCCGAGCGCCCCCACCATCGCCCCGACCCGAGGTCGGGGCAGGGCCCTCGGGCGGGTCGCGGCGGCCTCGGTGGTCACGGGACGGCGCTCCGGCGCATGTCGGGTTGACGCAGCCGGCCGCCCGTGAAATCAGTGTCCACCCCGACCATGCGGCACCGACGGAATGCACCGTGGGTCGCGGCGGCGGCCCTCCTGCTCCTCGCCTGCGGGGACGACGCGGCCGACGAGCGTGGCGCCGCGGCCCCGCAGCCCGAGCCCGCGGCGGCGGCGCCCGAGCCCGAGCGAGCCGAGGAGCCGCCTCCGCCCTCTGGGCCGCCGAAGCGGATCTTCGCGAAGCGGTTCGTCGTCAACGTTCGTACCGGGCCGGACGCGGAGGCTCCGCGCATCGGCTATCTCCGGGCGGGCGCCGTGCTGCGCGCCACGACCGCGGAGCCCGTCGGTCGGGAGGGGTGTCGCGGTGGGTGGTACGAGCTTACTACCGGGGGCTTCGTCTGCAACGGGCGTGACGTCATCGCTTTCGAGGGGGAGCGGCTGCCGGAGGTGCGCTCGGCGCAGCCCGACCTCGAAGGCAAGCTCCCCTACCAGTACGGCTACTCCCGCACGAACAACGTCCCGGTCTACCGCCGTCTTCCCACCGACGAGGAGGCGGCAGAGCTCGAGGGCTACCGTATTCCAGGCCGCGAGCCTGCCCCGGCCGAACGCCCCGAAGCGGCCGCGAGCGCCGAGGACGCCGGTACCGAGCCGGCGGCCGCCCGGGAGTCGGAGGGCGTCGCCGAGGAGCCGCGGGACGCGGGCCTGCCGACCCTCGACAGCCTGATGGCGCAGAACGGTGACTCGGTCCTCGTTCGCCGGATGATGCGAGGGTTCTACGTGAGCCTGGATCGAGAGTTCCGGGCGGGTCGGCGGCGCTACTTCCGGACGCAGCAGAACGAGTACATCCCGTACCACATGCTGGCAATGGCCGGCGGAAGCGACTTCGCGGGCACCCCGCTCCGACCGGACGACTGGGAGATCCCGGTCGGGTGGATCCTGTCACGCCGCGCGCTGTCGTACGTCCGGCGCGACGACGGTCGCGTTCGGCGAGGTCCCGCGCCGGGCTACCACCACGCCTTCCGCATCACGGGGCAGGAGGCGATCCGCAACACCGACTATGTCATCGGGGACGACGGCCACCTCTACCGCGATCGCGACGTACGCCAGGCGGTCTTCTCACCGCGCCCCGAGGGGGTGGACGAGGACGACAAGTGGATCGACGTGGACCTCGAGCGGCAGACGCTCGTGGCCTACGAGGGGGACCGCCCCGTGTTCGTGACCCTGGTATCGACGGGCCGCATACGGCGTGAGGGTGTCCCGGACCTCGACCACCGCACACCCACGGGTACGTTCCGGATCAGCGCGAAGCACCTCGCGACCACGATGGACGGAGACAACGCCTTCGACGGCCCGTACTCCATCCAGGACGTGCCGTACGTCATGTACTACGAGCAGGCGTACGCACTGCACATGGCGTTTTGGCACGACGCGTTCGGCCGGCCCAAGAGCCACGGTTGCGTGAACCTCTCGCCGGCGGACGCGAAGTGGATCTTCCGCTGGTCCGAGCCCGCGCTGCCCGACGGGTGGCACGGCGTCTACCCGACCGACGCAGAGCCCGGGACGCTGCTCCGCATCCACGGAGAGACGCCGAGGCGTTGACCCCGGCGGCGCGCGGCGGCGCGCCCGGTGCGTCAGGCTCCGTCGTCCGTGTCGTCGTAGCCTGCCCCGGCGAACCAGGTGATCTCTGCCACGTCGGGGCGCTTGGCGATGCGCTTGAGCACCGGCGGGGTGACGCTGCCGACCACGACGGCACCGACGCGCGTGAGCAGGAGATCGGCCAGCTCGGCGTCCGAGGGGACGGTCACGAACCTCACCTTGACTGGAAGCGCTCCCGCTTCCTCGTCTCGCATCCGCTCGACGAGGCGGGGATCCAGCTTGCGGAGCTCTTGCTCACTCAGCTCGACCCGAGCCGCGTCGGCGGGGCTGGTGGCCGCGACGCCACCGGCAGAGCCCCCACACGCGGTCAGTGCGAGGGCGAGGAGCAGGGGATTCAGGACCCGAAGATGCTGCATTAGGCCTCCGAATACGGAACACCCAATCCGTTGTCCTGCCCCTAGCCCCCATTCACCGCGCGACCAGCTCCCCTCGGGGAGGGGGAGCGATCGATATCAGTCGTAGTACTCGTGGCCGAGGTGGGTGATCAGGTCCTCGTCGTTCATCCACCGGAGCATGTTCTTGAGCTTCATGAGCTGGGCGAACAGGTCGTTCTCGGGGTACAGCCCGGGCGCGTGCATGGGGCTCTTGTAGTAGAACGAGAGCCACTCCTGGATGCCCGACAGGCCGGCCCGCTGCGCGAGGTCGGTGAACAGCGCGAGGTCGAGCACGATGGGCGCTGCCAAGATCGAGTCGCGACAGAGGAAGTCGACCTTGATCTGCATCGGGTAGCCGAGCCACCCGAAGATGTCGAGGTTGTCCCAGCCTTCCTTCTGATCGCCGCGCGGCGGGTAATACTCGATCCGGACCTTGTGGTACATGTCGCCATAGAGGTCCGCGTGCAGCTCCGGCTGCAGGATCGTCTCGAGCACGCCGAGCTTGGACGCTTCTTTGGTCTTGAAGCTCTCCGGGTCGTCGAGGACCTCGCCGTCGCGGTTGCCGAGGATGTTGGTCGAGAACCAGCCGCGGATGCCCAGCATGCGCGCCCTCAGCCCTGGAGCGATGATCGTCTTCATCAGGGTCTGGCCCGTCTTGAAGTCCTTGCCGCTCACCGGGATCGACCGTTCGCGCGCGAGCTCGAGGAGCGCCGGGACGTCCACCGTCAGGTTGGGGGCGCCGTTCGCGTAGCCGACGTCCTCCTGCAGGCAGGCATACGCGTACACCTGCGAGGGGCTGATCGCGGGGTCGCTCTCGCGCAGACCCCTCTCGAACGCGGCGAGCGAAGCGTGCACCTCCGTCGGCTCTCGATGCACCTCCGTGGATCCGCACCAGACGGCGACGCAGCGCTCGAGCCCGTTGGCCTCGCGGAAGCGCCGGATGTCCTCGCGCACGGCCTCGGCGAGCTCCATCTTGTTCGTCTGCTTCTTGACGTGCTCGCCACGGAGCTTGCGGACGAACTCGGGGAAGAAGACCGCCTCCATGGGACGGATGGCCGACAGCTCCTCACGGATGGCCGCGAGGTGCTCCTTCGACAGCACCTCCGCCTCGCACGCCGCGGTGTAGGCGTCGTCGGCGAAGAGATCCCAACCGCCGAACACCAGGTCGTCGAGGGAGGCGAGCGAGACGAGCTCCTTGATCAGCGGGCTCCTGCCGGCGGTGCGCTTGCCCAGACGGATCGTGCCCATCTGTGTCAGCGAGCCGAAGGGCTGCGCGATCCCCTTGCGTGCGAGGAGACACCCAGCGACGAACGTGGTGCCGACCGCGCCCATGCCCGGCAGGAGGATCCCGAGCTTGCCCGCGGCCGACCGGATCTGCGAAGGCTTCTTCATGAGCTAGGGCGACCTTCCTAGCAGAGCCCGTGCCGCCGGCCTCGAAAAAAGAGAAGACGCTCGAGCCCCGCACGCGAGAGAAGCCCCTCCACTCTGGCACAAGCGCTGCATGGCCTGCGCCAAACTTGCCGCGCGGACCCGGTGACGCCTAGTTCTTACGGGCGAAACGGGATGACTCCACCAGCCGGGCGTTGCCTGGCTTCACGGGTGTAGTCGAATGACAACAGTCCGCGTTCTCGGTCTGAGGGAGAGATGGACAGAGCGATCATACTGGCGGCGGGCAAGGGGGAGCGCCTCGTCAACGGCTTCGACTTCCCCAAGCCGCTCAAGAGGGTCGCGGGGGTCCCCCTGATCGTTCGCGTCCTCCGGAACCTCGAGCGCGCGGGCGTCGAGGAGGCGGTCGTGGTGGTCGGCTACCTGGGCGAGGTGCTGGTGCGCGCCCTCGGGCGGTACCGCTTCCACCTGGACGTGCGTTTCGTCTGGAACCACGAGTACGACAAGCCCAACGGGACCTCCCTCCTCGCTGCGGCGGACCTGGTCGACGGTCCGACCTACCTGCTGATGAGCGACCACCTCTGGTCGCCGGATCTGATCGAGGCCGTAGGCCGCTTCCCGCTGGCCGCCGACCAGGCGGTGCTCGGCGTCGATCAGGACATCGCCGGCTGCTTCGATCTGGAAGACGCGACGAAGGTCCTCCTGTCCGGCGACCGGATCGTCGACATCGGCAAGGAGATCCCCGTCTACGACGCGCTCGACACGGGGGTCTTCCGAATCACGCCGGCGCTCGTCGAGGAGCTCCGGCGCGTGGACGGGCCGGCCGGCTGCTCGCTCTCGCAGGGCGTCGCGGCGCTCGCTCGCCGCGGCCGGATGCGGGCGGTCGACGTCGGCGCCGCGACGTGGATCGACGTCGACACGCCGGCCGCGCACGGTGAGGCGGAGCGCCTGATCGCCGCCTACGGCGACCAGCTCCGGCCGGTCCAGGCGCCCCTCGTCGCCGCGACGCTGTAGGGACGAGAGAAACGGGACCGCGACGGGGCGCGGTCCCGGCTCGTCGCTACCAGTCGTCGCCGCCGCCGCCGCCGCCGCCGCCCCAGTCGTCGCTGTCGCGCCGACGACGGCGGTCGCGTCCTCGTCCACGGCCTCCGCCGCGGCCTCCACCTTCGCCGCCTCCCTCGAAGGCCGGCGGTGGACGGTCGTCCCAACGGGGCCCGTCGAAGCCGCCGCGGCCGCCACGGTCGCCTCCTCGGAATCCGCCGCCGCCGCCGCCGCCGCGAGGCCGGCCGCCACCGCCACCGCCGCCGCCCGGGCCGCGCGGCGCCCGAGGGCGAGCCTCGTTGACCACCAGCGGGCGCCCGCCGACGAGCTGCCCATTGAGCACGTCCATGGCCGCGCGCGCCTCGTCGTCGTTCGCCATCTCGACGAACCCGAAGCCGCGGGACCTGCCCGTCTCTCGATCCGTCACCACGCTCGCGGAGGTGACCATGCCATGCGGGTCGAACAGCTTCCGCAGCTCATCGTCGTTCGTGCTGAACGGCAGATTCCCAACGTAGATCTTCACTTGCTGTCGCGTTTTCCTTGCCCGAGCCGTCCCGTGTCCGTCGATGAACCTCTGCCGATGCTCGGGCCGATCTGCGTTGGTTCTCCTCGTGTCCCTCCCGCCCCAAAGAGCGGAAGCAACCCGGGAAGATTAAGCGTTGGGCCGTGGAAGGCAAGTGGTTGCGGGGGGGTACGTGCCCGCGATCTCACCTGCCACGGATGGCGCGCAGGAGCTGCCGGCCTCGACCGCCGGCCTTGGCGGCGACGCGATCGGGGACCCGCCGGGTCGCCTGCACGAAGGCTGCCCGCTCTTCGGCCGTCGGCTCGTGGATCTGGATGCCGAACCGTTCGAGGTTCCGGAGGAGGATCGGGTTCATCTGCCGAACGCCCTGTCGCCCCTGCACGGTGTGCTGGCGCGGGACGTTGTCGAGCACCTGCTGCAGATCGGCCGGGAGGCCGTCGTACCAGCTCTTCGAGTACACGACGATGCCCGGCTGATAGCTGTGCTGACTGAGCGTCATGTGACGCGCGGCCTGGTACCAGCTCGCGGCGAAGGCGAAGAGCGGCGTGTTGTCGAAGCCGTCGACCACCCCGGTCTGCAGGCTCGTGAGCACGTTCGTCACGTCGATGGGCACCGGGCTCGCGCCGACCGCGCGGTAGGTCTCCAGGTGCACGAGGGCCTCCTGCGATCGCATGCGCAGCCCGCGCATGTCCTCCGGCGTGCGGATGGGACGCTCCTTCGTGTACCAGGACCGGAAGCCGTTCTCCGCCCAGAGGCCGAACCGGAAGCCGCGTGCCTCCACCGACTGGGCGACGATGTCCTTCGCCTGGCCGTCGAGCGCGCGGTCGGCCTGCTGCTCGGACTCGAACAGGAACGGGGCCTCGATGACGTTCAGCTCGGGGACGAGGGAGCCGAGCGCCGCGGTCGAGCCGCCGAAGCACTGGACGCTCCCCTGGGCCGTCCGCCGGACGAGGGCCTTCTCGCCGCCGAGCGAGCCGCCCATGAACATCTTCACGCGGATCCGGCCGCCGCTCTCCGACTCGATGTGGTTCTTCAGGCCTCTGAGCTGCTTCTCCCACGGGGTCCCCTCGGGGGCCACCGTGGCGATCTTCATCTCGAAGGTCTGCTGTGCATCGGCCGGGTGGTCGAGACCCACCACCAAGAAGGTGCTGAGCACGGCCGAGACGGCCGTCAGCACGAGCGCGATCCGCTTCCTAGGCGACATCACTGGACACTCCTCCCGCCAGATGGTCCGGTACGGCCCGGTCGGACGCAACCCCGCCCGGGCTATTCAAAGAGCTCGTTCGCCTTGGCCATGAGCGCCTGCGCGCGCCGCTGCTCGAGCTCGTTCTCCGGCCGAACCTCCTCCGGGAGCTGCGAGAGGTCGGCCTCGAGGACGGCGTTGAGCTGCTCTTCGAAGAGCTGCCGGTTCTGCGACTTCACGGCGTAGAACTCGGCCATGAGGCTGCGGGTCCCGAGGTAGCCGGGGGCCGCCTCGAGCGCGGTCTCGAAGTGCTCTCGGCTGCGCTCGAGATCGCCGCCCGCGAACGCCGGCACCCGCGCATAGAAGGCGCCGAAGTAGCGGTGCGGGGCGTGGTAGAAATAGGTGGCGTCGAGCTCGAGGCAGCGCGCCATGATCGCGCGGATCTCGTCCTTGTAGGCGAGGACGGTGGCGAAGCCCTTGGCGAGGCCCCACTTGCCCATGTTCGACGACCGCCAGTAGAGCGCCGGCACGGCCTGCGCGTCGAGCACGGCGACCGCCTCCTCGATGCGCGTGCCCGCCCGCATCCGCTGGGCGAAGTCCGGCGAGAGCGCCACCAGAGCCCGCTCGCCGGCCTGGATGCCCTTCTCGTAGGTCGCGATCATCTCCTCCTGGCGGGCCTCGTCGAAGCTCATGTGCCCGTCCGCGAGGAAGTAGTAGGCGCGGGACAGCCGCACCCAGTGCTCGTGGTCCGACGGGTCCATCTCGGCGGCCTGCTCCCACTTGCCGATGGCCGCGACGACCTGCGCCTCGTCCCCGCGGTTCTGCCAGGCGGCGGTGCCCTCGTCGATGAGCTGCTGCCGGCGCGAGACCTGCTCCTCGCTCTGCGGCTCGCCCCCCGTCGGCTCGGGCGTCGTCTCCCACACCGCCTCGCGGCTCGAGCCGCAACCCAGAATGAACGCGGCCGCGACCGCGAATGCCCCAATCAGCGTCGTACGCGACATCCCTCGGACCTCCCGGGCAGCCCGCCCTCGAAGCCCGCGCGAATTACCAGACCGCCCCGCGAGATTCAATCGACTCCGGGATCGGGGCCGTCTCGGGCGGCCCACCCGGCGGCACGACGACCTCGAAGGCCGGGGGCCGCCGCCCGGGCCACCACGCGCGCTTCCTGATTGTGGAGGCGCGGCGGTTCGCCTAAGGTCAGCGTGATGCGAGCCACGGGGGCGATCGCACTTGGCACGGCCGCGCTGGCGGTCTCGGCCCCGGCGGGGGCCGAGACCCGACCGGGCTCGGCGCGACCGCCCGCCGGACGGTCGGCCCGATGACCGCGTCCCGCAGCTACCTGAGCCTCGACGATGCGACCATCCGCGGCCTGCTCGAGGGCGGCGGCTGGCCCTGTGACCGCATCAACGACGATACCTGGCGCAGCCATTTCCGCGGCCAGAGCTCGAGCTTCCCCTTCTTCGTCCGGGTCGACCAGAAGGCCGGCTACGTGACCTTCGCCATCGTGCCCTTCGTGAGGTCGCCGGAGGAGCGGGGGCGGGCAGACCGGCTCTACCGGCGGCTGCTCGAGCTCAACCACTCCCTGCTCCTCGCCAAGTTCTCCATCGACGACGACCTCGACGTGGTGCTCTCGGTCGAGTATCCGACCTCCCACCTCGACAAGAGCGAGTTCGACGACGCCCTCGACGTGCTGAGCTACTACGCCGATCAGCACTACGAGGAGCTCCGGCAGCTCGCCGGGCCGGCCTGAGCCCCGCGCGGGGCGGGGAAGTCTGCCCCGGCCGGCCGTTTGCCGGGGGGTGGGTTGCCGGGCCGGGGCGTCTGTGTTAAATCGCGCCCCGAACACGCTTCAGGGTCGTCTCTGGAGGTGGGCCAGCCGGTCCGCCTTTTTTTGTTCCGAAAGTGCCCGAGAAAGACTTGAACACCGCCCTCGAACGGATCGCAGAGCCCGTGTGCCGCGCGCACGGGGTCGATCTCGTGCTGCTCCGGGTCAACGCCCAGGGGCACAAGGGCGTGGTGCAGGTGATCATCGACCGAGATCGGCCCGAGGTCGAAGGCAGCGGCGTCACCATCGACGACTGCACCAACGTCAGCCGTGACCTCTCGACCGCGCTCGACGTGCACGAGGATCTGTTCCCGGGCAGCTACCGCCTCGAGGTGAGCTCGCCCGGGCTCGAGCGCCCGCTCGGTCGGCTCGCCGACTACGAGCGCTTTCGGGGGCGCGAGGCGAAGATCAAGCTGAAGCAGCCGCTCGACGGGCGGCGCAGGTTCCAAGGGAAGCTCCTCGGCGTCCACGGTGAGGAGATCGAGATCGAGCAGGACGGAGCGCCCGTTCGGATTTCCCACGAGCAAATCGACAGGGCCAACCTCGTCTACCGCTTTTGAGGCCCGGAGGAAGAACCATGCAGCAGGGTGGGCTATCGCTACTGAACGTCGTCGAGCAGGTGAGCCAGGAGAAGGGCATCGATCCGCACGTGCTGGTCGAGGCCATGGAGCAGGCGATCCTCACGGCGGCCAAGCGAACGTTCGGTATGGACCGTGAGCTCGAAGCGCGGTTCAACGACGAGACGGGCGCGGTCGACCTCTTCCAGTACATGACCGTGGTGGAGGGCGAGCCCGAGGATCCGGAGCGGGAGATCTCGCTCGAGCACGCCCGGCGGCACGGCCTCGACGCGGAGCCCGGAGAGGAGCTCGGCTTCCAGATCTTCTACATGCCGGAGGACGCCGACAAGGCGCGCCAGCAGGACAAGGAGTTCGGTGATCTCCTGCAGATGCAGCAGAGCCGGCGTGGCTTCGGTCGCATCGCGGCTCAGACCGCCAAGCAGGTCATCATCCAGCGCGTCCGCGACGCCGAGCGGGAGCGGATCTTCAACGAATTCAAGGACCGCAAGGGCGAGATCATCACCGGCGTCGTCCGCCGCTTCGAGCGCGGCAACAACATCATCGTCGACCTCGGGCGAAACGTGGAGGCCGTGCTCCCGCCGAAGGAGCAGACGCCGCGCGAGAGCTACCGGCCGGGTGACCGCATCGTCGCCTACCTCAAGGACATCGACCGCGAGGCGCGCGGTCCGCAGATCATCCTGTCGCGCACGGACGTCGGGCTGCTCGTGAAGCTGTTCGAGATGGAGGTCCCCGAGATCTACGAGGGGATCGTCCGCATCGTGGCGGCCAGCCGCGAACCGGGCGCGCGCTCGAAGATCGCCGTGTCGAGCCGCGACTCGGACGTCGATCCCGTGGGTGCTTGCGTGGGCATGAAGGGCTCGCGCGTGCAGGCGGTCGTGCAGGAGCTGCGCGGCGAGAAGATCGACATCGTTCCGTGGGACCGCGACCCGGCGCGCTTCGTCTGCAACGCCATCGCGCCCGCAGAGGTCGTACGCGTCGTCATCGACGAGGTGAACGCCACGATGGAGCTCGTGGTGCCGGACGCCAAGCTGTCGCTCGCCATCGGCCGCCGCGGCCAGAACGTGCGGCTCGCCTCTCAGCTCACGGGCTGGAAGCTCGACATCGTGAGCGAGTCGCGCTTCAAGCAGCTCGAGGAGGAGGCCCTCACGACCATGGCCCGCATCGAGGGCGTGGACGACGAGCTCGCGAAGAACCTCTACAAGATGGGCTTCCGGAGCCTCGACGAGATCGCCGAAGCGCCCGAGGAGGAGATCGCGTCGGTGGTCGGCATCGAGGAGAACGAGGCGGCCGACATCAAGCAGAAGGCGGCGGTGGCCATGGAGCAGTACCGCAAGGAGCGCCTCGGGGCGGCGAGCGAGAGCGCCGAGCCCATCACCGAGCACGAGCGGCTGCTGCTCGTGAAGGGCGTCAACGAGCGAGTCGCCGACATGCTCGAGCACGGGGGCTACCGGTCGGTCGAGGAGATCCAGCGGGAGGAGGACGCCGACCGGCTGGCCATTCGTACCGGGCTCGGCTCGCATCGGGCCCGCATCGTGAAGCAGAACGTGTCCCACTTCCTCGACAGCGAGTGGCCCGAGGTCGAGGCCGGCCGCAAGGCGGCCCGCGCCGCCGCGGAGGCGAAGGCGCGCGAGGAGGCGCGGGCGCGCGAGGAGGCGGAGCGCGAGACGCGCGAGCAGGCCGCGCGTGCCGAGGGGGCCGAGTCGGAGGGGGCCGAGAGGGCTCCCGAGGCGGCGGCGTCCACCGAGGAGCCGCCGGCCGCCGAGGCCAAGGCAGAGAGCTGAGCGAGAAGGGCGATGAGCGCGGTGACCCAGGCGACCCCGATGGAGGAGCACGAGATGGCCGAGCGCACCTGTGCTGGCTGCCGCCAGCGCGACGCGCGCGAGGCGCTCGTGCGCTTCGTGCTGGGACCGGACGGACGGCCGGTGGCCGACGTGTCGCGTCGCCTGCCGGGGCGGGGCGTCTCGGTACACCCGCGCCGCGCCTGCCTCGAGACGGCGGCCCACCGGGGAGGCATGTCCCGAGGGTTCCGCCGCGCCGTCGACGCGGATCCGGACGTGCTCGCCGGGCAGGTGACTGCTCAGCTCCGCCGTCGCCTCGAGGGGTTGCTGATCGCGGCCCGGCGCTCCAAGTTGTTGGTCGTCGGCACCGAGGCGGTGCGCGCTCGGATGCGCGAACGCCCCCCGGCGCTGCTCCTGGTAGCGCGGGACGCTGCGGGGCGCCGCGACGAGCTGGTCCGGAGCGCCGAGCGGCTCGGCGAGAGGTGCCTGGTGTCATTCGACAAGACCGAGCTCGGGCGGCTCTTCGGCCGTGACGAGGTCGGCGTCGTGGCGATCACCGACCGCGGGATCGCCGAAGAGGTGGTCCGCGCGGCGGCGGCCATCTCTGCCATCGCGGAGGAAGGATGAACAAGGTGCGGGTCTACGAAGTAGCTAGGGAGCTCGGACTCCCCAATCGGGACGTGGTCCAGAAGATCGCGGCGCTCGGGATCCAGGTCCGCAATCACATGAGCTCGCTGGACGCAGCCGAGGTCGATCGGCTCAAGCGCGCTCTCGAGAAGGACAAGCAGGAGAACGTCGTCGAGGAACGGATCCGCCCGACGGTCGTGCGCCGGCGCGCGCGCAAGCCCGCCGCGCCGGAGCCGGTCGCGGCCGCCGAGGCGCCGGCAGCCCGGAGCGAAGAGCGCGCGCCGGTCGCGGCCGCGCCCGCGCCCGAGGTTCGTCCCGCGCCGCCGGCCCGCGAGGAGGAGCCTCGCCCCGTGGCAGCTCCACCCCGCCCGACCCCCGCCCCGGTCGTGGAGCGTCCCGCCGTCGACGCGCCGCAGCCGGAGCCGCGCCCGGTGAGCCCGGTGTCTCCCGAGCCACCCGCCGTCGAGCCGGCGCCCGCCGCGCGTCCCGCGGCGGCCGCTTCGGGCGACGGGGCGGCCGAGGTGGCCGAGGCTCCGCGACCGCGCAAGAGCGCCGCGCTGCCGCCGGGAGTCATCCAGCGCGGCAACGCGGTGGCCGAGTCGGTCGCGCCACAGCTCAGCGAAGCTCAGCGCCAGCGCATCGTGCAACAGCACGCGGCGCGCCAGCCCATGCGTCCGCGCCGCAAGGAGCTCGGTCGTGCCGCGCTCGGCCCGACGGGCCGGCAGGCCGGTCGTCCGGGGGGACGCGTCGGCCGCAAGAAGATGGCGCCCGGCAAGAAGGGCAAGCAGACCGAGATCACGGTGCCGAGCGCGCAGAAGCGCGTCATCCGCATCGAGGAGCAGATCCAGCTGCAGACGCTCGCCCAGCGCATGAGCCTGAAGGCGACCGACGTCCTCATGAAGCTCATGCAGCTCGGCATGGGCCAGGTCCACATCAACAGCACCCTCGACGCCGACACGGCCAAGATCCTGGCGAACGAGTTCGGCTACGAGGTCGAGAACGTCGCCCGCTCCACGGAGGAGATCATCGGGGACGCTCGCGGTGAGTTCGAGGACCAGGCGGGCGATCAGGAGTCGCGGCCCCCGATCGTGACCATCATGGGTCACGTCGACCACGGCAAGACGTCGCTCCTCGACAGGATCCGCAAGGCGGACGTCGCTTCCGGAGAGGCGGGCGGCATCACCCAGCACATCGGTGCCTACCGCGTCGACCACGAGACCGGCGAGCTCGTCTTCCTCGACACCCCGGGTCACGAGGCGTTCACCGCCATGCGAGCCCGCGGCGGCAAGGTGGCGGACCTCGTGGTGCTCGTGGTCGCGGCGGACGACGGCGTGATGCCGCAGACGAAGGAGGCCATCAACCACGCGCGCGCGGCCAACGTGCCGATCGTGGTGGCGGTCAACAAGATCGACAAGGCGGACGCACGCCCGGACCAGGTCAAGAACGAGCTCGCCGCCGAGGGCCTGCAGCCCGAGGAGTGGGGCGGCGACGTGATGTTCGTCCCCTGCAGCGCGGTTTCTGGCGAGGGCATCGACAAGCTGCTCGAGGCGATCAACCTGCAGTCGGAGATCCTCGAGCTCGTGGCGAACCCGACCATCCCGGCCGAGGGCGTGGTCCTCGAGGCCTACCTCGACCGCGGCCGCGGTCCCGTCGCGAACGTCCTCGTGCGCAACGGCACGCTCAACACGGGCGATTTCGTCGTGGCCGGCGGGGCGTGGGGTCGTGTGCGCGCGCTCACCGACGATCGGGGCAAGCAGCTCAAGAAGGCCGGTCCGGCCACCCCCGTCGAAGTGCTCGGCCTGAGCGACATGCCCGCCGCCGGCGACCGCATCTACGCGGTCACCGACCCGAAGAAGGCCCAGGAGGTCGCCGAGGCCCACCGGCAGGAGGGGCCGGCGGCTCGCCCGCAGGCTGCGCCGCGCGGCCTCGACCAGCTCTATCAGATGATGCAGAGCGGTGAGGTCCAGGAGCTCAAGCTGGTCGTGAAGGCCGACGTGCAGGGCTCGGTCGAGGCCATCGAGAAGGCGCTGACGGACCTCAGCAGTGAGAAGGTGAAGGTCAACGTCATCCACACCGGGGTCGGCGGCATCACCGAGAACGACGTCATGCTGGCGAGCGCCTCGGACGCCATCATCATCGGCTTCAACGTGCGGCCGGCCGGTCAGGCGGGCGCGACGGCGAAGAAGGAGGGCGTCGACGTCCGCCAGTACAACGTCATCTACGAGGCGGTCGACGAGGTGAAGCAGGCCATGGCCGGCCTCCTCGCGCCGCGGCTCGTCGAGAAGGACCTCGGCAAGGCGGAGGTCCGGCAGATCTTCTCCATCCCGAAGGTCGGCACCGTGGCCGGCTGCCTCGTGACGGACGGCAAGATCGCGCGGAACGCCAAGGTGCGGCTCGTGCGGGACTCCGTTCAGGTCTGGGAGGGCAAGGTCAACGCGCTCAAGCGGTTCAAGGACGACGTCCGCGAGGTCGCGTCCGGCTACGAGTGCGGCATCTCCCTCGAAGGCTACAACGACATCAAGGAGCGGGACGTCATCGAGTGCTTCGAGGTCGAGGAGGTCGCCCCCTCCGTCGAAGAGCTCTGAGCCGCCTCGCGTAGCGGAGTCCGGTCGTGGTCGTCGGCGTCTGCCGCATCGTCCTGTCGCTGCCCGGCAACGACTCGCTGAAAGGGAAGCGGGCGGTGGTCAAGAGCATCCTCGAGCGTGCGCGCAACAAGTTCCACGTGGCCGCAGCCGAGGTCGGCGACCTCGACGTGCACCGCCGCGCCACGCTCGGCTTCAGCGTGGTGAGCAACGACGCGGCGCACGCGCATTCGGTGCTCGACAAGCTGACCTCCTTCGTCTCCGGAGCCACGGAGGCGCTGGTCGTGGACCGTGAGGTCGAGCTCGTACACTTCGGGGAGGGGGCGTGAGCGCCGCCCCGATCAAGCGATCGGTGCGGGTCGCAGAGCGCATCCGCTCCGAGCTCATGGACCTCGTCCTGTCCGGTTCCGTCAAGGATCCGCGGGTGTCGGGCGCCGTCGTCACCAACGTGCGCGTGACCGACGACCTGCGGCATGCGCGTGTGTACGTCCGGCTCCTCGAGCAGGACCCGCCCGAGCGCAGGAGGAAGGAGCTGGTGACGGCGCTCGGCCGCGCATCTGGGTTCCTGCGCCGCGAGATCGGAGCACGGCTGCATCTCAAGTACACGCCCGAGCTGAGGTTCGAGTGGGACGAGACGGTCGACCGCGCCGCCCGCATCGAGCGCGTCCTCGACGAGATCCGGGAAGAGGAAGCGGGCGACGAGTCGGAGGAGACGTCATGAACAGGCGAGACGCGGTCGAGCTCGTCCGGCGGGGTCACCGCTTCCTCGTGACCTGTCACCGTCGCCCCGACGGCGACGCGCTGGGGTCGGCGCTCGGCCTCGCCGCCATCCTCCGCGCAGCCGGCAAGCACGCGGTCTGCTACCACCCGGAGCCCGTTCCCCGGTCGTTGCGCTTCCTGACGATCGGTGGCGAGCCGGTCTCGAAGCTGCCCGACGATGGGCCATGGGACGGCGTCTTCGTCACCGACACGGCCGCTCGCTCGCTTCTGCCCGATCCCTTCCCGCCGCCGGAGGTGAGCGGACCGGTCGTCGTCGTCGATCACCACGCCGCGCACGACCACTTCGGCGATCTGGTGGTGCGGGAGGAGGACGCATGCGCGACGGGCGAGGTCGTGCTCAGGCTCATGCACGACCTCGGCGTTCGTGAAGTTCCGCCGGAGGCCGCCCGTCCGCTGTACGCGTCGATCGTGGCCGACACGGGCGGGTTCCGGTACGCGAGCACGCGTCCCGAGACGTTGCGGATCGGCGCCCGGCTGCTCGAGGCGGGCGTCGACCCGTGGGAGGTGGCCTATCACCTGTTCGAGGGCTGGCCGGAGCAGAAGGTCCTCCTCCTGCGCGAGGTGCTCGCCACCCTGGAGCGCAGGCTGGGCGGCCGCCTCGCCATCCTGCGCGTGACGCTGGACATGCTGGCGCGGACCGGCGCCGACGACGAGATGGTCGAGGGGCTCGTGAACTACGGACGCCGCATCGAAGGTGTCGACGTCGCGGCCCTCTTGTGGGAACGGCCGCTCGGAGGCGACGGGCTCCCGCGCACGAAGGTCAGCCTCCGTGCCCGCGCGCTCGACGTGTCGACGATCGCGGTGACCCTCGGCGGCGGTGGTCACCGCGCCGCAGCCGCCGCGGAGCTGCCGTCCGACATGGACGCGGTCTGCGGCCGCGTCGTCGAGGCGACCCGGCGCCTGCTCGACGGCCGATGAGCGTCCACGGCATCCTGGTCGTCGACAAGCCGCGCGGCCCGACCTCGCACGACGTGGTCGCGCGGGTACGGCGCGCGCTCGGAACGCGCGCGGTCGGCCACGCCGGGACGCTCGATCCCATGGCGACCGGTGTCCTCGTGCTCGCAGTGGGGGAGGGGACGAAGCTGGTCTCGCACCTCACGGGGCAGGACAAAGAGTACGAAGCCACGGTCGCGCTCGGCGCCGAGACCGACACCCTCGACGCCGAGGGAGCCGTCGTGCAGGAGGAGCCCGTCCCTTCGGCGCTCGATCGGACCGCAGTCGAGCGGGTCGCCGCGCGCTTCGTGGGCTGCTTCCCGCAGCGCGCCCCGGCGGTCAGCGCCATCAAGGTCGGCGGCCGCGCGCTCCACCGCCGAGTGCGCGCCGGCGAGGCGGTCGAGGCGCCGGTGAGGCAGGTCGAGGTGAGGCGGCTCGAGATCCGCGAGGTGACCGAGGGGCGGATCGCCCTGCGCGTGGAGTGCGCAAAGGGCTTCTACGTCCGCGCCCTCGCGCGCGACCTCGCCCGTGCTCTGGGCACCGTCGGCCACTTGACCGAGCTGCGCCGCACGCGGAGCGGGGCGTTCGGTCTCGACCGGGCCGTGTCCTGGGAGACGGTCGTGTCCGCCGCCTCGGGAGACGCCGGCGCGCGCGAGGAGCTCGAGGGGTGGCTGATCGGGCTGCGCGAAGCCTGGGCCGATGCGCCGGTCGCGGAGGTGGACGAGGCGGGGCTCGCGGACGCCCGGCACGGGCGGCCCGTCGCCGCCGACCGCATCCGCGGCGGGATGCCGGAGGCGGCAGGCGACGAGATCGTGGCGATCGTCCATGCCGGCCGGCTCGTGGCCCTCGCGCGGCCGCAAGGCGATCGCCTGCGCGTCGTCCGCGGCATCCGGGAATCGGTGGTAGCTTGATCGCCGTGCGCGCTCTCTTCTGTGCCGTGATAGGGGCCCTTTCCCTCGTGGCCTGCGGCGACGACGGCTCGTCGGGCGCCGACGCGGGCGCGGACGGCGGGTTCGACGGCGGAACGGACGCCGGCTTCGACGCGGGTCCCGAGTGCGAGCCCGCCTGCGGAGCCGGGGTCCTCTGCTGTCCGGGCCCGGACGGGATCGGACAGTGCGTGAACACGCGGACGGATATCCACAACTGCGGGCTCTGTGGGATCGACTGCCTCGAGAGAGAGTCCGGCACCGTGTGCGAGGGTGGTACCTGCCGGTGCGGGGCGAGCGTGCTCGGGTGCTCCGGCACCACCGTGTGCTGCCCCCCGCGCCCGGGCCTCGACATCCCCTACTGCGCCAACTTCGCGCGGGACCCGGAGGACTGCGGCGGGTGCGATCAGCGGTGCGATCCCAGCCGCGCGGACCGGTGCGACGGCGCCCAGTGCCTCTGCGGGGACGGCAGCCGGCGGCAGTGTGACGGGACCGCCGAGGACATGTGCTGTGCCGACGCGCTCGACACCTTCGAATGCGTGGACACGACCTCCGACCGGCGGCACTGTGGCGAG
>JBDIVX010000131.1:0-20722 GCA_039794305.1 Candidatus Neutrinellum sp.
CGAAATCGTCACCGCCCGACGAAAAACTCGATCTCGCCGCAGCTGCCCTCTCCCCCCGCCGCCCAACAGCGCGAAATCAGATCCCTACCCCCGCTTGCGCCCGAGGTGCCCGACGGAACTCTGGAGCCCCCTCCGTCGGATCGCCCTCGATCGCCCATTCGCCGTCCCGCCGGACCAGGCGCGCGTCGTTGCAGAGCACGCCCGCGCGCAGGATCTCGACCAGTTTCGGAGTCGATGCGACCTCCACCCGCGTCCCGTTCGAGAGGACGGCGCCGTCGGGCGCATAGCCGACGCCCGTCACGGTGAAGCGATCTCCCCCGCCGAGCACGATCTCCTGCACCGTCATCTGGTTCTGCGTCAGCGTCCCCGTCTTGTCCGAACAGATGACCGTCGTGCTGCCGAGGGTCTCGACGGCCGGGAGCCGGCGGATGAGGGCGTTCCGGCGCGCCATCTTCGAGACGCCGATGGCCAGCGTGATCGTGAGCGCCGCGGGGAGCCCCTCGGGGATCGCGCCGACCGCGAGGGCCACGGCCGCCATGAACATCTCGAAGGCCGGCTCGCCCCGGATCGCCCCCACCGCGAAGGTGAGCCCGGCCAGGGCGACGATCACGTAGAGCAGCAGCCGGCTGAAGGACGCGATCCTCCGGGTCAGCGGCGTCGCGAGCACGTCGGCCGTCGAGATGAGCTCGTTGATCCGGCCGATCTCGGTGTCGTCTCCGGTGGCGACGACGACGCCGGCGGCGGTGCCGGAGGTGACGAGCGTGGACCCGTAGGCCATGTTGCTGCGATCGGCCAGCGGCGTGTCCTCCGCGAGCGGGTGGGCCTGCTTCTGCGCCGGCACCGACTCGCCGGTGAGGCTCGACTCGTCCACCCGCAGCTCGCGCAGCCGCAGCAAGCGCAGATCGGCCGGGACCCTGTCCCCCGACTGCAAGAGGACGAGGTCGCCGAGGACGATGTCGGCCGCGGCCACGCGGTGCTTCTGCCCGGCACGGACGACCGTGGCCTCCGTCGTCATGGTGCCCGAGAGCGCTTCGATGGCCTTGCGGGCCTTCGACTCCTGCAGGAACCCGATGACGGCGTTCACGACGACGACGCCCGCGATCACGCCCGCGTCCACCCACTCCCGCAGCGCGGCCGTCACGGCCGCGGCGACGATCAGGATGTAGACGAGCGGCTGGTCGAGCTGCCGGAGGAAGAGGACGAGCGGGCTCTCGGCCCTGCGCGTGGTGAGAGCGTTGGGGCCGAAGCGCTCCCGGCGCGGCTCGATCTCGAACCGGTCGAGCCCTTCGTGCGGATCGGTCTCCGTCAGCCGGGTGACCTCGGCGGCCGGCAGGTGGTGCCAGTGCCTTCCCAGGAGAGTCTGCATCGATCTTGCTGGCCGCGTCCGGTGGCGCCCGCGCTCCGCCGGTCTGGGAGCGGGATCGCCGGTTCCATAGGGACGGCAGGTGCGTCGTCCACCCCGTCGGACGGCGTCACGGCGGGCCGGTGCGCGCCGAGTCGCGGCCGGGGCGGCGTTCGTACCACCGCAGGAAGGCGTCGCTCGCGAGGCTTGCTTCGACGACGGGTGTGCCGCCGAGCCGGCGGACCTCCTCCGCGGCGGCCTCGGCGAAGACCTGCACCAGCACCGGCCGGCCGGACGCGCGCGCGAGGAGCGCGGCGTTGTCCCCTCTGCGCCGCATCGTCGAGACGATCGCGGCGGCCCGGTGGGCCCCGGCGGCTCGGAGCACCTTCGGGTCGGCGCCGTCACCGCGGACCGCGGGCGCTCCGTTCGAGACGATCCTGCCGATCACGTCGGGATCGTCGTCGACCACCACCACCGGCACGTCCTCGGCCTGGAGGTGCTTCAGCAGGACGCGGCCGGCCTCGCCGCAGCCGATCAGCACGACGTGTCCATGCAGGTCGCGTGCGACCGGTGGGGGCCGGCGCGCGGGATAGTAGTGGGTCGACGACGACACCGCACGGTCGCCGGAGAGCCACGGGGTCAACGACATGGTGATCACGGCGACCATGGCGACCACCGAGAGCAGGCTCTCCGGAACCAGGCCCCGATCGAGGGCGACGAGGACCACCACGAGCCCCAGCTCACCCGCGTTGCTCAGCAGCGTGACGGCCTCGATGGAGGAGCGGACCGTCAATCCGATCCGCCGAGCGAGGGGGAGCAGCAGCAGCGGTCGGACGAGGAGCACCGCGCCGACGAGGATGGCGTCGGCCGCGAGCTCGTCTGGGCGCGGAATGACGAGCACGGCGCCGAGCAGGACGAAGAAGAGCACCGTGAAGAAGTCGGCGAAGGAGGCGACGTACCCGCGGACGATGCCGCCGACCGGGAACGGCGAGAACACCGCCCCTGCGAGGTAGGCGCCGAGCACCAGGGGGAGGTCGAGCGCCCAGCAGGCCGCCCCGAACGCGACCAGGACACCGAGGACGAAGAGGAGCTGCTCCTCCGATCCGAGCCGGGACCCGCGCAGGACGCGGGGCACCACCTGGCGCGCGGAGAACCAGGCCACGCCGAGGAGGGCGGCGACCGACAGGGCCGTCCACCCGAGCCGCGACGCGCCCGCCTCGGCCACGACCGCGACGGTCAGCCCGACCACGACCAGGGCGTCCTGCGCGAGCACCACCCCCGTCACGAACCTGCCGATGGGCTCGAAGAACCGTTCGCGGCGCCGGAGGAGCTGCACCACGAGCAGGGTCGAGCTGCTCGTCAGCGCGAGGGTCAGGTAGACGGTGGTCCGCAGCTCGAGCCCGAGGATCGAGCCGGCCACGGCGGCGATCATGCCCGTCACCGTCAGGTACACGACGGCGGTGGCCCAGGCGGCGCGCCGGTAGCGCCTCACGTCGCGACGATCGATCTCCGCGCTGACGGCGAACAGCAGGAAGGTCGCCGCGAGGGCGAGCCCGCCACGCACGTGGTCCGTGTCGAGCGGCGCGGGGGAGAGGCTCAGGCCGAGCCCCGCGACGATGCCGAGGGGAGCGGCGGGCAGGCGCAGCCAACGCCCCAGGCCGAGGGCCACCGCGGCCGCCGCGATCACGAGGGCGAGGGTCGTCATCGGGGGACCGCTCCGAGCCGCCCGAGCTCGGCGACGAGCGCGTGCCCGGACTCGAGCCGGGCGTCGAGGACGAGGTCGGCGTGTACCTTCCGCAGCTGCGCCACCATCTCGCGGTCGAAGGCGTAGACGACCACGGGGACTCCGGCCGCGCGGCATCGGTACGCGAAGAGCTTGTTGGTCGCCTCGATGCGGAGCGCCGAGACGGCGAGCTTCGCTCGCGCGAGGCCGACGTCTTCGAGCGTCGACTCGTAGTCGATGTCGCCCGCCAGCGTGCGGCACGGGAGATCCTCGAGCTTGCGGAGGTCGGTGTCGACCGCGGTCACGCGCTCGCCACGTTCGTGGAGCGTTCGGGCGATGCGGCGCCCGAGGTCGTTCATGCCGACCACGACCACGTGCCCCGCCGGCCGCTCCGAGGCAGGCTCCTTCTCGTCCTCCGGCGCGGCCCGGAACATCCGAAGCACGCCCGTTCGCGCCATCCACCGGTACAGCGGCGCGTTGTAGAGGATCATGTAGGCGCTGACCGCCATCGTCACGACGCCCACGACCGCGACCACGGCCAGGATCGACTCCGAAAACAGGCCGAGGCTCGTCCCCATCGCGGCGAACACGAAGGAGAGCTCGCTGATCTGGCCGACCGTGACGCTCGTCAGGAAGGACGTGCGCTCGGAGTAGCCGTGGCGGGCGATGATCCACATGAAGATGAGGGGATTGCCGAGGAGCACGAACAGGGACAGGACCGTCGCCTCCACCCAGTAGTCGGCAGCCGCGGCCGGATCGATGCGCGCGCCGAGGGATACGAAGAAGACGACGATGAAGAACGTCATGACCGGGTGCATGCGGCGCCGGAGGTCCTGCGCGACCTCGAGCTGCGCGAGGCTCAGGCCGGCGAGGAACGCCCCGATCTCGATGGACAGGCCCAGCACCTGGGCGGCCAGGACGTAGACGAAGCACCAGGCCAGGCTGGCCACGAACATCAGCCGCGGCTCCGGCGCCGCCCAGCCGAGGACGGGCGGCAGGAGGCGCCGCGCCGCGAGGAGGGCGACGCCGAGCAACAGGGCCATGCCACCGAAGGCCAGGGCGAGGCTGCCGGCCACCGACAGCGGGGTCAGCGTCTCGGGGCGGCCGAGGCCGGCCAGCACCGTCAGGATGACGACGACGACCAGGTCCTGGACGAGGAAGATGCCGACCGCGATCCGGCCGTACAACGACTGCAGCTCCGACTTCTGGTCGAGGAGCTTCACGACCACCACCGTGCTGCTGAAGGTCAGCGCGACCGCGATGAACGTCGACTCGAGCCAGCCGAACCCGAGGGCCCACGCGATCACGATCCCGCCGGCCGCGGTGAAGAGGACCTGGCCGAGGCCGGCCGCGACGGCGACGCGCCCCACCTGGCGGATGCGCTCGAGGCTCAGCTCGAGGCCCACCAGGAACATCAGCAGGACGACGCCCACCTCCGCGACGGTCTGGAGGGGGCCGTGGGGGTCGGCGGGGCCCACCCACCCGGCGACGGGCCCCACCACGAGCCCGGCAAACAGATAGGACACGATGGAGGGCATCCGGGCCGCCCGGGCGAGCAGCGCCAGCGCAGCCGCGGCCAGCACCATGATGCCGACGACCTGGAGCAAGCCTGCGGCAGCGTCGCCCACGTCCTCAGTCCTCGCCCGGCATCGGCGCCCGCATGGCGCCACAGGACCACCTAGTCACGTCACCTCGCTTCGCTAGCCTCTCCTGCCGCCGCCGCGGCTCCGAGCGCGTGGTCGATGTGCTTGTGATCGGGGGCCCGAGCCGGTCTACTGCCGCGCATGGCGGAGCCCAAGTCCACCAACAGAGGCTTTCTCGGCTGGGTCGAGGTCAGCTCCCGCAGCCGGGGCACTTGCAGCAGCGGGTGTAGGTGCCGCTCGGCTCGCACGAGCCGTCTCCTCCGCAGCTCGTCGGGCAGCGGCCGTCGCAGTCGATGAGCCCGCCGCAGCCCGCGGCGCAGGTCCCGCCGAAGCACCGGCCCCAGCAGTCGCCCTCGCGGCAGGACACTCCGTCGGTGCTCCGGCTGCACTCGTCGGTCTCGCTCGTCGATTCGGTGACGCACGCGCCCGACCGGCAGACCATCTGCGTGACGCTGCGGGACCGGGTGCCGGTGTCCCGGCAGCCATCGCCGTACACGCACTCGGTCCATTCGCCGGCCGCGATCGACCCGCACGCGGCGCCCTCGACGGGCCGGTGACAGGCCTGGGTGACGGTGTTGTCGAAGGCGGTGCAGCGGCTGGCCACGCAGCGCCAGTCGGTCACGACGCGCGACTGCATCCCGCTCTCGTCGCACGGGCCGTCGAACCCCTCGCAGGCCGACCAGGGACCCTCGACGACTCCGGCGCAGTCCGAGTCGCCCCGGCACTCGCACCCCGCGCACGCGTCGAAGCCGGCGTCGCGCGTGGTCCCGTCGGTCCCGGCGTCCGGGCCCGCGTCGCGCCTGCCGGCGTCGAAGGCCGCGCCGCTCCCGAGCCCGCTGCGCTCGACGCTGCAGCCGGAGAGCAGGAGGAGGGCCGCGGCTACCCGAAGAAGCACTGCGGACAGCGTATCAGCCCGCGGCACCCGAAGGCCACGCCGGCAGGACGTCCCGCAGCAGGCGGAGGTTGTGCTCGAGGGGCTCGGCGGTGTCGATGCGGACGTGCTCGTCGGGTGGCAGCTCGGTCACCGGCTTCCACTTCGCGAGGAACGAGTCGAAAATCTCGAGCCTCCCGTCGCTCACGCTCGCTCGCTCGGCGCGCCGCCGCAGGCGCTCCCGGCAGAGCTCCGGGTCGGCCCGGCACTCGACGAAGCGGAAGGGCACGCCCTCCTCCTCGGCGAGCCTGCGGGCGTCGAGGCGCATCGACGGATCGCGGAACGAGGCGTCGAGCACGACGGGCCTCCCCGATCGCAGAACGACCCGCGCGAACCGCCGCACCTCGGCGTAGACGCGCTCGGTGACGGCCGGGTCGTAGGCGCCCGACCAGGCGCCCTCGTAGAGCTTGGTGGTCGGCGTCGCGCCGAGCATGAGCTTGCGCACCCAGTCGGTGTTGATGGTCGGGCCGCCGAGCTCGAGGCTCAGGCGGTCCGACACGGTGCTCTTGCCCGACGCGAGGACGCCGCCCACCGCGACGAGCATCGGCGGGATGAGGGAGGGGCGGTCGGCGGCGAGGGCGAGCCGGTAGTAGCGGCGGGCCTCGGCGCGCGCCCGAGCGCGCGTCTCGGCCGGCGCGTCCTCGTCGGCGGCGAGCATGGAGGCCACCTTCGCGCGCACGTACGCGCGGTAGCTCTCGTAGAAGTCGACGAGGCCGTAGAGGTCGTAGTCGTTCGACACGCGGGCGTAGACGGCGAGGGCCCGCTCGGCGAGGTCGGTCCTCCCGTGCCACGCCAGGTCCATCGAGAGGAAGGCGAGGTCGGCGCACACGTCGGCGTACCGGAAGCGCTCGTTGAACTCGATGCAGTCGATGATCCGGATCGCGTCCGCGTCGAGGTAGACGTGCTCGAGGCGTAGGTCCCCGTGCCCGTCGCGGACGCGCCCGTTCGCGACGCGCTCCCGGAAGAGGTCCGCCCGCTCTTCGAGGAAGCCGGTCTGCCAGCGCTCGATCTCGGCCGCCTCGCCGGCGGTCACGTGCTCGAGGACGGTCGCGCGGGTCTGCTCGAAGTTCTCCCGGACGTTGACGGCGATCGCGCCGGGCTCGCCGAAGCTCGCGATCGTCTCGTCGGACCGGGCGCCGGCGTGGAAGGCGGCGACGTGCTCGGCGATCCGGTCGACGTCCTCGACGGCCAGCTCCCCGCGCGCGAGCCGCACGTCCGCCCGCGCCTCGTCCGGGAGCCTCCGCATGTGCACCGCCCAGTCGACCGGCGGGCCGCCGCCGCCGAGCACGTGCCGGCCGGACGCGTCGAGGCCCACGGGGACGACGCCGAGGTAGACGTCGGGCGCGAGCCGGCGGTTCAGCGCCACCTCCGCCTCGCACGCCTCGCGACGTAGGTCGAGCGTGGAGAAGTCCAGGAACCCGAGGCTCACGGGCTTCTTCACCTTGTAGACGTCCGCGCCGCGCAGGAACACGAGCGAGATGTGCGTCTCCCGCAGCTCGTCGGCCTCCCGGGCCAGGTCCTCGCGCAGCGTCCCCACGGGAGGTACTTAGTCGCGGGGGCGCGGCGAGTCCACGGCGACTTGCCCCGCGCGCGCGCGTGTGCACGTACGACGGGTGGACGGCGATCTCGACCGCGACGAGTGGCACGTGCTGTCCCGCGAGGAGGTGCTGGCGCGGCTACGGGCCTCCGAGCACGGGCTCGGCCGCGAGGAGGCGGAGGCGCGGCTCCGGCGGGATGGCCCGAACGAGCTGCCGCGTGAGCCGCCGCCCGGCCTGCCCATCGTGCTCCTCCGGCAGCTCCGGAGCCCGCTCATCTACGTCCTCGTCGCCGCGGCGATCGTGTCGCTCGGGCTCGGCGAGATGGCCGACGCCGGGTTCATCTTCGCGGTGCTCGCGCTGAACGCCGCCATCGGGGGCGTCCAGGAGTGGCGCGCCGAACAGAGCACCCGCGCGCTCCAGCAGCTCCTCAAGGTCCGAGCGACGGTGGTCCGGGACGGAGAGACCTTCGACGTCGACGCCGAGGCGGTCGTCGCAGGCGACGTCGTGTGGCTCGAGTCCGGCTCCCGGGTGCCCGCCGACCTCCGGCTTCTCTGGGAGCACGGGTTGTCGGTCGACGAGTCGCTCCTGACCGGCGAGTCGGTCCCCGTGTCGAAGGACCCGGCGTACCGCGGTCCGCCGAACGCGCCGATCGGCGACCGCGCGAACCTCCTGTTCGCCGGGAGCACGGTCGTGCGCGGGCGCGCGCGAGGCGTCGTGGTCGGCACGGGCTCCCGGACCGCCGTCGGCAGGCTCGCCCTCGACGTGTCGGCGACCGACGCCGGCCGCCCACCGCTGCTCGTCAGGCTCGACCGCTTCACGCGGGCGATCGCGGTCTCGGTGCTGGTCGCCGCCGCCGCCGTCGGGCTCGTCGGCGTGCTCGTCCAGGGGCAGACGGTCTCCGAGATGTTCCTGTTCGCCGTCGCGCTGGCCGTGTCCGCGATCCCCGAGGGGCTGCCCGTGGCGCTGACCGTCGCGCTCGCCGTGGCCACGCGCAGGATGGCGCGCCGCGGGGTCATCGTCCGGCGCCTCGCCGCCGTCGAGGGGCTCGGGAGCTGCACGCTCGTCGCCACCGACAAGACCGGCACGCTGACCTGCAACGCGCTCACCGTCCGCGCCGTGCACCTCGCGGACGGGACGCCGCTCTCGGTGACGGGCGAGGGGTACGCGCCCGGCGACGGCCGCCTGCAGCACGGCTACCAGCCGCTCGCGCCCGGCGAGCTGCCGCTCGCCGACCGGCTCGTGAGGGCGGCCGTCCTGTGCAACGAGGCCCACCTCGGGCGGCGCGACTCCGAGGGGTGGACGTGGCACGGCGATCCCACCGACGTGGCGCTCCTGTCGCTCGGCGAGAAGCTCGGCGTCTCGCGGGAGGCGATCCTCGAGCGGTTCCCGGAGATCGAGTCCGTCCCGTTCGAGCCCGAGCGCAGGTACGCCGCCGCGTACCACGAGGTCGGCGGCCGGCCGACGGTCTTCGTGAAGGGGGCGCCCGAGCGGGTCCTGTCGATGTGCGAGTGGCCGTCCGGGAGCGGCGCGCTGGCGGCCTCCCACGCCGAGGTGGCCGCGGAGCTGGCGGCCGACGGCTACCGCGTGCTGGCGGTCGCCGAGGGGGACGTCGCCGAGCCGCTCGGCCCGGGGAGCCTGCCGGCCGAGCCTTCGAGCCTCACCTTCCTCGGCTTCGTCGGCATGATCGATCCGCTGCGCCCCGAGGTGAAGGGCGCCGTCGCCGCCTGCCGCCGCGCGGGCGTGGGCGTGACGATGGTCACGGGCGACCACCCCGCGACGGCGCTCGCCATCGCGCGCGAGCTCGGGCTCGCGCGGGCGCCGGAGGAGGTCGTGTCCGGGGGCGAGCTCGAGGGCGCGACGGAGGACGCTCTGGGGGATGCGGTCCGGCGGGCCCGCGTGTTCGCGCGGGTCTCGCCGCACCAGAAGCTCGAGGTGGTGCGCGCCGCCCAGCAGGCCGGGCACTTCGTCGCGGTGACCGGCGACGGCGTGAACGACGCGCCCGCGCTCCGCGAGGCGAACATCGGTGTCGCGATGGGGCGGTCGGGGACCGACGTCGCGCGCGAGGCCGCCGAGCTCGTGCTGACGGACGACAACTTCGCCACGCTCGTCGCGGGGATCGAGGAGGGGCGCGTCGCGTACGGCAACGTCCGCAAGGTCATCTACCTGCTCGTCTCCACGGGCGCCGCCGAGATCGTCCTCGTGCTCGCGAGCCTCGCCGCCGGGCTGCCGCTCCCGCTCCTCGCCGTCCAGCTCCTGTGGCTCAACCTCGTCACCAACGGCATCCAGGACGTGGCGCTCGCCTTCGAGCCGAAGGAGTCGGACGTGCTCTCCCGGCCGCCGCGCCCTCCGCGAGAGCCCGTCTTCGACCGGCTCATGCTCGAGCGGACGCTGGTCGGAGCCGTGGTGATGGGAGGCGTGGCCTTCGCGGCCTACGGGTGGATGATCGGAGAGGGCGTGGCCGAGGGGCAGGCGCGCAACCTGCTCCTGTCGCTCATGGTCCTCTTCGAGATCGTGCACATCGGCAACTGCCGGTCGGAGACGCAGTCCCTGTTCCGCCTCTCACCCTTCCGGAGCCCGACGCTCCTCGCCGGCACGGTCGTGGCGTTCTCGGTCCACGTGGCCGCGACGTACGCGCCGTTCCTGCAGGAGGTGCTCGGGACCGAGCCCCTGTCGGTCGAGCAGTGGATCGTCCTCGGCGTGCTGGCGCTGAGCGTCGCGGTGGCGATGGAGCTCCACAAGCTGTCGTGGGCGCTGCGTCACCGGCCGAGCCGCGCCGCCGCTCACGTCGCGGGCCGACGTCACGGGACGTTGTAGCCGGCGACCGAGACGGTGGTCCCGGGCGCGGCGCCGATGCCCACGCGCAGGGCCGTCGGGTCGAGGCCGCCCAGCGCGACCCGCGCCTGCTCGTGGTAGGCCACGCCGTCGTCCGAGACGCTCATGAGGAGCGCTGCGCCGAGGAGCTGCAGGCGCCAGACCCTCTCGGTCGGGCAGGTGCCGGTCGTCGTCGAGCCGGGAGAGACCAGGTGGAGCAGGCCGCCGTCGCACGCGGCCCACGCCGCGTTGCCCGCCGCGTCGGTCACGCCGAACACCAGATCGCCGGGCTCCGAGCCCGGAGCGAGGCGCACGGTCGCGGGGGCCGCCGCGAGGTCGTAGCCGTGCCTCGTGAGGATCCCGCAGGGGTCGCCGGTGGGCAGGACGCCGGTGATGCTCACCGCGCCCGAGCCGCGGGAGACTCCGCAGGCCTCCGGCACGAACCAGCGGAGCGGATCGACGCCTGGCCCCGTGCCGTCGAACGCGTCCGAGAACGTGTCGGCGGGGCAGTAGCCCGTGACGGGGTGTCCCGGGTCGAGGTTGAGGTTGTCCATCTCGGCGCGGTCCGGCGAGGTGGTCGCGGCCATCGTGAACACGCCGAGGCCGACGTGCACGGCCTCGAGCCACCGCGGCGCGGGCGCCTCGTGGATCGGCATCCACGCCGTGGCGTCGGGCGAGACCTCGAACACGACGACGCCGCGGGCGCGGTCTCCGCGGAGCTGCCACCAGCGGTGCATCCCGAGGTCGAAGCGGCGCGAGACGCCGAACGACGTGGCCGCGCCGCCCTCGTACACGACGCCGGCGAACGAGCCGCCGGCGTGGACGATCATGGCGTAGTTGGCCTCGTCGTGCAGCAGGGCGAAGAAGGTGGTCACCGTCGGGCTCTCGTCGACCCGGACCACCTCGACGGCGGCGCGATCGTCCCGCGCGTCGTAGGCGAAGGACGAGGTGTAGCCCGCCCACGAGGGGGCGACGCCCTCGGCGACGCTCGTGCGCAGGCGGCCTCCGCTCTGTTCGGTCACCCCGTGCCCCGGTCGATCCTCCACCTGCCAGTACGGGGAGCGAGCGTCGTCCTCGAAGCCGTCCCGGAGCGCGCTCGGCCCGCCGCACGGCGGAGTCGGGATCGGCCCGGCGTCGATGTCGGCCGCGTCGGCGCGCGCCGCGTCCGGTGGTGGCGTCGCGTCGCCGTCGATCGTGCCCGCGTCCGCGGCCGAGCCGTCCGGGCCGCCGCCGCCCGCAACGCCGCGCGCGTCCAGGTCGAGCACGAGCCCGCAGCCGGCGGCGAGGAGCAGGACGAACGGCAGGGCGCGGCCCATCGGGCGATGGTACCGCGCTATCGCGCAGCTCGCGCCTTGTCGTCCACCAGCGCCTCGAGCTCGTCCTCCGTGACGCCGAGGCGCGCGGCGACCTTGTGGGCGAGCGAGGTGGTGGCGACGCCGGGGACGAACGAGTAGGTGGGGTGCTCGTCCGGGTCGAGCTCGACCTGCAGGAAGTCGAGCTCGGCCACCGGGGGCTCGCGCTCGAGGCGCTTCGCGAGGCCGAGGAAGTGCGTGCTGACGAAGACCTGGGGGCGCAGGCGGGGCAAGAGCCTCACCACCATCTCGAAGATGGCCTCGCCCTCCATGGGGTTCGTGCCGGAGCACAGCTCGTCGAGGATGGCGAAGGAGCCCGGCTCGAGCTCCTCGAAGAGGCGGCGGATCCGCAGGAGCTCAGTGCCGAGCCGGCCCTCGACCTGCGCGGCGTCGGCGTCGGTGACGAGCGACACGAACAGCGTCGGCGCGCGGACGAGGCGCGCGCGCGCCGCCGGGACGAACACGCCCACCTGGCCCATGAGCTGCGCGAGCGCGAGGGCCTGGAGCAGGCGCGTCTTGCCGCCCGAGTTCGGGCCGGTGACGACGACGAGGGCGTCGTGCGGCCTCGCGCCGAGGTCGCACGGGCGCGGCACGACGTCCTGCAGGAAGAGGAGTGGGTTATAGAGGCCTTCGAGGAAGCGCTCGGCGGCGGAGGCGCGGCCGCCGAGCGGTGGCGGGTCGACGATCTCCGGGAGCGAGACGCGAAGGCCCTTCGACTCGGCGAGGTCGCGGAAGCCGAGGGACGACAGGTAGAGCTCGAGCGCGCCGGTGAGCGCGAGGAGCGCCACGGCTTCGTCGACGAGCGGCGCGAAGACGGCGTCGAGCAGGCGGACCACCACCTCGCTCTCGCCGTAGCGGTGGCCTCGGAGGAACGCGGCGACCCGCTGGAAGAAGCGCCGGACGGGCCCGGGGAGGAGCGGGTTGTCGGTGTTCTCGCGGATCGCGAGGACGTCGAACCCGCGGATGGTGCCGTCGGCGCCGAGGCCGAGCCGGACGTCGACCGTCGCGAAGTCGCCCTCGTAGTCGAGGAGCTCGACGAGGCGCGCGAAGGCCGCGGTGTCGCGCACCGCGCGGCCCCGCTCGCGAAGCCGGGCGAGCGCCGACTCGGCGCCGGCGAACCCGTCGGCCATGGTGTCGACGCAGCCCGCGAGGGCGGAGAGGACGGCGACCTTGCGGCGCACGGTGTTGGGCTCCGCGCTCGGGGGAGACTCGAGCGAGTCGCGGAGGCGGCGCACGCCGAGGTAGAGCCGCTCGAGGTCCGCGCGCAGGCTCGGCTGCGACGCGAGCTCGGCGAGCACGCGCTGGCGGACCTCGACGTCGGCGGGATCCTCGGGAGGGCTCCCGAGGATGCGCAGGAGCACGCCCTCGCTCGTGCTGGCGCGCCGGCCGTCGAGGGTCACCGGCATGCACGCGCGGATCAGCTCGCGGAGGTAGAGCTGCGTCGCGAACGAGGGGGGGACGAACCGGGTCGGCGCGAGCGGGAGCGCGTCCACGAGCACGTCGAACACGCCCGCGCAGTCGCCGCCCTCGAAGGCGAAGCGCACGAGCTCGGCCGAGCCGCTGAGATCGCCCCAGCGCCTCGGCTGCTCGTGCAGGAGGTCGGGGACGAGCGGGCCGCCGTCCGCCGGGTGGTCGCCGACGGGCTGCACGTAGAAGGACGGCGGGCCGTCCTTCCCGCCCGGCGAGAGGCGTCGCCTGCGGCGCTGCCACGCGCTCTCCGACCCGAGCCTGCGACGCTGGAACACGAGCGAACGGGGTAGCGCATTTCGGCGCCGATCGACAGCGCCGATTGGCCGGACCCTCCGGCGGGCCGGCGCCGAGGGCGGGGCCGTGAGCGAGCCGTCTTGGCAGCGCGCCCGAGGCGGGGTACGTACGGTCCCCATGCCGCGCGCGAAGATCCTGGGCCTCGGCTCCTACGTCCCCGACCGCGTCGTCACCAACGCGGAGATCCCGTTTCTGAACGACCGCCACGTGCGACAAGACGAGCGGCAGACCGAGACCGACGAGGCGTGGATCCGGACGCGGTCGGGCATCGAGGAGCGCCGGTACGTCCCGAACGACGGCAAGTGGGCGACGAGCGACGTCGCGCTCGAGGCGTCCAAGCGCGCGCTCGACGACGCGGGGCTCGAGCCGAAGGACGTCGACTGCATCATCCTCGCGACGCTGTCGCCCGACATCCACTTCCCCGGCACGGCGGTCTTCCTCCAGTCGAAGCTCGGGATCGACGGCGAGGACGGCTGCGCCTGCTACGACATCCGGCAGCAGTGCAGCGGCTTCGTGTACGGGCTGCAGATGGCGGACGCGTTCGTCCGCACCGGCATGTACGAGCGCATCCTCCTGGTGGGCGCGGAGGTCCACAGCCACTCGCTCGACTTCAGCACGCGCGGGCGCGACGTGATGGTGCTGTTCGGCGACGGAGCGGGCGCGGTGGTGGTCGGGAGGGACGAGGCCGGCGGCGAAGAGAGCGGCATCCTCTACACGCACTGCCAGGCCGACGGGTCGGGCGCGTGGGATCTGTACCTCAAGGTCTTCGACATCGCGAAGCTGCCGTACGTCTACTACGACGCGAACGACCGCGAGCAGAACCTCGACATGTACCCGAGGATGATCGGCAAGAAGGTCTTCCTCCACGCCGTCCGGAACATGGTGATCGCGACGAACCGCGCGCTCGAAAAGACCGGCCTCACCTGGGACGACATCGACTGGTTCGTTCCGCACCAGGCGAACCTCCGGATCAACGAGGCGGTCGTCGAGTACGGGAGCATCCCTCCCGACAAGGCCCTGAACAGCATCATGTGGTACGGCAACACGACCGCCGCGACGGTGCCGCTCACGATCGACCACTGGCGCAAGGAGGGGAAGGTGAAGAGGGGGGACCTGATCCTGTCCACCGTCTTCGGCTCCGGCTACACGTGGGGCGCGGCCGTGTTCCGGCTCTGACGTCTACGCCAGGTCGAGCCGCGCGCGCGTGCGCACGGTGCCGTCGTCGGCGCGGAGCTCGTAGCCGACGGCGTCGGTCCCGATCGGCCAGGCGCGCAGGACGAGCGGCTCACCGGCGCGTGCCTCGCCGTCGTACTGGATGGACGCCGACCGCGCCGCGCGCTCGCGCGGGCCCTGGAGGTCGAGCGCCGCGCGGGCGTCCTCGAGCCAGTCGAGGTAGCGCGACTGGTTCACGTGCCCGAGCACGTCCTGATCGCTCCAGCGCGGCACGACGGGGTGCTCCATCGCGCCGGCGGGGGCCTCGGCGGGAGGCGCCGGGACGTCGGGGCCGGGCTCGGCGCGCACGAGCTCGCGCATCTCGGGCGGGCACTCGGCGGGGCCGTTCGGCCCGAGCAGCACGGCCACCGTCGTGCCCGTCGCCACCGTGCGGTCGTCCGAGAGCCGCACCACCCGGTGCACGAAGTCGAAGCTCGTCCGCCCCACGCGGCCGAGCCAGGTCTCGACGCGCAGCGCGTCGGGGTAGCTCACGGCCGCGAGCATCGCGATCCGCTGGGCGCGCACGACTCCGTGGGTGAAGTGGCGCTGGATCCCGAGCGCGTCCGAGAAGATTGCGTCCCAGCGCGCGTGCTCGAGGAGCCGCGCCATCCCCCCGAGCGGGAGCCGCCCCGTCGAGTCCATCTCGTACCCACGAACCCCGAGCTCGAGCGCCGCCGTGTCCGCCATCGCGCCGGAGCATGCCACACCCGGCGCGCCCACTTGCATTGGGACCTGTCCCGAATGCAACTCCCAGTTGCATTGGGACCTGTCCCCAATGCAACCGCGCGTCGAAGGCGCGCCCGGGGCCGCAACCGTGCAGTCAGCAAAGCCAAGTCAGCGGGGGAGCCAGGGGCGCCAGGGGGGGAGGTCCTGGCAGCGCGGGAGGTCGTCGGGGGGGCAGTAGATGCGGACGTGGAAGTGGTCGTCGTGGCGGCCGCCGCGGCGGGGTTGCTCGAGGGCGATGGCGGCCTTGTCGAGGAGGGCGGGCGGGGCGCCGCGGCGCGCGCCGGCTTCGAGCAGCCGGCTCCGGAGCCAGCGCGCGACGAAGATGTACTGCACGCTCGCGGCAGGGTCGCTCAGCATGGACGCCACGAGCTCCCAGCTCCGGTCCGCGTCGAAGCGGACGCCCTCTCCTCGCGTGCCCCGCCCGCGTCCGCTCCGGCCGAAGCGCACGAACGTGTCGAGGTGCAGCGGGGCGTCGTCCTCGTCGAGCGTGTAGAACGCGATGTCGGCGTCACGGCCGCTGCGATGCGAGCGATGCGGCCGAAGCCAGCCGCCTCGCCGCCCCGACAGATCGCCGACGGTGAGCTTCGCGCCCGGCAGCGCCTCTGCGACGTGCGCCGCCGCGCGCTCGAGCATGCCGACGAGCTCGGCGGTGCCGTAGCGCGTGTTCTCGGGCGATCCGTTCTTGAACCGCACGACGTCGGACTCCTCGAGGAGCACGCCGTTCAGCAGCCGGCCGCGGTTCGGGCGGCCGACCGACACGCTCGGCGTCGGCTCGGGCGGAGCGGGCTCGACCTCCGGCGCGGGGTCCGCGGGCTCCTCCTCGGGGCGCTCGATCTCCTCGCGCACCGGCTCGGTCGGGCGCGCCGGTGTCGCGGCGGCGCGCTCGGCGGCTGGATCGTCCTCCGGACCCGGCATGGCGATCGCCGCACCGGTCATGACGAGCAGCGCCAAGAGCGCCGCCGCGGCATGGGACCTCCACCGCACCGCCTCCCAAGATAGCCGAAAACCGGCCTTGTCACCCCCCACCCCGGTGCGCATTTGTCCACCGAGGAGCCATGCAACGAATCCTGGTACCGGTCGACGGCTCGGAAGGAGCCAACAAGGCAGCGGATTTCGCTGCGCGTCTCGCGCGTGACACCGGGGCCGCCATCACCCTGATCCACGTCTACGACGCGCCGACGGCGGCGGCGATGGGGCTGCGCCACGTCGACCCCGACGAGCTCGCCAAGATCCGGGAGGCGGTCTCCCACGGCAGCTTCGAGGCCGCGCGCAACGCGATGGGCGACCTCGACCGCCCGGTGGACACGGTGCTCGAGGTCGGCGAGCCCGCGCACGAGATCTGCACGCTCGCCGAGACGGTGAAGCCCGATCTGATCGTGATGGGCACGCGCGGCCGGTCGGAGATGCGGAGCCTGTTGCTCGGCAGCGTGAGCGAGAAGGTCCTCCGGCACGCGCCGTGCCCCGTCACGGTGGTCCGTTAGGGCCGTGGACGTCCTCGTCGAGCGTGCGCTCGGTCCACCGCTCGCGCGCCAGGAGGTCGAGGTGGTCGAGCGCAAGGGGCTCGGCCACCCGGACACGATCTGCGATCACCTGGCGGACGCGGTGGAGCGCGCGCTCGCGCGGTTCTACCTCGATCGGTTCGGCGCGGTGCTCCACCACAACGTCGACAAGATGCTCCTGGTCGCCGGCAGCTCGCGTCCGGCCTTCGGCGGCGGAGAGGTCGACGAGCCCGTCGATCTCATCCTCGCGGGACGCGCGACCGTCGACGTCCGCGGCGTGCGCGTTCCCGTCGAGGAGATCGCCGTCGAGACGTGCCGGGCGTGGATCCGGCAGCACCTGCGCTACCTCGACCCCGACGGCCACGTTCGCCTGCACTGCCGAATCCGCCCCGGGTCGGCGGAGCTCGTCGACTTGTTCACCCAGCAGGCTCGGACCGGCGTCTGGCTGTCGAACGACACCTCCTCGGGCGTCGGGTTCGCGCCGCGCACGCCGACCGAGCGCCTGGTGCTCGAGACGGAGCGGCGCCTCGGCGATCTCCGCGCCGGCGAGCGGCCCGAGATCGGCGAGGACGTGAAGCTCATGGCCGTCCGGCGTGGCGGCTCGGTCGACCTGACCGTCGCCGCCGCCTTCGTCGGGCGTCACCTGCGCGATCTCGACGCCTACCGCGACGCGCGCGAGCGGCTCGGGCAGCTCGCGGGCCACTTCGCGTCGGAGGTCTCGGGGCTCGACGTGCGCGCCCGCGTGAACACCGCCGACGACCTCGACCGCGGCGCGATCTACCTGACGGTGACCGGGACGTCGGCCGAGGCGGGCGACGACGGGCAGGTCGGCCGGGGCAACCGCGCGAGCGGGCTCATCACGCCCTACCGGCCGATGACGATGGAGGCGGTCGCGGGCAAGAACCCGGTGAGCCACGTGGGCAAGATCTACAACGTCGCCGCAGAGCTCCTCGCGGCCGACGTGGTCGCGCGCGTGGACGGCGTCGTGGCCGCCGAGGTGCAGCTCGTGAGCAGCATCGGCAGGCCGGTGCGCGAGCCTCAGCTCCTGCACGTCCGGGTGCACACCGAGCCCGGCGTCGATCCCGTCGCGCTCCGGCAGCCCGTCGAGGACCTCGCCCGCGCGCACATGGCCGAGACGCCGGACCTCGCCGAGCGGCTGATCCGGGGCGAGATCCCCGTCTGTTGAGCTATCCTCGCGCGCGGATGCGTCCTCGCGCCTGGTGGTTCGGTCCGTTCCTGCTCCTCGCCTGCGGCGGTGAGGAGTCGCCCGGGCCCGAGCGCGGCTTCGACTGCGAGGCTCCGGCCGAAGAGGGCCTGCTCGTCGGGACCGGCTGCCCGCGGGCCGTGGCGAGGCTCTCGCCCCGCGTGCGCATCGACGGCGCGTGGCTCGGGCGCGACGCGCCGTGCGAGGCCGTGGGCGAGGCCGTGCGCTGTCCCGCCGGCGACGCGGGCACCGTCGAGGCCGTGCTCGACGGCGACCTCGTGCGCGTGCGCTTCACCGCGGCTTCGCCCGTCGTCGTGGAGGCGCTCGCGGTCGAAGGGCCGGCGAGCGTCGAGGGGGCGCGCGCGTGGCTCTCGAACGGCTTCCAGTCCTGGTCGCAGAGCGGCGCCGTCGCCCTCGGCGGGCCCATCGACGACGCGAGCCTCGACGAGGCGCTCGCCGCGCGAGGGGACGCGGAGGTCGTGCGCGAGGGGCACGAGCTGTCGTGGACGTACACGGTCGTCGGCGGCGCAGGGCCGGCCCTCGTCGCGGGCGCCGTCTCCGCCGGGCGGCTCCACCCGTGGGCGCGCGCGTTCCGCGACGAGGACGCGGGCCTCCGGCTGACGCTCGCGAGCGGCGGCGCGGGCGAGCGGGTGGCGGTGGCCGCGGGCGAGACGATCGAGGGCGAGCCCTTCTTCGTGCGGGCCGGCGAGGCGGCCGCGCCTCTGCTCCGCGCGTACGCGGACGCCGTCCCGAGCCGCCGCCGCGCCCACCCGGTCGAGACGGAGGCCGGCTGGAACTCCTGGTACGAGCTGTGGGACGCGGTGGACGAGGAGGCGGTGCGCGACAACGCGGCGCTCGCCCGGAGCCTCCTCGAGCCGCGCGTCCCCGGAGGGACGCCGCTCCGGATCGTCGTCGACGACGGCTGGCAGCGCGCGTGGGGCGACTGGGAGCCGAACGAGAAATTCCCCTCCGGGCTCGACGGGCTCGCGGCCGACCTCTCGGCGGACGGGTTCCGCGTGGGGGTCTGGCTCGCTCCCTTGCTCGTCGCCGAGGACGCGCGCGTCGCGGCCGATCACCCGGAGTGGCTCGTCGAGGGCGTCGAGTACCGGCACCTGAAGAACGGCCCCATGCGCGTGCTGGACGTCACCCACCCCGAAGCGGCCGCGCACCTCGCGGACGTCATCGGGCGCATCGTGTCCTGGGGGTACGATCTGTTGAAGATCGACTTCCTCTTCGCCGGCACGTGGGAAGGCGGCCGCCACGAGGAGGTCACGGGCATGGAGGCCTACGCGCGCGCGTTGTCGATCATCCGCGAGGCGGCGGGCGAGGACGCGATCCTCCTGGCGGTCGGCGCGCCGGGCCTCGCGAGCCTCCCCCACGTCGACCAGTGGCGCGTGGGCGGTGACATCGCGCTCGAGAATTTCGGCGCCGCCTGGCCCTTCGTCCCGAACCAGGCCCGGAGCATCGGCGCGCGCGTCCCGCTCTGCCTGGCCACGCTGTGCGATCCGGACCCGGTGCTCCTTCGCGACCTCGGCCGCGAGGAGGTGGAGACCGGCGCCTGGGTCGTCGCGATGGGCGGCGGCGCCCTGTTCCTGTCCGACGACCTGCGCGCGCTCGACGCGTCTCGCGCCGACTGGGCGCTCGACGAGCGTCGCGTCGCGCTCTCGCTCTCGGCCGAGCCGGCGATCCCCGACGAGCTCCTGCCCGAGGACGCCCCCGCGCGGCTGCCGAGCGCGCTGTCCGACCAGCTCGGCCGCGGCGGCCGGAGCACGCACGTGATCCCGCGCACGTGGCGGATGCAGGACGGCACGCGCGTCGCGGTCAACGTGGGCGAGGAGCCGGCCGAGATCGGCGGGGTCGAGGTGCCGGCGCGGGCGACGCGCGTCGCGCCGTGATCAGCCGAGCCTGTCGGCCAGCGACATGACGATCTCGACGACGATCAAGAGCACGATGTACCACTCGACGCGCAGGCTCCGGCGCGTCCACAGGAGCTCGAGCAGCGTCTCGGCCGTGCGCGACACGAGGCGCAGCTTGGTCTCGAGCGCGGCCTGCCGCTCCGTGAGCTCGTACTCCTCGGCGAGTCGCAGGTAGAGCCGCTCGAGGTCGGGGCGGTCCCAGACGATCTCGGGCTTCTCCGCGACCTCGACGCGCAGGATGGTCCGCTGCTGGACGAGGAGCGCCGTCCCGACGTGGTGGAGCAGGTCGCGCGGGCGGCGGCCGCCCCGGCCGCGTCGCTGCAGCTCCTGGGCGAGCGGCTCGATGCGGTCGAACGCCTCCGCGACGGTCCGCTCGTACCGGTCGAGCACGACGCTCTTGGCGAGCACGTCGGCGACCAGCACCAGCCGCTCGAGGCCGAGGTCGTTCAGCGCGATCCCCTCCTGCACGACGTGCTCCCGGTCTCCCTCCGAGACCACCACCCGGATGCTGTCCGAGAGCGGGGGATCGACCGGTCCGATCACGTGCGCGCACGCCCTCGCGAGGAATTCCGCCCGGTCCTGCTCGCCGACGCCGACGAGCACGACGACGCCGTACCGGAACAGGACCGCCAGGCCCTCGTCGCCCACGCGGACGGCGGGCGGCGTGAGCCCGCGCTGGCGCTCGGCGGCGAGGGCCCGGGTCTCGAGGTGGTCGCCGACGAGGATCGCCTCGACCGAGAGGGAGCGCGCCCCCGTGGACCAGTCGACGTCGCCCCTCAAGCGCCGCCTGCGGCCGCGGCCCGCCGGGCCCGCCGCCCCGTTCCCATCTGCAGCACGTCGAGGTACGACACGATGCCCACGAGCCGGTCGGACGCGTCGATCACGGGCAACGCGCCCAGGCGCTCGTCCAGGAGGAGCGTGAGGATGCGTCGAAGCGGCGCCTCGGAGCCCACGACGCGCGGCTCGCGAGTCATCGCGTCCGAGACACGCAGGTGCCGGAGCTTGTCCTCGACCGGCTCCCCGCTCACGTACTGCATCGGGTTGCCCATGGCGGTCCGGAC
>JBDIVX010000132.1:0-20697 GCA_039794305.1 Candidatus Neutrinellum sp.
AGGGCGAGCTGGACGCCGGCGCGTCGCTCGACGCGCGCGCGGACGACGGGGCGGCGCCGCGGGACGCCGGACCGCCCACCGACGGCGGCGCGCCCGACGCCGGGGCGTCTCCGATGGACGCGGCCGGCTCGGACGCCGGCCCGCCCGACCTCGACGCGGGCGCGCCCGACGCCGGCTCCGACCCGGCCGACGCGGGGCCGCTCTCGCTGCCCGTCACCGCCGGGCTGCTCATCCACTTCGACGCGCAGGACGTCGCCGGTGGGGCGGCGCCCGCCGTCTCGCCGGCGACCTGGGTCGACCTCGCCGGGCGCGATCACGACGCCGCCTGCACCGGCGTGACCCTCGAGCCCACGGCGTTCGGCCCGTCGCGGCCGGGGATGCGCACCGACGGCACGGCCGAGAGCAAGTGCCGGTTCCCCATCCCCGACTTCGACGACGTGTCGATCGTCGTCGTCTTCCGGACGGATCACAGCGTGAGCCACGGCAGCCGCTGGGACGAGAACCCGATCATCGTCGGCGGCGACGAGTTCGGCTACGTCGCCGACGCGGCCCTGTTCCTCGACGAGGGGCACATCGGCTTCGCCCGCGGCAGCTCGGGCGGCGTCTTCCGGAGCGCCCACGACGTCGCCACCGGCGCGCCGCACGCGGCGGCGCTCCTGCGCGAAGCGAGCTCGGGCGACGTGTCCCTGCACCTCCGCTCGCCCGGCGCGGCGGAGATCGAGACCGGCGACACCGCGGCGGGCGGGATCGACTCGCCCGACGAGTGGTTCCTCGCCTCGAACGACTGGGGCAGCGACGGCGCCTTCGACGCGCGCTACGCCGAGGTGCTCGTCTACGGCCGGCGGCTCTCGGACGCGGAGGCCGACGACGTGCTCGACTACCTGGTCGCGCGGTGGGACATCTGAGGGCGGGCGAGGAGCCTACGCCGGACGCAGCCGCCTCGTCACCTCGTCCGGGTCGTCGACGCTCACCATGAGCTGCTTCAGCCGCACCGGGAAGCCGAGGACTCGCGCCCGCTGGGTCGGCGCGAGGTCGAGCACCAGGATCCGATCGCCGGAGCCGTTGACGAGCCACCGTCCGCCGAAGCCGTGCACGCCTCGGCTGAGCGGCGCCCTGTCGAGCCGGCCGACGCCGGCGATCGCCGATCGGGGGAAGCGCGCGTCGAACGCGTAGCCCATCCGCACGCTCACCTCCTCGCCGTCCACCTCGAGGTAGGAGTCGGCGGGCCGGAGCAGCACGGCCGAGGAGAGGACTCGGTACCAGGGCTCGAAGCGGATCGGGAAGCGCGTCACGGTCCCTCTATTTCGATTTCTGCCGCGTCGCGCCCTTCACCAGGTGCCCGACCGCCTCGCCGAGCCCCTCGAGCGTGAGCGGGAACATCTCGAAGACGTTCCGAACGTACTCGATGGTGTTGCCGTACCAGTACTGGGGCGGCTCGGGGTTGAGCCACACCGTCCGGTCGAAGTGGCTCTGGAGCGTCATGAGCCAGACGATGCCCTCGGTGCCGTTGTCCTCGCCGAGGTCGAGCGAGCCGCCGGCCTGCAGGAGCTCGTAGGGCGCCATCAGCGCGTCGCCCACGAGGATGAGCTTGTAGTGCGGGCCGCACTCGTGGAGCAGGTCCCGGACGCGGATCGGCTCGTCGAACTTCTCGGTCTTGTAGACGTGGCCGTAGATGCAGTTGTGGAAGTAGTAGGTCCGGAGCTCCTTCCAGTGCGTGGACTTGCTGGCCGCCGAGAAGAGGCGCGACACCAGGTGCGCGTAGGGGTCCATCGAGCCGCCCACGTCCATCATCAGGATGACGCGCGTGTTGGGGCGGCGGGGAGGGCGGGTCACGATCTCGATCTCGCCCGCGTTCTTCGCGGTGGCGTCGATGGTGGCGTCGAGGTCGAGCTCGTCCTCCGCGCCCTCGCGCGTGAAGGCGCGGAGCTTGCGGAGCGCCACGGCCATCTGGCGCACGTCGAGCGTGAGATCGGAGCGGTACGGGCGGTACAGCCGCGCGTCGGCGACCTGGACGGCGGAGCGGTTGCCGCCCGCGCCGCCCACGCGGATGCCCGGGCGCGCCGCGCCGCTGTGCCCGAAGGGCGAGGCGCCGCCGGTGCCGATCCACTTGCTCCCGCCGTCGTGCCGCTCCTTCTGCTCGGCCATCCGCTCCTCGAAGAGCTTGCGCAGCTCCTCGAGGTCGAAGTGCTCGAGCATGGCGCGCTCCTCCTCGGAAAGCTCGTGCCGCCGGAGCTTGGCGTTCTCGAGCCACTCGAAGAGCTCCTCCTTCAGCTTCAAGCCCTCGCGCTCGATGCCGCGGAAGCACTTCAGGAAGGCGTCGTCGAAGGCGTCGAGGTGCGCCTCGGTGTGGACGAGGGTGGCGCGCGCCACGTGGTAGAAGCCGTCGAGCGAGCTGTCGTGCAGGCCGGCGGCGAGCGCCCCCGCGAGCGTGATGGCCTCCTGGGTCCCGACGGGGACGCCCTTGGCGCGCAGCTCGTAGAGGAACGGGACGAACATGGCTCGGCGTCTCAGCGGATGACGTCCGCCACCGGCACCCGGACGTCGGGGAAACGCGAAAGCGAGACGGTGTCGCCGATCCGATACGGCGTCACCCGCGTGTAGGCACCGCCGACGATGTCCGTGTGGACCTCGATCAGCCGGTCCGGAATGTTCACCACCCAGTACTCGGGCACGCCGCTCTCGGCGTAGAGCTGTGCCTTGAGCCCGCGATCCTTCTTCACGGACGAGTCGGCCACCTCGACGACGAGCCACGCGGAGGTCGGGTGCGCGTGGTGGTAGTCGCCCTTCGGTACCACGGCCACGTCCGGCTCGGGCTCCGAACCGTCGGATGCAGCGAACGCCGACTGGATGCGCACGCGCGCGCGCCCGGCGAGCGCCCCGACGAGGATCTCGGTGAGCTCTTCGATCGCGGCGTCGTGGGGCGGGCCGTGGGGGCTCATCTCGACGACCATGCCATAGAGAAGCTCCACCCTCTCCCCCTCGAACAGGCCGAGCTCCACGAGCCGCTCGTACTCCACGCGCCTGAGCGGGCGGGGGCGATCGGGAGCGATCTGCGAGGGGTCGATCACGCGGTCAGTCTAGCACGCCGGCGAGCGGGCTCAGCTACGCCAGCGACGTCCGCCCGCGAGCTGATCGGCCAGCGCCACGATGTCCTGCTCCTTCTTCAGCAGCGTGCCGAGGAACGGCAGGCTCTGGTCGAGCCGCACGCTCGCGACGCCGGCCGCCTTGAGCACCGCGATCCAGTCGACGAGCTCGCTCGTGCTCGGGCGCTTGCGGAGCCGCTTCATGTTGCGGATCTCGTAGAAGGTCTCGATGGCCTGCTCGACGAGCCGCTCGTCGATGGACGGATGGTGCACATCGACGATGCGCTTCATCAGCTCGGGATCGGGGAAGTCGATGAAGTGGAACACGCACCGGCGCAGGAACGCGTCCGGGAGCTCCTTCTCGGCGTTGCTCGTGATGATGACCACGGGCCGCTGCTTGGCCACGACCTCCTCGTTGAGCTCGGCGATCTGGAACCGCATCCGGTCGAGCTCGTTCAACAGGTCGTTCGGGAACTCGATGTCCGCCTTGTCGATCTCGTCGATGAGCAGCACGACGCGCTCGCCCGCCGCCATGGCCTCGCCGAGCGGCCCGAGCTTGATGTACTGCCGGATGTCCCGGACGTCTCCGTCGCCGAAGCGCGAGTCGTACAGCCGCTGGACCGTGTCGTAGACGTAGAGCCCGTCCTGCGCGCGGGTCGTGCTCTTGACGTGCCAGCGCAGGAGCTTCATGCCGAGCGCCTCGCTCACGGCCTCGGCGAGCAGGGTCTTGCCCGTGCCGGGCTCGCCCCGGACCAGCAGCGGTCGCTCGAGGACGACGGCGCAGTTGACGGCGGCTTCGAGGGCTTCGTTGGTGAGATAGGTGCGAGTGCCGCGGAAGCGGCCGAAGGTTTCGCTCATCGGGGCTTTTTCTTCGCTTTCTGCTTCGTCGGCCGGATACGCTCGAAGCCGCGGCCGAGCTTCCACCCGATGCCCATGCCGAGGACGGCGCCGATTGCTACGGACGTGAGGATGACGGTCATGCGGGCCCCCGTCGGGAAGGTACCACGCGACCATGGGGCCGCCAGCCGGCGAGGGGTAGGGCTCCCGGGGCTGCTCGCGCTCGCGCTCGTGTGCGTGCCGGCCGGGGCGAGCGCGCAGGACACCGCGCCGCAAGCCCTCGCCGCCGCCGAGGCGGCCGAGCGCGAGGTGGATCCGGCGCGCGCCGAGCGCCTCTACCGGCGCGTGCCCGAGATCGCCCCCGGCAGCCGCGAGGCCCGCCGCGCCCGCATGCGGCTCGAGTGGCTCGCGGCCCGCCGCGACCCGCGCGAGGGATACGGACCGCTCGCCGCCCTTGAGCGGGCGCGACGTGGGCCCCTCGACCGCAGGGCCGCCGAGCGCTTCGCCACCACGGTCGACGACATGCCCCCCGGGCTCGTCCGGAGCGAGGCCCTGTTCCTGCTCGGCGAGACCTGGCTCCGCCGCCTCGACGCGCCCGAGCGAGCCATCCCGTGCTACGAGCGCCTGCTCGGCTCCGAACAGACCCCGCCCGAGCTCCGCCAGGTGGGCGAAGTCGCGCTCGCGGAGGCGCGTGCGGCGGCGGGGCAGGGCGCCCGGGCGATCCGCGGCCTCGAGGAGGCCGGCCTCACGAACACCTTCGAGGGCCGCGGCCTCCGGCTGCGACTCGAGCGGGCGCGCATCCGCGCCGGGGCCCTCGGGCTCTTCGGCCTGGCCCTCGCCGTCCTCCTCGGGGCGGGTCGGCCGTGGCAGAGCGGCCGATCCGGCGCCCGGCGGGCCCTCGCGCCGCGCCGCGTGTTCCTTCTCCTGTACGTGTGCGCCGTCCCCGCGGCCATCGCCGAGCTGTACGAGCCCGGGACGGCCGGGACCTTCCTCGCCTTCGGCGGCGCGATCGTGCCCGTGCTGGCGCTCGCGTCGCTCTCGGCCGAGTCGCTCTCGGCCCGCCGCGCCGGCCGCGTGGCGCGCGCCCTGTCGATCGCGTCCGCCCTCCTCGCCCCCTTCGCCGTCGCCTACCTCGTCCTCGAGCAGGCCGGCGGGCTTGCATCCTTCGGCCTTTGATAGAAGCTGCCCCCTTGCTGGGGGACCATGGAGATCGACGTCGAGACGATCCTGTCCGCGCTCGCGACCTTCGTCGGTTTCCTGTCGCTCGCCTTCATCCCGCTGGTCCTGCTCCGGCGCAAGGAGGCGCCGAGCACGATCGCCTGGATCCTCGTCCTCGTCTTCCTCCCGCTCGTGGGAGTCGTGCTCTTCTGGTTCCTCGGGCGCGACCGCGTGCGGCGGCCCGCCCGGGAGAAGCGGTCGACCGACGTGGAGGTCCGCCACCGCCGCGGGCCGCTCCCGGGCCAGCCCGACGAGCTCGCCCTCGACCGGCTCATCGCGGAGGAGAAGCCCGCGCTCCGGGGGGTCATGCGGCTCGCATCGCAGGTGGGCAACATGGACCCCGCGGGCGGGAACGACGTGCGCGTGCTCGTCGGCGCGCCGGCCACGTTCGACGCGCTCGTCGAGGTGATCGAGGCGGCGCGCGACCACGTGCACGTCGAGTACTACATCGTGCGCAACGACGGCACCGGCCGGCGTGTGCGCGACGCCCTCGTCCGCGCGGCCGAGCGGGGGGTGCGCGTGCGCGTGCTGATCGACGCGTTCGGCTCGCGTCCGGTCGGCCGCCGCTTCACGGCGCCGCTCGTCGACGCCGGCGCCCACGTCGCGAAGTTCTTCCCGCTCGATCCCATCCGCCGCGCGTGGACCATCAACCTCCGCAACCACCGCAAGCTCGTCATCGTCGACGGCCGAGTCGGCTTCACCGGCGGCATCAACATCGGCGACGAGTTCCTCGACTGGCACGACCTGCACCTGCGGATCGACGGCCCGGCCGCGGCACAGCTCCAGGCCGTGTTCATCGAGGACTGGTACTTCGCGACGCGTCACGACCTGGTGCACGCGGCGTTCTTCCCGGAGGTGCCGAAGCAGGGCGAGTCGGTCGTCCAGATCGTGCAGTCCGGCCCGGACGCGACGGTCGAGTCCATCCACCGGCTGTACTTCGCGGCCATCGCGTCGGCGCACGAGCGCGTGTACATCACCACGCCCTACTTCGTCCCGGACCGCGCCCTGCTGGTCGCGCTCCAGACCGCCGCGCTGCGGGGGGTGGACGTGCGCCTGATCCTGCCGAGCTACTCGAACCACCGCGTCACCTTCCATGCCGGCCGCAGCTTCTACGACGAGCTGATGGAGGCGGGCGTTCGCATCCACGAGTACGAGGGCGGGTTCGTCCACACCAAGACGATGATCGTGGACGGGCGCTTCGCGACGCTCGGGAGCGCGAACCTCGACGTGCGCAGCTTCCGGCTCAACTTCGAGCTGATCGCGGTGCTCTGGGACGCCAAGGTGGTCGGGCGGCTCGAGGAGCTGTTCATGGAGGACTTGCGCAAGACGCGGCCCGTCGCCCTCGCCGACTGGCGCCGGCGTGGTATGGCCCCTCGCATCAAGGAAGGGATCGGGAGACTGTGCGCGCCGCTGCTCTGAGCCTCACCCTGCTCGTGGGGTGCGGAAGCTGTCAGAAGGGCCCCCCGGCGGAGCTCCGCGTGGGAGGCGAGACCCCGTACGTGCGCTGCCTCGCCGCCGACCCGCCCGAGGAGCGGCGCTGGTCGGTCGGGGCGCTGTCGCTCTCGGTGCAGGGCCGGGTGCTCACGATCGACGGGGCTCGCCGGCCGCTGACGGTCGTCGCCTTCGCCGGGCCCGGGCCGGGCGAGATCCCCGCGTCGGCGGTGGCGAGCGTGCGCGAGGCCGAGCCCGGCCTCGTGCTCGTGGCCGGTGACATCGGCGACAGCGAGGGGGTGGCCGAGGCGAACCTCGCCGCGCTCGCGGGCCTCGGGGTGCCGGTCCTCGCGGTGGCGGGCGGCCGCGACGACGCGACCGTGTGGCAGAAGGCCTTCGAGTCGCTGCCCGAGCCGGCGCGCGATCGGGTCATCGACGTGACGCCCTTGCGGCGCGTCGTGCTCGGCGACGACGAGCTCGTGCCGGTGGCCGGGGCGCCGGGGGGCCGCTACGGCCGGACCGACGACGCGTGCGGGTTCGGCGAGGACGACCTCGAGGCGGTGGCCGACGCGCTCGAAGGCCAGGGCGCCCGGCGCTGGCTCTTCGCGTGGGCCGGCCCGTCCGGCGCGGGCCTCGTCGGGCTCGCGGGCGCCGACGCCGGCGACCGGTGGCTCGGCGGCCTCGCCGAGGGGGCCGGCCTCGGGGGCGGAGTCGTCGCCTGGCCGCGCGCCGCGGCGGGCGGCGAGGGGCCCTATCGGGTCGTCCTGCCCCTGTCCGGCCCGGTGGTGGAGACCGGGGAGGGGCGCCGGCTCGCCCCCGCGCCGACGGTCCTCGAGGTCGGGCCCGAGGGCCTCTGAGCCGGGCGCCGACAGGGCGGAAACCCTCTGGATTCGGGCCAGTTGCGGACCTCGTGGGTCTGCTTGACAGGGATGGGCGTCGACCTATAGTGCGCGCCTCACTGCGATGGCCCAGTTCGTCCTGCACGTCCCGGATATCGAGGCGGCCGGCAAGGAGTACCACTTCGTGGTCCCGCCGGCGTGGGTGGCCTCCGTCCTCGACGGCTCGGATCTCCGGGCGGACATGGCCGCCGGCGACGGCGCGCTCGACGTGCGCGCGGACCTCACCGGCAAGGACGTCCTGGTGACCGGTACGCTCAAGTCGCGCGTCGTGACCGACTGCGTCCGCTGCCTCGAGGACGCGGGCGTCGACGTGGACGTGAAGCTCGCGTGGCTCTTCACCCCGCGGGGTGAGGGCCGCCCTCCGGAGCCGGCGGACACCGAGGTGTCGCCGGACGAGATCGACCGCGAGCTCTTCTCCGGCGACGACATCGAGCTCGACGAGCTCGTGCGCGAGCACCTCGTCCTGGAGGTGCCGATGCAGCCGCTCTGTGCGGAGGACTGCCCCGGCATCGAGATCCCGGAGCATGTCCGTCCTCCGGCCGACTTCGGCAAGACCGAGGGGGCCGGTGACGTGGATCCCCGCCTGGCGCCGCTCATGAGGCTGGCGGCCGGCCTTAGGAAGAAGAAGGAGTGAGACCGTGGCGGTTCCCAAGCGACGCACCACCCGAGCCAAGCGCGACCAGCGCCGCGCTCACCACGACAAAGTCACGGCCCCCAACCTCTCGGAGTGCCCGAGCTGCGGCGACGTGATGGTCCCCCACCGTGTGTGCCCGAGCTGCGGGCACTACAAGGGCCGGGAAGTCGTCCAGGTGAAGCAGGAAGAAGTCTGACCGACCGTCTCTGACGGGAGGGGGTCACGATGGCGGCGGCGCAGATCGGCTCGCGCATCTCCGGAACGGGACACCACGTCCCGGAGAGGGTGATGACCAACTTCGATCTGGAGAAGCTGGTCGACACCTCGGACCAGTGGATCGTGGAGCGGACCGGCATCCGCGAGCGTCGCATCGCCGCCGAGGGCGAGAACACGAGCGACATGGCCTCGGCCGCCGCGCGCCGAGCGCTCGAGGCCGCGGAGGTCGACCCGCGCGACGTCGACCTGATCATCGTGACCACGGTGACGCCCGACATGCCGCTGCCGGCGACGGCCATGTTCGTCCAGCAGAAGATCGGCGCCCGGAACGACTGCCCCGCCTTCGACCTCGCGGCGGCGTGCGCCGGCTTCATCTACGGCCTGTCCATCGCGGACCAGTTCATCCGGACGGGCGCGTGCAAGCACGTGCTCGTCATCGGCGTCGAGCTGTTGTCGCGCGTGCTCGACTGGAAGGACCGGACGACGTGCGTCCTGTTCGGTGACGGAGCGGGCGCTGTCGTCGTCAGCCCCGCGCGCGACGACGGCCGCGGCATCCTGTCGACGCACATCCACGGTGACGGCACCCTGGCGGAGTCTCTCTGCATCCCGGGAGGCGGCTCGCGCGAGCCGGCGACCAACGAGAGCGTCGCCAAGGGTCGCCACTTCGTGCACATGGTCGGGAGCGACATCTTCAAGATCGCCGTCCGGAACCTGAGCTCGGCCAGCCTGGCCGCGCTCGACAAGAACGGGATGACGGCCGGCGACGTCGACTGGGTGGTGCCGCACCAGGCCAACATGCGGATCCTCGACGCCGTCTCGAAGCGGGTGCACATCCCGCTCGACCGCTTCTACTTGAACATCGAGAAGTACGGAAACACCTCCAGCGCCTCGGTGCCGATCGCGCTCGACGAGGGAGTGCGGGACGGCAGCATCCGCGCCGGGCACAACCTCCTGATGTGCGCGCTCGGGGGCGGGATCGCCTGGGGCAGCGCGCTCGTCCGCTGGTAGGAGAGAGGAGACGCTCGTGTTCGACTTGAACGACAAGGTCGCCATCGTGACGGGGGGCTCGCGCGGCATCGGGCGGGCGATCTCGGTCGCGCTCGGCCGCGCGGGGGCGCGCGTCTTCGTCAACTACCAGGGCAACGAGGCGGCCGCGGCCGAGACCCTCCGCCTCGTGCGCGAGGCGGGCGGCGACGGTGAGCTCCGGCGCTTCGACGTGTCCAACGAGGAGGACGCCCGCGCGGCGATCGAGGACATCGCGAAGACCGCGGGAAGGCTCGATATCCTGGTCAACAACGCGGGCGTCGCGCGCGACAACCTGCTCATGCGGGTCAAGCCCGAGGAGCTCGACCAGACGTTCGGGACGAACGTGTACGGCGCGCTCTGGTGCGCCAAAGCGGCGATCCGGCCCATGATGCGCGCGAAGAGGGGCCGCATCGTCAACCTCTCGAGCGTGGTCGCCGAGGCCGGCAACCCGGGCCAGGCCGCGTACTCCGCCTCCAAGGCGGCGGTCATCGGCTTGACGAAGACGTTGGCTCGGGAGTACGCATCGCGCGGCATCACGGTCAATTGCGTCGCACCGGGGTTCATCGACACGGACATGACGTCCGGCCTTCCCGAGGAAGCCAAGAAGGGGATCGTCGCGCAGACCCCCGCCGGCAGAGTGGGTAGCCCGGACGAGGTGGCCGCCGCGGTGCTCTTCCTCGCCAGCGACGAGGCGAGCTACGTCACGGGTCAGGTGCTGCGCGTCAACGGCGGCATGTATTTGTAATCTGGAATTTCGAACGCGCTCGGAGGAGCCATGGATATCGCGGACAAGGTCAAGGAGATCGTTTCCCAGCAGCTCGACGTCGACAAGTCGAACATCAAGGAGGAGTCGCAGTTCATCGACGACCTCGGCGCCGACTCGCTCGCCATCGTCGAGCTCGTGCTGGCCTTCGAGGAGCAGTTCGAGATCGACATCCCGGACGAGGACACCGAGAAGATCCGCACCGTCGGCGACGCGATCAAGTACATCGAGTCGCGCAGCAAGTGAGGTAGCGGATGAGAAGGGTCGTCGTCACGGGAGCCGGTGCGGTCAGCCCGTGCGGCTCCGACACCGAGAGCACCTGGAAGGCAGTGCTCGCGGGTCGGAGCGGGATCGCGCGCATCGAGGCGTGGGATGCGTCCGCCTTCACCGCCCAGATCGCGGGTGAGTGCAAGGGCTTCGATCCGGAGAAGTACATCGAGAAGCGCAGGCTTCGCGAGATGGCCCGGTTCATCCACCTCGCGGTCGCGGCGTCCCAGCACGCCATCGAGGCGGCCGGCTTCGAGCCGGACGACGCCCTGAAGGAGCGCACCGGCACCTTCATCGGCGTGGGCATGTGCGGCCTCGAGCTCCTCGAGGCCCAGGCCAAGGTCCTCTTCGACAAGGGGCCGCGGCGCATGTCCCCGTACTTCATCCCCGCCGTCATCCAGAACCTGGCGCCGGGGCAAGTCTCCATGCGCTGGGGCCTCAAGGGGCCGAGCTACACCACGACGAGCGCCTGCTCCTCCGGTGCGCACGCCATCGGCGAGGCCTTCCGGTGGATCCAGCGGGGCGACATGGACGCGGCCGTGGCCGGAGGCGCCGAGGCCGCGGTCACCCCGCTCGGCGTGGGCGGCTTCTGCGCCATGCGCGCGCTGTCCACCCGGAACGACGCCCCGGCCGAGGCGAGCCGCCCGTTCGACAAGGACCGGGACGGCTTCGTCATGGCCGAGGGCGCCGGCATCTTCGTCCTCGAGGAGCGCGAGGCCGCGCTCCGGCGGGGCGCCTCCATCCTGTGCGAGATCGTCGGCTACGGCGCGACCGCGGACGCCTTCCACCTCACCCAGCCGGCGCCCGAGGGCGAGGGAGCCCAGCGCGCGATGCGCGCGGCCATGGCGGACGCGAAGATCGACCCGTCGGACGTCGACTACATCAACGCGCACGGCACCTCGACGCCGCACGGCGACATCAACGAGCTCAAGGCGATCCGCGCCGTGTTCGGCGCGCACGCGAGCGGTGGGCTCTGGGTGTCGAGCACCAAGAGCATGCACGGTCACCTCCTCGGCGCGGCCGGCGGCCTCGAGAGCGTGCTCTGCGCGCTCACCCTCCGGGACGGCTGCGTGCCGCCGACCATCAACCTCGACGATCCCGACCCGGCCTGCGAGGGTCTCGATCTGGTCCCGCACGAGGCGCGCGAGCGCAAGGTGCGGTACGCCCTGAACAACAGCTTCGGCTTCGGCGGGACGAACGTCACGCTCGTCCTCGGCCGGCACGGGTGACCCGATGGCCGACGGGCGGCGCATCGCCATCGGGGCGGATCACGCGGGCTTCCCCCTGAAGGAGCACCTGAGGTCGCTCCTCGAAGAGCGCGGCCTCGCCGTGCAAGACGTCGGGACGAGCGACGAGTCGTCCTGCGACTACCCGGACTTCGCCCACGCGGTCGCTTCGCGCGTGGAGCGTGGCGACGCGGACCTCGGCCTGCTCGTGTGCGGGACGGGCATCGGCATGGCGATCACGGCCAACCGCCACGCCCCGGGGGTGCGCGCCGCCGTGTGCAGCGAGCCCTTCAGCGCGCGGATGGCCCGCGAGCACAACGACGCCAACGTGCTCTGCCTGGGCCAGCGCGTGGTCGGGATGGGGCTCGCCGGCGCGATCCTCGACGCCTTCCTCGACGCCGAGTTCGAGGGCGGCCGGCACCGGCGCCGCGTCGACAAGATCGACGAGCCTTGAGGATCCGGCAGGACGCCCGGTTCCGGGAGCAGCGGGCGCGGTTCGCCCTGCGCTTCACGTGCGAGGACTGCGCCATGTGGGACCCTTGCCGGGAGACCTGCGCGCACGGCTACCCGACCGGGGACCACCGCCTCCGGCGCTACGACGACCCGGCCGCGCCCATCGTGTTCTGCAAGGACTTCCAGCTCGCCTGACCGGTTGACGAGGGGCCGGCCGGGCCTAGTGGGCTCGCGTGGGCTTCGGGCGGGTGCTCGCGATCGTCAACCCGGTGGCGGGGCACGCCCGGGGCCTGCCCATCGGAGCCGCGCTCGAGGAGGCGCTCCGGAGCCAGGCCGTCGAGTGCGAGCTGCGCCCGTCGCGGAGCGGCGTCGACGTCGAGCAGTGGACGGCATCCGCCCCCGAAGAGGGGTTCGACGCGGTCGTCGTGATCGGGGGAGACGGCACCCTGCAGGAGGCCGCGGCCGGGCTCGTGCGCGCGGACCGCCGCGTCCCGGTGGCGCACCTGCCGGTCGGCACCGCGAACGTGATCGCGGCCCTTCTGCGGCTGCCGCACGACGTCGACGGCGTGGTCGACACGCTCGTCCGAGGCCGCGTCGAGCCGTTCGACGTGGGCTACCTGCCCGACCGTGACCAGTACTTCCTCCTGACCGCCGCGCTCGGCGTGCCCGCGCGCATCATCGAGGGCGCCCCGCGCGGGGCCAAGAGCCGGAGCGGGTTCGCGGCCTACGTGCGCGCCGGGCTCGCCCAGGCCCTCCATCCGCACCCCGCGCGCGTCCGGATCGAGACCGACACCTTCGGCGCCTCGCTCCTCACCCACACGGTCTTCGTCGCGAACATCGCCGGGATGGAGGGGTGGCTCCGGCCCCCGTCGACGCCCCACGACGGCCTGCTCGACGTCCTCGCCGTCGAGGCCTCGGGCCTGCTCGGCACCGCGCGCGCGCTCGCGCCCTTTTTCCTCGGCCAGCACAAGAGCCGCCGCCTCCGCCACCTCCAGTGCCGCCGCGTCCGCATCGAGGCCACGCCGCCGATGCCCGTCGAGATCGACGGCGAGCCCGCCGGCGCCACCCCCCTCACCGCCGAAGTCCGCCCCGGCGCCATCGACCTGATCCTCCCCTGAGCCACGCGCCCGCCGGCCCGGGGCGGGTGTCGCGCCCGATACGCGGAATTGGATCCAGGGCCGGGCGCGAAGGGGTGGGGCACCGGGGTATCCCGCAGCGGCATGCCCCCGAGCGCGCGTTCGCGCGGGGCAGGAGGGACGAATGCGCAGAGTGGTCGCCGGGTCTTTGGTCGCCGTCCTGGTGTCGTGTGCGTCACCGCTGGCCGACGAGGACGTGGGAGCTGCGCGCCTCGCGATCACGACGACGGCGATCGACACGAACGGCGACGCGACGATCGATTCGATCAGTGACTACGCCAAGAACCGGAACTTCGGCGGCTCCAGCTTCCTCTACGTGGACGATTGGTACGGGGATCTCATCGGATTCGACGACAGCGCGGTGGCCACCGCCGTGGGGGCGAACCGGCTGCTGAGCGCGACGTTGCGGGTCGAGCTCGAGGTCTGTCACGTCTACCCAGACGGGTTGGCGCTGCACAGGCTCGAGCAACCCTGGGGTGAGCTGGACGTCACGTGGAGCTGCGCTCATGACACGAACCTAGGCAACTACGTGCCCGACTGTCCCGCGCCGCCGCAGGCGTGGGCTTCGGGTCTGGAGCCGAGCTACGCGCCAGTAGCCTCTGCAGTAGTCGCTGGATCCGCGCTGCCGGGTTCCAGCACCGTGGAAATCGACGTGACCGCGGACGTGCTGGGGTTCCTCGACGGTACGTACGGGGGCCTCGACGGGTGGATCCTGCTCCAACTCGGCGGGTCGGGCTCTTGCACGTTCGTGGCGAAGGAGCACGCGAGCCGCCCCGCGCCACAGCTCGTCCTGAAGACCGCTCCGCCGGGATACGTCCCGGCCGAGCCCACGCCGCCGCCCCTCGACCGATCCGTCGTGACGACGGGGTTCGAGGCGACGCAGTTCCTCTACACCGGGGACGACAGGGTCCAGTGGGCCATGGGCGCCGCGACGATCGATCCCGACCGCGCGGCGCACGTTCGAGGCATCGTCCGGAGCCGCGACGCGGGCGGCGTCCTCGAAGGCGTCGAGGTGCGCGTCCTCGGCCAGCCTCAGTACGGCTGGACCATGACCCGGACCGGCACGGGCATGTTCGACCTGGTCGTGAACGGCGGAGGTGCGCTGACCCTCGAGTACACGAAGGAGGGCTACCTGCCGGTCCAGCGGAGGATCGACGTCGAGTGGGGTGACGAGGTGTGGGCACCGGACGTGTTGCTCGTGGAGGAGCCGCCCGACTGCTCCGGACCCATCTCGTCGGCGACCTGGGACGTGTTCGTCGGCCCCAGCATCGACGACGGACGAGGGAGCCGCCGGACGGCGGTGTACGTCCCCGAGGGGCGCACCGTCAGCGCCGGCGGCACGGGCGTACCCACCTATCGCATCTGCGCCGGCGAGTACACGGTCGACGGCGCGGCCGGGCCCGCCGAAGGGGCGATGCCCGGCGAGCTCCCGCCGGAGACCGCCTTCACGTTCGCGTCGGAGCTCCGCGTGAAGAACGCGTCGACCGGCCTGTTCGTCGAGGCTCCGGAGCTCTCGGCTCCCGTGTACGCCTACGTCGAGAACTTCCTCGGCTTCCCGGTCGGAGGGACGGTGCCGGCCGGCTACTACGACCTCGACACCGGGGCGTGGGTGCCGCTCGACGACGGCGTCGTCATCGAGCTCGTCGACGCGGGCGGAGGGACCTGCACGGCCACCGGCGGCGCGGTCGGCTCGACCGAGGCGACGCGCATGTGCCAGTCCGGGTTCGCTCCGGGGACGGAGCTGTGGCGCATCCCGCTCACGCACTTCACTCCGGTCGACTTCAACTGGCCGGGCCAGCCGCCGGCCGACGCCGTCATCCCGTACCTCGAGTGGCTCGCGCGGCAGCGCGTCGACCGGGCGTGCAGCGCGTCGGGCTCGATCCTCGATTGCGACAACCGCGCCCTCGGGGAGGCCATCCCGATCGCGGGCACGGACTACGCGCTCGTCTACCGGAGCGACCGGCAGCGAGGCCGGCTCGACGCGTACACCCTCCGACTGAAGCTCAGCGACGGCGTGGCCGGGAGTCGCACCGGCATCGTCGTCGAGGTCCAGATCGCCGGTCAGAGGTGGCGATCGGCCGAGCTGCCTCCCGCCCAGACGGAGCTCGAGTGGACGTGGGACGGCCTCGACGCCTGGGGCCGGACGGTCCAGGGCCCCCAGCCGGCGCTCGTCCGGCTCGGGTACGTCTACCCGCTCGACTACGGCGATCCGTCGGGCTCCGGCGGGCGCTCGTTCGCGCTGCCGCGCGGGACGACCGCCGAGGTCAGCCCGGCCAGCCGCTCGGTGACGTTCTGGCATGCCCGCCGGACGCACCTCGGCACGTGGGACGACCAGGCGAAGGGCCTCGGCGGCTGGTCGCTCGACGTCCACCACGCCTACGACCCCATCACGCGCACGCTGTACCACGGCGACGGGCGCACGCGATCGGCCGAGTCCCGGCTGCCCACGATCCGGACGGTCGCGACCTCGCTCACCGACGTGAAGGGGATCGCCGTGGCCGGCGACGGCAGCGTGATCGCCGCCGTGGAGGGGGCGCACAGGGTCGTGCGGGTCGAGCCGACGGGAGCCGTGACGGTGCTGGCCGGGACGGGCTCTCCTGGATACGACCCGGGCGTCAGCGAGCCGACGTCGAGCCGGCTGAGCAGCCCGCGGGACGTCTCGCTCGCTCCCGACGGGCGCATCTTCATCGCGGACAGCGGAAACCACTGCGTGCGGGTCCTCGTCCCCGCCTCGCTCACCGGGACGGGCAGCGCCGAGCTCCAGGACTTCGCGGGGGACTGCGGCACCGCCCGTCCGTCCTGCAGCGGCTCCTCCGGGGACGGGGGCGACGCGCTCTCGGCCCTCTTCCAGGCGCCGAACGCCGTCGCCGTCGGGCCCGCCGGCGAGCTCTACGTGGGCGACGGCTGCAAGACCGTCCGCGCCGTCCTTCCCGACGGCCGGATCCACCGCCGCGCAGGAGCAGACGCGCCCTGCGGCTCCGGGATCACCGAGGGGCAGCTCGCGGTCGGAGCCTGCCTCGACATCGTCGGGGACCTGGCCGTCGACGGCCACGGCCGGATCCTGATCGCCGACGATCAGGACCCGGGCCGCGTGCTGCGCGTGACCGCGGACGGCCGCATCTGGACGTTCGCCGGAGGCGGTGGCGACGTGGGGGAGGGGGTTGCTGCCCTCGGCGCCGACCTCGGGAACGTACGTGGCCTCACGGTCGCCCCCAACGGCGACGTGTACGTGAGCGAGCGCGCGGTCATCTCCTCGTTCTGCGGGAGCGCATGCTACCCGCGCGTCCGCCGGATCGTGCAGAGCGGGAAGATCTTCACCGTCGCCGGGCCGACCTACCCGGTCGACGCGGGCGACACGTTCTGGGGCACGGGCGACGACCACACGCCGGCACAACGGACCTTGTTCGGCGAGAACCGGGGCGTGGCGGTCGACGGGCGCGGCCGGGTGTACGTCGCCGACTGGGACGTGAACAGGCTGCGGGTCGTCGAGCAGCCCGTCACCGGCGGGCTCCGCGACGACCACGTCATCCCGTCCGAGGACGGCAGGCTCCTCTACGCGTTCGACGCGGCCGGCCTGCACCTCCGAACGGTCGACGCCATCACGGGCAGCACGCTCCTCGAGCTGGCGTACGACTCGGACGGCCGCCTCGCCAGCGTGACCGACCTCGACGGCAACGTCACGACCGTCCTGCGTACGCCGACGTTCGGGATCGAGTCACCGGGCGGCCTCGTGACCGCGCTCGAGGCGCCGGGCGGCTACCTCACACGGCTCGACGACCCCGACGCCCTCTACGACTTCCAGTTCACGTACAAGAGCGGATACCCGGGCCTGCTCGAGAGCATGACCGACGCGCGCGGCGGGAGCCATGGGTACACGCACGACGTCTTGGGGTTGCTCCTGACCGACACCGACCCCGCCCTCGCCACGCAGACGCTGTCGGAGGTGGCCGAGGGCGTGGTGGAGCGGACGACGGCGCTCGGACGCGTGACCACCTACACGGTCTCGCACGACACCGACGGCGTGGAGCGCACGCTGGATCCGCCGGACGCGCCCGCTTCGAGCGCCGTCTACGGCTTCGACGGCGTCGCCGAATTCGTCCTGGCGGACGGGACGGAGGTCCGCACCGAGACGGCCCCCGATCCGCGCTTCGGATCCCAGGCGCCGTACATCGCCGAGGCCGTCGTGACCCGCCCGCTCGGCACGACGACGACGCTGACGATGGATCGCTCGGTGGTCTTGGGCGGCGGCGGAACGCTCGACCAGCTCACCGAGACGCTGACTCGAGCGAGCGCGACCGAGAGCCGGCAGTGGACGCGGACGATCACCCGTGACGCGTCCGGCTTCGAGGTCGTGCTGACCCCGCCGTCGGGGCTGACCGATCGCCGGACGGTGATGCGCCTGGACCTCGACGGCCGGCCGGTGGCGGTCACCGAGCCGGGCCGCCATACGGTGCAGCTCGGCTACGACCCCGACGGGCTCCTCGACATCGTCGTCCAGGGACCGTCCGGCACTCCGGACTATCGACGGACGACGTTCGACTACCATCCGTCGAGCCGTGCGCTCTCGACCATCGTCTCGCGCGTGGGCTCTTCGTCGACCGTCACCACGTCGATCGTGGCGGACGACCGGGGGTGGCCGGAGAGGATCACGTTCCCGGGGAGCCTCGTGCTGGAGCTGGGCCACGACGGTCATGGCAACGTGGAGTCCGTGAAGCCGCCCGGCAGGCCGGCGCACCTGTTCGACTTCACGCCGGCGGACCTGCTCGACACCTACACGCCGCCGTCGACACCGAGCTACAGCGGCGTGGAGCGCGACTTCCAGCACGACGCCGACCGCGACTTCGACACGATGACCGTGCGGTCGGCCACGTGGGCCGACGCGAGCTTCGAGCCGACGACGGGCCGGCTGAGCTCGCTATCGACGACACACGACACGCTGGCGTACACCTACCATCCGACCGGTCAGCTCGCCTCCATCGACGGCGCCGCTGTCGGGCTCTCGCTGGGCTACGACGGTCCGTTGCTGGTCTCCGAGTCGTGGAGCGGAGCGACGAGCGGCGGGGTCGGGCGGACGATCGACGGGCTGGGGGAGCTGGTCGACCTCGACGTGACGCTCAGCGGGCGCACGCAGTCGTTCGGATTCGACTACGACGTCGACGGGTATCCGACCGAGATCGCGACGCCGTCGGGGACGCTCTCCGTGGAATCGACTCCGGAGTACACGGGCTACTCGCTCGGGTCGATCGTCGGCATTGCCTACGCCGACGCCTACGGTGACGCGTGGGGGACGCAGCACCAGACCCGCGGGCCGTACTTCGAGGCATTCGTGACCGCGCGCGATCGCCTCGGGCGCGCCACCGAGATCGTCGAGTACCGCACGGGCATCGGCACCCGGACTCTGGACAAGACCGTCCAGTACGACTCGGCTTCGCGCGTCAAGCGTGTCGTGGACGCCACCGCAGGAGTCCTGGACGACCACACCTACGGCGCCAACGGGAACCTCTCGTCCATCGCCGGACGCGCCGGCACCCGGTCCTTCACGTACAACTACGACGACCAGATCACGAGCGCCGGATACTCCTACGACGGCGCGGGGCAGCTCGCGTCGAGCCCGCGCGGCACGTTCGAGTACGACGCGCTGGGCCAGCTTCGGTCGTTCGTGGACTCGGGCACCGGGGTCGAGACGACGTACGAGTACGACGGACTGGGCCGCCGCGTGGCGGTGCGGGTGTCGGGCGTCGTTCGGCAGCGGTTCGTGTATCTGGACGACCTCAGGCCCGGGGCCTGGGAGGACGTGCCCGGGGATCGCATCGGCTACTTCGTCTACGCGGTGTGGGCGCACGTGCCCGACCTGGTGCTCTGGGATCACGGGCGTGACGGGACGATCAACGCGGTCGACCAGTACGTGCACGACGAGCGGGGCAGCGTGCTCGCGGTCGTGGACCGGTCGTCGGGCGCGGTGAGGTCGCTGGTCGACTACGAGACGTACGGCTGGCCGATGGGGACGGGCATCGGCTACCAGCCCTTCGGCTTCGCCGGAGGGATCTGGGACGCGGCGACCGAGACGTACCACTTCGGCGCGCGGGACTACGACCCGTGGGCGGGCCGCTGGACGACGAAGGACCCGAGCGGCTTCGCCGGCGGCACGAACCTCTACCAGTACGCCTACGGCGACCCCATCAACTACATCGACATCGACGGCGAGCTCCCGATCGCCCCGATCATCGTCGGCGGGGTCATCGGTGGGGGCACGGAGCTCGTGCTACAACTCCTGTCCAATGGCGGGAGCTTCGAGTGTGTCGATTGGGGGCAGGTCGCCGGCGCTGCGATGCTGGGCGCTGCGTTCGGCGCAAGCGCGCGGATGGCGGGCTGGATGTCGCGTGGGGCTTCGGCGGGCGGAGCGGCGGACGACGCAACCCGCGTGTTCTGGTCCGGCGGTGATGCGGCAAAGAACGCTGCCGGCCGGTACGCCCGCCGAATGGGCGGAACAACCCTTGAGATGACCCCGCGTGGCAGGGTGCTCGAATCGGCTGGGCTGCATTGGTCCGAGGCGAAACCGCTGTGGCAAAACGCTTCGCGTAGCTTCGCAGAAGGTGCCCGTGGACGGGTAGATGTATTCATTGGGAGAACCCCGCGGCCGGACAGCATCTGGCGGACTATCGAGAAGCCAGCGCTATTGAACAATCCCGCTGTCACCGGGATTCGGGTGCACTTGGCGATTGTGCCATGAGTTGGGGCCTGCAGATGTCCAAGGACTTGTTGACGGGAGACGGTTTTGCCGTGCGGCTGCCTGGGCGCAGCGGGCTTCAATACTCCGAAAACGGACGGACGATGACTATCGACGCCGAGATGTTGGCCGGGCCAGTGGACTTGATCGTCTATCGCTCGAGCGTCGGGCTCTGGTCTGACGGTATGGTGGCGAATGACAGTGAGAAGAGGAGGATCCTAGCCAACATCGAGGCGGCACTGGCGAAGGCGGGCATCAAGGCGGAATTCGAGTAGGTGGGAAGTATGCAGTTCCAGCGCTTCGATCGGATCATGCAAGCCACGCAACGCGGTGATCCACTACCGCCGATACGGGTTCAACCCGGCTCGCGCGGTCCGTCAATCTTCGACATCTTCTTCGAGTAGGAGCCGGCGAATGATCCGAAAAGCCGAGTTCAGGGGCGCCCTGCAGGGGGGAACGGTCCGGGGGAGGGGGGAACGGTCCGACGTGGACGCCGCTTGGTGCCGGGTTTCGCGGCCTCCAGCGTGGTCGCGACGGCTGCGGCGACGACCTCCGCCGCGGCAGTCGGCGGCGGAGCCCTGCATTCGTCCGCTCGTGACGGATAGAGGAGCGGATCGGAGCCGTCGCGGGGAACTGCAGACGCGCCGATGCTGAGGGGGGAACGGTCCGACGTGGACGCCGCTTGGTGCCGGGTTTCGCGGCCTCCAGCGTGGTCGCGACGGCTGCGGCGACGACCTCCGCCGCGGCAGTCGGCGGCGGAGCCCTGCATTCGTCCGCTCGT
>JBDIVX010000133.1:0-20607 GCA_039794305.1 Candidatus Neutrinellum sp.
GATGCTCGCGGAGCAGTTGCTCCACTGCGTTCTCGATCTTTCGCTCCAGGGACTCGGTCGATGTCGTCATGCCTCCCGAGTCTCACGCGGCCCCCGCGGCCTCAACCTGGGGCCTGAACGGATACGAGGCTGGTGCCCCTGCAGACTCCTCGGAACGTCGATGCTGGCCCCGGCTGGGGACAGTTGACCGACTCGCACGACGCCGGACATGCTTGTCGTTGGTGCGTCAGGGGGCTGTCGTGCGCCTGTCGGGAGCGGGTCTTGGAGTAGTCGTCACTGCGTGCGCAGTCCTTGGCTGTGGCGACGATCTACCACGAGAAGACGGGGTCCTGTGGGAGTGCACGGGGCGCGCGATCGACTGCGTGGGGGAGGGTGATGACGCATTTTGCTTCGAGTTGGCACGGTTTCCGGATGACATCCGACTCCGCATCTGTGCCGACCCGACGGTTGGCGAATCTCGCATACTGGACGAGTGCCGTACGAAGTGCGAGTACGAGTTCCGCGCATATGGGCTCTTCAGCGAACCACCATTCCTCTGGCGCGACATCGAGGAGTGCCAGATCGGATTCGTGTCCCCGACATCGACCGAGTGCCGGTCGTCCCCACCAAACTTCGGTCAGGGAGGTCCGGCCCAGGCCGAGGCCACGTTCGGCGGGGGCGGCGTTCCACCGTCGACCGTCGCGGTTGACGTCGACGGGAGCACTGGCAGCACGACAGCGTCCGGCTCCATTCGCTACGCGGTCTTCCCTATCGAGGGATCGTGCCCTCCCACCGGATGCACTCTGGTCATAACAGAGTTGCTCGGCCGTACCGAGGACTTCACGGTAGAAGGGGCGTCGATCCTCGTCCCAGACGTAGACATGAGCGACGTGAGGGTCTTCAACCACGACTTCCTGGTCGGGACGTGGCTGGACGGTGACTTCATCATTCCTCCCGGAGCCGCTCGTCTAGGAGTCAACTTCCGGGTCGATGGTGAACGAGCAAGCGTTACCCTTCGCAACGATCTCGTCGCGCTCAGGGGCACGATTGATCGTGACACCGGAGCGTTCGTGTTGCCCGGCGCCGTGCTTCGCAGCGGCGATACGTCGATTAGGCTAACGTTGCTCGGCAGGGGTAACCTCGCTGCCCCCACCGCGTCCATCTCGCCCACGGGGATCCTCGAATGTGGTGAGACGACTGGGGTATCGGTCGTGTTGGATGCCGGGGGCTCCACCGATCCAGACGATGATCTCCGGCAGTATCAGTGGCGCCTTGGTGCCGCGGATCCGACCTACGGCGAGCTGCTCGAGACTTCCCTCGAGTTCGGTACCACGGATGTGGTTCTGCAGGTTACCGATAGCATCGGTGCCGTCGGCCGCGGTTCGGAGACTCTGCGGGTCGTCGACACTACGCCCCCCGTGTTGGAGGTCGACGCACCTGCCGACTGCTTGTGGCCACCCAACCAGTCATGGGCCGTGCTGGAGCTGGGCTCGGACATCGTGGCGGAGGCTCAGGATGCATGTGATCCGAGCCCACTGGTCAGGGTCGTCGACGTCCGGTCCTCGCAACCAAGTAGTGGGCGCGGGACCGGCCCATTCGCACCGGATGCCATCGTGGCGGACGACTACGTGTGTCTGAGAAGCGAACGCGCCGGTGTAAGTCTCGAACCGCGGATTTACGAGGTGGTGCTCGAGACGTCAGACGTGCATGGCAACATCGATCACGCAAGTGTGATGTTCCGGGTGCCTCACGAGCGTGCAGACGCGGACTGCACCTTCATCGCCTCCGATCGGTACGTGCCGCGTGACGATGTGCGGTGTGCAGCAGGTACGCCATGAGAGCAGTGAAGCAGGAAACCTTGGCATCCCCGGTGACCTCGATCCCTGCCCTACCAGGTCTTGTCGGCTGGAGCAGTCTCGTGGCTCTGTGGTGCCTGGTCGGTATGGGGTGTTCAGAGCCTTCCGAAACCCACCGTATTACCGATGCTCCAGTGGCGGTTGCGACGGGGGAGCGCTCGATCGAGGTGCCGCACGGCATCGTTGCAGGGCGAAGCGGGCTCGCGGTAGTCGACTTGCGCTCGGACGAGCCTAGCTGCACGGGCCTGCCCACACCAGAAGCTGGCCACGTGACGGTCACAATCTCGGTGCCGGCGGATCGAGTAGTGGCGGGTCGTCATCATATCGAATCTGATCCTCTTAGAGAGGATGACGTCGGCCTCAGCGTCACCGTGTATGATGGTGCTGTCGGTGAGGCGGGAAGCACCACCTACATCATCACGACAGGCTTCCTCGAGCTGGACTCCGTGGATGCCCACGCTATCCGCGGTGGAGTTTGGGCGCGCGACGACGCCAACGACGTTGGAATCGATGGCCGTTTCAGTGCGATCCGGTGCACTGACTGACCGTAGGTCTCGTGCGCGGACATGCACGCTGCTGATGTGCGTTGCGGTGCTCATGGTGTCCGCGGCATGTGCGGTACGTCGCTCTCCAGACCGGCCGTGTGGGGGCATGGGAGGGAGTCCGCGGCCGAGCCACACGTGCGAGCACCCCGGGCAGCTGTGCTTCGTAGCCGGCCGCGCAGAGGCGCGTCTCGCTGCCGCGGGGCGGAAACCCGGCCGATGCCGCGAGCTCGAGATGCGGCCGAGCATCCGTGATGACCCGCCGTAGTCGTGGGCTCGGGATGTCCGGGCCAGCAGCGCGCGCGTTCAGCCGCCCACCCACGACCTTGTAGCCCTGCTCCGCGGTCGCGCGACCAGGACGTCGCGGGCGGTGTCGTCCCCCGTCGCGACCTCGGCGTGCCCCATGCGGGCGGACGCGCTCTTCACTCCCTGGACGTCCTCGAGCGCGTTCTTGACGGCGCGCACGGAGTGGTCGCAGCTGATGCCCTCGAGAGCCCACGACAGTGGACACCTTCTCACTCTAGCCCTCGACCGAGAGGATCGTCGGGCTCGGGGTCTCGCGCTCGGCGTAGAGTCGGGTGCCCGCGCTCACGCGCACGCGGTTGCCACGCCACACGACGTGCCTGCGGAAGAAGGCCGTGGCCCAAGCCGCGAGGACGACGGCGTCGCGGAGCGGAAACAGCGGGAGGGCGCGCAGGAGGCCCTGCGGGCCTCGGAGCGTGAGCCACTGGACACCGTCGCGGACGAGCGTCAGGGCCAAGGCCCACAGCACGGGGCCCGCGCCCGTCATGCCGAACAGGGGCGCGAGGAGCGCGACGAACAGCGGGTGGGTGAGGGGCTCGAGCACGAAGGCGACCGGCTTCATGCGGAGGCGGATCATCCCCCAGCGGACGTGGCGATCGAAGAAGGCGCGCACCGTCGTGCGGGCGTTCACGTTGCGGATCGGCTGCGGACACAGCCGCACCTCGTAGCCCGCCGCGTGGAACATGCGGCCCATGACGTAGTCCTCGGCGAGCACGTTCGCGACGCTCTCGAGCCCGCCGAGGCGCTCGAGCACCGAGCGGCGGAACATCATCGACTTGCCGACGACCACGGGGTGGTCGAGCAGGTCCGTCGGGAGCGCGGCGCCCGCGGCGACGGCCCCGTTCAGGTGGAGGTTCTCGAGCGCGGCGCCGATCGTGCGCTCGCCGGCGCCCGCGAACATGCTCGTGACGACACCCACGCGCGGGTCGCCGAGCTCGGAGGCCATCCGGCTCAGGTAGTCGGGGGCGACCGCGACGTTGCTGTCGCTGATGACGACGACGTCGTGGGCGACCGCCTCCATCATCGCGCGGAGGTTCGAGACCTTCGGGTTGATCCCGCGCCCGCCGTCGTGGACGACGATGCGCGCGCGCGTGTTCGGGTACTCGCGGCGCAGCCGACGCACGACGGCGAGCGCGGGGTCGTCCGCGCCCTCGACCCCGAAGACGAGCTCGTGATCGGGGTGGTCCTGCTCGAAGAAGGTCCGGAGGTTCGCCTCGAGGTCCTCGTCGACGCCTCGCAGCGGCTTGAGGACCGAGACGGGCGGGAGCGGGCCGTCGGCGCGCCGCGCCGCCGCTCGGCGCCGGACCCTCCACACGGCGGCGACGCCGGCCACGGTCCACACGGTGGTCAAGGCAAGCAGGGATGCGTACACCATCGGGGCCTCCTCACTTTTCCGGCCACGTGGCCAGTTTCGTGCCAGCCCAGCTCGCAGCAGAATCATTGACGATCTCTTGGCTCGGTGCGAAGACGATGACGCGATCGGTGCGAAGAGAGGTTCACGGAGGTGTGTACGTCGCGCCCGCCCTCGCGGTCGCCGTCCTCGCCATCTCGTTCGCCGCCCTCTTCTTCAAGCAGGCCGCGCCGACCCATCCGCTCGTCGTCGCCGGGGGCCGGTTGTGCATCGCCTCGCTGCTCCTCGCGCCCTTCACGATCCGCGGCGCGCGCGCCGGGCGGCTGCCGCGAGCGGTCCTGCGGTCGGCGGCGGTCTGCGGGCTCCTCTACGCCGTGCACTTCGGCACCTGGGTCGCGTCCCTCCGGCTCACCTCCGTCGCGGCCTCGGTGACGCTCGTCACCGCGACGCCCCTCCTGCTCGCGGCGGTGGCGCTCGTCACCGGACGAGACCGGCCCGATCGACGTCACTTCGTGTCGATCGCGCTCGCGCTGATCGGGCTCGGGCTGATCGGCGGCGCCGACCTCGCGTCCGGCGACGCGCTGCTCGGCGACGGCCTCGCGCTCGCGGGCGCCGCGGCGATGGCGGTCTACCTGCTCATCGTGCGGCGGCACGGGAGCGAGCTCGACCCGTGGGCCTTCCTCGGCGTCGCCACGGCGATCGGCGCCGTCACGCTGCTCGGCGCCGCCCTGCTCACCGGCGCGCCCCTCGCCTTCGCGTCGACCGAGTCGTTCGTGTTCGTCCTGCTCTCGGCGCTCGTGCCCCAGCTCGTCGGCCACACGCTCATCACCTGGTCGCTCCGGCACACGCGGCCGACGGTCGTCGGGATCGCGACCGTCGGCGAGCCCGTCGGCTCGACGGTGCTCGCCTGGTGGTGGCTCGCCGAGGTACCCCGAGCGCAGACCCTGCTCGGCTGCACGGTGACGGTAGCCGCCGTCATCCTCGCCGTCTGGCAGCCCCGCCGACCGGCGTGATCGCTCTAGGGGCAGGGGGCGGCCAACGCGCCTCACATCACCTGCATCGCCACGGACGTGCGCGTCGAGCGTGCTCCGCGCGCGCCTCCGCAGCGCGATGCCGTATCCTGTTCGGCGGTGTTCTCCCTGATCATCGGTGGCGGTGCCCTGCTCGGCCACCTGTACCTGTATCGCCTGGTCCGGCAGGTGGCGCCGAACCGAGCGTGGCGGCGCGGGCTCGGCGCCTTCCTGCTCGTCGTGACGGTGCTCGTCCTGCTCCGTGGGCCCATCCGAGACATCGGCCCGGAGGTGGAGCGCCTGTACGAGGTCGTCGCGTTCAGCTGGATGGGCTTCGCCCTCTGCATGGTCGTCGCGCAGGCGGCGGGCGACGTGGTGCGCCTCGCCTTCGCGCTCGGCGAGCGGCTGTCCGGCACCAGGCGCGCCTCCGACACAGTCGAAGCGGCCGCGCTCGACGCGGACCTTCCGGCCCGCGAGCCGCCCGACCTCGGTCGCCGCCGGTTCGTGACCCGCGCGCTTCCGAGCGTGGTCCTCGCGGGCGGCACCCTGACCGCCGGCTACGGCTCGCTTCGCGCCTTCACGCCGCCCGAGATCACCGAGGTCGCCGTGCCGTTGCCGCGGCTTTCCAGGCAGCTCGACGGACTCACCATCGTCCAGCTCACCGACATCCACGTGGGCTCCTTCATCGGCCGGTCCTTCGTCGACGCGCTGGTCACGGAGGTGAACGCCCTGCGGCCCGACGTGATCGCCATCACGGGCGACCTGGTCGACGCGGACAGCCGAACGCTGGGCGACGCGGTGGCCGGTCTCGGCCGGCTCCGATCGCGGTTCGGCACCTTCTTCGTCACCGGCAACCACGAGTACTACGCGGGCGTCGAGGAGTGGACGGGGTTGCTCGAACGGCTCGGCGTGTCGGTCCTGCGCAACCGCCGGGTGCCGATCGGCGACGCCGGGGCCAGCCTCGATCTCGTCGGCGTCGACGACTGGTACGGCGCGCGCCGGCGTGGCGGGCGGGGCTACGACCTCGACGCGGCGCTCGCGGACCGGGACGAGGACCGGGCCGCGGTGCTCCTCGCGCACCAGCCGGTCAACTTCGAGGCAGCCGTCGAGCGAGGCGTGGGTCTCCAGATCTCGGGCCACACGCACGGCGGCCAGATCTTCCCCTTCACCGAGCTGGTCGGCCTCGGCTACCGCTACAACCGCGGGCTCTACCGTCACGACGACGCCCACATCTACGTGAGCCGCGGCTGCGGCTTCTGGGGCCCGCCGGCCCGCGTCGGCAGCGCCCCGGAGATCGTGAAGCTCGCCCTCACGGCCTGAGCCGGTCCGACTGCTTCTCACAGTTGTGGTTCGCCCCGCGCTCCCGCAGGATTGCTCCAGTACGGTGACGGTCGAGTCGCGGGTTGGGGAGGGGGAGCTGCTGGAGATCGTCGGTCGCCTGAACGCGGCCGCTCTGGACGGCGAGAAGTGGCCCGACGCGATCGCGGCGATGGCCCCGGCCCTCGGCGGGATCATGGGCACGTCGAGGTCTACGACCTGCCCTCGGAGCGGATCCGCTTCTTCGAGGCCGGGGGCGAGATGGCCGCGGGGAGCGAGGAGGACTACGCGGCCTACTACCGTTTCCAGTGCCCGCGCCTCGCCCGGCTCCGAACGTCCCGTGCCGGCGAGATCGTCTACGACTACGCCCACTCCACCGAGCGCGAGATGGACCGCTCCGAGTTCTACTCGGACTTCCTCGCGACCCTCGACCTCCGATACTACGTGGGCGGGGTCCTGTTCCGCGACGAGCGTGGTACCGGCATCGTCGGGCTGCAGCGGACCGCCGGCGCCGGTCACGTCGGCGAGGCCGAGATCCGGACGATGCGCGCGCTGCTCCCGCACATCCGGCACGCGGTCATCGTCTCGGAGCGGCTGGCCGATGCTCGACGCGACGCGGACGACCTGCGGAGCGCGCTCGATGTCCTCGACCTCGGCATGATCGTGGTGGACGGTCGTGGGCGCGTGCAGCTCGCGAACGTGCGCGCCCGCGAGCTGTTCGCGTCGGGGGCGCTGGTCCTCCGGGACGGCGTGCTCGACACGGGCCATCGCGGCTCACGATCCGCCCTTGGAGAGCTCCTGACCGCGGTGCTCTCGAGTCCACCGGATCTGAAGGCAGGCAGGCGCTCGGTCGCCCTCCGGGATCCCACGACCGGCGCGACCCTCGGCGTGACGGCGGTCCGGTTGCCGCGGCAGAGCGAGCGTGCGGCTTCGATCGTCGACGACGGCGGACGTGCCCTCCTCCTGATCACGGCCCCACGCTCGCCGCGGAGCGGGGACGAGATCGAGGGCCTCCTCGGCGTCACGCCGGCCGAGGCCGACCTGGCCATGGCCCTCGCCTCCGGCGTCACGCTCGCCGAGCACGCCGCGCGCCGCGGCGTCTCGGTCCATACCGTGCGCACTCACCTGGCCCGCCTGAAGGACAAGCTGGGCGTCAGAACCCAGGCCCAGACCGCCGGCCGGATCCGCGACCTCGTGCCGGACCTGCGGCCCCTGCGTCGTCATCCAAATGAGTGACGACCTTACCTACGGGCATTCCTACAAGCGCGAAAAGGAGGAGCGATGATGGAGACTCGGCTGTCGGTGGTGCTGGTGGGGGTGCTGATCGCCGCCGGTTGTGGGGACGACGACGGCGGCGGCTCTCCCGGCGTCGACGCCGGCGGCATGGCCGACGGCGGGGGCGGGGGCACCGACGGCGGCCCGGGCACCGACGGCGGCACGCCGGAGGACGGCGGCGGCGGCGACACGGACGGCGGCACCACGCCGGCGATCGAGCCGAGCTTCGTCTTCGTCCGGGCCGACGAGGCCGGGGACATCGTGTCGACGGCCCGCCTGTGGAGCGCGCCGCTCGGTGAAGACGGCCCCGACCTCGACGCCGCCGAGCAGCTCTCCATCGACATCGTCGATGGCTACGACGACTACGGCGAGGACCACTACCGGCCCGTCCTGAGCCCCGACGGCCTCTGGGTCGCGTGGATCGAGGTGTCCGATCACCACCTCTACGTGCGGCCCGTCGACGGCTCCATGGAAGCGCGCGAGGTGACGGCGAGCTGGACGAGCGGCTTCGCCTGGTCGCCGGACTCGGCCAAGATCGCCATCCTCGGCGCGGGCCAGCTCCGGATGGGCTTCGTGGACGGCCGCTCGGACAACAACTGCGGCTCCGTCGAGGGCAATGCCTCTCCGATCTCCATCGACCGGATCTGGCAGTGGTCGCCCGACAGCGCGTTCGTGCAGCTCGAGACGTCCTACGAGAGCAGCGGAGACTGGTTCCGCCACCACTACGTCTGCGCCGCCACCGACGACGGCTCGGTCGTCGACCTCACGCCCACCGGCGGTGGCCCCGACTTCGGGTTCGGCGCCGGCGACCGCGCCGTCTACGTGGCGGATGGCACCGTCTACGTCGACGACGCCACCGGCGGCGCGCGAACCGAGGTCGGTCCCGGCATGCGGCCTCGCTCCTCCCGCGACGGCTCCCGGTTCGTCTACCTCGACGGCCCCTGGGACGGCGGCACCCTCCGGACCGCGGAGTGGGACGGCACCGGCGTGCGCGCGGTGAGCCCAGCGACCGGCGTCTACGCCGAGGACTACGTCTTCAGCCCGGACGCTTCGGTCGTGGCGTTCAACGACGCGGGGTCGCTGCGAGTCGCGGCCTTCGACGGGTCCTTCGACCACGTCCTGTCCGCAACCGTGGGCGTGGCCTTCGGAGACGGCCGGAACCCGGTCTTCTCGCCCGACGGCGCCCGCATCGCGTTCCCCAGTCCCGCCGGGACCTTCTCTCGACTCGACCTCTACCTCGGGGTCACCGACACCGAGGACTCGGCGACGGCGCTGTTCACCGAGGGGTGGGCCAGCGGCGCGCGCTGGTCGGACGACGACACTCTGTTCTACTGGGGGACCGACGCGAGCTTCTCGAGCTCGTCGATCGGCGTGTGGGAGTCGATGGTCGCTACGGCATTGGACATGGATCCCGACCTCGACACGCTCGTGCAACGCCACCGGCCGGAGGGGTACGTGATCCGCAAGGTCTCGGACTTCATCGTGGACCACCTGACCATCGTGATGGAGAGCTCCGGCAGTGGGGTCGGAACACCGATGGGACTCGTTACCCTCATCGTGACCGAGATGGGCGGCGAGTGGGTGCTCGTGGCCGAGGTCGTCGGCGAGGGCCTGGTGGATGCCCTGCTCGACCACCAGGGGGGATGGACGTACTGAGGGACGCCTAGAGGACGGGGACGCCTAGGGGACGGACCTCGGTTTCTCAGTTTCGCTCCACGTAACCACGGCGTTTTCCGGCCCAGAGAACCGAGAAACCGAGGTCCGTCCCCTAGCACTGTCGCCGGCGGGGCGTGCAGGGCAGGGGTGCCCTCCGCGAGCCGTAGAACGATCCGGAGGTCGGGGTGCGCCGCATCTTTCGCTACGTGCTGCAGGGGTTCGGTTGGGAGGTCGGCGCCCAGGCGGCCCGGGCGGCCCTCGAGGAGGCGGCGGACCGGCTGGGGGAGCCTGCGCCGCCCGAGAAGTCGGCCCGGGACCTCGCGCGCGAGGCGCGCCTGCGTGAGAAGGCGGAGCGGAAGCGGCGCGGGGCCGAGGCACGCGAGGCGAAGCGGCGCGACAAGGCAGTCGAACGCGAGCTGGCGGCGCTCAAGAAGCGCATCGGCGACGACTGAGATCCTTCCGCCCTACGCACCCGCGGCGAACCCTAGGGGGACGGACCTCGGTTTCTCGGTTTTCGCTCCACGTAACCACGGCGTTTTCCGGCCCAGAGAACCGAGAAACCGAGGTCCGTCCCCTAGCACTCTCTCGAGGCTCGGCTCATGGAACGGAGACTCGGCCCGGGTGCAGAGTCAGCACCCCGACGGAGTGTCGTCGCACGGCGGCGGCGTGCGGGACCACGTCTCGTGGCAGCCGATGACGACGGTCTCGCCGGCTCCCGTGACGACGGGTACCCCGGGCTCCCCGTCACTGCAGAGGACGTCGAGCTCGCCCTCGACCGGCACCCAGCGCGAGCGGGGCGTACCCGCGTCCGGGCCGAGCTCCTGGCGCAAGTCGAGGGCGCCCGAGACGCTGGCGTCGGGCGTGATGGTGAGCTCGCCACCGACCGCGCGCCACCGCTGTCCCTCGGCCACGATCCAGGTCGCTTCCTCGGGACCCGTGGCCCCGCGGAGCGTCACACGAAGCGCGCCGTCGTCGGTGCGCTCGGCGTCCGACAGCGCCCAACGGATCTCGCCTTCGACCGACAGCTCCCAACGAATCTCACCTCCGACGGCCCAGCCACAGTTGTGGAGCCGGATCGGCGGCGTGCTGCGATCGGTGCTGATCGTCCCCCGCGTCTGCCAATCACCGAGCTGGATCGGGCAGGGCGGCGGCGCACAGCGCGGGTTGCCCGACTCCGTCCCGGCGCACGCGGGCGGCATCAGCGCGAGCGCCAGGGCGGGCGCCACGAGGAGGAGCGAGCGAGCCCTCATCCGGTCTCCTCGGAGAGGCGCCGTGACAGCGGGAAGAGCTGCACATTGAGCTGTACCACCTGCTCGCCGTCCTCGGCCGTGCCGAACTCCCCGAGCAGCTCGGCGCGCATCTCCTGGACGCGCCGCTTGAGCCGGGCCAGATCGCCGGGCCCTACGCAGACGGTGATCGAGGCGATGTCCCGCTCGTCTGGCGGGACCGCGTCGATGGCCTCGGACGCGCGCTCCATCATCGCGCGGTGGAAGCGCGCGAGGTGCACGCTCCCGGTCTCGCGCCCGCTGGTCACGAGCGCCTGCTCGCCGCCGCCGCCGAGGAGGCCCAGCCGCTCGAGCACCCCGAGCGCTTCGCCGGCGTCGCGCGGCTGGATGGCCGGTCGGAGCGCCCGCGCGATCCACTCCGGGTCGCGCCGAAACCGCGGGCTGGTCGAGAGCTCGCGGATGGCGGGGTAGTACCAGTGGGCGTGGTAGGCGTCGCGCTCCGCCTCGAGCGGCCGGGCCCGCCGGTACGCCTCGAACCGATGCAGCCGCGCGTACGCCTCGCCCCGCTCCCGCGAGGTCGGGGCCTGGTTGAACCGCACGAGCGAGACGAAGAAGTCCGCGGCCTCGCCCCGGAGCCCGAGGGCGCCGGCCACACGTCGCGCCGTGGGCATGGCGAGGTTCCGCTCGCCGTCCATCACCCGCTTGAGGAAGCTCGAGGATCGGATGCCGGCCCGCCGCGCGAGCGCGCGGAACGACCAACCGCGCCGTCCCCGCGCGTCGCGGTATGCGTCACGCAGAAAGGCCCTGTAGTCCAGGTACCCGAAGACGTCCGGTGCCGCGCTCATCGACCCAGCCATCATGCGCCGGACGGCCCGAGGCTGGCCAGCGATCCTGTCCCCAAACCGTGCACCGGCGGTGCACGAAACCGCGGCTCCTCGCGCGAGAAGTCAGGGCTCCCGAGACGGGCCGACGCACGTCCGGTGCACGAACCCGACGGTCGCGTGCACCTATTGGTGCATCATGCAGCCGTCGCACATCGCGCCGCTGCACTCGCCGGTGTTGCAGCAGAGCGGGCAGTAGTTGACGCGGTCGAAGACGTGGCGGCCGCCGCGGGCGGCGCGTCGTGGCCGAGGCCAGGCGCGGTCTCAGGGCTCGATGCGGCGCCGGAGGGCTTGGAGGCGCTCGGCGCCGACGCCGCGCACCGAGCCGGACGCGAGCGCGCGATCGATCGCCTCGAGGGCCTCGGCGCCGTAGATGCGCTCGACCGCTCGTGCGGCGCGCTCGCTGACGCGGCGGTGGCGATGGGCGACGAGCTCGACCAGGTTGTCGAGCATCCGCGGGTCGCGACGGGCGGCCGCGTCGATGCGGTGGGCCGCCTCGTACTCGGACAGCGCGTCCGAGCGCCAGAGCCGGGCGGCGTAGACGTGCCCGAGCAGGAGGTGCGGCCGCGGATCGTCCGGATGGCTTCGTGCGTACTGGAGGAGGTCGGTCTGCGTCGCGGCGTCGATGTCCTCGCCGGCCTCGATTCGGGCGTGCGCGTCTCGGAGGAGACTCGGTGTGTCGGGATCGGCCCACTCATCGGGCGCAAGGCGGGGGAGGAACGGGAGGTCGCCGAAGCGGGGCTCCTCCTCCGGCGCCACGGCGGCGGCCTCGGCCACCGGCTCGGCCTCGTCCGGCAGGAGCGCCCGGACGAATAGCGCGGTCGCGCCGACGGTGACGCAGATCATGGCCGGCAACAGGGGCGCGAGCAGCGCGACGGGCCACCATCCGGGTCGCGAGGTGACCGGCGCGCGCGAGGCCGCCCGGCCGCCCGGCGAGACGGCGTCGAGCGCCTCCAGCATCTGCGCCGCCGACTCGAAACGGTTCCGGGGCTCGCGCGCGAGCGCGCGTCGCAGCGCGGCCTCGAGGGCGGGCGGGACGTCGGCCTCCGGACACACCTCGGAGACCGGCGGCGGGTCCGTGAGCATCTTCGCGCGCATGACCTCGGCGGAGCCGCCCTCGAAGGGACAGCGACCGGCGAGCATCTCGTACAGCACCACGCCGGTCGCGTAGAGGTCGGCGCGCCCGTCCGCCTCCCGCGCCCCGGCCTGCTCCGGCGCCATGTAGGCCGGCGTGCCGGAGACGGTTCCCGCGCGCGTGAGCGCCTGGCCCGAGCGCGACTCACGCTCGAGGAACTTCGCGAGCCCGAAGTCGAGGAGCCTGACGTGCGACTCGCCCTGCAGGCTCTGGAGGAACACATTGCCCGGCTTGATGTCGCGGTGCACGAGCCCGCGCGCGTGCGCGAAGGCGAGGGCGCGCAGCATCTGGCGCGCGATGACGAGCGCGCGGCCGGCGGGCACACGGCCCTCGCGTTCGAGGGTCGCGTCGAGGCTCTCCCCTTCGAGGAGCTCCATCACGAGGTAGGGGATGTACCCCTCGAGGCCGAAGTCGATCAGCCCGACCACGTGCGGGTGGGCGAGGGAGGCGAGCGCCTTGGCCTCGCGGACGAAGCGGCCGCGCGCCTCGCCGTGCGTGCCGAGCGAGGCGTGGAGCACCTTCACCGCGACCGGACGCCCGAGCTCCAGGTGCTCGGCGCGGTAGACGACCGCGAGCCCGCCCTCGCCGAGCGGCTCGTCGATCCGGAAGCGGCCGCCGACGACGCGCCCGATCCAGGGCACCTCGTCGAGACCGAGCTCGGCGGTGGTGACCGGCACGGCGTGAGCGGTCAGTGGCGGCCCGGCCTGTGTCGGCGGCCCCGGCGACCACGGCGCTTCACGTGGACGTCTCCCTCGACGCGCGCGCCGACCGAGACCTCGAGCCGCGGCGGCGGCGGTGGAACCGGGCCCTCGATGCGCACGCTCACGTGGGGCGGCGGCGGCGGGGTGGGCCCGTGGACGTGCACGTCGACCCGGCCGTGGGGACCTCGGCCGCGCACGTGACCGACACGCCGTCCGGGCCCTTCGACGTGGACGTCGACGTCGTGGTCGACGAAGACGCTGAAGCGCGGCCGCACCACTCTCACGCGCGCGATGTGCGCGCGCCGCACACGGCCCGCGAAGGCGACGTGGACCTCGACGGGCCCGGGGGCCGGGCGTACCTCGACCAGCCGGCCCGCGTAGACCTCGGCCTCGGCGTTCCATGCGAGCTGCACCGGATGGACCGCCCCGTCGTCCCCGTGCACGTTCACGACCATCTGGAAGTCGGGCGGCGGAGGCGCGGGATGGACCACCCAGGCGTGCACCTCGCCGTCGTTCTGCACGACGACCTCGACCGGACGGTCCTCGACGAAGACGACCTCCCCGCCGTGGGCGGGCGGCGGCAGCTCGACCTCCGCCACGACCGTGGCGGAGGCGACGGGCGGAGGCGGCGGTGGTGGTGGCGGATCCTCTCCGCATACGCGCATCGTGGAGGCCGAGAGCACCGAGACGAAGACGACTGCCTTCATGGTTTCCTCCTGGTCGCGGTCGACGCCGCGCGTCCGAGCTCGCCAGCGACGTCGTCCCAGGACACCTTGCGCTGCCGTCCGGACTTCTCCCGCGGCAGCCGCTCCCGCGTGGCGGGAGCCGCGCCGCCGCGGAGCGCGTGCAGCATGTTCACGTACTCCCCGGGCGTGGCGAGGGCGTGGTCGATGGGGGCCGCGCGGAGCCACGCCACCTCGGCCTCCGAGAGGTCGGCCGGCGCGTAGGAGCGCAGGAACTCGGCGAGCCCCTCGCCCGAGGGCTGCACCTGGGCCGGGGCGACGAAATCGGCGCCGGTCAGGAGGTAGTCGACGCTGACGCCGAGGTACCCGGCGATCCGGCGGAGCGACTCCGGGGACGGCTCGGTCAGCCCCTGCTCCCAGCGGCCCACGTGCTGCCAGGAGGTCCCGAGCTCCCGAGCGAGCTGGTTGCGGTTTCGGCCGAGGTGCTCCCGCGCCGCGCGGATCCGCTCCCCGATCGCCCTTCGGTCCTGGCCCACGAAGTGGAGCCTACAACGGGATATGCATATCGTCTAGTAGAATTTGGATGTGTCAGCACGCAAAAAAACCTGTTGCTGCTCGTGATGTGGAAATCTTAGTATGCATATCCATGAACGAGGTCTCCATGAACACGGCAACCAAGACCGCAGTCAGCCTCCTCGTCGTCCTCTGCGCGTGCCTCACCTCCGCGGATGCCCAGGCCCAGCGGGGCCGCGCCCGCAAGATCGACGGGGTCCGCTTCGACGTCCACCTCGACCTCGGCTGGCACGAGGCCTTCGGCGTCGGCTTCCGTGTGGACATCCCGATCGTGCCGGACGGCTTCCTGCGCGGAGGCAGCATCCAGGACGAGCTGGCGATCAGCCCGGGCCTCGATGTGTTCTTCTGGTCCTTCCACGACCGCCACTACGACGACCACTTCGATCAGCTCCGCTACCACGACGGATGGAGCCTCATGCCGGTCGTCGCGGTGCAGTGGAACCTGTACCTGAACGAGAGCTGGTCGATCTTCCCCGAGCTCGGCATGGCGTCCGCGTTTTGGAGCTACGACCATTGCCGCGACGGCGGCCACGACTGCCACAGCCACACCTACCTGCGGTTCTACCCGCTCGCGTCCTTCGGCGCCCGGTGGCACTTCAGCGACCGCAACGCGCTCCTCTTCCGGATGAGCTGGCCCGTGGGCTTCCAGTTCGGCATCACCTTCTGAGGAGACGCTCAGACCTGTCGGACCCACCGCTCGAAGTCGTGGCGGATGGCGCGCCACCGGTCGCGGTCGAGCCCCGCCGGCATCGGAGCGGCTTCGGCGTCTCCGAAGTAGGCGAGGCTCCGCAAGACGTGACCCGAATCCTCTCTCGGGTAGCGGCGCGAATGCTCCTCGAGCGCCTCGGGGAGCGAGATCGAACGGCGGGTGATCAGCTCGTGCAGGTCCCAGAAGTCGCGCGCGGCCCCTCGCGATGCGACGGCGTGGAGCTTCATCGCCGTCAGGTCGGGAAGGCTCGCGACGCGCACGGGCAGGTCCCCCACACGCTCCGCGTCGCCTATCAGCGGGTATCGATGACGTATGACGCTGACGGGCACCTCGGCGACCTCGAGGTAGACCGTTCCTTCGCTCCGCGCGGTGACGCGCACCTCCGCTCGATCGGCCAGCGCCTCGACCAGCCCCTGCGGGTCGGTCTCGATCGTGAATAGGTCCAGGTCCCGCGAGACCCGATGCCCGAAGCGCGCCGCGACCGCGGTGCCTCCCGCCAGGTAGGCATCCTCGGGCAGGCTCGGAGCGACGACCTCGAGCGCCCGCCGTATCGCCTCGGAGGGCTCTGTCACGACGCCGTCCACGGCGGCCTCGCGCCACCCGGCTCGTCGTCCGGAGGCAACCCGGCAACCAGCCGCCAGTAGGCGCGGTCACGGGGCGCGAGGCGACGCCCGCGACGCTCGAGGAAGTCGGCGAGCTCGTCGGCCGTGTAGGTCGAGCGCAGCCAAGTCATGGCCGCGAGCGAGCCGCGCGTCATCACCCGTTCCATGACGTAGTCGCCGTGAGCCCGCAGGTCGACCGACGCCGGCTCCACATCCCAGAACAAGCGCTCCACGTCAGCGGGCCACGGTCGCACCATGGGGAGATCATACCCCTCCTCTCGCTGCACGCGAGGGTCGGCGGCCGGGGCTCGGCAACGGGCGGGCTCTCTCGGCGACGCCCGGAAGCGGCTGCCCACGACGACGCGATCGACGCCGGTCACCGCGCCCGGGTGGCCGCCTCGACGGCCGCGATCGCCTCCTCGTGCCGGCGGGTGAGCTCGTCGCTCACGCGCACCTCGTAGGGTGGATCGGCGGGGGCGAGGGTGCGCAGGCGATCGGGGAGGCGGGCGATCTCGGTGCGGGCGCGCTCGCGCGCCGCGTCGAGGGGCTCGCGGCCCGCGGGGAGCGCTCGACCGCGCTCCATCACCTTCACGAGGAGCGGTCGGCCGGGGTGCTGCTCGCCGTCGCACGCGAGGACGTCGCGCACGGCGCGGCCGTCCTCTTCGATGCGGAACACCTGCTTGCGGCCGGGGAGGATGCGCTTTCCCGTGGACAGCTTGAGGCGCGGCCGGCCCGCGTACGAGGTGAGCTTGTAGGCGATGTCGAGCGCGGGGGCGTCGTCGGAGACGCCCATGGTGGTGCCGACCCCGAAGGCGTCGATCGGCGCACCGCCGCAGAGGAGCGCGTCGACGGCGTGCTCGTCGAGCCCGCCGCTCGCGAAGATGCGCACGCCTTCGAGCCCCGCCTCGTCGAGGATGCGCCGCGCCTCGAACGCGAGCGCGCCGAGGTCTCCCGAGTCGAGCCGGACGCCCCGCACGCGGAAGGCGTCTCCGAGCTCGCCCGCGAGCCGGACGACGTTGCGCACGCCCTCGGCGGTGTCGTAGGTGTCGACGAGGAGCACGGTCTCGGGGTGCACGCGCGCGAACGCGCGGAACGCCTCGAGCTCGCCGTCGTACGCCTGCACGAAGCTGTGGGCCATGGTCCCGGACACCTCGAGGCCGTAGACGCGCCCGGCGAGCACGTTGCTGGTCGCGGCCACACCCGCCACGTGGAACGCGCGAGCCGCCTTGAGCCCCGCGTCGGCGCCGTGCATCCGGCGCAGGCCGAAGTCGACCACGCGCCGTCCGCGCGCCGCCTCGACCACGCGCGCCGCCTTCGAAGCGAGCACCGTCTGGAGGTGCACCTGGTTCATCACCAGCGTCTCGACGACCTGCGCCTCGGGCAACGGCGCCGCGACCTCGAGGAGCGGCTCCTCCGGGAAGAACGGCGTCCCCTCGGGCAGCGCCCACACGTCCCCACCGAACCGCAGGTCGCGGAGCCATCTCAGGAACGCGTCCTCGAAGATCCCGAGGGACCCGAGCCAGTCGCAGGCGTCCTCGTCGAAGCGAAGACGCTCGAGCCGCTCGAGCGCGGTGCCGAGGCCACAGGCGAGGAGGTAGCTCCGTCCGGGCGGGAGCCGCCGCACGAACAGGCTGAACACCGCCTCGTCGTGCATGCCCTCGGCCCAGTAGGCCTGGAGCATCGTCAGCTCGTACAGGTCCGTGAGCAGCGCCGCGTTGGCGTCGTCCACCCAGTCGTCCGTCGGGCCGGCTCGACGACCGCGTCGATCGTCGATCACGACGAGCCCTTGCGTGCGGGCGCGGCGCTGTCAATGTGGCCCGCGTGATGCGCCCGTGGATCGCGCTCGTCGCGCTCGTGGCCTTCGCGTGTGGGGGCTCGGAGGACCGGGGCGGGATGCCGCAGCCGCACAAGCCCGGCGCGGCGCCCATCCGCGAAGGCGCGTTCGTCGAGGCGGACGGCGCGGGGTTCCGCGTGGGGGACGAGCCCTTCCGCTTCGTCGGAGCGAACGCGGCGATGATGCACGGCGAGGCGATGCGGGAGGCGGCGCCGCGCCTCCTCGACGCGGTGCGGGCCGACGGGATCCGGGTCGTGCGCGTGTGGGCCTTCGGCGAGGCCGACGACGACGGCCGACGCTGGCGGCGCGACTACGCGTTCCGCCTCGGACCGGAGGAATGGGTCGAGGAGTCCTTCGTGCACCTCGACCGCGTCCTCGCCGAGGCGCGGGCGCGGGACGTGCGCGTCATCCTGGTGCTCGCGAACCGCTGGGCGGACTACGGCGGGCTCAGCCAGTACGCCCGGTGGATCGGTGTCGAGCCACGGCGGCGCCACCTCCTGCACGCCGAGGTCGGCGTCGTCCTCCGGGACGAGCGCGTTCGGGCGCTCTACCGGGCGCACGTGGAGAAGCTGGTCACGCGGCGGAACACGATCACGGGCGTTTCCTACCGCGACGATCCCACCATCTTCGCCTGGGAGCTCGTGAACGAGCTGACGACCGGCACCTGCGCCACGGCCGACGCCGTGCGCTCGTTCGTCGACGACATGAGCCGCTTCGTCCGCGAGCGCGATCCGAACCACCTGATCGGCGCGGGGCACGGCGGCTACAAGAGCGCGCTGTCGCGCGAGACCTGGTGCGACGTCCACGCCCTGCCGGCGATCGGCTACGCCGACCACCACGCCTACCCGGAGCACGTCCGGGCGATCGCGGCGCCCGAGGAGCTGACTCCGTGGATCGCCGACCGCGCGCACCTTGCGCGGGAGGTGCTCGACAAGCCGCTCGTCGTCGGCGAGATCGGGTTCGCGCGTGACGACCCGCGGTTCGCGCCGCGCGCCGAGTGGCTCGCGGCGTTCTTCCGGTTGACCGACGAGGCGGGGGCCGCGGGCGTGATGCCGTGGATCTACCGCCCGTGGGACGAGCGCGACGACCGCCACGGCATCTGGGCGTGGGGCCCCCGCGCGCGGGAGTCGGCGCCCGTGCGGGCTCGGCTCAAGTGGTGGTCGAGCCGGTGGGCGGGCCGGGCGCCCGAGCGCGCGGTCGACGCGCCGCCGCGCGAGCCGAGCCTCCGGGACGTGGCTCCCTACGTGGAGGGGACCTGGGAGGACCTCGGGCGCGGGCGTCACCGCGTGGTCGTGGACCCGTGGGCGCTCGGCGAGGGGTGCGCCCGCGAGGGCGAAGAGGCGTGGGCGGACTACGTGCTGCAGATGCCGCGCGGAGGGGCCCCGGCCCGGTTCGCGGTGACCGCGCTCGGCCCGCGTTCGCGCGCCGCCGCGCCTCTCGACGTCCGGGTGGAGGTGGACGGCGTGCACGTCGGGACGTGGGACGGCCGGGGGCCGTTCCAGCCGGAGCCGGGCGCCCTCGCGGAGGCCTTCGCGGAGTCCGCCGGCGTGCGGTGGGTGCGCCTGTCGAGCGCCACCGAGGCGGGCGCGGCCCTGCTCCGCCGGTTCACCTCGGCGCTGCCCGCCGGCGACACGCTCACGATCGAGGTTCGCTGGTGACGTCGTCGGGCGTGTCCCAGTCGACGAGGGCCCGCTCGAGGTCCACGTCGAGCGCGAGCCGCTCGACGTCGAGACGTCCGAAGAGCTCCTGGAACGAGCGGACGCCCTCGGCGATCGCCCGGTCGACGTCGGGTCCCACGCGGCCGGCGCGGTAGCGCGCGAGCAGCGGCTCGAAGCGGCCGTCGCGCTCGGGCGCGATCACGGCGGCCGCGCTCGGGTGCGCCGCGAGCCGGGTGAGGACCGCCGCGCTCACGTGCGGCATGTCGCAGGCGACGGCGATCGCGTCGGCGTCGCCCGCGTGGTGGAGGAGCGCGGCGAGGCCGCCGAGCGGGCCGACGCCCGGCGGCCGGTCGGCGAGGCGCGGCACCTCGGGCACGACCGACGCGTACGCGGCCGCGTCCCCCACGAGCACGGCCTCGAGCCCGGCCTCTCGCCCGGCGCGCACGAGCCCCTCGACCAGGGGCTCGCCCGAAGGCCCCGGGAGCAGGCCCTTCGGGCGGCCGCCCATGCGGCGGGACGCGCCGCCCACGAAGACACCGAGCACCACGCGGCCCTCAGCCACGGGCGAGCTCCGGGATGCGCTCGGGGTGCGCATAGACGTTGAGCGAGCCGCCGCGGACGAACCCGGCGAGCGTGATCCCGAGCCGGTCGGCGAGATCGACCGCCAGCGACGTCGGCGCCGAGATCCCCGCGACGACCGGCAAGCGCGCGACGGCGGCCTTCTGCACGATCTCGAAGCTGATCCGGCCGCTCACCGCGAGGACCACGGGCCCTCGGCCGATCGCGCGCGCGCGCAGGAGCGCTCCGAGCACCTTGTCGACGGCGTTGTGCCGGCCCACGTCTTCGGCCGCCGCCAGGAGCTCGCCGGCGCCCGAGAGCGCCGCCGCCGCGTGGATCGCGCCGGTGCGGTCGAACGTCGGCTGCACCTCGCGCAGCCGCTCGGTGCTCGCCGCGACGAGCGCGAGCGACACCTCCGGACCCGGCGGCACCGCGCCGGTCCGCGCGAGCAGGTCGTCGATGCTCCGGCGGCCGCAGACGCCGCAGGCCGCGGTCGTCAGCACGCCGCGGCGCGAGGTGGAGAGGCGCCCCGGGTCGAGCGCCACGCCCGGCCCGGGCGTCACCTCGATGACGTTCCCGTACCCCTCGTCGCCGGGCCGACCGCAGTGCGCGACCGTGCCGACGTCGTCGACCGACGCGATCACGCCTTCGGCGAAGAGGAAGCCGAGGGCGAGGTCGGGGTCGTGGCCGGGGGTGCGCATCGTGAGCAGCAGCGGCTCACCTGCCACCCGGATCTCGAGCGGCTCCTCGACGACGAG
>JBDIVX010000134.1:0-20467 GCA_039794305.1 Candidatus Neutrinellum sp.
ATGACCGCGCGGCGGGACACTCCGACGTGCTGGTGCAGGCCGGGCACGAGCCGCTCCGCGACGTGCTGGCGCCGACGTCGCGAGTGGCCGCCGCCACCTGGCACGTGTGCGCCGAGCGCGAGGCGGCCGAGGCGCACCCGTCCGGGGTCGACCCGAACGGTCCGCCCGATCCGCACCCGATCGTCGCAGGGTACGCGCGCGCGCTCCGCGAGTGGATGACGCCGCGCGAGGCGCGGGCGCTCGACCGGATCGACCTGACCGGGACGGGCAGCGCAGACGGGGACCGCCTCGCGGAGCTCGTGCGCTACACGCTCTTCCGTGAGCTCGGCGGACGGGCGGTCGCAGCGCTCCCCCAGCCCGAGCTGCGGCGGTACGGCCGCGACATCCGCCGGCTTCCGCCGCGGCCGCCGGGCCCCGACGACTCGGCGGACGACCCGGTGAGCGCCCACATGAACCTGGAGGCCTACTGGAACGTCTTGAGCGACCTCTTGTCCGAGTGCGTGAGCGACGCGGTCGACGATCGGGAGGCAGGCGAGCGGTGCCGGGAGCGCTTCGCGCGCGCGCGATCGGCCGGGACCGTCGCCCACTATGCCTACGACTCGCTCGACGTGGACACGATGGCGTTCGTCGATCCGGGGGTGCCGCTCGGCGACGGCCTCGAGAGGCGTGCGCCCGCGATGCCCCTCGGCGAGCTGCTCGCGGAGGCCGAGCGAGCGGGGCTCTCTCGCGCGCTCGTCCGGCGCGTCACGCTCGATCTGCTCCGGCGGCTGGTGCGCGAGGCGCGGCGCTGATCTCCGGCCGGCTCAGTGGTACTCGCAGGCGCGCCCGACGTGGTGGCACGTCATGTCGGAGTGCGGGCAAGCCCCGGTCCCGTCGCACGGGAAGAAGCAGGTGCCGTGCTCGCAGTTCATGTCGAGCGGGCAGTCGCCGTCCCCGCTGCACGTGGTCGTGCACGCGCCGTCGGAGCCGCCGCAGTGATCGGTGGTGCAGCAGTCGAGGCCCGGCCAGCACTCGGCGGGCCCCGTGCAGCTCGCCCCGAGCCCCCCGCCGGGGCAGCTACGGTCCGACCGGCAGTCGGGCGGGCCGCCGTCCGGCGGGCCGGCGTCGGGTGGGCCGGCATCGGTCGGCCCCGAGTCCGGCGGGCCGGAGTCCACGAGGCCTCCGGAGTCCGCGCCTGCGTCGGTCGGCCCGCCGTCCATCGACCCGCCGTCCAGCGGCCCGCCGTCCAGCGACCCGCCGTCCAGCGACCCGCCGTCCAGCGACCCGCCGTCTGCCCTGCCGGCATCCCGGTCTCGGTCGAGGCCCGCACGCTCGAGGCTGCAAGCCGACAGGACGAGCAGCACGGCGCACCGGACGAGGCGAAGCACGCCCCGAGACTACCACGCGAACGGACTCGGGCGCGCGCGCTTCGATCATCGGGCGTGCAGCCGCCACACGCGGAAGCGAATGGGCGCCTCGCGCTCGATGGGCCAGTCGACCAGCCCGAGCGGCGTCATGTGACGGAGGCGATCGGCCCCGCCGAGCCTGCCGTCGCCGTCCGTGTCCCCCGTGAGCGCCCCGATGTGGTCCCACGCGCGAGGCAGCCGGCTGCCCGGTCGCGCGTAATCGATGGCGAACAGGTCCCCGGACCGGAGGTCCTCGCCCCACCGGAGCGTCACCACCGTCCCCTCCTCGTCGGTGACGCGGCCGTCGTCGTGGAGGAGCAGGGCGCCGGTTACCGGACGGGCGTGGCGTCCGATGCCGACCACCGACGTGTACCCGAGGTCGCGGCGGCCCGACGCGCGAGCCGCGCCGATCAGCACGTCGGCGCAGTCGGCCCCGACGTAGCGCTCGACCTGGCCCCGCGTCGACCCGAACACGTTGGGGACGCCGAAGAACGTGGAGAGCCACCCGAGCAGCCCGTCGCCCGCCCGGAAGCTCACCCGCATGACGCTCGGGACGAGGCCCAGCCGGTCGCGGTCGTCGCCGTCGGGGGTCCGGACCACCGCCCCGCCGGGCAGCGTGACCTCGGCCGCGATCCACAGCGTCCCCGCGCCGTCGTCCCGGTCGGGGCTCGCGCGGAGCCGGAGGGTGCGTCCGGCCGGCTCGACGCCGGGCCGGGCCTCGAGCGCGACCGTCTCGTACTCGATCGAGTCGAGCCCGATCCAGCGGCCGTGGTCGGGGCCGAACAACACGCTGTTGCTGTACTGCCGGATGCCTTCGTTCTGAGGTGGCGTGTCCTCGTGCTGCATGTGAGGTCGGACCCGCAGCCAGCGGACCTCGGCGCCGTCCGGCAGCGGCCCGAGGCGCCCCCGCCGATCCCGGAGCGCGACCGTTAGCTCCACGGTCTCGCCGGCCCGGGCCTGGACCGCGGAGCGGCCGGAGGCGTCGACGACCCGCGCCCCGTCTGGCTGCGCGGAGGCGGTGGCGGGGGAGGCGAGGAGCGCGAGCGTCACGAGCAGCCGGCGCATGGAGGGTTGGACGCGCCGGCGGACGATTGGTTCTTCGCTCGGCGCGGCAGAACGACATCCTCGGGGCCGGTGGCCGCGCGGCGCTCGTCGCCGCACCGGCGCGATGTGGCCGAAGAAGCGCATGGAACGCCGCGTGCACTCCGTTCGCCGCGGTCGCACGACACGAGGAGCTGTGACATGTCCGAGAGTGGAGCCGGAGCGGGCCGCGAGCTCGCGGAAGAGGCACGCGCGAGCGCGGCGGAGCTCCGCCAGCGTGCCGAGAGACGGGTCGAGGAGCAGAAACGATCGGCGGGCGAGGAGGTGAGAGGGATCGTCAACGCCCTTCGCGCCGCCGCCGACAAGCTCGACGAGCAGGAGCAGCACGGGGTGGCGCGCTACGCCCACGAGGCCGCGGACGTGGTCGAGCGGTTCGGGGACACCATCCAGCACAAGAGCATCTCCGACATCCTGACGGATGTGGAGCGCGCATCGCGGGAGCACCCCGCCGTCGTGGCGGGTATCGCCGCCGTCGTCGGGTTCGCCGGGACGCGCTTCCTCCGCAGCACCGAGCATCGAGAGGAGCCAGAGACTCGAGAGCCGGTGACGCCCGAGCTGCCGCTCGGCGTGCCGGAGGGGGAGTGACCCATGGCAACGATGAACCCCGAGGAGCCGCGCCCCGAGACGACCGTGGGGCCGGAGCCCGAACGGCGGCACGACGGTGGTGAGACGCGCTCGATGGGTACGCTGGTCCGCGAGCTGATGGGCGAGACGACGGGGCTTGCCCGCGCCGAGATCGCGCTCGTCCGCTCGGAGATGCAGGAGAACCTCGCGAAGGTCCAGCGCGGCGCCACGTCCATGGGCGCCGGCGGGGTCCTCGTCCACGCGGGCGTGCTCGCCCTCGTGGCGTGCGGGATCCTGCTGCTTTCGCTCGTGTGGGCGGCCTGGGTGGCGGCTCTCGTCATCGGCGCCGGCCTGGCCATCATCGGGGCGATCCTCCTCGCGGTCGGCAAGAGGAAGGCCACCACCGAGGCCATCAAGCCCCAGCGCACCATCAAGACGGTCGAGAGAACCAGGGACTTCGTCCGCAACGAGAGATCGCGGGCCATGGAGAAGTGGCGATGAAGTACGAAGAGTACGCACGAGGCGACGGCGAACGCAGGCGGCGGAGCCCGTCCGAGATCGAGTCGGACGTGGAGACCATCCGCGGCGAGATGAGCGAGACGCTCCGGCACATCGAGAACCGCTTCTCGCCTCGGCAGGTCCTGGAGCATCTGTTGGGGGGAGCCAAGCGCGCCGGAGGCGAGTCGGCGGATTTCGCCAAGAACCTGGGCAGCACGATCCGGGACAACCCGGTGCCCATCCTGCTCCTCGCCGCGGGCGTGGGGTCGCTCCTCGCCGCCCAGCGGCGGGGTGGTGCGTCGCACGGCTCGAGCTCCGTGGGGACGCACCGCATCGGCGGGGAGCTGCGCGGACGAGCCGAGGAGGCGTCCGAGCGGGCGGGCGAGATGGCCGAGCGCGTGCGGGAGGGCGGTGAGCGGCTCCGGGAGCGCGGCGCCCAGGCCCGGGAGCGGGCGCGCGAGGCGCGCGACCGAGCCCGGGAGCGTGCCGCGGGTGCCCGCGAGCGGGTCCGCGACGCGACGCACGAGGCGCGCGAGCGCGGGACCCAGATTTTGAACGACCAGCCGCTGGTCGTGATCGGCCTCGGCCTGACCGCCGGTGCGATCCTCGGCGCCACGCTGCCGATGAGCGAGACGGAGCACAGGAGGATCGGCCCGGCGCGCGACCGAATGGTCCAGAGGACCAAGGAGGCCGCGCGGGGGCAGATGCAAGAGCTGCGCGAGACCGGTTCCGCCGCTGCGCAGCCGAGCGCCGCGACGCCCGAGCCCGACGTCCCGGACCTCACGGGCGCCGGCGTGACGCCGCCCCCCGGCGAGGTCCCGCCGGAGCAGCGCTGACGTGCGACGCCCGAGCCGTTCCCTCAGCGCAGCTCGTAGACCAGCGTCGTCCACAGGACGTCGCCCGAGTCGAGATCGGCCAGGACGTCCATGCTGCGCGCGCTCCCGGACTCGGTGACGTCGACCACGAGGTGCGTCGCGCGAGCCGAGTAGCCCGGGTCCACCTCGAAGGGCGTGGTGCTCGCCGACAGCCGGAGGAAGTCGTCGGTGCCCAGCTCGTACGTGCCTGGGCCGAGGGCCGCGAGGCCGCCCTCGACGTCGAGGCGGGCACGCAGCGTCTCACCCGTCGCGGGATCCAGGCGCTCGACGATCACCGTCGAGTGGCCGCCGGCGTGCAGGTCCGCGAGGTACGTCGCGACGCCGTCGACCGTGCCTCCCTCGAGGCCTCCGCCGATGGTGGCGCTCACCACCCTGGCCTCGAGATCGTCCAGCGCGGCGCCGGACGGCGGCACCTCGAAGACGACGTCCGCCACGTGCCCGATCCCGAAGTCGAGCTGCAGCTCGAAGCGCCGGTAGCCCGGCCGGCTGCCCGTCTGCACCTCGACGTGCACCGACTGCGGGCTCGAGTCGTACGTGTAGTTGCCGGGCGACGGGCCCGAGCAGCCGACGCCGCCCACGTAGAGGCCGGAAACCGGCTCGCCCGGGAAGTCGAGCGAGGCGCCGGGGGCGAGGGCCTCGTGGTCGAGGCCGCCGACCACCTCCACCTGGGCCATGACCCACATGCCGCTCCGCGAGTCGGTCGCGTCGAAGCGCACGACGTCGAGCGACGGGTCGCGCAGACCCTGCACGTCGTAGGGCTCCTCGGCGAACTCCCGCGCGTCGCCGAGGCTGCCCTCCATGAAGGCGCCGCCGATCTCGAGCTCCACGCTCCCGGGGTAGGGCCCGGGGTCCCCCCACGTGCCGGTCGGGGCGCCGCCGGCACCCCCGGCGTATCCCGGCTCGGAGACGTAGTCGGTCTCGTACCCGGCGTCGTAGGTGCAGCCTGCGGCGAGCCCGAGGGCCGCGAGGGCGGTGAGCCAGAGGAGCTTGGTTCGCATGTGCCGGTTCCCTCCGGGCCGCAGGCGAAGCAGGATCGATGCCGAACCGCTTCCGTCGTGTTTTCGGCTGACCGGCCGGCGGAGTGTGTCGGGGGCTTCACGCGGCGTGACAGGCGGGCACAGGCCGCGGCTGTCGGGCTCCTCGCGTTCGGGGACGGAAAGAAAACGGACCGGGGAAGCCTCTCGGCCTCCCCGGTCCTCCCCTCGCGACGGGCCCGAGGGCCCGCATCCCTCCCTCCGGGTCGGAGGGTGATCAGTGCAGGGAGCCCAGCCGCTCGCGGACGCGGTGCGGACGGCCGGTCTCGTCGTCGAGGCGCTCGCCGCCGAAGGTGCCCGTGAAGAGCATCTCGCCCGAGTCGCCCACCCAGCGGGCGTCCGCCTCGCCCTCCTCGAGGACGTCGCGGTCGTAGTCGCCGTCGGAGTCGAGGAGGTCCGCGGTGCCCGACAGGTACAGCCGGTCGTACTGCCACAGCTCCTCGACGTAGCCGTCGATGAGGCCGCTCAGGAGCGCCAGGCCGATGTCGCAGACGGCGTTGGTGACGTCGCGCACGGTGCCCGACTCGCCGGCGATCGAGGTGGCGATGGAGTCGCAGTCGAGCAGCGAGGTGATCCACTCGTGCGTCGTGCGGGGCGAGCCCGGGAGGCGCGGCAGGAGCACGTCGTGCAGGATCATCTCGACCACGCGGCCGAAGGCGATGGCCAGCTCGTGCTCGGACATCTCGATGGTCGGGCCGACGGTCACGCCGACGTCCTCCGCGAGGGCGCTGATCGGACGCTCGGCGATGCCGTCGTCGAGCGGGAAGGACATGCGGGTGACGCGGTGCGTCCCGAGCGAGCCGCCGAACTCGTCCGGCTCGTCGAAGGTGATCTCGCCGTCGAAGGTGAGGTACGAGAAGGCCCGGTCCACGTCGGCGCCGAAGTCGACCGTCTCGGTGACGAAGCCCGGCACCGTCACGTCGCTGATCGCGTCGCGGAGGACACCGGCGACGAGCGCGCGGGTCGCGGGGCTCGAGAGCGCGGTGCGGAGCCAGCTCGGGGTCGACGGGTAGTCGGCGACGAAGTCGACGACGTAGCCCGCGGGGTCGGTGGACAGGCCGGTCATGATGTCGAGCAGCATGTCGAGGGTCGGGTTGAAGCCGTCGGTGACATCGAAGGTCTCCTGGACCGCCCACGTGCCGCCGAACAGCTCGTCGACGTCGTCGAGCGCGATCTCGACGTTGCCCGTCGGCCCGTCGAGGGTCACGTCCGCGCAGGCCTCCGAGGCCACGTTGTCGCCGCGGTCGATCCCGAGGGCGTACACGGCCAGCGGGATCCCCACCTCGACGTCGGTGAACTTCTCGCCGCGGTCGAGCCGGGTCACCTGCGTCTCGCGCGGGGAGGGCACGGTGCGGGAGAGCTCGTCGCAGGTCACGTTCGTGAAGAGCGCGGCCTCGACCGAGTCGACGATGCGCGTGCCGGTGTAGCGCACGACGTAGTCGAGCTCGCCGAAGCGCATCCGCTCGACGCGGACAGCGACGACGGCCGGCTCGGCGCGGGGCGCCACGGCGACCACGTCGAAGGTCGCCTGCGTACCCGCGCGTACGGTGACCTTCGCGTGCCCCCCGGCGTCGGTCGAGGTAGCGTGCCCGCTGAGCGTCGCGCCGCCCGCCTCGCCCTCGATGGCGAAGTCGACCACGCCCTCGAGCGGCTCACCCTCGTCGCTCACGTACCGGACCTCGATCTCGTGCTCCGCGAATTCGTCGATCGCCCGGGTCGCGGCCCCGACGATCTCGAGGCGGGCGCCGTCACCCTCCGGTGCGATATCGCCGCCGGCACCGCCGCCGGTGTCCGCGGCGCAAGCGGTGATGAACGTGGGCGCGGCGAGCGCGAGAGCGATGACGAGAGCTCGATGCGGGATCCTCATGGCAGCCTCCGTATTCCTGCGGGTCCCCGGACCCACAGCCTCCGCCGCGCACCCTCTGCTACATGTGTGCCAGGTGTGGGTAGATCGTGATTCCGGGTAGTTGGGCCTGCGTAGGGCGCGATGCACTGCGGATCGGCAACTTGGCTAGCCGGCAACTGGAGGATCGGCGGGGTTCCCGTCTCCCCGGACCGTCGGCGATGCTCGGGGGCATGTCGACAGGCCCGATCCGGCCGGAGGCTCTGCGTCCGGCCTACTCGGCGTTCCTTCGAGAGGGACGCGTGCTCCTCACCGGTCACTCGCACCAGGCGTGGCCCGACGTCGCGCGCGAGGGGCTCGTGCGCTCGTTCGAGGACGCGGCCGAGCACGTGGACGACAAGTGGGCGCGCGCGGCGGCGATGGCCGATCGCGTGCGCGAGGCCGTGGTCGAGCAGCTCGGAGGCCGCGCCGCCGACGTCGCCCTCGGGCAGAGCACGCACGAGCTCGTGACCCGGCTGCTCTCCGGGCTCGATCTCCGGCGCCGGCCGCACCTCGTCACCACGACCGGCGAGTTCCACAGCCTGAGCCGGCTCTTGCGAGGTCTGGTCGAAGTCGGGCTCGAGGTGACGTTCGTCGACACGCAGCCCGTTCCCACGCTCGCCGCAAGGCTCGCGCGTGCGGTGCGCGAGGACACGGCCGCGGTGCTCGCCTCGAGCGTCCTGTTCGAGACCTCCTCGGTCGTGCCCGGGATGGAAGAGGCGATCGCAGCCGCCCATCGCGTCGGCGCGGAGGTGCTGCTCGACGCCTACCACGCGTACAACGTCGTGCCGCTCCGGGTCCCCGACTCCGTCTTCGTCGTGGGTGGCGGCTACAAGTACGCCCAGTGGGGCGAGGGCGTGTGCTTCCTGCGCGTGCCGCCCGACTGCGCGCTCCGGCCGATCCTGAGCGGCTGGTTCAGCGACTTCGCGAACCTGGATCGGGCCCGAACGGACGGGCCGGTGGGGTACGGGCCCCGGGGCGCCGATCGGTTCGCCGGAAACACCTACGACCCGGCCAGCCACTACCGCGCCGCGGCCGTGATCGACTTCTTCCGTGCCGAGCGGCTCGACGTCGGGCGGCTCCGGGCGACGTCGCTCGCGCAGACGCGGCGCCTGCTCGAGGGGCTCGAGGCACACGAGGTCCTGACGCCACGCGAGGACGACGCGCGCGGCGGCTTCGTCTCGGTGCGCGTGCCCGAGGCCGCCCGGGTCGTCGCCGCGATGCGCGCCGAGGGCGTGTACGTCGATTCGCGCGGGGACGTGCTCCGGCTCGGTCCGGCGCCCTATCTCACCGACGAGGAGGTCGACCGGGGGCTCGAGGTGTTCCGGCGCGCGGCGGGTCGATGAGCAGAGCGAAGCCGGGCGAGCTGGTCCCGGCGGCTCGCGAGGAGGGCTACAGCACCCTCGCCGGCTCGCACGGTGTCACCTCGAACTCCACGACGTCCTGGCACCAGCTCCGGTCCGAGCCGGGGGAGCGGTCGCAGGTGGTGTTGTCGCCGTCGCCGTCGAAGCGACCCGACAGGACCACCGTCTCGCCGCAGTTGCGCACGGTGACGCGGTAGTCCACGGGCGCGCCGCCGAGGCAGCTCTCGTAGTGGGCGACGCGCACGGTGTAGGTGCCGGCCGGGGCGCGCCCGGCCGGCCAGAAGACGTGCTCGGCGTTCACGCCCATGTTGCCGCTGCACGCCGCGTTGGCGTCGAGGTCGAGGCGGGCGCCGGAGAAGGAGTCGCCGTTCGCGTAGTAGACGACGACGCCGCTCGGATCGACGACGTAGAGATCGAGGTCGGTCGTCTGCGTCATCGAGAGCGTGACCTCCACGTCTCCCTCGCCGACGGGCATGACGGCGAGCGCGCGCTGTACGTAGGGCGAGACGCGGCCGGCGAGGTCGACCGCTGCGACGTACATCGTGACGCGGAACGGGTCGGGCCCGATCGCGCTTCCGTCCGGACGGAGCGGCGCGTCGAGACCGAAGTGCACCGCAGCGTCCTCCACTCCGGCGACGCGCACGTGGCCGAGCTCGGTGTCGACCGTCGCCGGCAGGAAGAAGTGCCCGTCGTAGCCGTGGAAGGCGATGAGCAGGCCCTGGACCGGTCCGTCGGGGCCGGGGCCGGCGCCCGCGCTCACCGCGAGCTGTGCGGGGACACCGGCGAGCACGGTGAGCTCGCCCGCGTCGGTGGAGCGGAGCGAGGGCGCGGCGCCGTCGCTCGTGCTCGGCGCGGCGCCCGGACGTAACTCGGCGCCCGCGACGACCCACGGGTTGTCGACCGTGCGACCCTGGCGCCACGCGCCGCCGAGGCGCCGGTGGCGCATGCGCCCGTCGGGGAGCATGCCCTCGACCGCGACGTACGGGCCGGGCCGATAGCGCTGGCGCATCCGGGCGACCGCTGCCGCGGGGTCGGTCTCCGGAGGCTCGAGGGGCAGCGGGGGCTCCTCCACCGGCGCCACGGGCGCGAACGGGTCGGGCGAGGCCGGCTCCGTCACGGGGTCCGGGCCGCCGCCGAGGGTCCACACGACCCCCGCCGCGCCCAGGCAGGCGAGCGACAGGAGGCTCAGGCCCCCGCAGCCGACGAGGAGCAGGGTCAGGTTGCGATCGCGGCCGGACATGTACTGATCAGACGTACGCCCTCGCAGGAATCTTCCCTCCGCTTATCTTTCCGCCACCGTGGGGCGACGACGCAAGGCCTTCGAGCTGCTCCGGGACACCTGGATCGTCTTCCAGCGCGATGGGGGCCCGCTCCTCGGCGGAGCGGTGGCGTTCTTCGCCATCCTGTCGGCGGCCCCGCTCGTCATCATCGCCGTCGCGATCGCGGGCACCGTCTTCGGTGAGGAGGCTGCGCGCGGAGAGCTCACCGTGCAGGTGCGCTCGGTCGTGGGTCGCGAGGCCGGGGACGTGCTCCTGCGGTTCCTCGGCTCGTCCCATGACCCGGGGGCGAGCGCTTTCGCGTCCCTCGTCGGGCTCGTCGTCCTGTTCTTCGCGGCGAGCCGCGTGTTCGTGATGCTGCGGCTCGGGCTGAACCTGATCTGGGGCGTGCGGGTCAAACCGCGTCAGCGCCTCCGCAAGGCGGCCGCCACGCTCGCGCACAAGCGGCTGATCTCGCTCGGCATGGTCATCCTGTGCGGGCTGTCCCTCCTCGTCATCCTCGGGTTCAAGGCGAGCTTCGGAGCCGTCGACGCCGTGCTCGGCTCCGAGGTCGAGATCGGTTGGGCGTGGCGCACCGTCGAGATCCTCGTCTCCCTGGCGCTCCTGACGCTCCTGTTCGCGGCCATGTACAAGGTCCTCCCGGACGTGCGCATCGGCTGGCGCGACGTGCTGGTCGGCGGCACGCTGACCGCGTTCCTGATGAGCATCGGCACGTTCCTGATCGGCCTCTACCTCGGCCACGTTTCGCTCGCCTCCACCTACGGCGCCGCCGGCTCCCTCGTGCTCCTGCTCCTCTTCGTCTACTACTCCGGCCAGATCTTCTTCCTCGGCGCCGCCTTCACCGAGGTATGGGCCCGCAGCGTCGGCCGCGGCGTCGTCCCCGAGCCCCACGCCGAGCGCGTCGCGCTGCCTCCACCCGACGAAGACAACGCCCCCCCCTGGCTCCGATGACGGCTAGGCGGCCTCGCGGGTGCGATCGGCGGCGCCGGGCTCGCGCCGGGCGCGCTTCGCGGCGCGCTTTTCGCGCCGGCGGGCGGTCCAGCGGGTGATCGAGACGTAGAGGACGGGGATGACGAAGAGGGTCAGGAAGGTGGACACGATCATCCCACCGACGACGGCGCGGGCCATGGGCGCCCAGGTCTCGGCGCCGTCGCCGTAGCCGAAGGCGAGGGGGACCATGCCGAAGATCGTCGTGAGCGCGGTCATCAGGATGGGGCGGATGCGCGCGCGGCCCGCGTCGATCGCCGCCTCGACCACGTCCTCTCCCTCGGCCCGGCGCGTCTTGATGCGGTCGATGAGGACGATGCCGTTGTTGACGACGACGCCCCCGAGCAGGATGACCCCGACGAGGGCGGTCACCTGGAGCGTCGTGCCCGTGAGGGCGAGCGCACCCACCACCCCGATGATCGCCAGCGGCACCGTGAACATGATGACGAACGGCTCGAGCAGCGACTCGAACTGCGAGGCCAGGACCATGTAGACGAGGATCAGCGCCGACGCGAGCGCCATCGCCAGCTTGAAGAACGCGTCGCGCAGATCCTCCGCGGTCCCGGCGATCTCGTATTGCACCTCCTCCGGCAGCCCGAGCGCGTCGATCTTCGCCTCGACGCGCCGGGTGACCCCGCCGAGGTCCATCCCGGCCGCCGTGATGTTCACGCTCGCGGTCCGACGCTGGTTCTCGTGCTCGATGTCGGTCGCGCCGAGGCGGTCGTCCACCGAGGCCACCGAGGACAGCGGCACCGTCCCCCCCATCGGGAGCTCGACGGGGAGGTACCGCAGATCCGCAAGGCTCTCGCGACCCTCGCGCGGCGCGCGCACGCGGACCGCGAACTCGTCGCCGCCCTCCCGGAAGATGGTCGCGGCCACGCCCTGGTAGTAGGCAGCCACCGTGCTCTGCACCTGACCCGGCGTGATCCCGAGGACGCGCATCCGCTCGCGGTCGTAGGTGACCTGCAGCTCGGGGCTCCCCTGGATCATGGAGAAGCGCGCTTCCCGGACGCCCTCGACCGTCGCGAGCTCGTCCCGCAGGCGCTCGCCCCAGATGCGAAGATCGTCGAGGTCCTGGCTGAAGAGCTCGACGGTGACGTCGCCCGTCGCGCCCGCCAGCGAGAACGGCGCGATCTGCACGTCGACGTCGGCGACGTCCCGGAACCTCTCCGTCAGCGCGTCCTCGATCTCGCTCTGCGTCCGCTCGCGCGCGCTCGGCGCGGGGAGCTTGATCCGCAGCGTGCCCCGGTTCGCGCTGCCGCCGAAGACGGCGCTGAAGCCCTCGGACGATCCGTAGTCCGCCGTGACGACCTCCGCCTCGGGAACGCTCTCGTCGATCACGCTCTCCACCGTGGCCACCAGCTCGCGCATCTGGTCGAGGCTCGTCCCGGGCGCGGCCGTCATCTCGATCCGGATCTCGCTGATGTCGGCTTTCGGGAGGAAGTCCTGCCCCAGGATCGGGACCGCGGCGAGGCTCAGGACGAAGAGGCCGACCGCGCCTGCGAGCATGCGTCTGCGGCGGGCGAGCGCCCAGGCGAGCGCCCGCGCGTAGGCCGGCGGGATCCGGTCGAGGAACCGGGTCGCCCGCGTGAGGGCTCGCGCGAACCCCGAGCGGTGGTCGTGGCCCACGAGCTTCGAGGCCATGAGCGGCACGAGCGTCGTCGCGATCAAGAGCGAGCAGAGCAGGGTGACGGTGATGGTGAGGACGAGGTCACGGAAGAGCTCGCCCGCGATGCCCTCGACGAGCAGGATCGGCAGGAAGACGACGACCGTCGTGAGCGTCGAGGCCACGAGCGGCATGGCCATCTCCCTGGCCCCCGCGATCGCCGCCTCGCGCGGTGACTTGCCCTGCTCGACGTGCTGGAACGCTGCCTCGAGCACGACGATCCCGTTGTCGACCAGCATGCCGATGGCGAGGGCGAGGCCGGCCATCGAGATCAGGTTCAGCGTCACGTCGAGGGAGTCCATCGCCGTGAAGCCGACGAGGATGGACGAGGGCACGGCGATGACGGCGACCATGCTCGTCCGCCAGCTCCGCAGGAACACGAGGAGCACGATGCCGGTCAGCACGAACGCCTGCAGGCCCGTGAACGAGAGGTTCCCGATCGCGCGAACGATCGACTCGGACTGGTCGAAGAGCGGCACGATCCGCATGCCCTCGGGCAAGCGGGCCTCGATGTCCGGCAGCTCCTCGCTGACGACGCGCGCCACCTGCACGGTGTTCGCATCCGACTGCTTGCGGACGGCCATCATCACGGCGGGGGCGCCGTCCGCCGTGACGACGTGGGTCTCCTCCTCGAACGTGTCGTGCACCTCGGCGACCTCGCGGAGGAGCACCTGGCGTCCTCCCCGGAGGCCCACGACGACGGTCTCCATCTCGCGGACGCTGCGGAACATGCCGGTCGGCTGGATGTTGAGCTGCTGCGTGCCGTCGTCCACGGCGCCGCTCGGGATCACCACGTTCGCGGCGCGGAGCGCATCGACCACCTGCTGCGGAGAGACCCCGAGCGCCTGGAGCTGCCGGTCGTCGAGCAACACGTGCACCTCGCGTTCGAGCCCCCCGATGACCTCGGCGGCGGCCACGCCCTCGAGGCGGCCCATGTATGGCTGGACCTGCTCGGTGGCGATGGTGCGCAGGCGGTGGGCGTCGTAGGGACCGTCGACCGCCAGGAACACCACCGGCGCGAGGCTCGGGTCGAAGGCGAAGGTGAGGGGACGGCCGGCCTCGTCCGGCAGGAGCTCGCCCGCGAACAGGTCGAGGTTCTTGCGCACCTCGACCTCCGCCGCGTCCATGTCGGTGCCCCAGGTGAAGCTGATGAGGACCAGCGAGGTGCCCTGCCGCGAGGTGGAGCGGACGCTCTCCACGCTCTCGACGGAAGCCACCGCGCGCTCGATCGGCTCGGTGACCAGCGTCTCCATGTCCTCGGGGCTCGCGCCCGTGTAGGTCGTGATCACCGCGACGACCGGGAGGTCCACCTCGGGGAGCCGGTTGAGAGGGAGCCGCGACAGCGAGAACACTCCGAACCCGGCGAGGCACAGGTAGATCATCGCCGTGGTGACGCCGCGGCGGATGCTCAGCTCGCCGAGGTTCACGTCACGCGCTCCCGGGCTCCGGCGCTTCGTACGGCTGTGTCCGGACGGGGGTGCCGTCGCGCAGGAGGTGCTGCCCCCGGACGACGACCTCCTCGCCCTCCGTGAGCCCCTCCTCGATCTCGATGCGGCCGTCGTACCGGCGGCCGATGCGCACCTCGCGGCGGTGCGCGACGCCGTCCTGCACCACGAAGACCGCGGCCGTGCGGTCGACGTCGGTCCGAGGTGTCATCACCACCGCGCCTGCGTGGGTCATGACGACGCCCTCGCGCCGATCGAGCTCGGCGGTCACCTCGGCGACCATGCCCGGCCGGAGCGCGTGGTCCGGGTTGTCGACCAGGACCTCGACCGGTGCGGTCCGGGTGACGAGGTCGATCACCGGCGAGACCTCGGTGATCGTGCCGGTTCGCTCGACGCCCGGCAGGGCCGGCGGGGCGACCGTGACCGTCATCCCTTCGCGGAGCGCGACGTAGTCGGCCTCGACCACGCGGAGCACGACCTTCACCCGATCCATCCGCACGACCGTCGCGAGGGGCATCTGCGGCGCGGCCATGTCGCCCTCCGAGACCTGGAGGAGCGCGACCACGCCCTCGGCCGGCGCGCGCACCACGGTCCTCGCGCGGCGCTCGCGTGCCGCTCCTCGCGCGGCCCGGAGCTGCGCGACCTGCGCCTCGGCCGCCCGGAGGTTGGCCTCGAGCGACTCGAGCTGGGAGGTCGCGACGGCGCGCTGGGCGACGAGCGGTCCGAGCCGTGCCACCTCCGTCTGCAGCCGGTCGCGCGTCGCGATGGCGGCGTCGAGCGCGGCGCCCGCCTGCTCGACGTCGCTCGTCGTGAGATCCGCCTCGAGCGTCGCGATGGGATCGCCCGCCTCGACCGACTGGCCCTCCTCCACGTGGAGCTGCCGGATCCGCTCGGGGAGCTGGGCGAAGACGCGGATCTCCACCTCGCCGCGGACGTCACCGAGCAGCTCGAGCTCGTCGACCGCGTCCTCGGTCCGCACGGGGGCCGTCAGCACCAGCCGAGCCGGCGGCTCGGGCTCCTCGGGAGCGCCCGCGCCGCAGCCGAGGGCGGCCGCGGCCAGCAGGACGAGCGCCGCGCAGGGGATCCTCACCGTCCCCGGATCTAGCTCCGCCGGGCCCCCCTGACCAGCGAAGGGTCGCAACTCAGGCGCCCAGGCGGGCGAGGACGGGGGTGAGCGCCTCGCTGACCGCACCGTTGGGCAGCCGAGAGACGGCCTGGCGCTCGTAGGTCGGGGTCCCGGGCCGGCAGACGAGGTGGACCGGCATCCCCAGCGCGGCGGGCAGGGCGAGGTCGAGCTCGTAGATGTCGCCGCACACGAGCGTCCGCTCCGGGCTCGCGCCGGTCTCCTCCATGACCCTCCTCAGCACGTCGTAGTACCGGCCCCGGCGGAGCTGGACGGGACGGTCGAGCCCCTCGAGGCGCTGCTCCTCCGGCACGGCCTGGAAGCACGCGTCCGGCGGGTTCGCGTCGCCGAGGACGTACTTCTTCGCGTCGCCGTGCACCTTCAGGCGCTCTCGCCCCTTCGGCGCCAGCTCGTCGAGCTTCTTCTCGACGGCGTCCGTGTGCGAATTGGTGACCACGTGCACGGGCCGACCGGTCGCGAGGAGGGTCTCGACGACCTCGCGCGCCTCCGGACGGAACACGCTCTTCGCCTTCGGGTAGTTGCTCCGGAAGAGCGCCTCGAGGTAGGCGGCCCGCTCGGCCGCGTCCGGCAAGAGACCGTGCTCGTCGAGGAGCCGCTGCGCGGTGGACAGGGCCAGGATGTAGGGGTCGGCGTGGGACGGCGCGACGATGCGGCCCCGGTACTCCCAGCCGAAGCTCCCCGGTGCGTGCCGGATCGCGAGGGCCACCTCGTCCCAGCGAGCCGCGAGCTCGACACCGAACGTCCCGGAGAGCTCGTCCCGGTAGGCGGCGAGGAACGGCCCGGCCTCCGCCTCCACGTCCGTGAAGGTGCCGTCGAAGTCCAGGATGACGCACTCCGGGCGCATCGGAGCGCGCAGGATGCGGGAAGCGGCGGCGGAGGGCAACCGTCAGTCGCGGAGCGCGCGGGCGATGGTGCGCACGAGCGTCAGCGCGTCGCAGGGCTTCTGCAGGCACTCGGCGGCACCCTGCGCGAGGAGCCGGCTCTGCTGCTCGTCGGACGTCAGGCCCGAGAGGAACACCACCCGCACGGCCGGATCGATCTCCTTGAGCTGGGCGAACGCCTCCTCGCCGCCGAGCCGCGGCATGTCGAGGTCGAGCAGGACCACGTCCGGCTTGCGCTCGGCCGATCGGAACAGCCGGACGGCTTCCTCGCCCTCCGCGGCCAGGACGAGGTCGTGGCCCGCCTGGCCGAGCACTCGCGCGAGGCTCCGGCGGAGCACCGCGTCGTCGTCGACCAACAGGACCAACCCTTTGCCGGGAGCCCCGTCGGGACCCGTGTCGGCCAGGCCCTTGCGGACCGTGTGCGCGACCCATGGGGTGCGGGGGGCCGAGTGCGTCCGGCTGGGCAGCGTGATCGTGAACGACGTGCCCGCGCCCCGAGTGCTCGCGAGGTCGATGCGTCCGCCGAGGCTCTTCACGGTCGCCTGGACGGAGGCGAGCCCGAGGCCGGACCCCGCGTCGCCCCCCTTCGTCGTGAAGAACGGCTCGAACGCGCGCTCCGTCGTGCGGGCGTCCATGCCGATACCGGTGTCGCTCACCACGATCACCACCTGTCCGCCGTCGTTGGAGGCCCGCGCGACGAGGGTGAGATCGCCGCCCTCGGGCATCATGGCGTCGCGTGCGTTGATGCAGAGGTTGAGGAGCGCGTGGTAGAGCTGCGAGCGGTTCCCGATGACGAGGAGGTCGCGGCCGAGCTCTCCGCGCACTCGAATCTTTCGTGGGAACGTTCGCCTCGCGAGCTGCAGGACCTCGGCGCACAGACTCGACACGTCCACGGTGTCGTCCACCGATCGACCACGTCGCGCCGCCCCGAGCAGACGTTCGGTGAGCTCCGAGCCCCGGACGACAGCGGCCAGGACGTCCTCCACGCACTCGCGCACGTCCGGGTCGCCCACGCTGCGCTCGGGCGGCAGATGGCGAAGGTACTCGACGCTGGCGAGGACCGCGCCGAGCAGGTTGTTGAAGTCGTGGGCGATGCCGGAGCTGAGCTCGCCGATGGCCTCCATGCGCTGCTTGCGCCGGAGCTGCTCCTCGAGCGGGTGGTGGTGCGTGAACAGCAGCACCGTCTCGGCGCCGATCCGCACGCGGTCGCCGTACGAAAGGACGCAGCGATCGACGAGGTCGTCGTTGACCGTCGTCCCGTTTCGGCTCCGCAGGTCCGTGAGCACGTAGCGCCCGCCGTCGTCGCGCGTGATGCGGGCGTGCTCGCGGGAGACCGACGTCTCGTCGATGCGGACGTCGGCCTCCGGCGACCGGCCGATCGTCAGGTCCCCCTCGACGTCGAAGCTCCGCCCCGCCGAGACGCCCGTCAAGACGACCAGCCGAGCCTCGCCCTCGGGCGGCGAAGCCTGGTGGGGCAGCGGCGAGAGAAGTGTCGTTTCGTCCTTCACGGGCTCTTGGGTCGCCGCAGCTTCGCCGCGCCTTCGACCAGCATCCAGACGTTCAGCGCCAACAGTACCAGGGCCAGGCCCGCCATCGGGTAGTCGTCCCGGGCGACGAACTCCATGAGCTTCGCTCCCATGGCGAGGAACGCGACCGTCATCGTGAAGACCATGGGCAGGACGAGGGGCAGGACGGGCCGCCGCCGCGCCCAGAAGTAGAGCGCGAGCACCATGAGCGTGAGCGCGGCGAGCATCTGGTTGCTCGCTCCGAAGATGGGCCACAGGACCCAGCCCGCCTGCGTGGGCCGGCCGGTGCCCGCGTCGGGGACCTCCCAGAACGCGAGCGCCACCGCGGGAACGACCGCGATCGCCGTGGCGACGTAGCGGTTCTCGAGCAAACGGAGCTTCGTCGCCGCGCCCACCTCCGCGATGATGAAGCGCTGGATCCGCGTCGCCGTGTCGAGCGTGGTGGCGGCGAAGGAGATGACGAGGACCGCCATGAGCGTCCGCGCGAGCCCGTCGGGGATGCCGAGCGAGGCGAGGAAGGCGCCGCCGCCGAGGACGAAGGCGGCGGCCTTGTTCGCGCCGGCGTGCGCCCAGTCGTCGTAGTACACGGACCACGACAGATCGCCCACCGCGCCCTGGCCCGGCAGGGTGCAGGCGGCGACGAGGCCGATGCCGGCCACGGCGGCCATCGTGGACGCGAGCGCGAGGGAGCCCTCGCCGAGCATGGCCCCGTAGCCGATCATGCGTGCGTGTCGGAGCTCCGAGATCTGCTTGGAGGTGGTCCCGGAGCTCACGAGTCCGTGGAAGCCGCTGATGGCGCCGCACGCGACCGTCACGAAGAGCAGCGGGAAGAGGCTCGGCGCCCCCTGCTCGGCGGTCCGGAGCGCGGGGGCGTCGAAGTCCGGGTGCGCGACGAAGAGCCCGAGGAAGAGGAGCCCGAGCCCGACGAGGAGCTGATGGCTGTTGATGTAGTCGCGCGGCTGCAAGAGCAGCCAGACCGGCAGGAGGCTCGCGAGGGCCGAGTAGGCGAACAGGAAGACGATCCACGTCTTGGTCGCGGCGGAGGCCGACAGGCCCAGCGCCGTGAGGTCGACGGGCGCGACGGTGCCGACCCAGACGAAGAAGTAGAGGAGGGCGAGCGCGACGAGCGACGGCCAGAGCGCCTTCGCTTGTCGTTTGTAGATGATCCACCCGATCGCGACCGCGATGACGATCTCGACGTTGATGGGGATCACCGACGTGGGCTGCGCGACGAAGAGGCCCGCGATGACCATCGCGAAGACCGCGAGCACGAGCCAGACGAGCACTAGGACGAAGCAGAGGAACATCAGGCGCGCGCGCCCGCTGAGGACGCCCGAGGCGATGTCCGCGACGGAGCGGCCCCGCTCCCGCACGCTCACGACGAGGGCGCCGTAGTCGTGCACGGCGCCCATGAAGATCGTCCCGACCACCACCCAGGCGAGCGCCGGCAGCCAGCCCCAGTAGGCGGCCACGCACGGCCCGACGATGGGCGCGGCGCCGGCGATGGACGTGAAGTGGTGGCCGAACAGGACGTGCCGGTTCGTCGGGACGAAGTCCTGCTCGTCGCGCAGGGCGTGGGCCGGGGTGACGATGCGCTCGTGGTCCTCGTAGATCCGCCGGCCGACCCACCGGGCGTAGAACCGGTAGCCGAGCGCGAAGGCGACGAAGACACCGAGCGTGACCAGCGCCGTCATGGCGCCGCAATGTAGCTCAACAGGCGGGGGGGACGATGCCCGAGCAGCTCCCGACGGAGGTGTCGTCGACCGGGAAGTTCTGGCAGCAGGCCCCCGAGTCGACGCAGCAGTCGCGGTCGTAGAAGAAGCCGAAGCACCCGGCCGGGCGCTCGAGCACCTCGCGGCAGGCGCCCCACGAGCCGTCGGGCGCGCAGTCCTGCTTGCCCCAGGCGCAGGCGATCGGCGTATCGCACCACCGCGAGGTTCCCGGGACGCACTCGCCGCCGCAGTCGTCGCCCGGGGTGTCGCCGCCCCCGTCGTCCGGCACGTCGCCGCACGCGGCGTCCGCGGCGCAGTCGGGGTCGTCGCAGTCGACGAGGCCGTCGCAGTCGTCGTCCCAGCCGTCGTCGCACACGTCCTCGGTAAGCCCGGGGACCACGCAGTCCGGGTCGCCGCAGTCGACGAGCCCGTCGCAGTCGTTGTCGTCGCCGTCCTTGCACCGCGGGAGGAAGCCGCTCGTCTCGAAGGGGCTCTCCGGGGTGCACTCGTCGGGCTCGCAGTCGGCCCAGCCCTCGCACGCGCCCCACCGCGCGAACTCGCCGTCCACGACGCACGTCTGGGTGCCGTCCCGGCACCCCTCCGCTCCGCGGTGCGCCGGATCGCCGCCGAAGCAGCTCTGGGTCGCCCCCGCGGTGCAGGCGCACGTCTCGTCGACGGTCCCGTCGCGGTCGTCGTCGAGCCCGTTGCACGCCTCGGCGCTCGGTGGCGTGGACGGTCCGCTCCCGGCGTCGCCGGCGAAGCCGCCGCTCGATCGGTCGGTGTGGGTGGTCCCGTCGGTGGTCGACGGTGAGCAGGCGAAGAGGAGGGCGGAGCAGGCCATCCACCCGAGCGGTCGCATCATCGTGTCTCCCCCAGTCATCGGTCTCGCGAGGCCGCGTTGCACGAGCCGTACCGCCCCAATTGCGCCGCGATCGCGCGCCGCCCGGCTTCGCAGACGGCGCCCCCCACGCTCCACCGGAGCCTCCGAGCCCCAGCCACTTGCATTGGGGACAGGTCCCAATGCAACTGGGCTTTGTCGTCTGCACAGTTTCGGCGCCTTCGCGCCGAAACTGCGCACCCCACCGCCTTCGGCGGCGGGGCCCGCGAGGGAGGACCCTCGCGCTCC
>JBDIVX010000135.1:0-20178 GCA_039794305.1 Candidatus Neutrinellum sp.
GACCACTTCCCATGGTACTTGGATGCCAAGCACCGCCTGGTACAACTCGATGTCACGCATGCGCGCGACGGTCGCCCGACAACGCCCGCCATTCAAGCCCTACCCACGGAAGCCCCGGAAGCGCCACATGACTCGACGCTCGACAGCCTATCTCATGGGTTTGAGTTGTCAACCATGGTTCTGCGAAAAATGCGAACTGTATATTCACCGTATTCGCGAACACAGCCCGATGCCTGCCGCCACATCGTCTCGGATGTCTCGGATGGCAAGCCGAGTGGGCGCGCGCCGTGGGCGGTCCAAGAAGGGACACCCGAGCGGGGCGGAGCGGCCTTGCCGCACGTGGGCGCGCGTCGGCACGTTCGCCAGCGCCGAGCGCCCTCATGTTGTAGGATCGCGCGCGATGGCGGCACGCATCCTCGTTTGCGACGACGAGAGGACGCTCCGCGAGATGCTGTCCGTCCTGTTCCGGCGGGCGGGCTACGAGCTGACGCTCGCGAGCTCGACGGCCGAGGGCCTCGAGACCATCGGGCGCGAGCCCCCCTTCGACGTCGTCGTCACCGACCTGGTCATGCCCGACGGCACGGGCATGCAGGTCCTCGAGGCGGCTCGCGCGCGCGACGCCACGACGCAGGTCGTCATGATCACCGCGTACGCCACGACCGCCCAGGCGGTCGAGGCCATGCGCCTCGGCGCCTACGACTACGTCCAGAAGCCCTTCAACAACGACGAGCTCCGCGCCACCGTCGCCAAGGCCCTCGAGAAGCGCCAGATCGTCGACGAGAACCGGCGGCTGCGCGAGACGCTGGAGGGCTCGCGCCACAAGGGCCGACTGGTGGGGGGCAGCAAGGCCATGCAGCGGGTGCTCGACATGGTCGAGCGCGTCGCGAGCGCGCCGGCGAGCGTGCTCGTCACCGGCGAGAGTGGCACGGGAAAGGAGGTCGTCGCGCGCGAGGTCCACGCCATGGGAAGCCGAAAGGGCGGGGCGTTCGTCGCGGTCAACTGCGGCGCCCTGCCCGAGTCGCTGATGGAGAGCGAGCTGTTCGGCTACGAGAAGGGGGCGTTCACGGGCGCACAGCGCACCCAGGAAGGGCTCGTCCAGGCGGCGTCCGGCGGCACGCTGTTCCTCGACGAGATCGGCGAGCTTCCCGCGAACCTCCAAGTGAAGCTCCTGCGGGTCCTGCAGGAGCGGAAGGTGCGCAAGGTCGGCGGCCGCGAGGAGGTCGAGGTGGACCTCCGCATCGTCGCCGCGACGAACCGTGACGTCGAGGAGGAGGTCCGTGCGGGCAGGCTCCGGCAGGATCTCTTCTATCGACTGAACGTGATCCGAATCCACATCCCTCCCCTGCGCGAGCGCGTCGACGACATCCCCGCCCTCGCCGAGCACTTCGTCCGGAAGCACGCGGCGCTGCACTCCAAGCGGCTCCGCCTCGGCGCCGACGCCATGCGGTGGCTGATGACGCAGCCCTGGCCGGGGAACGTCCGCGAGCTCGAGAACGCCATCGAGCGGGCGGTGACGCTGGCGCAGGGTGAGACCATCGGCATCGGCGACCTTTCTCGCCCGGAGCTCGGCAACGGCGCGCCGGCGACCGGGCAGGTGGATTTCTCGACCGGCGACTTCGACCTCGATGCCTACCTCGGCACCATCGAGCGACAGCTCCTCGAGCGCGCGCTCGAAGCCTCGGGCGGCGTGCGCACCAACGCCGCCAAGCTCCTCGGGGTCTCGTTCCGGTCCCTCCGCTACCGCCTGGCCAAGTACGGCCTCGCCGAGGAGGATGACCCGGGCTCGGACTGAGCCTGGGTTCGCGAACGGTCCGCCTCCCGTGCTACCTTGGCGGTGCGAGAATTGCAGGAGGCGCGGCACATGAACCACCGGAATCGCCGAGAGGCCTTCACTCTCATCGAGCTGATGATCGTCGTCGCGATCATCGGCATCCTGGCCGCCGTCGCGATCCCCGCCTTCCGCAGCTACATCTACCGCTCGCAGGTCTCGGAGGCCTACACTTTCCTCGGGGAGGTGAAGCAGCGGCAGGAGGCGTACCGGGCCGAGTTCGGGATGTACGCCGGCGACGGCACGCTCAACTGGAACCCTGCCGCGATCCCCGACTCCGGCACCAAGGTTCCGTGGCCGGCACACGCCGACTGGCAGCAGCTCGGCGCACATCCGGACGGGCCGGTCCGGTTCCAGTTCGGCTTCATCTCCGGGACCCCCGGGACCGTGCCCGGCGTAGGGGGCGGGCTCGGCTACGAAGGCAACGAGTTCTGGTTCGTCGCCGAGGCCCAAGGCGACCTGGACGGCGACGGCGACTCGGTGCTGCTCGAGACCACCTCCTTCACGAGCCACGTCTGGATCAGCGAGACCAAGGGCTGGGAGTGACGTTTTTCGTCACCCCCGGTGACGTAGAGCGTCGCTCTGCGTTCGGAAACGCCCGACGTTTCCGCCGAGAACGGCCCGTCTTGAGGCATGGCATACGACGTGCTTTAGGAGCCACCCGGCACGCAACTGCTGGCCACCAAGGAAGGAGAGGCATGCGCACCAAGCTTCGGAGCAAGGAAGGTTTCACGCTCATCGAGCTGATGATCGTCGTCGCCATCATCGGCATTCTCGCCGCGATCGCGATCCCTGCATTCATCAACTACGTCGCCCGGTCCAAGACCTCGGAAGCCGGGTCCAACCTCAAGGCGCTGTTCACCGGCGCGGCGTCCTACTACAGCGCGGAGCACTGGGACCGTGGGTTGCCCACGGCGGCCGCGGCATCGAGTCACTGCGCGGTCGCGACTGCCGACACCGGCAACGACCCCACGAACGGCAAGACCGTCATCGACTGGGCTGCGGCGCCGGACTCCTTTGCCGCCGTGAACTTCCAGGTCGCGGATCCCATCTACTACAGATACGAGATCAACACTGTCGTGCCCACCACTGATTGCGGTACGGGTCCCGGCATTCCCGTCTACAGCTTCTGGGCACACGGCAACCTCGACGGCGACATGGAGAGCAGCTTGTTCGAAATCCAGGCAGGCTCGAACGCCCAGAACGAGCTCTACCGTTCCCCCGGCATCTACGAATTGAACCCGCTCGAGTAGCTTGAAGAGAGCGCTGGAGTGACGTAAGCCGGCTGCCAGGCGTGATGCGACTGGCAGCCGGCACGCATCCGGATCCTGGAGACTCGCTTTGCGACACCGAACGGCGGCGTTCACGCTGATCGAGCTCATGATCGCAGTGGCGATCGTTGGGATCCTTGCGGCCGTCGCGATCCCGGCGTTCACGAACTACGCCTTGAGATCCAAGACGTCGGAGGCCACCGGCAACCTGAAGTACCTATTCGGAACCGCGTCGAGCTACTACGAACAGGACCACTGGCCCAGCGGGCTCCCACGATCCGGGCTACTGGCGGCGAATACGAACTGTGTCGTAGATCCTGCCGAGCCGACCAGCTACGCAGCGGACGGCACCAAGCATCGAGTGGACTGGGCGGCGGAGTCGGACAGTTACGAGGCGCTCAACTTCCACGTCGCAGATCTGATCTGGTACGAGTACCACATCGTCGTAGAGGAAGGGCGCTGCCGGGTGTCAGCCAGCAGCACTCGGGTCTACAGCTTCCGCGCGATCGGGGATCTGGACGGGGACACTGACACGAGTCTGTTCGAGATCTCCGTGGGCAGCAACGAGGACAACCAGCTCTACCGCTCGCCCGGCATCTATGAAGCCGACCCGCTAGAGTGATGAGCGTGGGCTCGAGGCCACTGCGGCTGGGGATTGTCGTCGCGGCGGTGATTGCCGCTGGGCTTGCCGCCAGGACCCTTCGTGTCCATGCCACTGCCCACGGCACGGCGACCCAGCGATACGAGGACGTCTACTACCTTCCTCCGGCCGAGTGGCTGCCGGCGATGTCGCTCGGCCATGAGGAGGCCTTGGCGGACCTGCTGTGGATGCGGGCGCTGATCTACTTCGGGGACGAGCTCGAGCACCGAGGGCGGGTGAGGCATGTGTTCGGCTATGCGGATGCGATTCTGGAGCTGGACCCGGGCTTCCGAGACGTCTACCGGTGGGCAGGCACTGTCGGCATGTACCGGCCGGCGGGGCACACGGCCGAGGACGTGCGCGAGGCCGTGGCCTACCTCGAGCGCGCCGTGCGCCAGTTCCCGGACGACGGCGAATTGGCCTGGGACCTCGGCGCCAGCTACGCATATGAGTTGGCCCCGCTCATCGAGGACGAGGAGGAGAAGGAACGGCTGCGCGAGCTGGGCGTCGAGCACATGCAGGCCGCCGCTCGGCTCAGCGCCGGCCCCCACTGGCTCGTGCTCTCCAACGCGACGCAGCTCGAGCGCCTGGGCCGGACCGAGCAGGCCATCCGGCACCTCGAGGAGATGTACGCCTACGTAGACGATCCGGACACCCGGCGGCAGATCGAGATCCGTCTCGAGATGGCTCGCAGCCAGGCCTACGCCGAGGCGTTTCGCCGGTTCCACGAGGAGCAGGCCGAGCGGCACCGGCGCGACTTCCCGTACCTCGACGCCACCCTCTACCTCCTGGTCGGTCCCCGTCCTCCGGTCGAACCGGAGGACGTCTCGGACGAGAGCGCCGCCCTGGATTGACCGTCGGCGCGGTGCGGCTCAAGCTGCACGCGCCGTGAGCCGTGCGCGACGCCGAGACCGCACCCGCGAAGGCCTGACGCTGGTCGAGGCCGCCGTCCTCGTGGGCATCGTCGGCGTCGTCGTAGCCGTCTTCGTGCCCACCTTCGCGAAGAGCCTGCGCACGAGCAAGGTGGCGGAGGCGTCCGAGCTCCTCGAGCAGCTGCACATCCGCACCGCGGCGTACTACGCCGCGAGCCACGGCGAGGGACCCGAGCGGCGCCGCGCGTGCCTGCCGGCCGCCGCAGGACCGGCGCCCGCCGAGCCGTCCCCCGACCCGCAAGAGCACGACTTCCAGGACGAGGCGATGCCCGGGGCGGAGACCTGGAAGGCACTCGGTTTCCAGCCGAACCGCCCCATTCGCTACCGCTACTCGATCGTCCCCGCGGCCGAGGGCTGCGGCCTCGAGGCGCCGGACAACGGTCCGCTGGTTCTCTTCCGCGCCGAGGGCGACCTCGACGGCGACGGCAAGCGCTCGGTCTTCGAGCGCGAGGCCAGCGTCGGCGAGGACGGGACCCTAGTGCCCGTCGGCATCCTCCACATGCTCGACCGAGTCGAGTAGCGCCCCTCGCCGCCTCACCCCCCCGGTGTCAGCGTGACCACCTTCGTCGTCGTCTCGCCGGGGCGGATGGTGACGCTCACGGTCTCGCGGATGTTGAAGTCGGGGTTCACCAGGGTGACGCGGTGGTTCCCGGCCGGGAGCGAGATGTTCATCTGGGGGGTGTTGCCGATGAGGCGGCCGTCGACGAAGACCTGCGACCACGGGCGCGTGTTGACGCGCAGGGTGCCCGAGCCGCCGGCCGCGACGGCGCCACCGCCACCACCACCGCCGCCACCACCGCCACCACCGCCGCGCTGCCGCTGGATGCGCGGGTTTCGCGGCGCGGAGGCCACTGCGCGCTGCTCGAGCTCCGCCTCGACCTCGATCTCCTCCTCACCCGCCTCGAGCTCGAGCTCCTCGCTCCACGATGCGTAGCCGTCCTTCTCCATCTCGATCGTCCACGCGTCGCCGCCGAGGTCGAGCTCCGTGCTCGTCGGAGTGCTGCCGATGGCGCGGCGCTCGCGGCCGCGGACCAGCACCACCTCCGCCCCGCGCGGATCGGACCGGAAGCGGACCGTCACCGCGCGCTGCTCCAGCACCGCCCGCGGCAGCTCGATCATCTGGCCCTGGGTCACGTTGATCTGCGTCTGCCACGGAGCGAAGTGCTCGCCCTTGTCGACGCGGATCGTGTGTTGCCCGGGCGCGAGGTCCGTCACCTGCACGGGCGTGCGCTGGGCGTGCTCCTCGCCGTCGATGAACACCTTCGCGCCGCTCGGCTGAGTGTCCAGCGTGAAACCGGTACCCGCGACCGGCGCCGCGGCGCCGCCGGCCGCCTCGGGCTCGAGCACCACCGCCGGCAGCTCCATGACCTCGCCGTCGCTCAGCCGCACCTGCATCGACCAAGGCCGGAAGCCGGGCTTCTTCACCTCGATCAGGTGAAGGGCGTCCGGCTCCACGTCGCGGATCACGAACGGGCTCGACAGCGTCGGGACCGGCTGCTCGTCGAACTCGACGATGGCGTCGGCCGGCGTGGTCGTCAGGTGGATCGTGCCGGGGTCCTTCGCGAGGAACAGGAACCAGGCCGCAGCCCCCGCCCCGCCGAGCAGCAAGAGCGCCCCGAGGGCGATGACGGCACCGAGCGCGCCGCGCCCGCCCTTCTTGTCCGTGCGCGTGACCGCCGTCGGCTCACGGCCGACGGGCGCCGGAGCCGGAGCGGCGTCGTCGAACGGCGACGGGAGGCCCGGGCGCGACGGCGCCGGGGCCGGCGAGGGGAACGCCGGGCCCGCGCCGAAGGAAGGCGCGGGCGGGCCGGCCTTGGGCGGACCGGCGGGCGCGAACATCCCGCCGCTCGGCGGTGGTGGCGTGTGGGACGGCTCCATCATCCCCGGCATCCCCGGCATCCCCGGACCGTCCGGCTTGTCGTAGATCTGGGTCGACAGCTCCTCGTCGTCCCAGTCCATGTCGAGAGTGGGCCCCGCGTTCGCCTGCGGCGCCGGGTCGGGCGGCGGCGTGGGCATGTCGGGCACCGGCTTCGGGACCGAAGGCCGGCTCGCGCGCGGAGGCGGCGGTGGCGGCGGGCCCGGGTTGCTCAGGCGGGCGCCGGGCGGCGGGGGCGGGGGCGCCCCGCCCATGCCGAGCATGGTGCGCTTGGGCGACCGGGACGCGGCGCCGGGGCTCGACATGCTCGCCGGAGGCGGCGCGGCGGGCGGGCGCGGGCGCGGCGGCTCCGGCTCGGCCGGCTCGAGGTCGTCGAAGGCGTCGAGCCCCGAGCCGCCGGGCGCCTCGATGCGCCGGTACTCCTCGTCCCGCGCGCTCTCCTTGGCGATCTCGTCCGCGAAGGAACGTCGCATGTAGCCGCTCAGGTCCTTGCGCGCGAAGAAGTTGCCGCTCGTGTACATGAACGACTGCAGATCGTCGTGCAGGTCCATGGCGGTCTGGTAGCGATCGTCGACGTCCTTCGCGAGGGCCTTGAGGACGATCTGCTCGAGCTCCTCCGGGATGCGCCGGTTGTAGGTGCTCGGCGGCATGATCTCGACGTTGCGGACCTTCTCGAGCGTCGAGAAGTCGCTCTCGCCGACGAACAGGCGCTCGCCCGTGAGCAGCTCGTACAGGACGATGCCCATGGCGAAGATGTCGCTGCGGCGATCGAGCGGAAGGCCCCGGACCTGCTCGGGCGACATGTAGCCGAACTTGCCCTTGAGGATCCCCGCCTGCGTCTTGCCGGCCTTGCCCGCGGCCTTCGCGATGCCGAAGTCGATGATCTTGACCTCGCCGTCGTACGACAGGAGCACGTTCTGCGGGCTCACGTCGCGGTGGACGAGGTTCAGGTCACGGCCGGCGGGGTCCTTCTTGTTGTGCGCGTAGTCGAGGCCCTCGCAGACCTTCATGATGACGTAGCACGCCATCGGGACCGGCAGCGGCTCGCCACGCTTGCGCGCGCGGTCGAAGATGGCGCGCAAGTCCTTGCCGTGGACGTACTCCATCGCGATGAAGAAGGAGTCGCCCACCTTCCCGAGGTCGAAGATCTGCGCGATGTTCGCGTGCGTGAGCTGCACGGCGATCTTCGCCTCGTCGATGAACATCGTGATGAACTCGGTGTCCTCGGCGATGCTCGGGAGGATCCGCTTGACCGCGACCAGGCGCTCGAACCCCTCGACCCCGAAGGCCTTCGCCTTGAAGACCTCCGCCATGCCGCCGACGTTGATCCGTTCGAGCAGCAGGTACTTGCCAAAGGGAATGGGCTTCTTCACAGCGATCCTCGCGTCGCCGGGGCCGAGGTGGCGGGAGTGTACTGGCGCTGCACAACGGGGGTCAAGGCACCCGAAGCCTTCGGCATCTCACGGAATTTACAGCGTCCCACCTTATCTCCGACTCGCGTGGAAGCGGCATCCTTGGGCGCCGGCCCACCCCGCCTGCAGATGATGCCCGAACCTCCCGCTTCTGACGAGATACCAGGAGCGAGCCCCTCCGTGACCCCCCGTCCCTGTGAGGGCTCACACACTCACCGCTCGACGCCCGCGTCGAGCTCGACCGCCTCGCCTCCCTCGCCGCGCACGAACCGCGGCGGCCCCTCCCGCAAATAGCGGACCCGGGTGTCCTGCAGCCGCCGCCAGAAGCGGTAGGGCATCGGCTCGACGTCCGGGAACAGGACCTCGGTCCGGGGCCGCTCATCGGCGAAAAGCGCGATCGCCTCGTCGGCGACCACCTCGCGCTCGAAGGCGTCCGGCGCCACGGTCTGCCCGTCGATCACGAACGCGAGCCGTACCCCGTCGGGGAGCGCGACCGCCTCCTCGACGCCGGCGGCGGCGAGGCGCGCCGACAGGGGCGACGGGTCGTCCGGCTGACGCTCGGCGTACAGCAGGAACCCGTCCGGGTCGACGCCGAGCGCGGCGGCGGCGTCGGGCGAGCCCGAGAGCGGCGCCCCCGCGACGATCACGCGGCCCTCCTCGGGCGCTCTGCCCACGGCCCACCGCCAGCCGACGGCGTGGCGCTCGGCATAGAGCGCGTGCGCCGCTCCCGCCGTGGCGTAAGCCCGGGCGCCGGTCAGGTACCCGAGCACGCGCTCGGCCCCCTCGGGCGCGACCGGCGCAGGCGGCGCGCGCGACGCGTCGATCCGCACGAGCCAGGTGCGGGCCCCCTGCTCGGCGCCGAGGTGGGCGCGCGCGAAGGCGTGGGGCCAGCCGGCGTGGGGCAGGCCGCGCGTGTCGAAGACGCCCTCACCCTCCCCGCCCGCCGCGACGGGCCCGCCGGGCAGGACCGGCTTCAACGTGAGATAGAAGAAGTCGCGCGGATCGGTCCCCACGTACCGCGGGAACCGCATGGGCGTCATGCTGCGGACCATCTTGCGCGCGCGCAGGGTGTAGCCCTCGGCGCCCGGCACGGGCCCGACGAACTCGTCCTCGGTCGGCTCGCGTCCGAGGGGCGGGTGCGGCGCGTCGGGCGGCGCGACGTCGTAGAGCTCGAACCCGGTGTGCCGGCTGTTCATGTCTAGGTGCATGCCGCGCAGGCACCGGGTCGCGAGCATCGCCTGGCCCAGCGCCTCGGGGCCGAGGGACTGGCCCCAGAAGTACGCCATGTAGCCCTCTTCGGTCAGGCACAGCCCCGAGCGATCGATGTGGACCTGCTCGTCGGCGTTGAGCGGCGCCGCGCCCCACCACCAGCGCTCCCACGGATTGAACCGGCCGTCCTCGACGACGCTCGTGAGGTTCTGGCGCATGCCGACCACGCCGTCCGGGATCTGCTCGGTCGCCCAGCGCTCCTCGTAGACGCGCACGCCCTCGGGCGGACCGGTCCACGAGCCCATGGCCACCCGGCCGTCGTCGTAGACGGCGACCGTCGCGGCCCACGGCTTCGGCGGAAGGTACACGCGCCCCTCGCTCATCATCCCGAACTCGCCGTGCATCGCCTGGAAGCCGCCGTTGAAGCCGGCGACGAGCCGGGTGAGCGTCTCCCGGTCGCGCGGCGCACGCCCCCGGCCGGTCTCGCCCGTGGCGCTCTCGGGCTCCTGCGTGCCGGTCATCACGTGGAGCTGCACCTGGCGCGGATCCCAGATCGTCACGTACACGCGCGTGTACGCGCGCTCCGGATCGGACCGGACGAAGCTCTGGTAGAAGGCGGGGGGGGCGCCGGGGTAGCTCTTGACGAAGGGGTCGTCGACGACCGGGATCCACTCGCCCTCCCCCTCGACGACGTTGGAGAGGACGGGCTCGATCGGCGGCGGCGGCCACCCGAGCTCCGGATCGGGCGCCGAGAGCGCGAGCCGGCGGCGGCGCTCGGCCTCGCTCACGCCCATGTCCAGCGCGACGTCGGCCATCTCGGTCTCGTCGCCGAAGACGCCGTGCCAGGCGCGCTCGACCGCATCCTTGACCCCGAACACCTTGTGCTCGAGCCACTCGATCGGCTCGGGACCGATGAACGAGACGTTGCGCACGGTGTCGACCACCCAGGTGATCGTCCCCGGCATCCCCTTGGCCGCCGGGCGCGCCTCGACGTGCTCGGTGCCTTCGATCGGCGCCTCTCGCTCCGGATCGATCACGACGCGCCGGCCGTCGGCGATCACGACGAAGCGCCCTCGGTCGACCCCGACGCGCAGCCCCTCGGCCGGAGGGACGAGGTTGTAGCGGAGCCGGCCGAACCCGGCGGTGCGCCCGGTCTCCTGCAGGTTGGTGATGGCGCCCTGCAGGCGCGCACGCCGCGGCCAGTCGGCGGTGAGCGACTCGGGCTCGCCGCGGCCGTCGAGGACGGTGACGGCGTCGTAGTGATCGCCGACCTGCGACGCGTACAGGACGAAGGCGCCCGCCCGGACCGGCGGCTGCTCGTCGGCGCTCGAGGTTCGAGTGAGGTTCGTCACCCAGGAGACGTCGTGCACGACGCCGTCGTCGCCGGGCCGGACCTCGGCGTAGTAGAGGTCCCCCGCCTCGCCGGCACGCCGGGCCACGAGCACGGCGGACCGGCTGGGCAAGAGGCCCGACGGCCCGTCGTCGAGCCAGGTCACCGCCGCCGGATCCACGGCGAGGCCGTCCTCGGCGAGGACCGCCGCGAGCGACGCCTCGTGGCTGCCGGCGTCGGCGCCCCTCGTGCCGAACAGGATCCGGGCGACGACGACCGACAGCCCGAGGACCAGGAGCAGGAGGCGCCGCCGGCGCAGGAACCCCGCGAGCACCTGGCGGAATTCGGGGCGCTCGGCGGACGACAGGGGGCGTTTCAGGGCTTCCTTCAAGGCGTGAACACCCGTGCCGTGGCTCGATGTATCACAGCGACGTGAGCCGGGCAGGTTCCTGGCCGCCACTACGGACGGCAGGGCACGCCCTATCTCACGGGCGCACCTTGCCCGTCACCGAAAAAGCCGGTATTCCCGCGGGCCAAGGGCGGCTCCACCCCGAGCGTCAGAGGTATCACCATGGTTCGGCTCGTCATCTTCCTTCTCGCCGCGTCTCTGCTGGTACCCGCCGCGGCCGACGCACAGCGCCGGCGCCAGCGGCGACCACGCGGCGCCGAGGACACCGCGGAGAGCGCACCTGCGCCCACCCTGTCCGACCTGGACGCGATCGTCCCCAAGCTGTCGAGCGCGAATCCGGACGAGGTGCGCGAGGCGATCGACCTCCTGAGCATCATCGACCGGCCGGAGGTGATCCCGCACCTCGCCGAGCTGCTTCGCGCGGGACAGCCGGACCCGATCACCGACCGCGCGATCGAGGCGCTCGGGGGCCTGCGCCACCCGGACGCCATCGAGGTGCTGACGTTCTTCACGCACCACCGGCGGTCGGGGGCGCGGCGGCGGGCCTACGAGGCGCTGGCGCACGTCGACGACCGGCGCGTCCGGCCGATCCTCGAGACCGGCCTGAGCGACAGCGACCGCGGCGTCCGCGGAGCCGTGGCGCTCGCGCTCGGCGAGATGAACGCGCGCGAGTCCCTCGATCTGCTGTTCCGCGCCTTCGAGCGCGGCGTCGTCGAGGCGGCCATCGCCATCGGCAAGCTCGGCAACAAGCAGTCGGTCGAGCGCTTCAACGAGCACCTGGGCCAGCGGCCGCTCGCGATCATGCTCAGCGGCTACGGCGAGCTCCTGCGGCGCAACGACATCGCGGGCGACGTCAAGCGCGACATCGTCGCGCGCCTCGGCGAGGTCAGCGGCCCGATGGTGAAGCGGTTCCTGCAGGAGTACCTGAGCACGTTCTCCGAGCGCGACCGGAGTGACCTCCGGCGCCAGGTGGAGGAGACCATCCGGCGGATCCCCGACGAGCCGACCGGCACGTCGACGACGGGAGGTGCCCAGTGATCGCCCGTTCGACCAGCGCGTTGCTGCTCGCCGGGGCCCTCGCCTCGGGGTGCGCCGCCTACCAGCAGCGCGACGCCTTCAGCTACCGCTTCGCCGACAACCTGGCGCAGCCGACCCGCGAGGTCGTTCGCAGGCTCCCTGCCGCGCGGGCGCCCGAGTCCGAGACCAACGCGCTCGGCGTGCCCCTCGCGGTGGGCACGACCGACGGCGAGGAGCGCGCGGTCGTCGCGTTCGACGTGTCGACGGGCGAAGAGCTCTGGCGGACGCCGATGGAGCCGCTCACGAGGCCCGAGGTGCTCGGGGACGTCGTGATCCTCAGCGTGCGCGGCGAGGAAGGGGAAGAGGTCGTCGCCCTCGACCTCGGCGCGGGCCAGGAGCTCTGGCGCACCGCCACCGACTCGATGGCGTTCGTCGGCGGCGACCGCGACGGCGACGTGATCGTGTACGTCGTGAGCGTCGGCGCCGCGGGCGGCGAGCGCCGCGAGGCACGGATCACGGCGGTCGACGCGCGCACCGGCAGCCGGCGGTGGGAGCACGAGATCGAAGGCATCCTCGGGGACCCGGCCGCTCGAGGCGGCATGGTCTTCGTGCCCTGGGAGCGGCAGAACATCGCCGTGCTCGACCTCGGCAACGGCGTCGAGCTCGCGCGCCTACGATCGACCGACGACGTGATCTCGTGGGTCCAGGCGACGCCGGCGGGCGTGTTCTACGGCTCGAAGGGCATCTACCGGCTGACCGAGCGCTCGCACTCGGGCACGAAGGAGGGCTCCGTGTACCGCGAGCCCCCCGTGCCCGAGCCGCCGGGCGAGCCGCTCGTGGCCGAGGACGGCTTCATGCCGAAGCCGGGGACGCGGTCGGCGCGCGGGCGCATCCGGATCCTGTTCGAGCCGGCGGCCCCGGACTCGCCCGACCGAATCCCGGTCGTCAACGACAGCTTCTACTTCGTCTACTACCGGTTCGTCTTCGCCTTCGACGAGGAGCAGCACCTGCGCTGGGTGCGCATCGTCGACCAGGAGATCGCGGGCGCGCAGGTCGTGCCGGAGGGCCTGCTCACGATGGGCGCCGAGGGCGCGCTCCACCTGCTCGACGCCGGCACGGGCAACGACCGCTGGACCGGCGCCGTCGAGGCCCAGCTCGCGTCGGTGACGCTGCGGGCGCATGGCTTCGCCCCCGGCGGCGAGCCCGGCGAGGCGCGCGACCTGCGGGCCAGCCTGAACGAGATCGCGCTCGACCCCGACAACCGGCTCGTCCCGGCGCGCGCCTACGCCATCCAGCTTCTCGCGCAGATGGAAGACCCGGAGATCACCCGCGACCTCCTGGACCTGTACGCCCAGCGCTCGATGCCCGGTGCGCTGCGCGAGGCCATCGGCACGGCGCTGCGCGGCCGCAGCGCCGGCGGTGAGCACCTGATCGCATCGCTCGACCAGCACTACGACTTCATCGAGGCCACCGAGGCGCCGCCGCTCGGGCTCGTCGTCCCCTCGCTCATCGAGCAGCAGCAGAACGAAGCCGTGCCCGGGCTCATCCGCCAGATGATGGACCACGAGACGCCCATGGCGGTGCTGCCGCTGGTCGTCCGCGCGGTGGTGGAGCTCGGCGACGAGTCGGTCGTCCCGGCGCTCCGCGAGTTCCTGCGCCTCTACCACGCCGACAGCACCTTCGCGGAGACGCCGGACGCGCTCGCCGTGGCGACCGAGGGGCTGTTCCGACGCGGCGGGCCCGAGGGGCGCGAGATGCTCCAGAACCTGATCGCCGACGCTTCGACGCACGAGGCGCTCTCCACGCACGTCCGTGGCCTGTTCGAGGCCGAGCAGCGCGCCGCCGAGGCGCAGGCGCGCGCAGAGGCCGAGGCCGCAGCGGCAGCCGCCGAGGAGGCGAGGCGGCAGGAGGAGGCGGCGCGGCCGCTTCGTCTGAGCCAGGAGGTCATCAACCAGGCCTTCGCCGAGCACACCGACGCCCTGCGCGAGTGCGTCATGGAGGAGATTGGCCGCAACCCGCGGCTGTCCCAGGTGCGCCTGGTGTTCATCCTCGAGAGCGACGGCAGCGCGCGCGACTTCACCTTCGCCCCCAACACGGCCGAGTTCGTCGCGTGCCTCCAGCCCAAGGTGCAGGGGGTCGAGTTCCCGCCCTTCCGGCAGCGGCGACAGCGCGCGAGCTTCACCGTCTCGCTCCGAGGCGGCCAGCCCGAAGAGCCGACGGGCGGCGAGGCGAGCGCGTCGGCCGAGCCCGCGGGTCCCCAGCCCTGGTGGGTGCGCTACCGCGCGCGCGTCGCGCTGCCGGCCAACGTCACGTCCGGGGGCGACGCGACGCCGTGGTGGGTGCAGCGCCAGGCGCAGCCGGTCGCGACGCAGCAACCACAGCAGCCCCCGCAGCAGCAGCCCCCGCAGCAGCAGCCCCCGCAGCAGCAGCCGGCCGAGGGCGGCGGCCAGCCCTGGTGGATGCGGGCCAACGCCGCGCAGCAGCAGCAGCCCCCGCAGCAGCAGCCCCCGCAGGAGCAGCAGCCCCAACAGGAGCAGCCCCCGCAGGAGCAGCAGCCCCAACAGGAGCAGCCCCAACAGGAGCAGCCCCCGCAGGAAGAAGAGACGCCCTGGTGGCTCCCGGCCGAGTGACCAGTGCTAGCGGCCAGCGAGCCGCTGCTCGGCCTGGACGAGCGCTGCCATGATCTCGGACGAGGCGCGCCGGACCGCGGGCGCCTCGTGATCGCCGAAGCGGTCGGGGTGGACCAGGTGCGCCAGCCGCCGGAGAGCCCGGCGCGCGTCCTCGGGGCGCGCGCCGGCGGGCAGATCGAGGAGCCTCAGGTCGTCGTTGCCGAGCGCGTGCCGGAGCTGGCGACGCTTGCGCAGAAGCACGCCGTAGGCGCCGCGCCCGGCACCGGGAGAGCCGACCGCGGACAGGAGCTTGAGCGCGTAGAGGCCGAGGATGCCCCGCCTCGAGCCTCCGGCGGCGCCGAGGACCACCTCGACGGGCGCCCCCCTCTCGAGCAGCGGGACCATCGCCGCCTCCTCGGGCCAGAGCGTCGCCTCGGCGAGCAGGGCCGCGCCGAGACGGGAGAGCACCGCGACCGAGTCGCCGAGACGGCGCCGCGCGACGAGGACCGGCGTCTCCGAGACCACGTCGCGCATCGCGCCGAGCACGAGATCGGGCGTGCGCACCGGCTCGCTCACGTGGGGGACGCCGACGTCCGCGGCCCCACGCCGGAAGGACAGCTCCGCGGCGGACCACCCGAAGAGCAGCCCCACCCTGCGCCGTAGCTGCCGCCGGAGCGCGTACTCGACCGCCGGGCGAGTCGCCGCGCCCGTCTCGACGAGCCACTCGCCGACGGGCGTGCTCGGCGCGCCCTCGGCGAGCGCCCTCGCGTGCGCCTCCCTGTCCAGCGCTCCGTCACGCGCGAGCACGTCGCCGAGCGTCTCGCCGTCGTCCGGGTCGAGGACGGCGGCGGTCGGCGTCCCGGAGACCAGCGCGAGCCGCGCAGACCGCCGCGCCGCGCGCACTTCGAGCACCCCGGTCGCGCGCGCCCTCTCGAGCGCGAGCAACGCCCGCGCCAGCGACGTCGCCCCGGGGAGTCGGTCCATCCCTACACTCGTAAACGCCACCGCCCCCCCCAGGCAACTTTCCGACCCCCCTCAGGCTACGCATAGCGCGGGTCGCCCGGCTCGAGCGAGAGCGCCTCGCGGATCTCCGAGTAGCGGTTGACGAGGCTCGAGCGGCCCACGCCGTAGCGCTTGGCGATGGACGCCTGCGTCACGCCGTGCAGGCCGTGCACGAGCGCGATCGCGTACTCGACCGCCGCCGCGTAGACCTCGGGCTTCATGATGCGCACGCTGCGCCCGTCCCGGAAGTCCGCCCAGAGCGCCCGCGCGCGCTCGACCTGCCCGGCCGAGAAGCCCGCCTCGCGCATGCCCCGCTCGAGCGCGCGCAGGACCTCCGCGCCCTGCTCCGCCTGGCCGGCTCGGCGGCGCTTGGCCTTGGCGGCCGGCCTGCGCTGGGTCTTGCCCCGCGGCTGCACGCGCGGTCCGCTCTCACACGGCGCACCTTGCTCGATCCACGCGAGCAGCTCGCGGTGATCGCGGTTGCGCGGCGCAGAGCGCACCGCCTCGTCCGCCAGGTCGCGCGCCTCCTCGAGATCACCGACGCGGGCCAGGCAATGTGCGAGCGACGCGGTGATCTCGTGCTCGAGCGGCTCCATGCGCTGCGCCATCCGCAGGTGATCGACCGCGGCGTGCGGCTCGCCGATCGCCACGTCCAACAGGTGCCCGAGGTTGTGGTGATACCAGGGGTTGCGTGGCGCGATGCAGAGCGCGCGACGGTAGGCCGCGACGGCGCTGTGGAAGTTGCCGAGCAGGGCCTGGCACAGCCCCATCAGCGCGTGCACGACGTCGTCGTCCTGTGCGAGCCGCGCCACGCGACGAAGGTGGAGGGCCGCGCGCCACGGGTGCTCCTCGATCAGCAGCTCGGCCAGGTGACGGTGTGCGAACACCGCGGCGTCGCTCTCGGTCGGTGCGACCTGGAGGATGCGGTGCAGCAAGGTCTCCACCTCGCGGCGGCTGCGCGGGCGCCGCAGCGCGGCCTCGGCTCGCTGCCGCAGGCGCTGGAGGTCGCTGTCGCCGGTGCTCCCCGCCATGAGTTCGTCGTATAGCTTGGGGCTACATTCGTGGCAAGGGCGCCAGCGGTGACGTCAGCCGCGCTTGCGGACGATCGCGACGAGGAAACCACCGAGCAACCTGAGCGGTGAGTCGACGGAAGCGCGCTCCGCGACCGCGAGCGCGCGCGACACGACCGGCAGCTTGTGCACGAACGCAGCGGGCGTGACGACACGTACACCACGGAAGTCCACGAGCTCGACGCCGGGCGGCAGAATCTTGCGGATGGTCAACGGCGAGTCCCACCGCGTGAACACGTCCGCTTCGGTGCGCCCGTCGCTGATGGGCTGCGGCCCGGCGATTCGCTTCGCGACGAAGCGCAGGCTCCAGGGGTTGTAGAACTCGAGCACCATGTGGCCACCCGGCCGCGTCACCCGCGCGACCTCGGCCAGCGCGTGCCCGATGTCCGGGACGTGCGCGAGCACCTTGAAGCTGCAGACGAGGTCGAACGAGTCGTCGGCGAACGGGATGTCGGTGACGCTCCCGAGGACCACGTTCAGCCCGCGCTGGTGGGCCTTCTGGAGCATCCCCGGGGAGAGGTCGAGGCCCCACGCCTCCTCCGCCACGCGCGCGAGACGCTCCAGGATGAGGCCCGTCCCGCAGCCCACCTCGAGCACGCGCCCGCCCCGCGCGAAGGGCGAGACGATGTCCATCTCCAGCTCGTCGAGCAGGGCGTGGTACCCGCGCCCGCGCTCCCGCTCGTACCAGCCGCTGAAGTCGTCGTAGTAAGCCCGCGTGTCCGTGTCGTTCATGTTCCGAGGACCTCGTCGTACACCGCTTCGTAGGCGCGCGCCATGGCCGCGCGGCCGTGGTGCGAGAGAACGTGCGCTCGGGCAAGCCGGCCGAGGGCCCGGCGCGCGCCATCGTCGGTGAGGAGGGCGTCGAGCGCCTCGGCCACCGCATCGGGGTCGGCCGCCACGGCGCGCGCGCCGCCGTCGTCGGCCAGCTCCTCCATCGCGGTCCCCCGCGACACCACGACGGCCCGCTCCATGCTCATCGCCTCGAGCAGCACCAGCGGGTGGTCCATCTTGGCGTACAGGCTCGCGCTCGGCAGCGCCACCACGTCAGCGGCGCCGAGAAGGTCGTGGATGCGTGGCGTCTCGCCGACCCACGTCACCCGCGCCTCGAGCCCACGCGACCGGACGATGTCGCGCAGCCGGCGCTCTTCGCCCCGCGCCGCCTCCGTCTTGACGCGGCAGGCCACGGCGAGGTGCGCGTCGCGCCGGCGCAGCCGAGCGAACGCCTCGAGGGTCGTCTCGGCCCCGCCGCCGAACTCGAGGTCGCCCGGATAGACCACGAGCGGGTCGCCGGTCGGGAGCCCCAAGGCGCGGCGCGTCTCGGTGCGCACCTCGGGCGAAAGTGGATCGAGCGGCGCGATCGCGGGCGGGATGCGCCGCAGCCGCTCGTGAGGCACGCCCGCACCGCCCAGCGCCCGCTCCGTGTGACGCGAGAGCACCACGGTCACGTCCGCGAAGAGCAGCCCACGCGGGTCGGCGTCGGGCCGTGGAGCGCTGCACACCGTCTGGACCGTCGGCATGCGTCGCAGACGCGCCGCCCCGCGGCCGATCCGCGAGGTCCGCGGGTTCGGCGCGAAGAAGAAGTGCCAGAGGTCGGGGCCCCGGCCGGTGAGGAGCTTCCCGAGGACGCGCGCGTTGTCCGCGAGCGCCGGCGCGAACCCTCCGGCGCTCGACGGGTAGAGGGCGTCCACCCTCCCCCGCGGCAGCTCGAACCCACCGTCCCGCCGGCCGAGCACGACCGGCAGGTGACGCTCCATGCCGAGCGCCAGGTCGCGCACGAGGTTCTTGCTGCTGTCGTTCCAGGGCGGACCGACGGGCTTCGATACGAACAGGATCTCCGCCACGGTCCTACAGATCGCCCGCTTCTTCGTCCGGCGGCGGCTCGCTCTTGCGCCTGCGGCGCGGGACCGCCTTCGAACGCACGTCGGGGCGGACGCCGGTGCCGGCCTCGTTCGGGATGAACCGGACCTCGGTCTTGATCTCGAACGAGAGGCTCGTCAGCGCCTTCTGCATCTCGGTCGCGAGGTCGGTCGCTTCGAGGAAGTCGCGCACCTCGCGCGCGACGACGCGCACGAGCGCGTTCTTCGTCTCGTCGATCTGGGAGAAGACGTAGTGCAGGATCTCCTTCGGGAGCTTCGCGTCACCCACGATCTCGCGGACCGCGCTCTCGCTCTTGCTGATGGTGCCGAGGCCGGCCTCGATGCCGCGCTCGAGGCCCTTGCGGATCGTGTCGCGCAGCATCTTCTCGAGCCGCCGGCGACGCGCCCTGCCCTCGCCGTCCTCGTCGTCGGGCGGGAGCTCGGAGTGGCGGGTCTCCTCGTCCTGCCTGTCCTCTTCCTCGGCCATGGGGCTGCATAGTGCGCCCCCCGCCGTGGGTCAACTCAGGGCGCCCCCTGGCCCTCCTGGTGGGCCCGCCGGCGCTCCTCGATCTCGTGCCGGAGCTGGCTCGGCCCCTTCGACGCGCCCCGCGCCGGCTCGTCGGTGCCCGGCGGGGGCAGCGGCGCCGTGATCCGAGCGTTCTCGGCGCCTCCCGAGACGCGCTGGATGAAGAGGCGGTTGATCCGGACGGGCGTGAGCGGCCGGTGCTCGGGGCGCCCCCCCTGCGGCACCCGCGCGATGCGATGCACGACGTCCTCCGGCTGGCACTTGCCGAAGATGACGTACTGGCCCTGAATGTCGGGCGTCGGGCCGTCGGTGATGAAGAACTGCCCCGCGTTCGGCTCCTCCTCGGTACCCGCCATGGCGAGCATGCCGGCCGAGTCGAAGCGGAGCGCCTCGTGCGACTCGCGCGCGATGGTGTAGCCGACGCCGCCGGTGCCGTCGCCGATCAGGTCGCCGGCCTGGATCAGGTAGTCGGGGACCACGCGGTGGAAGATGGTCCCGCGGTAGTACGGGCGCCGCACCCAGTCGCCGGCGGCCGGGTCCCAGAAGGGCCGGATGCCGCGCGCGAGCCCGATGAAGTTGGCGACGGTGCTCGGGACCTTGTCGGCGTACAGGTCGCAGAACATCGTACCGAGGTCGGTCCCGATCTCGGCGACGAGCTGGCCGTCGACCGGCATCTCGGCCACGGCCTCCTCGAGCGTGAACTCGCCGCCCTCGGGATCGGGGGACGTGGGCTCGAGCACCAAGCGCTCGCGCTGCTGCGCCTGCGCACGCTCCCCCTGCTTCGACGCAGTGGGCCCCGTACGCTTCGTCGGGTTCGCGAGGATCACCTCGTAGCCGTCCTCGGTCCGGACCGGGGCCTCGCTCGGCTCGCTCGCGCCGCCCGACTCGGAGTCCGACTCGGAGTCGGAGCCGCAGCCGCCGGCGAGCACCGCCGCAACGACCGAGAGTCCCACGATCCAACGTCCCAGGTTCGACATGTTCTTCCTCATGGCTCCACGTTCTCGAAGCGCACCTCGGTGCCCGGGACGATCCCGTGGCGGCGCGCGAATCCCGCGTTCACCTCGAGGACGTACTGCGAGTCGCCCTCGACCTCGCGGGCATCCTCGGTCAGGGGCTCGGCGTCCTGCACGACCCCGACGACGCGGCGGCGGTCGTCGACGAAGATCATGTCGAGCGGCACGTACGTGTTCT
>JBDIVX010000136.1:0-20113 GCA_039794305.1 Candidatus Neutrinellum sp.
ACCGCAGCCGCGGCTTCCGCAACCGCGACAACTTCAAGACGGCCATCTACTTCGAGCTAGGCGGCCTCGACCTCTACCCCGCCCTTCCGGAGACGACCTGACCCACGGAGAAGCCGGAAGCGCCGGAGCGGTCCCTCCTCGGCGGCCGCGCGGAGCATCCCGTTGACCTCGTCGACCGTCGTCGGACGCTCCACCTCGAAGACGCAGTCCGTCAGCGACGCGTTGAGGAGCGGCACCCGCACGGCGATGCCGTTCAGCTTCCCCTGCAGCTCGGGGTAGATCATGGCGATGGCGGTCGCGGAGCCCGTGCTCGTCGGGATGAGGGACAGGAGCGACGAGCGCGCGCGCCGGAGATCCTTGTGCACGCGGTCGACGATGGTCTGCGTGTTGGTGACGTCGTGGATCGTGGTGATGACGCCGTGCCGGATCCCGAGCCCCTCGTGGACCACCTTGACGACCGGCGCGAGGCAGTTGGTCGTGCACGACGCGGCCGTCACGATGTGGTGAGACGCCGGATCGTAGAGGTGGTCGTTCACGCCGACGACCACGTTAAGGGCTCCCTCCTTGACGGGTGCCGCCACGATCACCTTCCTCACGCCCCGCTCGAAGTACGGAGCCAGGCTCTCCGGCGTGCGAAACTTGCCACTGCACTCGAGCACGATGTCCACACCGTGCGCGTCCCAGGGCACCTCGGCCGGGCTCGCGTGCATGCTGTACCCGATGCGCCGGCCGTCGATCTCGAGGTGATCGGCGCCGTGGCCGGGGCGCCGGTCCCAGCGCCCGTGCACCGAGTCGAGCTCGAGGAGGTGGGCGGCGACCTCCGCGCTCCCGTTCGGCTCGTTGACGTGGACGTACTCGAAGTCGGGCCAGTCGAACGAGGCCCGGAGCGCGAGTCGCCCGATGCGCCCGAAGCCGTTGATGCCGATGCGAACGGTCATGCTCTTCCCTCCGTCAGAGGCGCTCGACGAGCGCCTTCAGCCGCGCGAGGACCGACCGGTCGACGCAGTAGCAGCGCCGCGGTCCGTCCACCTCGCCCTTGATGAGCCCCGCCTCCTTCAGGACCTTGAGGTGTTGCGACACGGTCGAGGCGGCGAGGGGCACCTCGCCGGCGAGCTCGCCCGCGACGCAGCTGTCCTTCGCGAGCAACACCCGGAGGATGTGGACCCGGGCGGGATGGCCGAGGGCCTTGGCGAGCTGCGCCAGCGCGACCTCGGTCTCGGCCTCGTCCTCGGGTGGGAGGCTCGCGTCCGGCGGGCACTCGGGCGGGAGGGACTGCTTCATTCGTTGTTCGTCTAATTGCGAACAGCGACGGCAGCGTCAAGAAACAAAATAAGATAGCCCCGGTCCGGGCGGCGGGGGCGCTGGGAGGGGGTCCTGCGCTTTTTGCCGCTCCGGCCGGGGCCGGAACCTGGCGTGCGACGGGAAGCACCAGGAGGGAGGGGAGGGACCGTGCCCCCCGTCGCGTCGTCCAAGCTCGTTGCCTGATCTAAGCATGTGTTCAGGCGCGAGCAAGGAGATTCTATCGGGGTTTTTTGACCCAATTCCGCGATGTTCAGAGCGGCTCTTCGTCTTCGACCTGAAGTTCGGGCCCAGTCGGCGTGGGCGGCACCGTCGGGACCGGGGCGATCATCTCGCCGGCCATCATCGGCGCATAGGGATGCGGCGCGATGCCGAGGCCGACACCGATCTCCCGGAACCCCCCCTCCACGTCGAGGTCGGCGAGCCGCTCCAGCCCGCGCCCCCCGTGCGACTTCAGCTCGTCCGATGAGCTCGCCGAGCACTCCGGGTCCTGGCAGCCGACGAGCGCCAGCCCTCCCGCCGCCAGCAGCGCAGCCACCGTCGGATACCCGCGCCCCCCGCGCGCCCCGGGCGCCACCTGCCTCGCCTCCGCCTCCCGCGCCCTGCGGGGATGCGCCGCCCCTCTCTTCTTCCGCATGACCACCTCCTGCCCCTTCGACTCCCTCCCCGATAGTTGCATTGGGACCTGTCCCCAATGCAACTCCACCCCCGACTTGCATTGGGGACAGGTCCCAATGCAACTCGCCGCCACCGCCGGCTGCATTCGGCGACGAGTCCTGACCGTGTCCCTGACGCAACTCGACCTTGCGCCGACTTCCGTCCGGATGACGGACTGCGCTCGGGTGAAAGCCGAGTTACGACCGACCTCCGTCCGGAATACGGACTGCACTCGGGCGAAACCCGAGCTACGACCGACCTCCGTCCGGAATACGGACTGCACTCGGGCGAAACCCGCCCTTCGCGCCACCCCTGTCCACACGACAGGCCGCCCGCGCGCAAAACCCGCCCCCCGCGCGACTTGCATTCGGGCGTGTCCCCAATGCAACTACCCCGACTTGCATCGGGGACACGCCCCAATGCAACTACCCGTGCGCTTCGGCGTCCGCGCTGACCGCCGTGTCGAGGTCGGAGTCGAGGTCGCGCTCGCGGGCGTCGATGTCGCGGGCGCGGGCGTGCTCGGCGGTGCGCGCGGCGAGCTGGGTGGCGGTGGCTTCGAGACGGTCGACCAGGTGGACGAGGCGGTCGAGGGCCTCGCGCGCCTGCCGGTGCAGCTCCAGGCGGCGCTCGGCCGCGCCCGCCGACGAGAGCCTCCGCGTGCGACCGAGCGCGTCCCGGACCTCGCCGAGGTGCGCCTGCACCGCGAGCGCGCCGTCCAGCATCCCGCGCGCGGACGTGGCGACGTCGGCGAAGGCAGGGCCGAGCCGGTCGACCTCGCGCTCGACGGCGCGCACCGCGCGGCGCGCACGTCGCACGAGCGCCCGATCGGCGTGTCGGCTGCGGCGGCTCGCGAGCGCGGCGATCAGCACCAAGAAGAGCGACGCCGACGCCGCCCCCGCCGCGAGCGCCGCGCCCCGTGCCGGTCCGGCCGCCTCGGCCACCCGCGCGAGAGCCGCGGGCTCTGGGACGCGCTCGAGCACGCGCACCTCGATCGCGCCGGTCGTCCGCTCCCGGAGCTCGCTCGGCGTGAGGAAGTGCTCGTGCGCGAGGCGCCGCACCGCGAGCTCGATCCGCGCGTCGCGCGAGCGCGGCACCGCGAGCACGTACCGGTGCGCCGCCGGATCCTCCTCGACGATCGTCGTGCCCTCGGGGACGACGATCCACGGCGCGTCGGCGCGAAGCCGGACGTCGCCGCTCCAGCGCGAGACGGCGTCGACCGTCGTGCCGTCCACCCGGGAGCTGATGCTCCCCCGCAGCTCGACGCGCGCGGGCCCGTCACCCTCGGCGATGACCGGGCCGAGCTCGACCACCGGACGGTCGACCGCGAGGACGTCGCGGTGGAGCGCCCGCTCCTGCCAGGCATGCGCCTCACCCACGGCGAACAGGACGGCGATCGCCGCCATCGCCGCGGCGCACCTCATCGCATCCTCTGATCGCCGAAGTAGCTCATGGCCATGACGAGCGTGCGCCGGTCCGCGCTCCGGAGCCCCGGCCAACCCTGCGCGACCACCGTCTCGTATTGACCGAGCAGCCGCGCGTCACGCCGCAGCGACGGATCGCGCCACAGCTCGGCCGCCGCCTCGAGCAGCTCGCGCCGCTCGCGGAGCAGCCGCATCGCCTCCCGCGCGTCCTCCGCGCCGAGCGCGCTCGCCGCGCGGCCGAGGGCCTCGCCCGCCTGGAACGCGAGCACGGTGCGCTTGACCGTCCGCTCCACCGACTCCATCGCCTCCTCCGGATCGGCGACGCGCGCCGCCGTGACCGCCGCTTCGGCCGCGCCGTTGTCGCGCCGGACGAGGTCCTTGTAGTCGAGGTGCACGCGCGCGATCCCGGCGGTCCCCCCCGCCCGGCCGCCGGGCACGTCGAGCTCCATCAGGATCACGTGCTGGTCGCCGCGCCGAAAGGTGGGGAGGTGGATCCGGAGCCCCTCCTCCTCTTCGGTCCGTCGGTCCCGCGCGACGCCGAGCTCGCGGGCGATCCGCTCGTCCGTCGCCACCTCCGTCCTCCGCACCGCCGCGTGCTCGCGCTCGCCGAGGAGCCGCGAGCCGTAGACCCGCCGCGCGACGACGCCCGGCCCGAGCACGACCCGCACCCGGAGCGCCTGCGCCACCGCCTGGACGCGCTCTTCGAGCTCGTCCTCCAGGATCGACTGCACGTCGGCCGGGCGCCGCACGAAGTGGTAGCTGCCGCTGCCCTCGCGCGCGACCGCGAGCATCGTCTCTTCGTCGAACGACGTGCCGACGCCGATCGTCGTCGTGAGCACGCCGGACTCGTCGAACATCTCCCGCGCCGTCTCGGCCAGCGTGCGCGGATCGGTCACCCCGACCGTGGCCATGCCGTCGCTCAACAAGACCACGAGCCCCACGTCGGTCGGGCTCGTCCGCACCGGCCGGTGGCCGCGCGCGAGCGCGAGGGCGGCCTCGATGTTGGTGCCGCCGCCCGGTCGCATGCGGTCGATCGCCCGATGCACCGCGCGCGCGTCCCCGACACGGGTCGGGGCCACGTCGAGCGACGCCGTGTCCGAGTAGCTGACGAGGCCGAACGTGTCGCCGGGCTCGAGGCGGTCGACGAGCGCGTGCGCCGCCGCCACCGCGTGCTGCCACTTGCCCTGCTCGCGCATCGATCCGCTCCGATCGAGCACCAGCCGCACGTCGAGCCGGGGCCGGGGCGGCGCCTCGCCCTGCTTCGCGAGGAGCGCGATCTGCAGGTGCACGCTGTCGCCCGAGGCGCGCACCTTCGTGCGCTCGAGCTCGGCGTAGAGGGCGACCGCCTCTTCGCTCGGGACGGCGTAGGGCAGGCGCCCCCGGTCCTGGAACGCCTCGACGCGCACCTGCTCGGCGCCGACCGGCACCCCCCGATCGAGGAGATCGCCGAGCCGCGCCTCGACGCCGGCGCCGCCGACGAAGTTGTTGGCGAGGACGCCGCTCTGCGGCAGCGCCCGGGCCGGAGGCCGCGCGCCGAGCCCGCCGCCCGAGGGGCCCGCGATGCCATAGCGAGCCCCGCCTTGGTCGCTCGAAACCTGAAGAAGCGAGTCGATTGCCGCGCTGGTCACGGGGCTCTCGCCGCTCGCCGTCGCCCTGCGCGGATCCGCCGCGGCCTGCTCGGCCGCCTCCTCGCGCCTCATCCCCATCGCACCCGCCTCGGCCGCCTCGGGCTCCGCCGACTCCGGCGCCTCCGCGGCCAACCGCGGCAGCTCCACCGCCGTCTCCTCCTCTTCCGGACCGCTCGCCTGCCCTGCCGGCTCCCGATCGGCCGAGAGCGACGCGCACCCCACGATCACGGCACAGAGCAGCGCCAGCGCGGCCCCACCTCGCCTCCACTTCCGCCTCACGACATCCGACACGGCGTCCCTCCTCGTGCTGGTGGACAATGGACCCACGCCGATGTTCCGCTCTTGGGCCCGCCCGACGAGAACGCGCGCGCCGAGGCCCGGCTTACGGTTGATCCCCGATCCCTCGGCCTTACGGGATGGGCGACATGCCCTCACCGGCTCGCACCGAAGGGGAGAGGCCCGGCCGGCGCCCACCGCTCCTGCGTTTCACGCTCGTCGAGGCCGGCGTCGACCGGACCCGCGCGCAATTCGCGGAGGACGTGCGCGAGGGGCTCCGGGCGAGCCCGAAGCGCCTGTCGTGCCGCTTCTTCTACGATGCCGAGGGCTCACGGCTGTTCGAGGCGATCTGTCGCCTGCCCGAGTACTACCCGTTCCGTGCCGAGCGAGAGATCCTCGCGCGTCACGCCCGCGACATCGTGGCGCGCTGCGATCTGCCCACCGACCTCGTCGAGCTCGGGAGCGGCAGCGCCGAGAAGACGCGCCACCTCATCGAGGCGCTCCTCGCCGCCCAGGGCGCGCTCACCTACGTGCCGATCGACATCAGCCCGACGGCGCTCGAGGCGAGCGCGCGCGGGATGCTCGCGGAGCTGCCTTCCCTCCGTGTCGTGGGCGTCGCCGGCGAGTACCACGACGGCCTTCGTCACCTCCCGGGTTGCGCGACCGGCCGCCGCCTCTTCTGCTGGCTCGGCTCGAACATCGGCAACCTCGAGCGCGGCGCGGCCAAGGGCTTCGTGCGCCACCTCGCCGCGCGCATGACTCCGGGCGACCTCCTGCTCCTCGGCGTCGACCTGCGCAAGGACGCGTCGGTCGTCCAGCCCGCCTACGACGACTCCCAGGGCGTCACCGCGCGCTTCAACAAGAACCTCCTCGCGCGCATCAACCGCGAGCTCGGCGGCGAGTTCGCGCTCGACGCCTTCTCGCACCGCGCGCGCTACCTCGAGGACGAGGGACGCGTCGCCGTCCACCTCGTGAGCGAGCGCCGCCAGACCGTCCGCGTCCGCACGCTCGGCGTCACCGTCCAGCTCGAAGAGGGCGAGCCGATCCACACGGAGAGCTCGATCAAGTACTCGCCCGAGGAGATCGAGGCGCTCGCAGACCACGCGGACCTCTCGATCGACGCCGTCTGGCACGACTCCGACGAGCGCTTCGCCGAGGTGCTCCTCCGACCCGCGCTCTAGCCGCTGCGCGTCACGAGGTACATCGCGAACGTCCCGAGCCAGTGCCCGCCGGCGTAGTGCGCTCCGGTCACCGCAGCGAGGCCCACCTCGCGGTGCCGTGCCGCCGCGGCCGCGAGCGAGCCCGCGCGCGGGTCGCCGTCGGGGAGCGCCTGCGCCAGCCCTTCGAGCATCCACGCGCGGCTCAGGTTCAGCCCGTCGAGGTGCGCGAGCCGGCCGTCGCTCGGATCGGTCACCACCGCCGGCAACAACCAATCCGCCCCCCCGTCGCGCGGCAGCGCCGGCAGCGCCCGGTCGAGCCAGCCCGCGAGCGCCTCCGGCGACAGAACGCGCCGCATCAGGTCCGCCGCGCCGAGCGACGGCGAGAGGAAGTCCTCGCCCGACGGCTCGAGGTGGAGCGGCAGGTCGCGGTCGCTCCCGTGGTAGTCCGCCGCGCGTCGCGCGACGAGCGCCGCCGCCTCCTCGTCCCCCACGGCGCGCGCCCAGTCGAGCACGAGCCCGAGCGAGAACGCGGTCTGCCCGTGCACCCCGGTGCGCACCGGGTGGCTCAGCTTCGGCAGCCACTCGCGGAAGCGCCCGGCGGCGAGCTGCGCGAGCGGCGCGAGGGCCCCCGCCCAGCGACGCGCCTCTCCGTCGTCCCAGGTGCGCAGCTCCGCGTGCAGGGCGAGCAGCCACGCGAGCCCGTAGGGCCGCTCGAAGCCGGGACGCGCCGACAGGTACACCACCTCGCCCGCGATCCGTTCGGCCGACAGGCTCCGCGCGAGCGCGGCGCGCGCGTCGGCGGCGAGGGCCCCGCCCGGCTCGCGCCGCGCGTACCGTGCGAGCAGCCAGTGCCCGTGCACGGCGGAGTGCCAGTCGAAGCACCCGTAGAACGACGGCGTCAGCTCGCGCGGCGGCCTCGCGTCCGCGTCGTCGCGCATCAGGTGGTGCAGGTGGCTCGGGTACTCGCGGCGAACGCAGTCGAGCGCGAGCCGGACGAAGCGGGCCGGGTCGAGGGGCAGCTCAGCCCTCCTTGGGCGGCGTCCAGGCCGTGGCGGCGAGCTCGCCCTCCTCGATCCCGAGCCAGATCTTGAGCTGCGCGACCAGGAACTCGGTCCCCTCGCGGCTCGAGAGATCGAGGCGGTACGTGTTGATGAACCGCACGCTCTCCTGCAGCCACATGTCCCAGGCCTCCTTGGACACGTTGTCGAAGATCCACTGGCCGAGCGCGTTCGGGAACGGCGGCTTCTTCAGTCCGGGCAGCTCCTTGTCGAGCTTCTTGCAGTGGACGAGGCGATCGGGATCGGCTTCCGGCATGGCGGCGGAACGATAGCGCAACTGCCCGCCCCCGTCAGACAGCCGCCGATCGGCGGCCGTGAGCCCGTGCCGCCCAGCACGAATCGCGAGCGGAGCGAGCCCGGCGTCGAGCGGAGCGAGACGTCGGGGGGAGTCCGAGGGGAGCTCCCCTCGGGGAGGGGGGGAGGGGTGGGCGGGTCGATCTAGATCAGACAGCCGCAACACACGTCGCCGGCCACCTCCTCGAGCGAGTCCGTGAGCGCCGCCGCGTCGCCGGCGTGCAGGAAGAGCGCCGGGCCCCCCCGGTCGGTCGCCGTGTAGTTGCCCGCGCCGTCGTCGGTGCACGGCGCCGGGAAGTCGGGCGCGGTCCGCCCGGCGCAGGCGAGGTCGTTGAGGGCCCGCGAGTCGATCCCGGTTCCGTCCTCGCCCGCGTCGAACCCGATCACGTACGTGCTCACCCCCGAGCGCGCGAGCTCCTGGACCGTCGACAGCGGCAGGTCGTCGTCGCAGGTGTCCTGACCGTCGGTGATGAGCACGATGAACTGCGCGCGCTCGGCGCTCGCGATCCGCGCCATCTCCTCGCCGGCGGTCACGAGGCCGGCCCCGACCGGCGTCGACCGGCAGAGCAGCGTCGTCTCGGCGTCGACGGCGGCCGCGATGGCGCCGGAGGTCCCGATCGCGGGCGTCACGACGACCTCGCCGGCTTCGCACTGCGGGTTGGTCGCGGTCGTGCCGCCGATCCGCTCGGACAAGGTCACGCACGCGTCGCCGCCCGGATCGCGCGGGAAGAGCTCGAGCCCGAAGCGCATGGTCTCGTCGAGCTCCGCCGTGAAGGTCTCGATGGCGTCGACGGCGAGCCACCACTTGCTCTGCATGTGGCCCGCGGCCGTGTCCGGCGGCTGCGATCCGTCCGGCCTGCGGTGCATGCTCATCGTCCGGTCGAGCACGATGAGGACGTCGGGCGGCTCGCAGTCGCCCGCGTCGGCGCCCGAGCCGCCCCCGTCGCCCGCCGGGCCGCCGCCGCCGTCCGCGCCACCGCCACCGCCGCCGTCGAGCCCCGCCGCGTCGGCGCCCGCGCCGCCTCCGTCGCGACCCGAGCCGCTCCCGCCGGGCTCGCCCGACTCCGCCGAGCACCCCACGAGCACCAGGATCGCCGCCCACCCGATCGCGCGCATGGCCCGATGGTAGATCGGCTCGGACCGGCGAGACACCCGCCGGCCGCTCGCCGCCCCCGCTCCCTCGCCTCGACCCCCGCGCCGCGACGTAGTAGACGCCACGCCATGAGGGCCCTGGGAGACTTCATCGGGGGAAGGTTCCTGCCGCCGGAAGGGCAGCCGCTCCGCTCGACCTGCCCGGCGGACGGGCGGGTGGTGCTCGAGACGGCCTGGGACCCGGCGCGGATCGCGCACGCGTGCGAGGCCGCGCACGACGCGCTCGCCGCGTGGCGCGCGACGCCCTTCGACGCGCGCGTCGAGGCGCTCGGGCGCTTCCGGGAGGCGCTCCGCGAGCGCGGCGAGGGCCTCGCCGAGGCCGTCACGGCCGAGACCGGCAAGCTCCGCGCCGAGGCGCGCGCCGAGGTGGCGGGCCTCGTCGGCCGCTTCGACGCGGTCGCCGCACGCATCCGCGAGGACATGCGCGACGGGCCGCTCCCGGGGCACCCGCACGAGATCGTCCGGCACCACCCGCTCGGCGTGGTCGGGGTCATCGGCCCGTTCAACTTCCCGCTGCACCTCTGCCACGCGCACGTGGTCCCGGCGCTGATGCTCGGCAACACCGTCGTCGTGAAGCCGAGCGAGGTCGCGCCGCTCGCCGCGCAGCGGTACGCGGAGGCGGCCCTCGCGGCGGGCCTGCCGCCGGGGGTCCTGAACGTGGTCGCGGGGCTCGGCCCGGCGGGCGCCGCGCTCGTGTCGAACCCGCGCCTGCGCGGGCTCGCGTTCACCGGCTCGTGGGCCACCGGGCGCCGGATCCTCGAGGCGACGCTCGACCGCCCGGAGGTGCTGGTGGCGCTCGAGATGGGCGGGAAGAACACCGCGGTCGTGCTCGACGACGCGGACCTGCGGCAAGCGGCGCACGAGCTCGTCGTGGGCGGGTACCTGACGACCGGCCAGCGCTGCACGTGCACCGACCGCGTCCTCGTCTCCGAGCCGTTGCGCGGACGTCTCATCGACGCGCTCGCGCGGGTCGTGAGCGAGCTCACCATGGGCCACCCCGACGATCCGGCGAGCTTCGCCGGGCCGCTCGCCACGCTCGCCCAGAAGGAGCGGTTCCTCGCCGCCGTCGCCACGGGCGAGGCCGGAGGAGCCGAGCGCGTCGCGCGCGGCCGCGCCCCGGACGGAGCGGCCTTCGTCGCGCCCACCCTGCACGTGCTCCCGCCGGGGCTCCACCACATCGCGGGCTACACCGACACCGAGATCTTCGGGCCGGACCTGCACGTCGAGTCGGTGCGCGACGACGACGAGGCGATCGCGATCCTGAACGGCTCCGAGGCGGGCCTCGCCAACGCCGTCTTCACCGCGGACCGGGCGCGCTTCGAGCGCTTCTACCGCGAGACGACGAGCGGCCTCGTCAACTGGAACCGCAGCACGAACCAGGCGAGCCCGCGGCTGCCCTTCGGCGGGACGGGCAAGAGCGGCAACTACCGCCCGGCCGGCGCGTGGGCGCCGCGCAACCTGGCGGTCCCGGTCGCGATCCAGGAGAACCTCCCGGGCGAGCTCTGCCCGAGCTCGCGCATCGCGGAGCTCCTGCCGCCGCCCGATCTCGACGCCCTCGAGGCGCGGCACGAGGCCGAGGAGGCCGCCGAGGCCGAGCGCACGCTGGTCGACGAGCCGCGTCCCATGCGGCTGGTCCGCCCGAAGGGCGGCCGCCTGCCCGCGTCCGAGGGCTGGCTCGAGCGGCTGTACGCCGGCGACCGCGTCGTCCGCGAGAAGAAGCCCGGCGTGTTCGATCACCTGCGGTCGGTCGGGCCCTGGTTCGTGTCGGTCGACGACGAGCCGCTCAGCGTGCTCGACGGCATGACCCAGACCGCGACGCTGTGCGCCGGCTTCGCCGAGGCGCCGGTCGTCCGGGCGTACGTCGAGGGAGGCTTCGGCGACACGCTGCTCCACGCCGACGCGGGCGCACGCCCGGCCGAGGAGTACGCGGCGCGCCTGCGGCAGCTCGTCCCGGGGCTCCCGTTCGTGAGCTTCGTGAACAGCGGCGCCGAGGCGTGCGAGAAGGCGCTCGCCCTCTGCAAGCAGCGCGCTCGGTCGGACGAGCAGCGCAAGGTGCTCGCCTTCGAGGGCAGCTTCCACGGGCGCACGCTCCTCGCGCTCCACGCGAGCTACAACCCGTCGAAGCGCGCGCCCTTCGAGATCGCCGGCCACGAGGTGACGTTCGCGCCCTTCCCGACGTGGTGGGAGCCGCACGCCCCCGAGCCTCCCGCGCCCGAGAGCTACTACGCCACCGTCGCGCGCGGCCGGATGGACGACGCCCAGGACCGCTGGGGCGCGAGCGTTGAGGGGCTCCTCGCGAGCGAGGTGCGGGCGCTCGCTGAGGTGCACGAGGCGCTCGCGGGCGGCGAGCACTTCGCCGTGATCGTCGAGCCGATGCAGAGCGAGGGCGGCGATCGCTACGCGACGGCGCGCTTCTTCCGCGCGCTCCGGCTCTTGACGCGCCATCACGGCGTGCCGCTCGTCTTCGACGAGGTGCAGACGGGCTTCGGGCTCGGCGGCACCGTCGCCTGGCACACGCGCTTCCAGCTCATCGCGCGCGACGGAAACCCCGACGGCCCCGACTGCGTCACCTTCGCCAAGCGCGCGCAGGCCGGCGTGGTGATGAGCCGCTTCGAGGACCCGGAGCCGACCAGCGCGCACGCGGCGGCGCTCGTCCGCGGCCGCATCCACGCCGAGATGATGGCCGACGACCGCCGCGCGGCGCGGGTCGAGGCGCGCGTCCGCCGGCGGCTCGCCCGGCTCGCCCGGCGCTTCCCGGACCTCGTCTCGCACCCGCGCGCGACCGGCTACGCGCTCGCCTTCGATCTCCCGACGGCGGCCCACCTCGCGGCCTTCCTCGGGCAGCGCTTCTGGCGCGGGGCCATCGTGTTCGGCGCGGGCAGCCGCACCGTCCGCTACCGCCTCAACACGTCGTTCGGCAAGCCGGAGATCGACCAGCTCTTCGACGCGATCCGCCGCTCGCTCTCGTGGCTCGACGCGCACCCCGGGAAGACGCCGCCCGCGTGGGAGGACCTGCCGGAGCCGGCGCTCGAGACGCGCGAGATCGCCGAGGAGCGCCCGCGGCCGGAGATCCGCTACCGGCAGGTGTCACGCGACGACGCCGCGCGCGTGCTCGAGCAGATCCTGCTCCTCGAAGAGCGGGTCTACGAGCCGGCGCGGCGCGATCCGCCCGAGAAGCTGCGCATGGCCTTCGACGACCCGGACGGCGTGGCGGTGGTCTGCGAGGTCCGCGAGCCGGACCGCGGCGCCGGCGAGTGGGCGCTCGTGGGCTGCGCCCTCGGCGCGCCGCTCGAGAAGGTCGGCCGGGTGGAGGGCCCGGACCGGGATTCGATGCTCGGCGAGGACAACACCCTCTACGCGCTCGCGCTCACCGTCGACCCGGGCTACCGCGGGCTCGGCATCGGCCGCGTGCTCAAGCACGAGCTGACGCGCGCGGCCCGCGAGCGCCGGCGGCCCGACGGCACGCCGCGCTACCTGCACATCGCAGGCCGCAACCGCGTGGGCAAGACCGACGCGATGATGCGCGTCAACGAGTCGCTCGGCGCCTACGAGCTGGTGCGCCTCAGGGGCGTCTACGGCGATCCGGAGGCGCAGGCGGTGTACTACCGCATGCCGGCGGGGCCCTTCGTGGTGGACCCGAGCCTCTCGCGCTCCGAGGCGGAAGAGGGCCCGATCGATCTCGCGAGCGGCCTGTCGCGGCCGTTCCTCGACGCGCCCGAGTCGCTCCGGCGAGCCCTCGACCGCGGCCTCCTGTTCGGCCCGGCGGTGAACAAGATCACGCTGTGCAACTACGTGACGCCCGCGATCGTGCGCGCGATCGAGCACGTCGCGGCGCTCCGCCCGGAGCTGCCGCACCTCTACCTCGCGTCGTCGCGCGACGAGACCTTCGACAAGACCGTGCGCATGCTGCGCTGGCACCGGAAGGAGGCGCAGGTCGTGCTCGGTCTCGCGGGCGGCTACGTCGGGCACACGAGCGCCGCGGCGCGCTCGCTCAGCGACCCGGCGGTGCACCGGCAGGGCCCGGGCTACTTCGGCGGATTCTGCCGGGTGCCGCACCCGGAGGACGCGGGCGCGGACGCGACGATCGGCGCGCTCGACGCGGCGGTCCGCGAGGCGGGCGGCCCGGGCGCGGTGATCGGGCTCTTCGTCGAGCCCATGCAGGAGCGCACCGGACGCGTCGTCCCCGAGGCGTTCTGGGCACGGCTCGCCGAGTGGCGCGAGCGCACGGGCGTCCCGGTGGTCCTGGTCGAGACGGCGACGGCGTCCTATCGATCGGGCATGGGACCCTTCGCCCACGCGCCGATGCCGCGCGGCCCCGACGCCGTCACCTGGTGGGGCGGCGGGCAGATCGGCTTCGTCCACGCCTCGGACGAGTGGTTCGTGCCGAGCCCGCTCACCCTCGTCTCGACGTGGGACGGCGACGAGCTCAGCCTCGTTCGGGTGCACCACCAGCTCCGGGCCGCGCGCCGGCTCTCGCTCGTGTCCGCGCTCGACGCGCTCGACGTGGCGCTCGCGCCCGCGCGCGACGGCGGCTTCGAGGTGCGGGGCACGGGCCTGCACCGGGTCATCGCCGCTCCGGGCCGGGCCGAGTGGCTCTCGAAGGAGCTCCTCGACCGCGGGATCCGCGTCCGGGCCTACTCGGCCGACCACGTCGGCGTCGTCCCGCCGCTCGACGTGCCCACGGCGCACCTCGGGTTGCTCGGCGGGGCGCTCCGGGAGGTGCTGCCGTGAGGGTGCTCGAGATCCGCGGCGACGATCCGCGACAATGGGGCCGGGCGCACGGCGAGGAGCTCCGGCCGCTCATCGCCGAGCTCGCCGCGATCCGCGCCGAGCTGTGCGTGGAGATCGGCGCGTTCGGCAGCGAGGACGAGGTGCTCGGGGCGGCGCGCCTCCACCTGCCGGTGCTCGAGCGCTTCGATCGGGCCCTCTTCGAGGAGCTGTCCGGGATCGCCGAGGGCGCGGGGCTCGAGCCCGCGCGCGTCGTGGTGCTCAACCACTACACCGACCTGCGGGATCTGGACACAGCGGCGCTCGAGGCTCCCGGCGAGGAGGACTGCAGCGCGGTCTACGCCAGGACCGACGACCGGGCGCTGCTCGGCCAGACCTGGGACATGCACGGCTCGGCCGAGCCGTACGTGATGATGCTCCGCGTGCCTTCGGCCGGCGACGCGCCCGCGGCCTGGCTCTTCTCGATCACCGGCTGCCTCGGGATGACCGGCATGAACGACGCCGGCGTCGGGATCACCATCAACAACCTCAAGAGCGTCGACGCCCAGGTCGGCGTCGTGTGGCCCGCGCTCGTGCGCCGCGCCCTCCGGGAGCGCTCGGCGCAGGCCGCCCGCGACGTCGTCATGGGCGCGCCCCTCGGGTCGGGCCACCACTACCTCGTCGCCGACGAGCACCACGCGTTCGGCATCGAGACGTCCGGCCGGAAGAAGAAGATCGTCTTCGAGGAGGCGGCGGCCAGCTACGTCCACACGAACCACTGCCTCGATCCCGAGATGGCGGGCCTGAACCGGGTCGGTCCCGAGAGCACCACGCACGACCGGTACGAGCTCTTGCAGCGCGGCATCATCGATCGTCCCGTCGTCGATCGCCCGGACCTGTGGCTGCGGCTCGGCTCGCACGAAGGCTACCCGCGCTCGGTGTGCACGCACATGGCGACGCCGTTCCGGCCCCACGCGATGCGGACGTGCGGCGCGATCGTGATGGACCTGGTCGAGAGAGACGCCTGGGCCGCCCCCGGCTGCGTCCACCTCGCGCGCCCGCACGTCTTCACGTTCTGAGCGGCGAGGAGGGTCCACCGGCTTGCCGGTGCGCGCCGGCAGCCTCTTCGGCGTGCTAGGATCCCGGTCGTGCGCCCCTCGGACACGTCGCCCGAAGCCTGGGCCCTGATGGAAGCCGCCTACCGGAGGATGACTCCTGCCGAGCGCATCGAGCGCGCCGCCGCGCTGACGGTGCTCGCACACTCGTTCGCCCTGGCCGAGATCCGCCGCCGCCATCCCGACGAGGACGAGCGCACCCATCGCCTCAGGCTCGCGGCGCGCTACATCGACGGTGAGACGATGAAGGCGGCGTTCGACTGGCCTGCCGATGACCGAGACTGACGAGCTCCGGGCCACGCTGGAGTCGCTGCTCCGGGCGTTCGACGCTCTCGCCGTGCGATGGGCGATCGGTGGCTCGCTCGCCAGCGCCGCCTACGGCGAGCCTCGGGCCTCGAACGACATCGACGTCATCGCGATCATGGACGAGCGAGGAGCGCGCAGGCTCCCTGCGCTCCTCGGCGAGGACTTCTACTGCAGCGAGGACGCAGCGGTCGAGGCGGTGAGGCGTCACGACAGCTTCAACGTGATCGACCAGAGGAGCTTCCTGAAGGTCGACGTCTTCGTCCCTGGCCCCGGCCCCCTCGGCGCCGGGCAGCTCGGCCGGCGTCGCGAGCTCGTCCTGGCCTCGGGCGTCGCCGTCCCCGTGCTGGGCCCCGAGGACACGGTGCTCCAGAAGCTCCGCTGGTTCCAGCTCACCGGCGAGACATCGGATCGCCAGTGGCGGGACCTCGTCGAGGTCCTCCGGGCCGGCGACCTCGACGACGTGTACCTCGACGAGGTCGCGGGCAAGACGCGGCTCGACGAGCTGCTCGCTCGCGCGCGCAGCGACGCGGGCGGATGACACGCTTTCGAGCCGTCGATTACGGCACCGGCTACTCGACGATCAGCACGTACGGGCCCATCCCGTCGGCGTAGCCGTACACCTGGATGTAGACGCCCGCGTCGACGGTGAGGTGCTCCTCGTCGCCCGAGCCTTCGCTTCGGTCGATGGCGGCCCCGGCGGGGTCGAGAGCGACGAGATCGAGGTCCCCCTCGTCGTGGTCGAGGAGGAGGCGGACGGTGCGCCGGCCGCTGCCGGTCAGGACGTACATGTCGGGGTAGTCGCAGATGCGGCCCTCGACGGTCCCGGTCTCGATGGGGTAGGCGTCCTCGAGCGTGCGGTGCTCGCCGAGGTCGTCGCACCCGACGTCCGGCAGCTCGCGCGCGGTCCGGAAGCGCCAGCGGTAGGTCTGCGCGCTCCCGCCCACCGTCGCGTTCACCGTCACCTCGTAGAGCGCGCGCTCGAGCGACGAGCCGGGCTCGGGCACGACCGCGACCGTGCCCTCCACGTAGCCCATCTGCTCGTGCGGTGAGGCGCCCTGGTCCCAGTACGTCGCGAAGAGCGGCACCTCGGCGCCCGTGTCGAGGTTCACGAACGTGGCCGTGACGTCGGCGAGGCCGCCCATGCCGTGCAGGCCGATCGTGGCGATCGCGGCCGACCCCGGGCACGGGCCGCCGGCGAGCGGATCGGCGACGGTCGGGCACGGCGACTCGTTCCCGCCGAAGGTGCGGTCGGTGCCGACGATGTCCGGCGGGGGCCAGAGGATCGGGTAGGGCGCGGCGACCGAGCCGTTCGTCCCGGGCCGGTAGCGCACGCACGCGAAGGCGTCGCGGTAGGCGATGCCGACGCGCTCGAGGCCGGGGTGGATGAGCGGCAGCCGGTGGTAGAGCGTGTTCATCCACCCGTCGATGGCCGCGCCGATGTCCGCCTGCCCGAGCGAGAGCACCGAGTCGATGCCCGCCTGGTTCCCCTCCTCGCTCGCGTAGGGCTTCGAGAGGTCCTCGGTGTGGCTGAGCACCGGGCTCCCGAGCTCCTCGCTCAGCATGTACAGGTAGTCGAGGTGCAGCCGGCACGTCCGCGACAGCTCCGGGTCCTCGACCACCGGCCCGAGCCCGACGAGCGCGCGGTTCCAGCTCAGGCGCGCGAGCCCGTCGGCGACCACCTCGCCGGTGTCGGGCGGGCGGCTCGGGTAGTCGCAGGCGTCGCGCTGATCGGCGTTGGCGACCGACGGGCAGTTGTCCTCGTCGTTCGGCACGCCGTCGCCGTCGATGTCCCCGGGCGTGCTCGGCCCGTGCTCGAGGTCGGGCACCGCGGGCGGCGCCTCCTCTCCCCCTCCGCCTCCCCGGTCGTCGTCGCCGCCGCACGCGCCGAGAACGAGGGAAGCCCACACTGCCGCGACGGCGGCGCCCGATCGAAAGCCAAGCACGACCGAGACGGTACCAGAGCGCGAGGCGCCGGACACGCCCCCTGGCGAGACCCCTTGGCGTACCCGGCTCGGCGCTTAGGGGGGGCGAAACAGCAGGAGACACGCCATGGCCAGCTCGCCCAAGAAGACCCTGACCACCGCCGACGGCGCACCGGTCGCCGACACCGAGAACGCCCTCACCGCCGGGCCGCGGGGTCCGCTGCTGATGCAGGACGTCCAGCTCATCGAGCAGATCCAGCGCTTCAACCGCGAGCGTGTCCCCGAGCGGGTCGTCCATGCGAAGGGCACCGGCGCATTCGGGACGTTCCGGGTCACCGCCGACATCACCCGCTACACCCGCGCGGCGCTCTTCGCGAAGGTGGGGAACCGGGCCGAGTGCGTCGTGCGCTTCTCGACGGTGGCCGGCGAGCGCGGGGCGGCCGACGCCGAGCGCGATCCTCGCGGCTTCGCCATGAAGCTCTACACGGAGGAGGGGAACTGGGACCTCGTGTGCAACAACACGCCGGTCTTCTTCGTGCGTGAGCCGTACAAGTTCCAGATGTTCATCCACTCGCAGAAGCGTCACCCCGAGACGAACCTCCGTGACGCCAACATGCAGTGGGACTTCTGGAGCCTGTGCCCCGAGAGCCTGCACCAGGTGACGTGGCTCTTCGGCGACCGCGGCATCCCGAAGACGTACCGTCACATGAACGGCTACAGCAGCCACACGTACTCGATGGTCGACGGGAAGGGCGAGCGCGTCTGGGTGAAGTTCCACTTCAAGACGCAGCAGGGCATCGAGTGCCTGACGAACCACGAGGCGGCGCAGGTCATCGCGCACGACCGCGAGAGCCATCAGCGGGACATGATCCAGGCCATCGACGCGGGCGATCACCCGAAGTGGACGGCCTACATCCAGGTCATGACGCAGGAGCAGGCCGACGGCTTCCGCTGGAACCCGTTCGACCTGACGAAGGTGTGGCCCCACGGCGACTTCCCGCTCATCGAGATCGGTGAGCTCGAGCTGAACCGCAACCCGCACAGCTACCACCACGAGGTCGAGCAGTCGGCGTTCAACCCGAGCTCCTTCGTGCCGGGGATCGGGCCGAGCCCGGACAAGATGCTGCAGGCCCGGCTGCTGAGCTACCAGGACGCGCACCTCTACCGGATCGGCGTCAACTACCGCGAGCTGAGCGTCAACCGGCCGAAGTGCCCCGTGCACAACTACATGCGAGACGGGCAGTTCGGAGGCATCGTCGATCAGGGGACGGGCTTTCCCAACTACTACCCGAACAGCGTCGAGGACGCTCCGCGGCCCGATCCCGCCTACGCCGAGCCTGCGTGGGATCTGGGACAGGCCACCGTCGACCGCTGGGACTCGCGGGTCGAGCACGACGACTACACCCAGGCGGGCAACCTGTTCCGGTTGATGAGCGACGCCGAGAAGCAGCGCCTCGCGAGGAACATCGTCGAGTCGCTCGGAGGGTGCCGGAAGCCGATCATCGAGCGGCAGATGAAGCACTTCGAGGCCGCCGATCCCGACTACGGCCGCCGAGTCGGGGAGGCGCTCGACGCCTACGAGCGGGGCGAGCTCGGCGACTTGCACGAGAGCGTCCAGCCCCACGCCTGAGCGCGCTGCCGGGCCAAGCTCGCCCTGGAGCTTGTCCAGACGAGCCCTACCGCCTCCCGGCCTCCGATGGCCGCAGGCCCGGGCAGATCGTGAGCAGCAGGGGAAGCGCCCCGGGCGCTCCGCTGCCGAGGATCGGCGGGGCGTGGACCTCGTACTGCTGGCCCCGGGCGAGCTCGTGGACGCTCATCGTGTCCTCGAGCTCGGAGACGATCAGGTCTTCCGCGGCGAACCCCTCCACGCCGGGGCAGCCGCCGTCACGCCGCCGCGCGTGGAAGCCGGCGATGGCGCGGAGGCCCCGGAGGATCGCCCAGCCGCCGAGGTGCCGCGTGACGAACCTCGGCGCGGAGGAGAGGAGGGCGTCCCGAAGCTGCCCGAGGATCGTCCACCGCATCACCCTCGGCCCGAGCAGCAGCGGCAGCGCCTCGGGGAGGTCCGCCGGCCGCGGCGAGGCGTCGAGCGCGCGCAGCCCCCGCAGGCACTCGGAGGGCGTCCCCTGCTCCGGGCACGCGGCCTCGATGTCGGCCATCAGCGCGCGATACGCGACGACGGCCACCCGCGCGGCCTCCTCCCCGAACGGCGTCGCGTCGGGGTCGAGGCCTCCCGGCGGCGTCCACCCCGGCTCTTCGAGCGCGGGCCGCGCGAGCCGGTTCACGAAGTAGACCGCCTCTCCGCGCAGCATCCCGATCGGGTGCGGGTGGCTCGCCGCGAGCGCGTCGAGCCGCCTCCGGATCTCGGCGATCTCCTCGTCGCTCAGCCCGAGCTCGAGCGCGAGGAGGGTCTGCACCTCGGAGGCGAGCACGCCCATCGAGGCGGCGGAGATCATCGCCGCGATCATCGAGACCTCGCCCCGCCCGGCGTCCTGGGCGAGCCGCATCCCGTCGAGCAGCATCGAGATGGCCCCCGCGCCGTCGCCTGCCCGGACGCGGCCGCGTGCGAGGATCCGCAGGCCCTTCATCAACCGGACCAGGCGGATGGCCTCGGTGGGCGGCGCGCCCGTGGCTCGCCAGGGCGAGCACACCCGCTCGTGCGCCACGACCGCGCCGATCGCGCGGTCGAGCCCCGCGCACGCCGCGAGCCCCTCGCGGAAGACCGCGGGCAGGCTCTCCTCCGGGAAGGGAGGCGGCGCGACGGCGATCATCCCGATGTCCCAGCCCTCCGCCATGCCCACGGACGTGTCGAGCGGCCTCTCGGGGACGTCCCAGCGCCACCTTCCGCCCTCGACCTCGCCGCGGAAGGCAGCCTCGAGGGCTTCGGCGTCGAGCCCCATGCACGCCGCGAAGGCCCCCTCGGGATCGAGCAGCTCGACGAAGTCCTCGGTCCCGTCGCCGCCCGTCGCGGCCCCGTGCAGCGGCGCTCGCGCGCAGCCGTCGGGTGCCGCGCGGGCCGATCGCGCCTCGAACAAGGCGACCGCCTCTCTCACCTCCGCGTCCGCGACCATCGGCTGCGCGCGCCGCACGAGCGCGCCGCCGCCCACGAGCTCCTCCACCG
>JBDIVX010000137.1:0-20097 GCA_039794305.1 Candidatus Neutrinellum sp.
CGCGCGGGGTGGCCGAGGCGCACCACGTCGACGCCGTGCGCCGCGAGCCGCTCGGCGAGGTTGTCGACCGCGGTGTTGCTCGCCGCGGTCGCGAGCACGCGCCCACCGCGCGCCACCGCCTGGCGGACGATCTCGACGAGCGTGCGGGTCTTGCCCGTCCCGGGCGGCCCGTGCACGAGCGCGAGGTCGCGCGCACCGAGCGCGAGCGCGACGGCGTCGTGCTGCGCCTCGTTCAGGTCCGCGTCGAAGGGGGCCCACCTCGCCCGCTCACCGACCTCGGGCGCGCGGCCGCCGAAGAGGACCTCGCGGAGGCGCGCGAGATCGCTGCCGCGCTCCGCGTCGCGCAGCCGTGAGATGGCGCGGTCGCCCCGGTCGAAGGTGGCCTCCGACGCGTCGCGGTCGAGCTTCATCCCGCCGTCGAAGGCACGCTCGGGCACCTCGCCGTCGACGACGACACCGAGCCGCCGGCCGACCCTCCGAGCCACCACGCCGGTGAACGCGTCGGGCCCCTCCGGGTCCTCCCACCACAGGCGCACCGGATCGCCCGTCGAGACCCGCAGGTCGTCGAGCCGGTCGGGCTCGTCGGGCGCGAGCCACAGGCGCGTGCGGCCGCCCGCCGCCGCGTCGGCGTCGTCGACCTCGAGCCCGCCGAGGGCGAGGCCACGCTCGATGCGCTCTCGGAGATCGAGCTCCCGCCGCTCCGCCTCGAAGCGGGCGCGCACGGCCTCGCGCTCGCGTCGCCAGAGCGACGCCAGCCGGTCGAGGGCCTCGGTGGAGCTCGGATCGGTCATGGTCGGGTTTCGGTACTATGTGTCGGGTGAGGCGCGCCGTCCTGGTCTCGTTGCTCTCGGTGTGCTCGGCCACGGCCGGGGCGCAGGAGCGCGGGGCCGACCTGACCGAGCCGACGCCCGGCGGCGCGGGGCGCGACGCGGACGACGGCCGGCTCGCCGCGCGCGGGCCCTCGCCCGTCGCTCGCGGCGGAGCGAGCGCGTGCTGGGATCCGCGCGACTACGGAGCGGCCGACATACCGCACGACGACGCCGACCGCTGCCGCCGGGGCGTGGTCGAGATGGTCGAGCTCTACGTGTGGGCCGGCCTGCTCGGCATCGGGACCGGAGCGCTCCTCGTCGATGCCCTCGACGTCGAGGACCCGGGCCTCACATTCGGGCTGTCCGCGCTCGGCGCCGCGGGGACGAGCCTCGCCGTGTACTCCGTCGACGACTGGCAGGGCGGACTTCTACCCGGCGCGCCGAGCGCCGTCTCGACGGGGATCGTGCTCGGCGCCTTCGAGGGGTTTCTGGCCTGGACTGCGTTCGGCAACGAGATCTTCACCGGCCCGGGGGTGGGCGCGTTCTACTGGGGATCGGCGACGCTCGGGGCGCTCGTGGGCGGCGCCGTCGCCGTGACGCTCGAGCCGACGACCGGGGACAGCTCCTTCGTGCGCTCCGGGGCGATCTGGGGCACGTTCCTGAGTGCCATGGCCAACCTCGCCTTCGGGATCGGCGAAGACCGCGTGGACACGTTCAGCGTGCTGTTCACCGGCTACAACGCCGGGATCGTCGGCGCCGCGATCCTCGGCTCGGTGCTGCGGCCGAGCCGGCTCGCGGCGCTGACCATGGACCTCGGAGCGCTCGGGGGCGCGCTCGTCGGGACCCTGCTGGCCGGCCCCGAGCGGGTCTCCGAGCAGGCCGTCGGCGCAGTCGTGGGTCTCACGACGGTCGCAGGCATGGCACTATCCCTCTGGCTGACGACCCCGTCCGACCCAAGGGAGAGCCATGGCGAGACCGTGGCCGCCCGGGTCGAGCCCTGGGGTGGCCCGGTCGAAGGGGGCGCGGTGGTCGGCACGACGACGAGGTTCTGAGGAAGATGAGCAACGATACCGACTCGCCCGACGCGCTCGAGGAGAGCACGCGCCCGGACGTGGAGCTGCCGGAGGGGCCCGCGGGCGCGACCGAGCAGACGTGGGACACGGAGGCGCCGGGGCCGGGGCCCGCGTCGGGCTCGCGGCCGCCGGGGCCGCCGCCGCTGCCGGGGCCGCCGCCGCTGCCGGGGCGCCCCTCCCGGCCGCCGCCCCGTCCGGCGCCGGGCGCGTCGGCGAGCTACCGGCCGCCCGCGCCGAGCCGCCCGATGAGCTCCATGCCCGGGGCGCGCCCGTCGTCGCCGCCGCCGCTGCGCGCACCGAACCCCGCGATGCGTCCGTCGCCCTCGCCGCAAAGCGGGGCGACCAAGCCCGATCCGACCGGACAGACGCGGACGCCCACCGCGCAGACCGCGCTCCCGCGCGCAGGCACCATGGTCGCGCCGCGGCCCTCGGCGCCCGGCTCTTCGCCGCGTCCCGCCGCACCGCTCCCCGCCCGGCTCGGGACCTCCGTACGCCCGGCGTCGGCGGCGCCGCCGTCGAGCACGGGCGAGCTCCGCGACCGCATCGCCCGGCTGACGACGCAGATCCAGGCCGAGCGCGATCGCGTGACCAAGCACGACGGCGAGATCGGCACGCTGAAGTCACGCGCCGGTCTGCTCGACGCGCGCCTCGGTGAGCTCGAGGAGGAGGTCCGCGACGCGCCGCGCGAGGACGGCGCACGAGTCGCGGAGCAGCTCGTCGAGCGGCTGCGGGCGCTCGAGGAGATGGCCGAGAAGATCCGCGCAGGCGACGGCGCGCTCCGGGGCATCCTCGACGAGCAACGCCAGGCCGCCGAGGACCGCAAGGGCGAGCTGTCGCGGTTCGCCGAGCGGATGCGCGAGGTAGAGCGCACGGCCGCGAGCCTCGGGGCCGCCCAGGGCGTGCTCCGCGACGCGCTCGCGAAGAAGGACGGTGAGGTCGAGGCGCTGCGCCGCGAGCTCGAGGGCGGCCTGTCGGAGATCGGCCGGCTCCGGGACGCGCTCGAGTCCGCCGTCGCCGAGATCCGAGACCTCCGGGCCGGCCTCTCCGCCCGGCCGACGACCACGACCGAGGGCCCGGCGGAGGGCGGCGAGACGAAGCCCTACGGCGCCATGCCCGCGGCCGAGCCCGGCGGCGACGACGACCTCAAGCGCATCAAGGGCATCGGCCCCAAGTTCGAGAAAGCCCTGAAGAAGCTCGGCGTCCGCACGTACGCGCAGATCGCGGGCTGGAGCGACGAGGACGTGGCGTCCATCGCCGCGCTCATCGGCGCGCGCCCCCAACGCATCGAGCGCGACGGCTGGATCGCGCACGCGAAAGCGCTGGTGCCGTGACCGCCTGATTCTGATCGGTTTGCGGCGGCCCGCGACGCCGCTCGCTGCGTTGCGCCTCCTCGACGATGCTCCAGCATCGCCTCGTCGGCGCGCCTTGCGAGCGACGCCGCGTCCTCGCCGGTATCCGCTCACAATCAGGCGGTCACGGCACTAGCGGACGACGGTGGTGCGTAGCTCGGGGGGGTGCTCGAGCGTGCGGTGGATCGTGCAGACCCCGACCGCGCGCGCGACCGCCTCGACGCGGCTCTCGGGGACGTCGGGCCACCCGACCGTGATCTCCATGCGGCCGACCCGGTAGGGATCCTCGAAGTACTCCCAGCGCACGCGGAGCGAGAGGTTCCGGAGGTCGGTCTTCAGCACGCCGCGGGCGTAGTCGTCGAGGACCGCGGCGGTGCACAGGACCAGCGAGGCGGCGAACATCTGCAGGGCCCCGAAGCCCTCCCCGCCGGCGTCGCCGTGGACCCGGAACCCCGGCTCCTCGATGTCCGTCAGCTCGAGATCGGTGGCCCCGTGCAGGTGGACGACCATAGGGTGCCCTCTGCTCCCGCTGACGCGGCCGTCAAGTGCGACACGAGCGCACGGGTTGCTCCAAGCTTGCGCTCACGAGTGCTCCGGACGTGCGCAAGACGGCCGGGATGGCGACGCATGGCGACGGGCGAGGTCCGACAGGAACAGGCGAGTTTCCGGCTCCAGAAGCGGTGGCGTGCTCGTTGCAAACCGATGCCGGCTTCACAGGAGACAGAACCGACGATGCGAACGAACGAAGGTCCGAGCCAGCTACTCATCGGTGCCCGCCGCGCCCTCGTGCTCGTGGCGGCGCTCACCTCGGCGGCAGGGTGCGCCGTCGCGCAAGGCAGCGCGCGCGACGAGGCAGAAGGCGAGCCCATCCCGGTGGTCGTCGAAGAGGAGCCGGCGAGCTGCATCGACGCGCCGAACGACGCGGTCTGCAGCGCCTGGGCGCGCTTCCTCGAGTAGGGCGGGCCGCTCGGCGCGGCCTAGTGCGCCCGCGGGGGGACGCGCTTCGACCACGGGTGCATGACGCCGAAGAAGGCGGCGCACAGGAGGTAGCCGACGGCCCACTGCCAGCCGGTGCCGAAGCCGATGCGGTACTCTCCGCCCGACGGGCCGAGCTCGCCCGCGTGGATGAAGCCGAAGAACGCGAGCGCGGCCCCGACGAGGGCCCAGGCCGCAGCCTGCAGGAAGCGGCGGTCGATGAGGAGCGCGCTCGCCGCCGCCCAGATCGTGCTCGTCAGCATGAAGCCCTGGGACAGCGCGACGAGGCCGTCGAAGTGTACGCCGGCCATGGCGAAGGCGTCGGGGCGCGCGAGCACCGCCGGGGCGAGGCCCGCGTCGGAGGTCACCATCGACGCGGCGCCGAGCGTCTGCGTCAAGACCAGCACGCCCCACGCGGCGATGGCCGGGAACAGGCCGACGGCGACCGCGGGGGCGTGCTCGCGCGGGGTCGCCTGGAACGCCTGCGCGGTGATCACGATCCCGATCCACAGCACGATCGCGATGCCCGCCTCGAGGGGGACCACCGACTCGATGAGCGAGGTGAGCCCGAGCAGGGCGACGATCACGAAGAAGCCGGCGTTCAGGATCGAGTAGCCGGATCGCGCGCCGAGCCCCTTCCAGCCGGGGTGGCCGATGTAGATCGTGGTCGGGAAGCACGAGCCGAACAGGGCCGCGACGACCGAGCCCCCGCCGTTCACCGCCATGCTGGGGAGGGTCGGGTAGGGGTCGCCCGCGGCCTCGGCCGACTCGATGTTCTGCAGCGACCCGAGCACGTTGAAGAGGCCCATCGGGACCATCACCGGGACCAGGAAGTCCCAGAAGAGCGGGTGCGTCATGCCCGCGACGAGGTCGCCGACGACGGGCACCGGCACGTGGACGCCGACCGTGGCGCCGGCCTCGGCGACGCGCGAGGCGGCGACCGGAGTCGCCTCGTGGCCGGCGGCGAAGAGCGCCCACGCGGCCGCGCTCCCGAGGAGCACCGCCCAGGCGCCGCCCGGGACGCGCAGCGGCATCGGCGTGCGACCGAAGTAGGTCACCAGGATGACCGCGAGCGGCAGCATCGCGACCAGGGGCGACTCGAACGTCTGCACCGCGAAGTCGATGGCGATGAAGCTGATGGCGATGCCCGCCAGCGTCGACAGGAGCGCGGCGCGCGGCGTCACGCGGCGGATCCGCTCCGCCACCAGCGAGCCGGCGAGCTCGATGGCGCCGCTCACGAGGCACGCGCCGAGGCCCACCTGCCAGGCGACACGCGTGGCCTCGGCCTCGTCCATCCCGCGCGAGACGCCCGCGAGCTTCACGGGGAGCATGACGAGGAACACGTAGGCGAAGAGCGAGACGGTGTTGATGCCGTACGGGAGGGCGGTCACGTCCCGCCGCCCCGTCCTCGCCGAGAGCCGCTGCGCCTGCCACGCGTAGAACAGGTTGCCGACCACGATCGACAGGGCCGCCCCGGGCAGGATGCTGCCGAGCACGACCGACGGGTCGAACCCGAGGACCCCCGTGCACAACCCGAGGATCAGGAGGAACTGGATGAGGTTGTCGATGGCGAGGCCGAAGAAGCCATCGAGGTCGCCGGCGACGAAGAGCGGTTGCGGGGCGCCGTTCACGGCGCCGGAGCATATCCCCCTTTCACCCGAATTTGACGGCCCAGGGGACAACCGACATCTTGGGGAGGTGGTGACCAGCCGCAAGCCGACAACGGCGATCGCCCTCTTGGCGTCGGCGCTGGTTTCGTGGACCTGCACGCAGGGGCCGGCCCCCACGCGCGCCGAGTCGCCGGCGCCCGCTCCCGCGGTGACGGCGGGCGCGGAGGACGACCTCCACACGACCGGCGACACCGAGGCCGTGGTGGAGGCGCTCGAGCCCGAGACGCCCGAGCGGGATCTGAACGCCTACGTGGACGAGGGCCTGCTCGGGGTCCGCATCCCGGTGCACGACCCGAGCGGGCGTGCGCTCGACGGCCTGCACGGCGCCCTCGACCGGGTAGCCGCCGGCGAGGGCAAGGCGCGCATCGTCTTCTACGGCGCGTCGCACGTGGCGTCCGACTGGTTCACGGGGACGCTCCGGCGCGAGCTGCAGTCGCGGCTCGGCGACGCGGGTCACGGGTTCATCCTCCCCGTCCAGCCCTGGCGCAGCTACCGCCACCTCGACGTCGAGGTGGAGAGCGACTGGCGCCGCTGGACGACGCACCGCATCCGCACCGGCAACTGGGTGGTGGACCACTACGGCTACGCGGGCGTCGCGGTGGAGACCGACCGCCAGGGCGCGTGGGGCGCGGTGACGACGGCGGCGGACGGCGACATCGGCCGGAGCGCCGGCACCTACGATCTCTACTTCATGAAGCAGCCGGGTGGCGGCGACATCGACGTCTGGATCGACGGCCGGCGGGTCGAGCGCGTCTCGACGGCGGCCGAGGAGCGGCAGGCCGGCTACGCCACCTTCCAGGTCGAGGACGGCGCGCACCGCTTCGAGATCCGCGCGCGCGGAAACGGGCCGGTGCGGATCTTCGGCGTGGCCGTGGAGCGGGAGCGGCCGGGTGTCGTGGTGGACACCCTCGGCATCAACGGTGCGCGCGCCCGCTCGCACCTGTTCTGGGAGGACGCGCTCTACCGCGAGCACCTCGCGCGGCGCGAGCCCGACATGGTCGTCCTGGCGTACGGGACGAACGAGACCGGCGACGACGACGTGCCCATCGAGGACTACGAGGCGCGGCTGCGCGAGGTGGTCGGCCGCGTGCGGGAGGTCGTGCCGGACGCGTCTTGTCTGCTGATCGGTCCATCCGATCGGCCCCTGGTCGAGGGCGAGACGATCGCCGACCGGCCGCGCACGTCCGAGCTCGTCGAGGTGCAGCGGCGCGTGTCGGAGGACCTGGGCTGCGGGTTCTTCGACGTGGTCGCCTTCATGGGCGGCCCGCTGTCGATGCAGCAGTGGGTCGAGCAGGACTACGGCCAGTCGGATCACATCCACTTCACCCGCCAGGGCTACGAGCGGCTGGCACACGCGCTGTTCGACGCGCTCACGCGCGACTACCGCGGCGAGCTGCCCGAGGCGGGCGCGGCGCTCGCCGACCGCGGCGTCGCGGAGTAGAGGGAGCCGCCCCCGCCCGCGGGCAGCGCCGCGGTCGCGCGCGGGCGTGGCAGCGCAGCGGCGACCGCGGCCCGAAGGCTCCGCTTGCTGGCGAGCTTGGCCGCGACGGCGCCCGACGCGAGGCAGGTCGCGACGCCCGGGCCGAGCACGCCGGAGCCGGCGAGGTAGAGGCCCGCGATCGGGCTCCAGGGCCGGTAGGCGTTGAGGCCGAACTGGTCGGGGGTCGCGGCAGGGCCGTAGATGGAGCCGGCGGGGGAGCCGGCGTAGTGGATGTTCGTCACGGGGCTCGCGACGTCCTCGACGACCACGTCGCCGACGAGCCCGGGCCAGCGCTCGTTCACCGACGCCATCACGGAGTCGGCCAGCTCGCGCTTCTTCGCCTCGTACTCGGGGCCTCGCTTGAAGCTCTTCAGGTGCGCCCACTTCGCGAAGGGAGCGAAGGGCGCGAGGGTCACCACCTCGAGCGTCGAGCAGCCCTCGGGGGCCATCGAGCGCGTGTCGTCCTTGAGGCTGTTGGGGGAGAGGAAGAACGCCCACTCGTCGGGGACGACGCCGCGGGTCGCTGCCTCGAACGCTTCGTCGAGGTCCCAGGTCGGGTAGTCCCAGACGTTGTTCGCGCCGAGGCCGTGCTGCCGGAGATCCCGCTTCATGCCGAGGAAAACGCAGATGCTCGCCGCCGAGGGCACCGTGCGCCTCACCTTGCGGCGCAGGCTCGTCGGGAGCGGCGTGTCGGCGAGCAGCCGGTCGTAGGTGAGCACGGGATCGATGGCCGAGACGACCACGTCGGCCTCGAGCTCGTCCCCGTTCGCCAGGGTCACGCCGACCACGCGACCCCGGTGGGTGCGGATGGTCTGCACCTCCGCGCGCCGCCGGAAGACCGCGCCGCGCCGGCGCGCGCTGTCCACCAGCGCGTCGCGCAAAGACCCGCTGCCGCCCCGCGGGAAGTACGCCCCCTCCATGAAGTGGAGCAGCACGCCGGTGCCGAGGATGGCGGGCGCCTTGCTGGGGGGCAGCCCGTAGTCGCCGCACTGAGCGCCGAGGATCGAGCGCAGCCGAGGGTTTCGGAAGTGGTGCTCGAGCAGCTCGCCGAACGTCTTGCGTGACCAGTAAAGGAAGCGCGGCACTCCTCGCGCGCGGGCGAGCGCCCCAAGGCCGCGGTGCTCGGGCCGCTTCTCGGTGATGTCGCGGATGGCACGCAGCGTGGCGAAGAACGCGTCGATGTCCGCCACGTCGCCCGGGAAGGCCCGGGCGAGGCGGTCCCGGTATCGCTCGAGCCCGGCGCACATGCGCATCTCGAAGCCCGGGAAGCGCAGGACGTCGTAGCCGTCCGGGTCCATCCCGCAGAAGATCTGTTCGGCGTCGACGCCGACCGACCGGAGGACCCCCCACATGAGCTCGCCCTTGCGGCATTGCCCCACGTAGTGGACCCCCGGGTCGAAGAGGAAGTGCCGCCGGGCGAAGGGGTTGAGGTAGCCGCCGAGCTGCTTGGCCCGCTCGAGGGCCGTGACCTCGAACCCTCGGCGCGCCAGCGAAGCGGCGGCCATCAGCCCGCCCGCGCCCGTCCCGATCACGATGGCCTTGTGTGTCATGCGTCCCCAGTCCTCATCTCAGGTGGTCGGCGAAGGCCTCGAGCAGGGCCTTGTAGAACATGTTGCCGATGACTTCGTAGCCGGCGGGAGTGGCGTGGCGGTAGTCGCTCAGGGCGAGGCGCGGGCGGGCGCGGGACCAGGCGCGCATGGCACCTTCGCCGCCCATGGCCCCGAAGGTGTCGTAGAAGGCGCAGCCCTCGCGGCGCGCAGCAGCCCGTTGCGCCTCGACGATGACCGGGATGCTCGGGATGGTCTCCACGTCGCCGCGCTCGTTGCGGCGCGCCTGGTCGAGCGGTGCGAAGACGAGGCACGCCATGGCCTCGCGGCCTGCCCGCATGCGGCGGATGACCTGGACGAACTCCTGCTCGTACGCCTCGACGCGGTGGGTCGGGTCGTCGGCCTCGTTGCCGCCGAACCCGAGGACGAGCAAGCTGGGTGCCCGCAGCTCCATCTGGCGGCTCACGTGCTCCTCGTCGTAGTTGAGCAGGCGTCGGGCGCGCGCGCCGACGAGCCCGAGCGAGTCGTAGACCACCCCCGGGACGTCCCGCTCGAGCGCCACGCCGTAGACCCGCAGCGGGCCGCCGCCGGCCCGGATCTCGAGCTCGTGCGGCCCGTCGGGGACCTCGACGACCTCGACGGCGTCCCCGTGCTCGCCGCGCGTGTCGAGCTGCCGGGGCTCGCCGTCGTCGACGCGGTAGCGGAGCCGCCCGCCGTTCGGCTGTCTCCGGTAGTAGACGTGGAAGCGGCTCACGCTCCCGCCGACCGGCGCGTCGTCGTCGGTCGCGAACCGCGCCCACGCGCCCGAGCCGGTGGGGTGGTAGGCGACGCCGCCGTAGCCGTACAGGCCGTGGCGGTCCTGCGAGGCGACGATCTGCCGGAGCTGCCAGCCGTCGCCGGCGCGGTGACGCACGTCGCGGTGCCCATAGGGCATGGTGCCGCGCGAGACGAGGACGAAGCCGTGACCCGCGTCGCCGAAACGGCGCTGCATGCGGCGCCGCACGGTGTGCGTGATGAGATCGGTCGCGATGCTCGAGTCGCCGTAGTGCGCGACGCGCGTGACCGCGCCGGGCTCGCGGCGTGCGGTCCGCTCGAGCGCGCGGAAGAAGGGCCTGAGGGCGTCCGGGTTCTCGATGTGCTCCTCGATGCCCTCGTACTCGCTCGGGTCGATGTGTATGGCCGGCGGGGCGTCGCCGCCGGCTCGCCGATCGGGCGCGGGCACGGCCGCCGGCGCGCTCGGCTCGTCGCCGAGGTTCGCCGCGACGGCGGCGCCGAGCTGCTCTCTGGCGCGAGCCGTCGGCCGGCTCGGCCCGCCGTACGATCCGCCCGCTCCGGCGAACGCGGGGACCTCTCCGTACTCCTGGAAGAGCCGGCCGAGCGGGACCTCGTCCTCGCCCGGCACGAAGGGTCGATAGCGGCCGAGCCCGGGGACGAGATACGTCGCGCCGGTGAGCGCGCACAGCGTGACGACGGCGGCCGCGAGCTGCGCGAGCGCGCGCCCCGTCTCTCCGCCTGTCACCGTCTCCGCATCCGCCGCGTCCACTCGCCGAACCCCCGTCAAAACTGGAAGTAGATGTACGGCACGACCTCGCTGGTCGCCACATGACTCAAGCCCACCCAGACCAGCGCGAGCGCGAGTCCCTGGGCCGGGGCGGGCAGCCGCAGGAACGTGCCCTCCACCTTACCGAACACGTCGCGCGGGAGGTAGTGGGCGGCGAACGTCACCACGAGGACGGCCCAGACGCCCAAGGAGACCTGGGCCAGGGAGGTGGTGCCGCTCAGGATGCGCTCGGTCACGTCGCCCGCGTTCTCGATGCTCGTGGCTCGGAAGAGTATGCGCGAGAAGACGACGAACTGCAGGTTCAGGAAGATCTTCGCCGCGCGCGTGGCGAAGGGGTCCACCTGGTCGCGCGCGCGCCCCGAGCGCCGGTGCAGCCAGCGGTGTCCGGCCATCACGCTGGCCTGCAGGATTCCGTAGAGGACGAACGTCCAGGAGGCGCCGTGCCAGACGCCGATCAGGAACATGGTCAGCCAGAGATTCCAGTACGCGCGGCCGGGCGACACCTTCGAGCCACCGAGCGGGAAGTACAGGTAGTCGCGGAGCCAGGACGACAGGGTCATGTGCCAGCGTCGCCAGAATTCCGCTGGATTCGTCGACTGATAGGGACGGTCGAAGTTCTCCGGGAGCTCGAGGCCCATCAGCATCGCGCTGCCCCGCGCGACGTCGGTGTAGCCGGAGAAATCGCAATAGATCTGCATCGTGAACGCGTACAGCCCGACGATCACCTCCGTGCCGCTGTAGAGCTCGGGGTTGTCGAACACGCGGTCGACGAGGTTCACCGACAGGAAGTCGGCGATGGCCACCTTCTTCACCATCCCCGTCGCGATGAGGAAGAGGCCGCGGCTCGCGCGCTCCCGGTTCAGCCAGGGCCGCGAGCCGAGCTGGGGCAGGAACTCGGACGCGCGGACGATGGGGCCCGCGACGAGCTGCGGGAAGTAGGTGACGAAGAACGCGAACTTGAGCGGATTCCGCTCTGGCTCGATGCGCTTTCGGTAGACGTCGATCGTGTAGCTCAGCGTCTGGAACGTGTAGAACGAGATCCCGACCGGCAGCAGCACGTCGAGGTAGGGCGTCGCGACGTCGAGGCCGGCGAGCGCGAGCCCGTCGCGCACGGCCCCGGAGAAGAAGTTGAAGTACTTGAAGGTGCCGAGCAGGCCCAGATTGCCCAAGAGGCTCGCGAGGAGCCATGCGCGCCGGACGCCGCGCCGCTCCGAGGCCCCGATCATCCGCCCGGCGACGTAGTCGAGGACCGTCGAGCCCAGGATCAGGACGATGTAGGCGGGGTGCCACGCCATGTAGAACAGGCACGACGCCAGGAACACGACCAGGAGCCGCAGCAGATCGAACCTGAGCAGCAGCCAGTACCCGGCCACCGCCAAGCCCAAAAACGCAATGTAATCGAGGCTGTTGAACAGCATTGGGGCTCGCCGGCTCCGCCCTTCTAGCACGGCCTCGGCCCGGTCGAGCGGGGCCGGGAAGTGGAAAGGGGGGCTCGGGGCGCGGTACATCTGTGCGATGGCTTCCGTGCGCTCGGCACCCGCGTGGGGGGTGGTGTTGGGAGCGGCGCTCCTCGCGGCCTGCGGCGACGACGGCGGCCGGCCGGCGGACGGATCGACGCCGGACGGGGGTGGTTCCGGCGTCGACGCGCCGCCGACGGGCAACGCGGCGCTCCGGTTCCAGGCCGTCTGGGGCGAGTCGGCGGGCACGCAGATCGACGCCGCGTGGCGCGACGGCGTGCCGGGTTGGGAGGCGGACGCGACGCTCGTCGTCATGCTCTGCGCGCCGACCGATCCGACCTGCGAGGCGCCCGTGCTCGTACGCGAGGTGGGGCCGGAGGAGACCGATGGGGTGCCGCTCGGCCGGACGACCGGGCCGACCGTCACCCTCGCGGGGCTCCCGGCGGGTGACTTCTTGCTCATGGTCTTGGCCGACTCGACGACCTCGCGCGCGCGGGGCTACGGGTGGGACGACGCGTTCGAGACGCCGGAGACGGCGTGGGGGCGCCACGCGAGCGAGGGCGATCTGCTCATGAGCGCCGACGGGGACTCGCCGGCCGAGGGGCACGACCCGCCGCCGGCGCCCGCCGCGGTGACCCTCTCCTCCTCGGCGCAGGCGGACCTGGGTACGCGGGTTCTCGGCCACTTCCACGAGCGCGACCTGTCGCCGGCCCCCGGCCCCGAGAGCGCCACGCTCGCCGTCGCCGTGGACGAGGGCGTGCGCCTGATCGACCTCTCCACGTACACGTTGCTCGAGCTCGGCGGCCCCGGCGAGCGCACCGCCGTCATGCACGACGGGTCGGGCGCGCCCGTCGACGGCACCGTCTGCGGGATCGTGCGCGGGCCGTCGACGAGCGTGTTCCTGCTGTACCGCAGCCCGACCGGCGGCGGCTTCGCGGTCGAGTACGACGTGGCGACACGGGCGCAGCTCAACGACGGCTACCGCATCGCCCTGCCCGGCGGCGCCGGCGACCGCCCCTGCCGCGGCCTCTACCACCAGTTCGGCGGCCACTCGTACCTGTTCGCGGCGAGCGCGCCTGCCGCGCCCGACCAGCCGCCCGGCGAGGGCCTGTGGTACGCGCGCATCAGCGACCGCTTCGAGCGGGACCTCACCGCGACCCGCCTCGCTGCGCCCCACGACCAGATCCTCGGGGTCGGCGTCTCCGGGCTCGCCGCGCGCGGCGACCTCCTGTACGTGGCGATCTCCGCCGCGCCGGCCGACAGCCGGGTGCCGCCGCTGGCGCGGGGCAGGCACGCCGTCTTCGTGGGCGCGCTCGCGGCCGATGGGCGGCCGACCTTCGAGGACCCGAGCGGAGGACGCGCCGTGCTGGCGGGTCCGCTCCTGAACGGCGCGGTGGTCGACGGCGAGACCATCCCCTGCGACGCCGAGCTCGGCACGACGTCGCTGGCGATCGCCGAGCACCACGACGGCCGGCCGCTGCTCTTCGTCGGCGGCTGCCTCGAGATCGCCGCGTTCGACCTCGGCGAGGACCCGCCCGTACCGCTCGACTTCAACGGCGCGAGCGCAGGCGAGCCGAACCTCGACGGCTCGTCCTTCGGTCAGGGCTTCGCCTACTTCGTGCCGTCGCCCGACGGGCAGACGCTGTGGGCCATTCCCCAGCGGGCCTCGCCTCGCTCCTTCTTCGTCGCGGCGGGCGACTCGCGCGTCGAGCTCGAGCGCCGGATGGCGCTCCCCATCGACCTGTCGGCCGGAGACGTCCCGGCGGTCCGGGCAGGGTTCGCCGAGGACGTCGACGGCTACGAGGGGCACCCGGGCTCGGGCGTCGCGACACCCGCGGAGGATCCGGGCCTCGACCTCGGCTACGTGGCCTACCAGCGCTACCTGCTCGAGTGGGCGCCGTCGGTGGCGGCGGAGACGTTCGGAGCGTCGCTCGACCTCACCGGCATCGTCGCGGCGCCCGCCGCGCACACCCTCTTCGTCGCGGCGCCGGGCGGCGTGGGCAAGGCGAGCGACCTCGCGAGCTACGACCTCGACGACCTGCGCGGGCATCTGTGGCCGCACGGGGGCGCGCCCTTCTACGGACTCTGGACCGGCGGTCCAGGCGCCGAGCCGACCTTCGGGCTCGACATCGCGCCCGAGTCCACCGATCCCGTGCCCATCCACGGCGTGGTCGTCGTCCCCTCGGAGTAGCGCGAAGCGCGCATCCCGGATCTTCGCCGGCTCGACGCGACGCGGGCGGAGGTGCTACCCCTCGGCCCCGTGGCCTGCTCGACCGACACCGTGGCCGCGGTGGACCTCGGGTCCAACAGCTTCCACATGGTCGTCGCGCGGATCGTGGGCGACGAGCTGTACATCGTCGATCGGCTCCGCGAGCGCGTCGCGCTGGCCGCGGGGCTCGACGAGAAGAAGCGGCTCACGAAGGACTCGCGAGAACGGGCGCTCGCGGCCCTCGAGATGTTCGGACAGCGGCTCGAGCACATGCCTCCGGGGAGCGTGCGCGCCGTGGGGACCAACACGCTCCGCCAGGCGAAGAACGGCCGCGCATTCCTCGCTCGGGCCGAGGAGGTGCTGGGCCACCGGATCGAGGTGATCAGCGGGCGCGAGGAGGCGCGGCTCATCTACCTCGGGGTAGCGCACACCCAGGAGGAGATGGACGGCAGGCGCCTCGTCGTCGACGTCGGCGGAGGAAGCACGGAGTGCGTGGTCGGCGAGCGCTTCGAGGTGCTCGAGGCCGACAGCCTCTACATGGGCTGCGTGACGTTCACCCAGCGCTTCTTCCCCGGCGGGCAGATCCGCGGCAAGCACTTCGACGCCGCCGAAGTCGCCGCGTCGCTCGAGCTGCGGTCGATCGAGCAGCGCTACCGCCGCATCGGCTGGACGAAGGTGGTGGGCTCGTCCGGGACGGTCGTCGCCGTCGCGTCCATCCTGCGAGCGAACGGCTGGTCGAACCGCGGCATCACCCTCGAGGACCTGCGTCGCCTGCGCAAAGTCCTGGTCCAGGCCGGGAGCACCGAGAGCCTGGCGCTGGCAGGGATGCAGCCCGACCGCGCGAGCGTGCTGCCGGGCGGCGTCGCGATCCTCACGGCGGTGTTCGAGCGGCTCGGCGTCGATCGGATGTTCACGTCGACCGGCGCGCTCCGCGAGGGGCTCTTGTACGACCTGCTCGGCCGGATCCGGCACGAGGACACGCGCGACGAGACCATCCGCTCGATGACCGAGCGCTTCCACGTGGACCGCGCGCAGGCGGAGCGCGTGGAGGGCACGGCGCGCGCGCTCCTCGCCCAGGTCGAGCAGAGCTGGGGGCTCGCCGTGGACGAGGCGCGGCAGATGCTCTCGTGGGCGGCCCGGCTCCACGAGGTCGGCAAGGCGATCTCGTACAGCGGCTACCACAAGCACGGCGCCTATCTGATCGCCAGCTCGGAGATGCCGGGCTTCTCGCGCGAGGATCAACGAGCGCTCGCGGCGCTCGTGCAGGCGCACCGCCGCAAGCTCCGCCCCTCGCGCTTCGAGGAGCTGCCGGTGGCGAGCCCCGAGCGGGTGCTCCGGCTCGCGGTCCTCCTGCGTCTCGCGGTGCTGTTGAACCGCGCGCGGAGCAGCCGCTCGGTACCCGAGCTCGAGCTCGAGGCTCGTGAGGAGTCGCTCACGCTCCACCTCCCTCCGGGCTGGCTCGAGCACAACCCGCTCTCGCGCGCCGACCTCGACGACGAGGCCGCGGCGCTGCGCAACGCGGGCTTCGAGGTGGCGCTGGAGTAGTGTCGTTCGGCTCTACCGTCTCCACGGGACGACGGTCGGCGCGGGGACGAGGCCCGTCGAGGAGGGCGAGCGGCGTCGGGCCCGGAGGAACCGCCTCCAGGCCTCCTCGCCCTGGACGAAGCGCGCGAGCCGGAGACCCACCCCGGGCGCCGTCGTCGGTGTCCCCTCGCGGCGCCACACCACCTCGCCGATCGCCACGACCGGTCCCCTCGGGATGGCATCCATGGTCAGCCGCAGCGTGGTGCCGACGGGCAGGGCCAGCCCCATGTTCAGGAAGACACCGTACTCGCTGGCGTCGTGCACCGCGCAGTACAGGGTGCCGTGCTCCCCGTCGCACCAGGCGAACGTGCGGGCGCGGCTGCGCTGGTCTCGGCGACGTTCCATCTCCCCCCTCGTCTCTCGCAGCAAGTAAGCGCCATTACGGTGACGGACGCAATCCCTGCTATCGGGACTTCGGCTCGGGACGCTGTCGCAGAGGACCGAGAGCGCGGCGCCGCCTGCTCACTCGCGGACTGGGACGTCCAGCGCCTGGCGCGGCGCGAAGTGGATGCGGAGCTGGGCGCTGCCCGCGGCGGCCGCGTCGAAGCGCGTCCGGGACAGCACGCGCGACACGCAGGCCGGAGCGCGGGAGTCCTGCACGGTGCTCGACACGTTCCGGAGACGCGCCCGGCCGCGGCGCGGCACGGTCAGGCGGAAGTCGATCCGGCCTTCCGGGTTCATCTCGCGGCGGCCGGCCCTGCGGCGGCAGTCGAGCAGCCCGGCGACGTTGGCGCGGATGGCGCGTTGCATCGCCGCGAGAACCTCGGCGCCCGTCTCCGCCGGGGCGGTGAGCGTGAAGCGCACCTCGTTGCTCGGCACGCCGCCGCTCGCCTGCAGGTTGCCGTCGGCGTCGCGCGTGAGCTCGACGCGCGAGCCCTCCTCGCGGCGGCGCGCCACCTCCTCGGCGCCCGCGGCGGCGCTGTTGCCGAGCTCGAGCTTCACTCGCACGCTCGCGGGTCGGGAGACGGCCCCGTAGTCGGCGCGCTCGACGGCGCGACGCACGCACCGGGCGAGGTCGCGGTTGTCGACCGTGTCGCGGCCCATCTCGAGCTGCACGCGGCCGCGGCCGCGGGGCAGCGACACCGTGAGCTGCATCTCGCCCACGATGGTCGGGTCCTCGGCCGCGAGGCGCCCGTAGCACTCGCGGATGGTCCCGAGGGCCGAGCTCACGGCCCGTGCCATGTCGGCCAGCCGTTGCCCGCTCGTCCCGGGACCGCTCTCGATCCCGATCCGCACGTCCGACCGCGTGCTGATGCTCGCCTCGCCCTGGCCCATCCCGGAGCTCGCGACTCCGCCGGTGCCCTGGGCCGAGGCGGCCCCCACGAACCCCAGGGTCACCGAGAGCACGGTGCCCGCCCACGCCGCCGCCCGCATGGTCATGGGACGGATGATGGACCAAAGCTCTTCAACCGGGTAGACAGTGGGGCGCTCGCCATGCGCCGTTCTTGGAACATTCTCGTGCTGTTGCTGGCCTGCGCCGCGATCGGGTGCGGCGGGGGAGTGCAGCCGCGCCTCGAGAGCGCGGCCGGCGCCGACGAGGTCCCGGGTGACCTCCGGGTCGTCTACGACGACCACCACCCGAGCTGGGGTGGCGTGCGGATCGAGGTCCGCGGCGACCGCTCGCTCGAGGCCAGGCGCTGGCGGCCGAACCAGCCCGAGGACGCGCCCGACGCGTGGAGCGGGACCGTTCCCGAGCCCGCGCTCCGGCAGCTCGTCCGGCTGCTCGTCGACGTCGAGGCGTGGGAGCAGCGTGCCGACGAGGACGACACGCGCATCGACGATGCGCGCGCGCGTCTCGAGGTTCGCGTCGGGGGCGAGCGCGCGGCCATCTGGGAGTGGGCCAACGACCTGCAGGCCAACCGCAGGATCGTGCGCGTGAAGCAGCACCTCGAGGCGCTGGCGTTCGAGGCGCGCCAGCCGATGATGCCGTGACCTCGCCGGCGCGCACGAGCCGGTCGCGAGGGAGCCTGGCGCTCACGCTGCTCGTCGGCTGGCTCTGTGGCTGCCCCGAGATCCCACCTGCCGACGAGGAGACCGGGGCGACGACCGAGGGGAGCGAGCGGCCCCGCGGTGGCCCTGCGGTCGACGCGTTCGCCGACACGCCGCTGTCGCCGCTCGCCGTCGGCGCCCTCGAGCGGACCGCCGCCGCGCGCGAGCCCGGAGACGAGGTCTTGGCGCTCCTCGTCCGGGCGGACGTGGCCACGGCGGCCGAGGACGGGGTGCTCTCCTTCTACCGGGTCGGGCTCGTCCAGCCCGCGTCGTCTGCCTCGTGGCTCTTCGAGCTCGAGCCGCGCGCGGTCGGCACCGACACGCACGGCCACGGCCGCGACGAGCTGTCCGAGGAGGAGCGCGCCGTGGTCGTGGCGCTCGAGGCGACGGTGCCGGTCCTCTCGCCCGAGGGCTGCGCGGCGCTCTTCGGCGTGGACGTCTGCGGCCCGCTCGAGGAGCTCGCCCGGGCGGCGGCCGATCCCACCGAGGTCCTGGACGGACCGGTCGCGCGCGTGTCGCTCGGTTCCGTCGGGCTCCTGGTCTCCCGCCGGGGCGGGACCCTCCTCCTCGAGCCGGGGCCACGGGGGCCTCGCTTGACTGTCCTGGCCGATCCGCCGTCAGATGGACGGTGAGCGGGTGGGCTGCGTTGACAGCGGCCCGACCCTCGGCCACCTTGCACGTCCTTCATCTGTAGGGGGAGGTAGTTCGATGCGCACCCTCGGCTTCTTCTTCGCGCTCGCGGTCGTCGCGGCGCCCGCCCCGGCCGCCCATGCTTATGTGAACCTCACGACCGACGGCGGCCATCTCTTCGACATCTACGAGTACAGCGGCTACCTGAGCAACGGCACGTCGGACGCCTACGACGGCTGCTACACGCTGTACGTCGACGGGACGAGCTACAGCGGCGGCGGCAGCTACACGACCAGCATGAGCGGGCGCCAGGTCGAGCTGCCCGAGGTCGCCATGGGCTCGCTCATGGTCCGCCGGCTGATCTACGTGCCTGCGACCGGCGGCGACTGGGGGCGCTACGTCGACGTGCTGCGCAACCCGGGCGCGACCGACGTCGCGGCCACCGTGCGCATCTACTGCAACCTCGGCAGCGACAGCGGCACGGTCATCGCGGGCTCGTCGAGCGGCGACACGACCGTGTCGGCCGTGGACCAGTGGGTCGCGACCGATGACGCCGGCGACGGGACCGGCGACCCGTCGCTCGCCCACGTGCTCCAGGGCGAGGGGGCGCTGGCCTCCGCTTCGACCGTGACGGCGCCGAGCGGCACGATCGAGTGGACGATCCCCGTCACCGTGCCGGCCGGTGGGCAGGCGGCGGTGATGACGTTCGCGGTGCAGACCTCGAACCGGGCGGGGGCCATGGCCGAGGCGATGCGGCTCGTCACGCTCCCGGCAGACGCCCTCGCCGGCATCGACGCCATCCTGCCCGACGTCGTGAACTTCCCGGTGGGCGGGGCGCCCATCGTCCGGTTCACCGCGCCGACGACGGCCGCCGAAGGCGAGCTCATCACGTTCGAGATCGAGGTCATCGACATGGAAGGTGATCCGGCCACGTGGGCCTGGGACACGGACGGCGACGGCGTGTACGCCGAGCTCGCCGGCGCGACGAGCTACACCGTGCCGGCCGGGACGACCGACGGGGACGCGACGCTGACGGTGGGGGTCGAGGCCTCGGACGGGACCGAGACGCGCGAGCGGCTGCACGCGGTCACCATCACCAACGTCGACCCGACCATCACCTCCACCGCGCCGACGCCGGCGCTCTTCATCGGATCGAGCTACCGATACGAGGTCGCGGTGGACGATCCGGCGGGGGACGCCGATCCGATCACCTACGTGCTCACGGCCTCTCCGACGGGGATGAACGTGAACGACTCGGGTGTGATCACCTGGGTCCCGACGCCCGACCAGCGCGACACGCTCTTCTCGATCGAGCTGACCGTCCAGGACGGCGATGGCGGCAGCGACACCGAGGCGTGGGACCTCATGGTGAGCAACAATCGCCCGCCGACCGAGCCCACGCCGGTGTCCCCGATCGACCGCGTCCTGATCGAGGAGCGCCTCCCCACGCTGCTCGTCGACAACGCGACCGATCCGGATGGCGACGACCTCCAGTACTACTTCCGCGTGGACCGCGTGAGCTCGCTCGACTCGCCGGCGCTCCAGACGTCGCCGCCGGTCGTGGAGATGACCGATCAGACGTCCTGGACGGTGCCGTCGGCCCTCGACGACGGGACCTGGTACTGGGAGACCTGGGTCAGCGACGGGCTGCTCGAGAGCGGGCGGCGGTACGGCGTGTTCTCCGTCGGCACGGGCGGAGGGACGGCCGACGCCGGCACGGCCACGGGCGACGCGGGCGGAGGCGGGGGCGCCGACGCCGGGACG
>JBDIVX010000138.1:0-20070 GCA_039794305.1 Candidatus Neutrinellum sp.
CCTGCGTTCGTACCTCCAGACGTATCTGCAGCGCGACGTGCGGGATCTCGCCCAGGTCGGCGACCTCGATGCGTTCACGCGGTTCGTGCGCGCGTGCGCCGCACGCACCGCGCAGCTCCTCAACCTGTCGGACCTCGCGCGCGACGTCGACGTCAGCGTGCCGACGGCGAAAGCGTGGCTGTCGGTGCTGACCGCGAGCTACCAGGTGCACGTGCTTCCCCCGTTCCACTCGAACGTGACCAAGCGCCTCGTGAAGGCACCGAAGATGTACTTCGTCGACACGGGGCTCTGCGCCTACCTGACGGGTTGGTCCTCCGCCGAGACGCTCGCAGCGGGCGCGATGGCCGGCCCGACCTTCGAGACCCACGCCATCATCGAGATCCTGAAGAGCTGGTGGCACCGCGGGCGGGAGCCCCTCGCATACCACTACCGCGACCGCGACGGGAACGAGGTCGACCTGCTTCTCGAGCGCGACGGTCGCCTCTTCCCGATCGAGGTGAAACGCTCGGCGACCGTCCGCGCGGAGTGGGCGCGCGCCTTCGCGCCCCTGGGCCGTCTCGGCGTGCCGATCGGTCCTGGCGCCGTCGTCTGCCTCGCTCCCGAACCGGTGCCGCTCGCGAACGGCCACACGGCCGTGAACGTGGGGTGCCTGTGAGCTCCCCCCGAAGGCGCACGACGGGCATCCGGAAACCTGCCCGGTCCCCGACCGGCTCATTCCTCCACGGGGATCTGCGCGTAGCCCCAGAGCTCGTCGAACTTGGCGCGCACCCACGGGTCGAGGCATTCGCCGAAAGTGCGCGGCAGCTCGTTGGCGCGGATGAGCTGGATGACGTCATCGAGGTCGCGCGGGCGGTCGGGCGCCGTCATCCCGCTCGCGAGCTTGAGCTCGATGAGGATCGGCAATGAGACGGTCGCCGTGCCGCCGATATCGACTCCGACCGTCGCGGGATCCGGAAACCGCACCGGCTTCGGCTTGCCGTCGCCGGGATACTCCCCGGTCAACAGAACATCGATCTTCACGTGGTGCTCGGCGTCGCGCATGCCCTTCGAGCCGGGGAAGCGTTCGACCCAGCCCCTCCCGAGACGCTGCTCCTTGAAGCGTCGCAGCCCGTCGGGTGTGAGCAGCACGTCGACGTCCTGCGTGAGCCGCGCGTGCCCATACGCCGTAACGGCGAGTGCGCCACAGATCGCGTAGGGGATCTCCAGCTCCGTCAGCGCGGCGGCGACACGCTTCGCAGCGCGCTGGACGTCCGCGTCTCCCATGAAGTACCTCCGCGCCCGCTCGAGGCCAGCCTCGTAGTTCTGTCGGATCTGCTCGACGGTCAACACGAAGGCAACTATAGCGCACCCGCGCCTGCACTCATCAGTCGTCGCCGGAGCCGCGGCCCAACGGTGGTTCCCTTCCGGCCGCGCCCGCCGCCGGGCCCCGAGGAGCCCGAGAGGCGCTCAGTCGAGGCACCGCGGGGTGACCTCCGCCGACTCGTTGTTCGAGTCGTCGCACTCGCGGAAGGTCGGCATGCTCGGGTCGATCTCGATCCGCGCGGCGAACGTCGCTCCCACGGGGACGTCGGCCGGCGCCTCGAAGGCCACCTCGCTCACGTGCCCCGGGAAGACGGGGGTCGTCGTCGAGGCCGTGCCGAGGAGCGCGTCCATCCCCCCGTCGCGGCGGTAGAACCCGACCTCGACGCCGGCGGGCAGGATGGCGCGGCCGAGGTTGCGCACAGAGGCCACCAGCTCGACCGGTGAGGTGCACGCGGCGCGCAGGCTCACGGGGGCGTCCGGGGCGTCGAAGATCCCCTCGTCCTGGACGTTCTGCCGGAAGTTGTTGAGCCAGGGCAGCGTCCAGTTGGGGCGCTGGCGTCGCGGTATCGCGCCATAGCCGGCCGGCGGGTCGCAGGCCGAGTCCCGGTCGTCACAGACGTTCGTCACGTGATAGGCGTGCTGGGTCCAGAGCGTGCGCGTCCCGACCCAGCCGTTGGCCCGATCCCGGAAGACGCTGATGCCGCGCCACGACGGCCCGTAGCTCGGCGCCGTCCACACCGGGTAGCCCCCCGAGCCGTCCATGTGGTGGTTGCAGTGCCAGCTCACCGGGTTGGCGCCGGTGGAGATCATGACCATCTCGGCATGTCCGTCGCCGTCGACGTCGGCGACCAGCGAGGCCTCCGTCCCGGTGAAGGAGTTGGTCGGCGCGGAGAACCGCACCTCGCCGGTGGGGCCGTCGTAGACCCACATGTAGCACTCGTCGTTGTAGACGACCTCCGCGATCCCGTCGCCCTCGAAGTCGAACACGGTCGAGCCCGTGACCGACGAGCTGTTGTCGTGGTTCGTCGCGCTCCACACGACCGACAGCGCGCCGCCGCCGAAGTCGGCCTCGACCACCGAGTAGAGGTTCGCCTGGGCGACGCCGATCTCCGGCTCGCCGTCGCCGTCGAAGTCGGCCACCGTGGGCGGCCCGCCGGCGCCGCTCCCGGGAAGCGACAGCGGCCCGAGCTTGGTGGCGCCGGTGGCGCCCTCGAGGATCGAGATCCGCCCGCCGCCGACGAGCACGACGTCGGGTGCGCCGTCGCCGTCGAAGTCGCCCACGGCGGCGAACCCCTCGCTCAGGTCGGAGCGCTGCCAGAGCATGGAGCCGTCGGTGTCGACGGCGCTGCGCCCGGAGAGGAGCTCGAGGTCCTCGTCGTCGTCCAGGTCGACGAAGAAGCTCGTCGACGTGCTCACGGTGCTGTGGACCCACCCGCCGCGGACCCCCGCCACGTCGAACCTCTCGGTGAACGTGCCACCCGCCCAGGTGTGGACCGAGCCGCGCCAGGCGACCTCGGGATCGCCGTCGCCCTCCATGTCGCCGAGCGCGAGGCCGCCGCCCCAGCCGAGCCCGCTCAGCGAGGAGTAGGGCAGGGCGTAGGTGCCGACGCCCATCACCGTGCCGTCGCCGGCGATCGCCGCGAGGCGCGCCTCGGCCGTGAGGGCGACGATGTCCATGACGCCGTCGTCGTCGAGGTCCCCGAGCGCGAGCGAGACGCCGCTGAAGCCCGCCGATCCCTCCACCGACGGCAGCGACCAGAGCTCCCGGCCGGTGGCGCCGTCGAGCGCGCGCAGGATGCCGTCGCGGCACTGGTCCACGCTGTGGCACGCGTCGCTGGAGGTGTCGTTCGAGACGAAGACGATCGCCGATGGATCGAGCGCGTCGACCGTCCCGTCGCAGTTGGTGTCGTGGATTCGCCCGACGACCGGCGTCGACCAGACGTCCACGCGCGTCGGCTCCTCGACCGCGGTGTCCGGGTCCCAGCGCCACTGGACCACCGCGTCGAGATCGCCGACGGGCGGGTGGTACTCGCACTCGGTGAGGATGCACGGCTCGCCGGGCCCCACCTCGTCGCACGAAGGCGGCAGGGCGAGGCAGCGGCCGGTCCCCCGGCTGCCCGTGCACGTCGCGCCGGCGTCGGGCACCCCACCGTCGGGCGAGCCGCCCTCGCCGAGGCCGAGCTCGCAGTACTCCCCGTCGTCGCAGTCCGCGCCGGTGACGCACGGGTCCCCCGGGGCGACGCAGGCGCCCGCGAAGCACGTCTCGTCCGCGGAGCAACAGGACGATCCGCACACGTCGGCCTCGGACGCGCAGCACGTCCCTTCGAGGCAGGTGCCGCCGCCGCAGTCGTCGTCGGTCCTGCACTCGGGTCCTCCGGCGTCGCGCCCAGGCCCGGCGTCACTCCCGGGCCCGGCGTCGAGCCCGCCCCCGTCCGACGGGCGCTCGCACGCGCCGTCGACGCAGAGGAAGCCGTCGTCGCAGTCGGCGGTGCTCGTGCAGGTCTCGGCCGGAGACTCCTCGCTGCAGCTACAGCCTCCGACGAAGAGAGAGATCAGGAGAAGCAGTGGTGTGCGCACCCTCACGAAGCTATCGGGCGCCGCGAAGGCTGACAAGCGGGCCGTGATCGGTCCTCGACCGGAGTGAGCCCGGCTCGTCGTCGGGACCACGGAGGAGACGGATCCTGGTTGCTCCGCCCGAGGTCGGTGTTAAGGTCACGTCGATGCCCGCGCTCATCGCGACCACCACGACCACCACCACCTGCTTCGGCGGGGTCGTGGTCGTGCGCGCGCGCTGAGCCGCATCGACAGACCGGGCCCCGCCGCCTTTGCCGGGCGGGGGCTCGCGCCGTTGCGTCGATCACCGTCCGGTTCGACCGAGAACCACGAACCGAACGGAGAAGAACGATGCAAGCCATGGGAATCCACGATCATCGCGTCATCGGGCGCGAGCAGGACCTCTTCCACTTCTCGCCGCACGCCGCGGGCATGGTGTCCTGGCACCCGCGCGGGTGGGCGCTGTACCGCGCCCTCGAGGACGCGGTCCGGGCCCGCCTCGCCGCCGAGGGCTACCAGGAGGTGCGCAGCCCGCAGCTCGTGCGCAGCCCGGTCTGGGAGCGGAGCGGGCACTGGCACCACTTCCACGAGGGGCTGTTCGTCGTCCCCGACGGATCGGGTGTCGACGCGGCGCTCAAGCCGGTGAGCTGCCCGGGCCACCTCGAGATCGCCGCCAGTCGACCGCTGTCGCACCGGGACCTGCCGCTCCGGTACTCGGAGATCGGGCTGGTGCATCGCAACGAGCCGAGCGGGTCTCTCCACGGGCTGTTCCGCCTCCGCCAGTTCGCCCAGGACGACGGGCACGTGCTGCTGCCCGAGGAGCGCGTGCCCGAGGAGGTCGGTCGCTTCGTCGCCTCGCTCCTCGGGTTCTACGGTTCGGTCGGCTTGGAGGACGTGCGCGTGGGCTTCTCGCTGCGGCCCGACGATCGTGCCGGGAGTGACGAGGACTGGGATCGCGCCGAGTCGCTGCTCCGCGAGGCCGCCGCCCTCGCGGGGCTCTCGCCCGTCGAGCAGCCGGGCGAGGGCGCCTTTTACGGTCCGAAGCTGGAGTTCGTGCTCTCCGATCGCTACGGGCGCGCCTGGCAGTGCGGCTCCATCCAGCTCGACCTCGTCCTGCCGCGCCGCTTCGGTGTCGAGTACGTCGACCGGGGCGGGAACAGACGGGTTCCCGCGATGCTCCATCGCGCGATGCTGGGCAGCCTCGAGCGCTTCCTGGGCATGCTGCTCGAGCACCACCGCGGACGCCTCCCGGCCTGGCTGGCCCCCGAGCAGGCGATCGTGCTCCCCGTGCGGTCCGACCACGCTCCGTACGCACGCGAGGTGCTCGCCGCCCTGCGCCCAGGCGTGCCGCGCGTGCGGTGCGACGATCGGGACGAGAGCCTGGCGCGGCGCGTCCGCGACGCCCACGGGCTCGGGGTGCCTTTCGTGCTCGTGGTGGGTGATCGCGAGCGTGAGCGCCGCGAGGTCTCGCTGCGGGTCAGCGGGTCGGGCGAGGTGATCTCGCTCGACGAAGCGGTCGCGCGGCTCGCGGCAGCGGCGTCGGGGAGCATCGCGTGATGCCCATCGCCCGCCGGCCACGATCCCCGCCGGAGGAGCCGAGGGCGCCGGACGCGCTCGATCGCAGCGGGGCCGTTCTTCGCGGGCTCAACGCGCCTCGCGCGCCTCGCCGCCGACGCGGCCGACGCGGTCCGTCAGGACGGCGGAGACGGCTCTCGGGTGGCGACGCGGCTGTCCCGCGGCCCGCTTCAGCCAGCAGCGGGGCAGAAGCTGATGCTCACCGGGCGCGACGTAGGTCCACGCGACGCAGGAGTCGTTCGCCAGGCACTCCGAGTGGCACGCCAGCGGATCGGCCCGGTCGAGCCAGAAGGCGGCGATGTCCGAGCCGGGACGGTCGGTCGCGCGCTCGATGTCGGGGAACCACTCCCGAGCGATGGCGCCCCTCGCCACGCACATCGGATACGTGTCGGGGGCCGGCCGGACGCAGTGCTTGCCGTCGTCACAGTCGCGCGTGGTCGCGCACTCCGCACGGCAGCGGCCGTCCGGGCTGCACGTGAGGCCGTGCTGGCAGTCGGACGGCCTGTCGCACTGCCGGCGTTGGGCCGAGGTCGGCTCGGTCGCGACGGCGACGACCGCGGCGGTCACCAGCGCCAAGAGCAGGAGCGGACCGAAGACCCGTGCCAGGATCCCCTGCGGGAACGAGTTGGGTGAACGCATCAGGTGACTCCTCGATAGCGACGGTGTGGGCCGGCCGAGGGCAGGAGTGAGTCGAAGCCGACCCCACGCACCAGACGCCACTCGACCGGCGAGGGCAGCGCCGGCTCGACTTCGACCCCGACCCCCGGCTGCGTATTCTACCCTACGGGGGCGCGCAGGGTTCCCCACCGCTCTGGCCCGTCACAGATCGACGGGCGGCACCTCGACCGGGACTTCCGACTCGGTGCGCGACCCGTCGCCGAGCTGGCCCTCTTCGTTTCGTCCCCAGCAGAAGAGCCGGCCGTCGTCGGTCACCGCGCACGCATGTTGGTAGCCGACCGAGATCTGCGCGACCGTCACCGAGCCCGGGAAGTCCACGTCCGTGGCCATCGCCGGCGTCTCGCCGGGACCGTCCCCGCGCTGGCCGTTCGTGTCGGAGCCCCAGCAGACCACCGCGCCCGTGACGAGACGCGCGCAGGTCAGGTCGTTGCCGGCTCCGAGCCGGTCCGCGCTCTCCGGCAACGTGACCGGGGTCGGCAGGCTCGGCCCGGCCGTCCCGCCGGGCAGGACCGCCTGACCGGTGTTGTCGCCCCAGCACGCGACGTACGTGCCGTCGGTCACGCAGGCGTGTCGTGCTCCGGCGGCGAGCGAGAGGATTCGGCCCAGGGCCAACGGAGCCTGCCTCGGCTCTTCGTACGGAGAGGCAGCCACGCCGAGCTGGCCCACGTCGTTCTTGCCCCAGCAGTCGACGCGGTTGCCCGCCACGTTTACGGAGCAGTTGAACGCGTCGCCCGCGGCGACGAGGTGAGCGGCCGGGGGTTGGGGGTCGATGGTGACGGGAGCGGCCTGCGCGGCCGACACCCCCGTGCCGAGCTCGTACGAGCCGTTCGTGCCCCAACACCGCACCTCTTCCGCGACGGTCCCGCACGCGTGCGTGCTGCCGACGGAGAGCTCGTCGAAGGGGGTGTCGACGCCGACCGGCGCCCTCGGCTCGGTGCTCGTGCCGTCCCCGGGATAAACCCCGCCCCAACACCTCGTGTCGCCGTCACCGACGACGGCGCAGCTCGTCTGACCTCCGGCGGTCACGAGGCGCGCGCCCGCGACGGTGGTATCGCGCGGCGACACAACGGCATCGTCGGGGCCGGAGCACTGCCCCAGCGTGTTCGAGCCCCAGCAGAAGACGCGCCCGTCGTCCGCCCGGATCGCGCACGTGTGGTACTCGCCGCACTCGACCGCCGCCCAGCCCGTCGACGGAGTCCCACCGTCCCTCGGACCCCCGCCGTCCCCGGTCCCCCCGTCCCCGGTCCCCCCGTCCCCGTCGCTCGCGTCCCCGTCGCCGGCGTCCGCGGGCGCGCCGTCCCGCCCGGGGCACGAAGCTCCGCCACCGAGGGCTTCGAGAGAGCACGGGTCGACGTTCGGCGCCTCGACGCACTCTCCCAGCGCGTCGCAGGTCTCGTTCGCGCCGCACGTCACGTCCTCGCAGGCGTCGTAGAGGACGAGCCGGAGCAACAGGGTCTTGCCCGCGACGTAGCCGGAGCGCGCGCGCGCGACGGCGAGCTCGTCGGTCCCGTCGACGGCGAAGGCGGCGACCCGGAAGAGGCGGTCGGAGTCGTCCCCCTTGGGCACCAAGGCGACGCGCACGGGGAGCTCGACGTCCGCGTCGGAGAGGTCGAAGGTCTGGTCGAGCTGCCGGCTCGGCTCGTCGACGCTGGTGACGACGACCCGGATCGCGTCCGCCCGCGCCGCGATGGCCGCCTGCGCGTCGACCTCGACCATGACCTGGGTGCGCGGGACCGTGTCCCGGCACCCGACCGCGCAGGCCGCAGCGCACACGGCAACGAGGATCGATGCGACCCCGCGCGTCATGGTCCGAAGGTCAGCGTGGCGAAGACCGCGCCCTGGGTGCCCGGCAGCGGCTCCTGCACCCGATCACCCGACGCCGCGAGGCCGATCGCGGCCGCGGCGCCGCCGAGCACGACCACCCCGACGACCGTCCAGAACCACCACTCGCCGAGCAGCGATCCGCCGCCGTCGGGTTCTTCTTCGTCACTCGCCGCGAGGGCGCCGTCTTGTGCCGCCCTCGCTGCTGCCGCCGCCTCCTGCTCCTCGCGCGCCCGCTCCTCCTGGGCGAGGGCCGTCCGCAACGCGGCGATGCGGGCGTCGACGAGGCGGCGATGAGGCGTGTCGGGCTCGGCCTCGCGGTAGGCCTCGAACGCCTCGAGCGCCTCGCGGTCGCGGCGCAGCCGGTCGAAGCACAGGCCGATGTTGTACAGCAGCGCGGGCCGGCCGCTCAGCTCGTGGGACCGCTGGAAGGACTCGAGGGCCACGGAGTACCGGCCCTCGTCGAACGCCACCGCGCCGGCGTCGTACGCGGCCCGGGCCTCGCGCTCCGTGGCCGACTCCGCGACGACCTCCCCGGTCGGATCCTCGGACGCCTCCTGGCCCCTCGCGACGGGCGGCGCGAGCTGCACACCGCACGTGACGAGCGCGGCGACGGCGACTCCTCGCATGGCCAGGGAGTATGCCAGCGCACCGCGCCGCCGTATACGGCTGCGAGCCGCCACGGTGCGCACGTCAGACGCTCCCGGCCACCGCGCGGATCATTGGGGACAGGCCCGAGTGATCACTTCGTGGAAGGGGTGGCGCCGCTCCCGCGCGGCACCACGGGTCACTCGGCCGCGTCGCTCGCCTTCCGCCCGGCCTCGCGTCGGGCGCGGTCGGCGGGCGGCTGGCCGGTCGCCGAGGCTCGGTCGGAGCGCAGGCTGCGGGTCTCGTGGAAGTGTCGCCAGACGAGCACCAGCGCGAACGAGAGGAAGCCGAAGCCGATGACGATGGCCGTCAGGACGAGCGCCTGCGGCAAGGGGTTGGCGAAGGGCGCCTCGGGCGCGGAGGCGCCCTCGTCCACGAGCGGCGCGCCGCCGCCGATGCGGCCTGCCGTGATCACGAGCAGGTTCACTGCGTTCGAGACGAGCACGATTCCGAGCACTCCGCGCAGGAGGTCCGGGCGGAGCAGGGCGTAGAGGCCGGCCGACAACAGCACGCCGACGAGGATCGCGAGCAGCGTGTCCATCAGGCGCCCTCCAGGGCGTCGAGCAGCGTCGCCGCGAAGCCGATCACCGTGAGGTAGACGCCGAAGTCGAAGACGAGGGGCGTGCCGAGCGTGATCCCGACCACCTCGACCCAGGAGGCGGTGCCGAAGGGTTGGTTGCGAAGCACCGACGGCAGCGCGCTCCCGAGCGCCACGGCGAGGCCGGCGCCGATCAGCGTCTGCGGCCGGATCCGGAGCAGCCGCCTCGTCCGCGTCCGGCCGAAGGCGAGGCCGTGGAGCGCCAAGCCGCCGGCGGCGACGAGGCCGCCGATGAAGCCGCCGCCCGGCTCGTGGTGGCCGCGCCCGAGGACCACGAGGCTCGTGAGCAACAGGAGCGGGACCAGGAGGCGGGCGGCCGTACGGACGATGAGCGACGCGGCGGTCATGCCGCCCCCTTCCGCCGCACGCCGCCCAACAGCGCCCAGGCGCCGAGGGCGGCGACGGCGACGACGGTGATCTCCCCGAGCGTGTCGAGGGCGCGGAAGTCGACGAGGATGACGTTGACGACGTTCCGGCCCTTGCCCTCCGGCACGCTCGCCCGGGCGAGCTGGTCCGAGACGCTCCGGTCGAAGGGGAGGTGCAGGACGGCGAGCAGGAGGACCGTGACGACCGCGCCCACGGCGGCGGCGAGGGCGGCGTCGGACGCGCGGCCCCGCTTCGGGCGCACGCGCGCTCCGCGCAGGCGGGACAGGACGCGCAGCACGATGAGCACGATCAGCGTCTCGGTGAGGAGCTGCGCGAGGGCGACGTCCGGCGCGCCGAGCCAGACGTACAGGAGCGAGGTGCCGAAGCCGACCGCGCCGAGAGCGGTGACAGCCGCGAGCGCGGAGCGGGCGGTGGCGGCGACGAGCGCGGCCGACGCGAGCAAGGCGGCGAGCGCGAGGGCAGGGAGGTCCACGCCGTCGAAGCGCACCGCGCCGATCTCGACCGTGCCCGTGGCGACGAGGCTCGCGAGGACCACGACGATCAGCGTCGCGACGACGCGGCGCAGGTACGCGCGGAGGCTCCCGCTCTGGAGCCGCGCCGCGAGCCAGACGCAGCTCGCGACGAGCGCCGCGAGCGCCCGGTCGTAGGCCCGATCGAAGCCGCCGAAGAGCGCGTCGACGTGCTCGCCGGCCCGGCGCAGCCGCTCGCGCGCGAGGTAGCCGGCGACGCCCAGCGCCACGGTGACGACGCTCAGCGCGAGCGCCGGGCCCGCGCCGTACCAGAGCTGGAGCTCGACCGGCACGGGCTCGCCCGCGACCGCCTGCACCGCGGGGGCGATCAGCGGGTCGGCGACGATCGCGGGCGCGAGGCCGAGCACGAGCCCCGCCGCGCCGAGCACGACCGGTCCGAGGCGCATGGACCACCGAGGCTCGCGCCCCCTCGGGCCGCGCGCGCCGGCGAAGGGCTCGAGGGCGACGCGGCCGGCCGCGACGAAGGTGAGCGCGTTCGCGAGGACCGCGGTGATCACGAGGACGACGCCGAGCTCCTCGCTCCCGAGCTTCGCCTTGTACGACAGCTCCTTGCCGATGAAGCCGAACAGCGGCGGGAGCCCGGCCATGGACAGGCCCGCCAGCGCCGCCGCCGTCGCGGTCCACGGCATCGTGCGGCGCAGGCCCGACAGCTCGCGCACGTCGCGCGTACCCGTCTCGTGGTCGACGGTGCCGGCGACGAGGAACAGCGCGCCCTTGTACAGCGCGTGCACCAGGAGGAAGACGGTGGCAGCCACGAGGCTCGCGACGAAGCCGAGCCCGAGGAGCGAGACGAGCGTGCCGAGGGCCGTGATCGTGCTGTAGGCGAGGAGCCGCTTGAGGTCGGTCTGCGCGACCGCGAGGACGGCGCCCGTGAGCATGGTGACGACGCCGACGAGCGTGAGCGTGGCGGTCCAGGCCGGCGTGCCGCCGAGCACCGGGTCGAGGCGGGCCAGCAGGTAGACCCCGGCCTTCACCATGGTGGCCGAGTGGAGGTAAGCGCTCACCGGCGTCGGTCCCGCCATGGCGTTCGGCAGCCAGAAGTGGAACGGCACCTGCGCCGACTTCGTGAACGCTCCGAGGAGGACGAGGGCGAGGATGGCGCCGTAGGCGTCGTGCGCGCGGATGGCGTCCGCCGCGAGCGCGATCTCGCTCACCCGGAAGGTGCCTCCCGCCGCCGCTCCGAGGAGCAGGAGCCCGCACAGGAGCGCGAGCGCGCCGCCGCCGGTGACGAGCAGCGCCTGCAGCGCCGCCCGCCGCGCGCGCTCGTCGGCGTGGTCGAAGCCGATGAGCAGGTACGAGGTGACGCTGGTCAGCTCCCAGAAGACGAACAGGGTGATCAGATCGTCGGCGAGGACGAGCCCCAGCATCGCGCCGGCGAAGCCGACGAGGTACAGAAGGAAGCGGCCGAGGTGGGGATGGCCGTGGAGGTCGCGGCCCGCGTAGAGCACGACCAGCGAGCCGAGGCCCGTGATCAGCAGGGCGAACAGCAGCCCGAGCCCGTCGAGGCGGAAGGCGATCTCGACGCCGAGCGCGGGCACCCAGGGCCGCGCCCACTCGGCGGCGCCGCCCGAGGCCACGACCGGCACCGCCGAGAGGAACCAGCCGAACGCGCCCGCGAGGACCAGCGCCAGGATGGGCGCCGCGCCTCGCCTCCACAGGCGGTGGAGCACGGGCGCGAGCGCCGCGGCGACGAGCAGCACGACGAGGACGGCGGTCACGGGGGCGCCTCCGGGGGCGGAGGCCGGCGCGCCGCGCGGCCGAGGGCGTGCGCCGCGATGGGGGCGGTGACGAGGAGGAAGAGCAGCGTGACGAGCGCGCGCACGTCTCCGGCGTCGAGCGCGACGGCGGCGAGGACGAGGCCCGTGCCGAGGGTGCCCGCCTTCGCGGCCGAGTGCATGCGCGTGTAGAGGTCGGGCATGCGCACGAGCCCGAGCGCGGAGACGAAGACGAAGAGCGACCCCAGGACGAGGAGCGCGGCGGCGAGCACGTCGGTCATCGGCTCCCTCGGGTGACGTGCCGGGCGAAGCCGATGGTGGCGAGGAAGCCGAGGAGGGCGAGCCCCATGGCCGCGTCCAGGTAGGCCCGCTCGCCGGTGGTGAGAGTGGTGAGCGCCATCAGGCCGATGACGACGTAGGCCACGAGGTCGAGCGCCACGGCACGGTCGGGGAGCGTGGGGCCGCGGAACAGGCGGACGGCCACGAGCGCGAGCGACGCGGACAGGAGCGTGGCGGCGAACGAGACGGCGAAGGTCACCGGCCGGCCTCCCACGTACGCAGGAGCCGGAGCACCCGTCGCTCGACCGAGCGCTGGAGGTGCTCGATGGCGCGCTCGGGGTCGCCGCCCGCGAACATGACGTGCACGAGGAGCGTCCGGCGGTCGTCCGACACGTCGAGGGTCAGCGTGCCCGGGGTGAGGCTGAGGGCGTGGGCCACCATCGTGATCTCGAGATCGGTGCGCGCGTCGAGCGGCATCGCCACGATCGCCGGCGTCGCGTGCAGCGTGGGCGTCAGCACGTCCCACGCGACCCGCAGGCTCGACAGCACGATCTCCCACGCGAGGAACACGGCGAGGCTCGCGGCGCGCCACAGGAACAGCGGGAGCCGCCCGAGCCGCTTCATGTCCGTCCTCCGAGGACCGCCGCGACGTAGCGCGACGGATCGAGGAGCTCCTCGGCCGACCGGAAGGCGAGCTCGAAGAAGGGCCCGGCCCACGCGCCCATGACCACGCTGACCGTGACCAGGGCCACCGCCGGCGCGGCGAGGAGCGTGAGGCGCCCGCGCGCGGGCACGACGGCGGAGCGCTCGGCCGGGGCTTCTTTCCAGAAGGCCTGCGCCCAGATCTTCGTCATCGAGTAGAGCGTGAGCAGGCCCGTCACGGCGGCGGCCGCGACCGCCACGAAGGCCCCCGCGTCGAGGCCGGCGGCGAAGAGCGCGGCCTTCGCCCAGAACCCGCTCAGCGGCGGGATCCCCGCGAGCGACAGGGCGGGCACGAGGAACAGGGCGGCGAGCCACGGCCGCGCGCGGTACAGGCCGCCGAGCTCGCCGAGCTCGAACGAGCCGCCGGCGCGCGCCATCAGCCCGCCCACGAGGAACAGGCTCGCCTTCACGACGATCACGTGGGCCGTGAAGAAGACCGCGCCCGCGAGCGCGAGCGGCGTCGCGAGGGCGAGGCCCATGACCAGGTAGCCGACCTGGCTGACGACGTGGAACGACAGGATGCGGCGGACGTCGGTCTGCGCCACCGTCCCGAGCACGCCGACGAGCATGGTGACGACGGCGATCACGAGGAGCAGCCCGTTCGTGAAGCCCGGGTGCTGCGTGAAGAGCAGGGTGAAGACGCGGATCAGCCCGTAGACGCCCACCTTCGTGAGGAGGCCCGCGAACAGGGCCCCCACGGCGACGGGCGCGGTCGGGTAGGAGTCCGGGAGCCAGAAGAAGAGCGGGAAGACCGCGGCCTTCAGCCCGAACGCGACGAGGAAGAGCGTGGCGATCGCCGTCACGAGGGCCGGGCTCGGGCTGTCGGCGAGGCGGACCGAGAGGTCGGCGAGGCTCAGCGTGCCGGTGGCGCCGTAGAGCAGGCCCACCGCCGCGAGCAGGAGCATCGAGCCCGCCAGGTTGAGGACGACGTATTGCACGCCGGCGCGGACCCGCTCGCGCGCCCCGCGCCCGACGAGGAGCGCGAAGGACGCGACGAGCATCACCTCGAACCACACGTAGAAGTTGAAGAGGTCGCCGGCGAGGAACGAGCCCGAGACGCCCGCGAGCAGCACGTGGACGAGCGGCTGCTCGAGCGGCTCGTCCCTGCGCGCCTCTCCGAGCGAGTACACGATCGTCGCGAGGCCGAGCAGGCCCGTGACCGCCACCAGCGTGGCCGAGAGGTGGTCGGCCACGAGGGTGATGCCCATCGGGGCGGGCCAGCCGCCGACCTCGAGGACCGCGATGCCGCTCTGCCAGACGCGGTGGAGGAGCGCGAGGCCGCCGGCGAGGAGCAGCGCCCCGCCGGCCACGCTCACGGCGCGCTGCGCGCGGGCGCGCCCGCGCAGAAAGAGCGCCGCCACGGCCGTGGCGAGCGGCACCACGATCGGCAGTGCGAGGGCCCAGGGCATCTCGGTCCACCGATCCATGGGCACCGGTCGCCCCGCCGGCCAATCGGGGCCATCGGCGGGGGGATCGGGGCGCCGCGACCCGCCCTCGGGCCGTTGGGCGGATCAACGGATCGTCCGACCGGTCCTTCGGAGCGGACCCGACCGGGATGGACGACGTCCGTCCACCGCGACGGGGAATCCGCCGTCAGTGCGGGCCCAGGCGCTTCTCGACCGCTTCGAGGCGACGCCGGAGCTCGTCGAGCGCCGCGTCGTGGCGGTCGGCGATCGTGCGCAGCAGCCGGCCGTGCGCGAGCAGCTGCTCGGCGAGATCCGCGAGCACGTGCTCGATGGTCGCCACGCGCTCGGTGAGCGCCTCGACCTTGCCCTCGATGGTCTCGAGCCGCGCGTTGGTCTGATCGAGCCGCGCGTTGGTCTGATCGAGTCGCGCGTTGGTATCCCGCTGCAGATCGGCGAGGGTGTCGAACCCCGTCTGCATGATCGCCTCGAGCCGCTCGAACCGCCGATCGTCCACCCGAGAAGCCTATCACGCAGGTCAGCCCGGGCAATCCGGTGCGATCTCGCCGGGGAGCCGCCCGATGGGCGCGCCCGTGCGCGGCAGGGCACGCGCACGCAGCACGCCTCAGGCCGCCTGCACCTTCCAGCGGGCGCCGCGGCCGTGGCCCACGACCTCGAAGGCCGGGTCGCCGCTGAGGTCGGCGTAGGCTTGCTGTCGGGAGACGGCGTGATCGAGCGCCTCGAGGTACTCGCTCATCGAGAACTGGCCGCGGCTGTCGGCGAGCTCCCGGCGGATCCGCCGTCGCGTCTCGGCGTCGTAGCGGCCGACGCGCTCCTTGGTGACCACGCTGGTGGTCGGGCGCTCCACTCCGATGAAGCCCCAGCGCGCGTAGGGCGCCAGGTTGCGGCCGTCCCTCCGCCGCGCCATCCGGCTGCCGGGCCGCTCGAGATCGAAGAAGAAGCGCTGGGGCGGGGACAGCCGCTGGAAGCCGGCGGCGAGGTAGTCGGCGTGGTGGCGAAGCTCCGGATCCGACGTGGCGTCACGCGCGAACTCGAAGACCACCAGGAGCGCCTGCGGCCAGCGCATGCGCTTCATCTGCTCCCGCAGCCGCACCGGGTTCAGATCGGCCCAGCGCTCGAGCACGAGCTCGAGCAGGATGGACAAGAGGCGCGGGTCGTACCGCAACATCTCGGCGGCGAGCGCCACGAGCTCCTCGGGGGAGTCCGGAGCGTAGGGCCATGCCCGCGGGCGGCCGACGGCGGGCGCGCCGAGCGCGGCGAGCTCGTGGTAGAGCCGCTCGAGCTCGGCCTGGTCGGGCACGTGCGACAGCAGCCCTCGCCTCACAGACCCTCCTGGTCCCGCAGGTCGTCGAAGTAGTCCGCGGCGAGCTCGGCGCGCGGATAGCGCCGAGCGACGAGATCGCTCAGGTGTCGATCGACGAGGTCGAGGTCCGCGGCGAGCCGGATCAGGCGGCGCGCGTGCGGGAGATCCTTGTCGCGCGCCGCGAAGCACTTCATCACGAGGAGATCCTCGGGACCCAGCGCGTCCACGGTCAGATGGGAGCCGTCGAACACGCGCCGCAGGCGTGTCGCGTAGTCGGCGGGGAGGACCGGGGTGAACGTCTCGAAGTGAGGGTTCAGCCAGTCCGGCTCGATCCCGAGCTCGGCCGCGACCTGCTTGGCAGCCCCGTCGAGCTCGCTCATCCGGAGCCCGCCCTGGGCCGTGAAGGCGTCGACATCCTGCGTCGCCAGGGGGTGGTCGTAGGCGAGCACCATGGCGGCGCCGCCGCCGATGACCAGCCGGGCGTCCCTCTCGAGCTTCGTGTCCAGGCGCCGGAGCGCCTCACGCATTCGGGCCTGGTCCAGGGGGAGGTGGTCCATGCGAGCTTAATGACAAGCCAATGACTACTTGTCAATTCGAGGTCATTGAGGGACCGCGTCCGGCAGCACCTTGGCGGACCGCCACCGCCGAGGCAACGCTGGACCGGGCCGCTCCTTCTCCCGTGGTATTCTGGCTGCCACCGGTCCTTCCCCGCGGACCGTTCGACGGAGCACCGCCCGTTGGTCGCCCGATCGGTCCTGCCCCGCGGCCCGTTCGCCGGACCACCGCCCGTTGCGAGCACGCCCATGTCGTGGTGCTCGTCAGGCCGAAGCGGATCGGGCGGACGCGCACGAGCCTGGTCCAGGTCCTCCGGCCCCTCGTGGCCGGCAAGCTGGCGCCGCCTCACGCGCGGCCGGTCGAGAGCCGCAGGCACCTCTCGCGCTTGGTGCCGTACGTCGTCGGCCAGACGGAGCACCACCGGCTGCCGGCGCAGCCCGCGCTGTGGAGCGGGTCGTGCTTCCAGGACCTCGTCGAAGCGTGGTGCATCGGGGGAGCGCGGCTCCGGCTCTGGGACCTGCTGCCGCGCGAGCGGCCCGAGGCCCTACTCTAGCACGTGGGGCTGCCGGCTGGCGCGCGGACGAGCAGCTGTCCTGGCGCGGATCACGATCGACACGAAGATTCTCGGCGGCAGGCGGACCATCCGCGGCCGCCGGCTCGCGGTCGAGCACGTCCTCGGCATGCTCGCCGCCGGTGACTCCTCGGAGACGATCCTCGAGGGCTAGCCGTGGCTCGAGCCCGAGGACGTGCAGGCGTGCCTCGCGAGGCCGTCATCCCCGACGGACGGCGCGGAGCAGTCGCAGGATCTCGTCGGCGATCTGGGCGGGGCTGCCGGTGGCCGGGACGAAGTCGGCTCCGAGGGCGCGGTAGCCTGCGACGACGCGCTCGCGGAAGGCCGCATCGCGCTCCAGACGGCGCTCTTCTCCGGTGGCGCCGCCGGCACGGCCTCGGAGGCGACTCCGGCGCACGGGCTCCGGCACGTCGAGGAAGACGAGGCAGTCGGGACGGGCGACCCGGCGCGGAACGTCCTCGAAAGATGCGACGCGACCTTGCTCCGCGGCTGCGTAGGCGGCGGTCGAGGCAAAGGAACGGTCCATCACGACCGGCATTGCGTCGAACACGTGATCCGTGGCGAGCTTCATCGCCTCCACGTTGCCGTGCCGGTACCACGCCCGGCGCTCGACCGCCGCCCGGGCGCGCTGCTCGCCGAGGTGGGCCGGGGGGTTCGACACCACGGCGCCACCGAGGCGTTCCGCGAGGATCCGGACGACCGTGCTCTTCCCGCTGCCGTCGAGGCCCTCGATGGCGATCACCGGGGTCGTGACGCCCCGGCTCGGAGGGCCGTCATCGTAATTGCCCCCGCGTCGCGCGAAGAGGTCGAGGTCGCAGCCTCCAACCTGAGCCCATGCCGTATCGACTCCTACCCGGTCGATGGGCTCGCTCAGGACGTATCCGCCGGGCCGCGCCTGCCGGAATCGGCCATGAGGATCGATCATGGCGTAGCTGTCGAGGAGATCCTCGCTCGCCTCGGCCACCACCGCAATGCCGAGGTCCGCGAGCGGCCGGACGAGCTCGGCGTACCGGCGGAAGGCGTCGTTCGAGCAAGCGAGCTCGACCGCATCCTCGTTCTCCCCCGGCAGGAAGAGGGCCTGGAGCAGCTTCACCCGTGCGGGGCGCACCCTGGCGAGCCAGGCCGTAGGGTCCTCGTGGGCGCCCGCCGCGGTCACCACCATGTTGATCTTGAGGTGGACGTGGTCGCGCTCTGGGCGAAGTCGGTTCCACTCGCGGACGGTCTCCGCGATCCGGAGGACACGGGCTGGCTGCCCCTCCTCGTCCCGGCTCGCCCGGCGCCCCAGCGCGTCGCACGTCGCGCGCGACGGGGAGTCGCACGAGAGGACGAGCCAGCGGAGCCACGGCAGGTGCCGCCGGCACCACTCGCGGTCGACGATGCTCCCGTTGGTGACCACGGAGGTGACCAGGCCGAGGTCCGCGCACCGACGGAGCGCTGCCAGCAAGTCCGGGTGGAGCGTGGGCTCGCCACCCGCGAACGTCACGCGCCGGACCCCCCGAGCCGAGAGCGCTGCGAGCAAGCCCTCGAGCCGAGGCCATGGCAGCACCTCCTTCGCGCCGACGAAGCGGGCGTAGCAGAAGCGGCAGGCGAAGTTGCAGTGCCCGACGATGTGGAGGTTGACCGTCGGGGGGAGCGGGAGGCTCCAGCCGTTCGGTGTGGTCATCGAGTCGCTCCCAGCGCGCGAGCAGGAGGCTTCGGGCCCCGGCGCGGGCGCCCCCGTCGGTCCATGGCGTCGATGATCCTCGTGACGACCGCAGCGTCGGCCACGGAGAGGCGTCCGGTGTCCAACAGCCGCCCCGTCGCGAGTCGCAGCGCCTTGCGCGCGCGGCAGTGCCTCTGGTGGGCGGCGCCTGCGCTGCCACCGTGCAGGAGGTCCGCGAGCTCTCGCTCCTCCAGAAGAAGCGTGCGAAGCTCGTCGAGGTCTCGCTGTAGGCGCGCCCGGGTGTGTGGCACGCGGGCGTGGAGTGCTTCCCGCTCCACCATCGAGAGCAGTGCGAGCGCCCTGCAGAGCTCGCGCTGTGCCCGGGCACGCTCTTCCTGTGCGAGCAGGTGCTCCTCCGGGCTCAGGGGAGTGGCGTGGACCGGCTCGTGCCGGAAGCGGTCCAGGGCCGAGTGGCGCCGCTTCCGGCTCCGGAGCTCGTCGATCGTGAGGTTGCGTACGACTCGGCCAAGAAGCGCATCGGCGGACTCCTCGGACCGCTCGCGCAGCTCGAGCCCCCCAGAGCGCGAGCTGGCGATGAGCTTCGCGGCAGCCGACTGAGCCGCGTCGGCGGCATCATCGGGAGCGACCCACATCCGTCGCGCGTTCGTACGGAGCCGTCGAGCGAGCACACCGGCCGACTCCGCCTGCACCGCACCCTGACCGAGCTGCTCGAGCACCTGCACGAGCGAGGTCCGATCCGCCTTCGCCGCTGCCGAGTCACCCATGACGGACCCTCCGGGCGGCGCGGGGGCGGCGGTCGCGCTTGGGCCGCTTGCGCAGCGTGTAGAGGGTGGGGGGCTTCTTCGAAGTCATGACGGCCGACTACTGCAGTGTCGGTGCCAGCGCCGTCGCTGTGACAAAGCCCAATGATCTCGGCGTGCAATCCTCCTGCGATCAGTGCCGGGATAGCCGAACCGCTAGAGGACGTAGATTTCGAGCTATCGTAGGGCCAATGACGCGCCGCCTCCTGATACAGATGGCCGGTCTCCGGCGGAACGTGCGACCCCCGCGCCCCGGTGTCCGTCTGAGCGCCGTTCGGATGCCCGACACGGGCGAACGCGTCGACGAGGTCGTCGTGCTCCACGACCGAGCCACGGCCGAGGTCGCGGGTGATCTGGTCGAGCGCGTCCGCGAGCGGCGCAAGGACGAACGGGTCCGCACGTGGCCCCTCGAGGGCGAGCCCGGTCCAGACACGATCTCGACCACTCGAGAGCAGATGCGACCCGTGCTCGACAGGATCGCTCGGCACTACGACCGCAGCCGGGTATCCGTTCAGGCCCCAGGTTGAGGCCGCGGGGGCCGCGTGAGACTCGGGAGGCATGACGACATCGACCGAGTCCCTGGAGCGAAAGATCGAGAACGCAGTGGAGCAACTGCTCCGCGAGCATCTGGCGGCCTGCGAGGCGGCGGCCGCGGCGGCGGTGCGCGAGGGTTTCCGCCGAGCGACGGGCCCCGCGGCTGAGCGGCGGCGTCGGGGGCAGCCGGCACGACGGCGAGCGGCGTCCGAGCGACGCTCGCGCGAGGAGGTGGCCGAGCTCGAGGAGCGGCTGTACGAGGCCGTGCGCGCCCATCCCGGCGAGACGATGACGGTGCTCGCCGAGGCCGTGGGCTCGACGCCCCGCCAGCTCAACCGGCCGGCGACGTTGCTGCGCAGGGCGGGCCGGGTCCGCAGCGTGGGCCAGCGGCAATACACGCGCTACTTCCCGATGGGCGACTGAGCTGCGCCG
>JBDIVX010000139.1:0-19993 GCA_039794305.1 Candidatus Neutrinellum sp.
GTCGCGCCAGGGCGCCGGTGGCGTCCTGTACCTCCGCTCCCTGCTCCAGTCCGGCCGCTTCGAGCATGCGTTCGCCTTCAGACAGGCCACTCGCTATGCCGCGTGATCAGCACCTGACCTGCACCCACTGGATTCGTGAGGGCTGAAAGCTTCCTCTAAGGTTGCGAGAACGATGTGTGCACATGGAATCTCAAACAGAGGCAGTCGATTGAGATCGCCGACTTGAAAATGAACGGTCGGATTCAACGATCGCAGTAGGCTCGATGCGGTTCGTGTGTTCAACGCGCAAAGCGCGGAGGCAAGATGACCTGGGTACGCAGAGGACCCAACTACGTCGATGATGCTTGAATATGTGTGCACACGTGCTTCAAACGCATGGCCGATCATGGTGAAAGCAATGCCTCGGCGACCGTAGTACTCCTCGTTCTTGATGGTTCTGGTGTAAGAACCGTACAGCCGCTGAGCGAGCGTCTTGACCTCCAGCCCTTGTCGGCTCCACTCAATCGTATCTGCGAGGGGCTCGATCCATTTGCGCCCCTCGCCTCCTTTGATGAACGGGTGCCATTTTTCATGCAGTGACTGGATCTCCCACGGCTTCCGCAGAAACCTCTTGTTATTGCTGGTCGCGAGCCCTTGCCTCACCGGTGCCTGACTCCCGAGAGCGGGATACTCTGTGAATAGTCGCAAGAGCTTCTGGTCCCACCAGTACACCAGTGGCCATTCGGGGACGACCTGGAGGGCGGCGGGGTCGAACTCGTGGCGGCCGACGTGACAGAGGGTGGCGGCGCGCTTGCGCGGGGTGCGTTCGCTGTCACGCGATCGATCGTCTCGCGGTGTCGGGCAGACCGCGACGCTCTGCGCCTGGTGTGCGCCACGGCGGAGTACGCTCACTGCGACGCTCACCACCTCGTCCGGCACGTCCTCGAAAGCACCGCGGTCGAAGTCCCCCAGCGCCCGCAAGTCGAACGTCCTCAACAGGTGCTCGCGCAGTCCCGCGTACTGCTTGATGAACATCCAGTTGCGCATCGTGACCATCGACGAGAGGCCACCCTCGCGCACCAGCTCGAGCCCGCGCAGGAGAAACGCCGCGTACAGGTCCGCCTTGCCGAGCGGGTACTGCTTCGCCACGTAGGCCGCGTCCGCCACCTTCGACGTGCCCTGGTAGGGCGGGTTCGCGACCACCAGGTCGTACGCGCCCTCGCGCACCATCCGCACGAACCGCACTCCCGCCGCGAGCTGCTCGCCGCGGAGGCGCAGCCCCAGGTCCTCCCCGCCCGTGTACCGCGAGAGGAACCCTTCGAGCCGGTCGAGGAGCGACTGCCGCGCCGTCGCCGCCTCGAAGTCGATCCCGCCCTGCTGCGCCGGCAGCGCGTCGAACATCGGCACCTGCTGCGGACCGAAGCGCGCCGTCACCGCCCGCTCGTGCGCCTCGATCGCCTCGTCCACCGCCCGGTCCACCTTCAACAGGCTCCCCAGGTGGTCCGCGCCCCGGAGCGCGTGCACGATCGTGTCGGTCAGCTCCCCCGGGACCCCCGTCTCCCGCTCCACCTCGCGGCGGAGCTCCACCAGCGCCGGGTCGTCGTCGGAGAGCGACCCGAGCCGGAGGTTCGACGCCACCAGGTTCATCCGCCGCGGCTCGGCGTCCGGGCAGCGCTCCTTCGCCTTCAGCCACAGCGCCGCCGCCGCGATCTGCACCGCGCGCGGATCCAGATCGATCCCGTGCAGGTTGTGCTCGAGGATCTGCTCCACGATGGCGCGGTCGCTCCATCGCGGATCCCTTTCCTCGCCGCGGTGCCGCGCCTCCTCGCGGTAGAGCGCGAACAGCAGATCGAACGCGACCACCAGGAAGTGCCCCGAGCCCACCGCGGGGTCGAGCAGCTTCAGCTCGCGCACCGAGCCCGGCGCCTGCGCCACCGCCTCCTCGGGGATCGGCTGCGGCACGTAGTACGCCCAGCGCCGCTCCATCTCCGTGTGGAGCGGCATCAGCGCCGTCAGCTCCACCTGGCCCGCCTCGCGCTTGTCCCGCCACTCCGCACGGCGTGCTTCGAGCGCCTCGAGCGTCCCGTCCGCCTCGGCGGCCGGCGTCCAGCCGTGCTTCTTGCACAGGGCCAGCCACATCGGCCCGAGGCTGTTCTGCAGCAGCCAGTCCACCATGTACCGCTCGGTGAACATCTGCGTCTTCGGCGCGATCTCGTGCGGCTCCACCTTGCCGCCGCCGTTCAGCTTTGCGTCGAGGGCCTCGCGCTCCGGGTCGTTCCAGTACTGGTAGACCCAGCCGAGCGTCATGTCGTCGGTCCAGCACGACTCGAGCGCCGGATCGTTCAGCGCCTCCACCACTCGCCTGAGCACCGCCGGCCCGACCGGCACGAGCTCCGCGATCCCCGCCGGCCCGTACAGCCCGGGCAGATCGTGCGCCAGGTCCTGGAACACCAGCTTCAACAGAAACCCGTACCCCTCGGTCGGGTCCTCGCGCACCAGCGCCGGCGCGAGCTCGCGGAAGTCCCGGTAGCCCCGGCTCTCCCACCCGCCCGTCACCACGTGGGGCGACCGGAGCCCCGCCGCCTCCATCAGCCGGAGCAGCACCAACCGATTGAGCAGCGTGTACGCCGCCTGCTTCTCCGCCTCGCGCCGGAACTCCTCCGCCGTCCGCGCGTCCTTCTTCTTCGCCCGCGCCTCCGCCCGAACCTGCTCCGCGATCCACGCCTCGAACCGCCGCCGCTTCGCCGTCCGCGCCTCGTCGAGCCCCGCGTCGTGCGCCCGCTTGATCGCGAACCGATACTCGCTCTCCACCGCCGCGTGCAGCGCCTCGAGCAGGTAAGCGCGCAGTTCCCGTACCGTCCCCGACAGCCTCCGCTTCGCCTCGAGCGTCATCGTCATCCCAGACCTCCGAGCAGGTCTGCCAAGTCCTGCGGAAGGTAGCCACTCTCCTGTATCGAAGAGCGTTGCTCCGCGTCGATGACGGGTGCGATCGCAACTCTCTCGAGTTTCCAGTCCTGAAACTTCTTGTGAGACTTGTGGTCGAGGAAGCGATCGATGTGACCATCGAACGTGGCAAGGTGGTCGGCGTCGAGACGGCTTGAGGAGCGCTTGCAAGTTCCAAAGCGCAACACGTGCTCGTCTTCGTTCACAGCTACCAGGTCGATCTCCACGTCACCCCGGTCCCAGTAACCGTCGATCCGGCTGGTCAACGGGAAATCGCCGACACCCTTGCGTGCGCGCTCCTCGTACAGCTGTGCAACGAGCCGTTCGAGTCCATGGCCCTCGGCCCCGTTTAGTCGGTTATCGGCCTGCGTGATAAGCACATCTTCAGGTCGAAAGTTGATTGCCGTTACTGGGCTCTGAAGTGCATCCAGCCATGCGCGGAGGAAATTGTCTCGAACGTAGTAGCGTCCCTTTCGGGCCTTCGGTGGGGCAAATACTGGAAGACGTCGTTCGAGCATCCGGTACTTCTCGATGAGTACTTTCAAATAGCCGCCCACCTGCTCCGCTGTTTGGGGACTCACCGCGCGGACGTGGCTCTCGATGTCGGCATGAGTGCAGCCAGGATGGCGTGCTACGAACTTCAACACGACATCGTATCGGCCGCGGAGCTCGCCGAGGAACCAGTTGTCCGCCTCCGTCCTCAGCGGCGAGCTGCTTCGGAAGAACATCCGTCGCAAGACTTCCCCTCGTTCCGCTTCTAGCGCGTCTTGCTCGTAGCAATCGCGATAGAACTTCGGAACGCCTTCGAACAGGTTCCAGAGGAAGAGGAGCCGCTCCGGACCGGGATCGGCGTGCTCCTTCAAGATGGCCAAGACTGATTCGATATCGAGGTGGTCGAGCTGAAGATGATCCGTCGTCCGGTTGTAAAGAGGCGCGTCCCGGTCCTCCAGCAGCGCAACCAGCTCGGCGTGAAGCGAGCCAAGCACGAACAGGCCACCCGCGACGTCGCTCGCTCGAGCACTAAGATTGTCCACTACGGCCTGAAGGTGCGACGTGAACTCGTACAGGGGCTTCCGGCTGAAGTACTGAAACTCGTCCAGCGCCACGAGATAGCCCGCCTCGGCGAGGGCTCCAACGGTTCGGGCCAGCTCATGCAGGCTCGTCGGGCGAGTGAAGCTCTCGTCGATCTCGAAGGTGTCCATCGCGTCCGAGACTGCAGAGAGAACACCCGCAGGTGCCGAATCGGGTATCTGCACATAGAGCACACGCCGGTCGTCTACCTCCGACAGGGCACGTTGGATGAGGCTCGTCTTTCCGATGCGTCGACGACCGGTTATGCGTGCGAAGAACCAACGGCGGCGCTCCAGAATATCCCGGAGGGCTCCCAGCTCTTCGTGACGTCCGTAAAAGCCCCAGCTCATGAGCAGGTAACGTAACGCAAAAGAAATTAAGTAACGTGACGCGGGCCCGTAAGGTGCGGATATTGCGAAGATAAATGCCACGCGATACGTTTCGCCACCGTCACTTCAACCTCACCCGCACGCCGGCCCGCACCTTGGCGAGGAGGCGCTCCTCGAGCTCGGAGAGGAGGGCGCGCACGTCCTCCTCGGTGGCGAGCTCCCGGTTGTGGAGGCCGAGCTCGAGGCGCTCGACGATCTGCTCACTGCCCTCGCTCAGGATGCCGTCGAGGAGATCGTTGGCCTCCTCCTCCGCGCGCTGGAGCGCGATCAGGAACGGCTCCTCGAGGGCGCTCAGCGGCGGGTGCACCGCGTCGGCCGTCGTGCTCGACTCGGCCAGCGCGAACGGGCGGAGCACCGCGTGGGACTGCTTGGCGCTCAGGGTGCTGAAGCCCGGCCGCCGCTTCACCGCCGCGCGGCGCTGCTCCGTCTCCTGCTCCTGCCAGGCGAGGAGCCGGGCGCGCTCGGCGGCGTAGGCGGTGCGAACGGTCTCGAGGTCGGCGTCCACGGCGCCGATGTCGTTCCAGGGCCGCTCGCGCGAGAGCTGCTCGCCGATTCGCTCCGCCGCCGCCTCGCACTCGCCGCTCAGCGCACCTGCCTCGCGGAGCTGGGCCGCGTGGTGGTCCCGGACGTCGGCCGCCGCACACACCGCCTCGATGGCCTGCTCCGTCAGCTCCGCGTCGAAGAGGTTCAGCGTCTTGAACCCGTCGTTCAACACGGTGATGTACTTCTTGACGCGCGCGACGGTGGGCTTCGTCTGCCGGCAGATGGCCACGCACTTCTCGAGCGCCTCCTCGAGCTTCACCAGCTCGCCGGGAGGCTCGCGGTGCCCGGGCAGCTTCGAGAGCCGGCCAAGCACGGTGCGTAGCCTCGCTGCCTGGGGCGGGAAGTGGTGAGAGACGGCGTCCGCGATCGCGTGATCCTCACGGTCCAGCTTCACGTCGAGCCGATCCTCGAAGAAGCGACAGATGCGGTTGCGTGCCGAGGCGCCGATGTCGTCCTCGCCCGCGGGCACGATCGTCGCGCGCTTGAACGCCCGGTCCTTGTCGAACACGTCACGCACGCCGGCGTCCCGGATGGCCGTGATCTCGGGCAGGCCCTCGGGCTGGATGCGGATGCGACCCGCGCGGAGGAGCCCGGCGACGCAGGCCTTCACGACGTTCTCGGTGTAGCCGTACGGCGCGGCGCCGAAGTGGGAGAGGAGGAGCGCGCCGGTCAGGCCGTCCTCGCTGTCGATCTTGTCGAAGACGCGCACGGGGACGGTGCCGCTGCATGCGGGAACGTAGCGCCCACCGTCGAGCTCGAGGATGCCGAGGCCGTCCGGCAGGAACTTGGGAGAGGGGCCGGAGAGGTCGGTCTCGACCAGCACCAGGAGCTCGGCGGGCTGGATCTGGGTCGCGTCGAAGTGGGGGAACAGATCCGGAAGGATCCGCGTGCCGGCGCCGTGGAGGGCGGTGGCGAATGCGGCCCCGTAGTCGCGCGGCTGCATGGAGCGGTCGGCGAAGTACAGCGTGCCTGCCATGAACGCGTCCTCCACCGCCGAGCGAACCCGCGTGGCCAGGTCCTCGAGGCGGTTCTGCTCCTGTTGGAGGAGCAGCTTCTTCGCGGGCACCAGGGACTCGCGGCGCGGCTCGTACTTCTTCACCATGGCGCGGGAGCGGACGTACTCCTTGGCGACCTCCTCCACGTGTTCGGTATCCCCGACCACCCAGATGAGGCGTTCCCGCAGCCCGGTCTCGGCGCTTCGCTTCACCCAGTCCTTTTCCGAGCGGGCCTCCCGGGCGGTGAGGAACCGGAAGTCCACCCGCACCGCGGCAGGATCTCGGGAACCCTCGACCGGCGCGTCCTCTGCACGGCGGCCGTCCGAGTAGAGGCCGGACCAGGGGAAGGGGCGCCCCTGCATCTCGGGCCGCTTGGTGGTGCCGAGCAGGTACTTCAGGCTCTCCTGCACCACCTCGCTCCGGGCCTCGGTCGGGGCGGGCATGTCGCGCCGCTCCCGCTCCCACTCCTCGCCGGCCGACGACTGGATCTTGTAGCCCGTCTTCTCGGAGTACCCGAGGAGGTTCTGCCGGCGAAGGTCCGCGAGCGCCTCGCGCACCTCGGAGATCTGGTTGCCGCGGTCGACGTGGTCGTAGAGGCACTGCGCGACGAGCTCGGCCGTGGTGGGGACGCCGCCGTCCTGCAAGAGCTCGAGCAGGGCCACGGCCTTGGCCGCGCGAAGGCGCAGGTCCGAGGGATCGTCGGCGCACTCGGCGAGGATGCGGGCCATGCTCGCCTGCACGTCCGAGTCGAGGGCGGTGTGCTGGACCTCGTAGATCTGGTCGAGCGTGACCAGCCGGCCCACCTCCATGTCGGCCAGCTTCTGGGCGCGGAAGAGCTCACCGAGGAGCTGGAGGAGGCCGCGGATGGCCTGGTCGTCCCCCTGTGCGCGTGTCGAACGGGTCCGGAGCGCGCTCGTGATCTGGAGAAGGAGGTCGATGTGCCCGGGCAGCATCGGGTAGACCTCCGCGAACTCCGGCGGCGACACATCGCGGCAGCCGTAGGCGTAAAGCTCGAGCGTCGGGCGGTGCTTCTCGAAGAGCGCGGCGAGGGTCTTGTCGTGCTCGGGCTTCTTCTGGAGCAGGCGCCGGTGGACGACGTCGCGGATGTTGGTGGGCTCGAGGTGGACTCGGAGCTTCGGTTGGAAACGGTCCTTGGCCCAGAGGAGGAAGGAGTCGTCGGCCTCCTCGTCGAGCTTCTGCTGGCCCAGGGCGAGCAGCCAGGCCTTCCCCGAGAGCCGCGCCCCGAGCGCGGTCGCAAAGGCGCGGAGGCGGTCGACCCGGTCCTTGTTGGCGAGGACGTACTGCGAGACCTCGTCGACCACGAAGAAGAGGGTCGCGTTCGGCTGCCGGTGGTGGAGCATGTCGCCGATGGCCTTGACGGCGTCGTCCGGAGACTCCGAACGCGAGTGTGTGCCGCCCCGGCTCGTGAACCAGCTCATCGGGTCCGTGTAGCGGTCCGGGAACATGACGCTCATCACGAGCGAGAACTCCTCCTCGGCGAGCGCCTCGTCCTTCACCTCCTCCCAGGGGCGCTTCAGCGTCTGCTCGGTGATCGTGAGAAAGCGCTCCCACTCACCTCGTCGCTCGAGCCCGAGCTCGAAGTCGGCGACGAGCGGGTCGGCGCTGCAGTAGCCGAGCCGGCGCTGGAGCTGACGGAGGGCGGCTGCGTGGATGTGCTCGTTGTCGCGTGCGACGCTGCCGATGTCGAACACCACCGCGATGGGATCGATCTTCGCGCGCAGGGCTGCCCATGCATTGCGGAGCTCGTCCTTGCGCGGCGACGTGTCCCGGCGTAGCCAGGCCTCTGCGAGCGACGTTCCGTCCGGGAGCTCGACTCCGTCGAGGGCGAGGCCGAGGAGCTTGGCGAAGCTCGACTTACCGGAACCGTAGAAGCCGCTGATCCACGCGGTGGGAAGCTCCGGACCGCCGGGCTTGTCGAGCTCCTCGACGATGCCCGTGAGCAGGCGGACGTACTGCTCGTGGATGCCGTTTGGAACGCGCTTCTGGTGCGGGTGCCCCTCGGGCCAGCCGCCGGTGATGATGTACTCGGAGACCTCGTCGGCGATCTTCGCGGGGGTCTGCTCGTGGAAGTAGACGACCGGCGGGATGTCGCGGGTGACGTCGTGGGCGAAGAGGTCCTTGATCAGCATGCGGCAGCTCTCATGGGTAGATGCGCGGTCGGTAGTCGCTGTCGGGCTCGAGGATGCCCATGAAGGACAGGGACGTCGGGCCTCGGCGCTGACCGGGATACAGAAGGACGACGGGGACGTTGTTCGTCCTGCCGTCGAGGTGGCGGAGGAGCGCGGACGAGCGGAAGAAGGGATAGAGGGCGCCCGCGCGTCCGATCAGGGCGAGGGTGCGATCGGCCTTGTCGGGGTGGGCCTCGGCGTGGCGGCGAATCTCCCGGCTGCAGTCCGCGGCGATGCCGTCGGGGCCCTCGATGAGCGGCGTCAGCTTGGACTTCAGGTAGTTGAGGCCGCGGGTGGGCTCGACCGCTGCCATCCGCTTCTCCATCTCGATGACTCGGTCCGCCCACTCGTCGCCTCGAGCACGGATCCGCTGGAAGAGGAGCTGCTGGAGATCGAGCGGCAGGACCTCCCAGCCGTAGGCCTTGAGATCCGAGTACAGCCGCTGTGTCTCCTGCCGGACCGCGAGCTCGTCGAGCGGGTCGTACTGGAGAATGGCGAAGCGGTAGTTGCGCATCGTGCTGATGCGCGGACCGTCCTCGTGGATGAGATCCTGCCGGAGCGCGTGGAACGCGTCGCGGACGGGCATCTTGCGGAAGAGCGACTCGGTCATGCCGCCGCTCCGATCTTCGCGTCCGCCCAGGCGGAGAGCCCGTCGTGTGCCCAGGTGAAGTCGTGGAGATCGCCCGCGCGCTGGAGCTGGATGCTCGCGACGGTGCGAAGCCGGTCCGCGAGGAGCCCTGGCGAGAAACCGACCGAGCGGAGGTAGGGGTTGTCGCTGAGGCGGCCGGCAAACTGCACCTCGCGGAGAAGGTGCAGCAGGTACTCGAGCGCCTCGTCCGGCACGCGCGGAAACACCAGGGGTCGCGGATCGCGGCGCGAGGTCACGAGCCCCGCGGCGAGGGCCGAGCTGAGGAGCTTGCTCGCGAACTGGATGCGCGTGCCCATGGTCCACTCGGTCGAGTGCGCACCGATCCAGCGGACGATGTAGTCGCGCGTGATCTCGGGGCGCCCCTCGTCGATCCGGGAGGGGAAGACCTCGCCCGTGAGCTCGCGGTAGATCGGGTCGGCGAGCTGGAGATGCCAGTGGCAGATCAGCCGGCGGGTGTCCGGGGACATGGCCGTCCAGCGATGCAGCACCGACAGGGACGGCGGGTAGGCGTCGAAGCGGTGCCGAAAGTTGGTGAGCAGCACCTCGATGCGGGCGAGGCTGCGCGCGCCGAACCAGTACTCGTCGAAGGCACGCTGGGGGGTGACCGGCTCCGAGCCGTCCGTGCGCTCCCAGTAGGCGCGGGCGTCCTCGACCTCGAGCGCGCACTTCAGGATGCGGGTGTGGGGCTTGGTCGTCTCCGCGGGCCTCAACGACGCCTCCGGAAGTGCGGCAGCGGGTAGTGATCGGTGAGCGGATCGAGGGCGGCGACGAGGCGCTGGGCCGTGACCTCGAGCGAGTCGGGCGGGGGGCCTGCGAGCTGCCGGCCGGCGGGGGCGGCTTCGTACGCGGCCTCGCCCTGGCTGCGGATCCATTCGGAGAACGCGTCACGACTCCACCCGGCGGCCACGAGCGCACCAAAGCTGGGGAGAACGGCCTGCGGATCTGCGCCGCTGCGCTTGAGCTCCAGCAAGCGCTCGTCGGCGCGCTCGTCGATGGCGAAGCCCAGCCGGTAGAGGGAGACGACCGTGTCGGGGTCGTGCACCTTCGCGCGCATCTGCGCATCGTGCCGGCGAGCGGCCTCGCGGATCGCTTGCACGACGGCCCAGGCGGACGTGTGCGGGAGGAGCCGGCCGAAGAGGTCCTGGCCGCCGTACTCCGAGAACATGTCCGTCTTCCACCACCCGAGCCGCGGCTCCTCGCCACCCTCGCCCGCCCAGGCGACGGCGATCGCTGCGCTGAGCAGGACGTCCATGTCGGACGGGGTGATGGATGGGGTGGTGGTTTGCTCGGTCTGCATTTCGGCCAGGTCTGTCAGGACGTCACAGTCGGATGCTGGAGTATTGTCCGCTGCCGCATCGGTCGTCCGTGCGGGATGGTACACCCCAAGCTGATTCTCGACCCCGTCCAGGTCCCTCCGCTCGAATCGGGCTTCTCACCAGTACTGGATGCCGAACCGCTCGTTCAGGTTGTGAAGTACACGGTAGGCTTCGATGTGACCCAGCCACTTCCGCTCGAGCTCCCGGAACGTCGGCGTGTGGCCCTGCTGTAGGTACAGATGCAGGTACTCGTGCCAGAGCAGGAACCGCATCGTGTTGGCGTCAATGTCGGGGCTATCGAGGAGGCGGTTGATGCGGATGCGGCCGTGAGCGATGGGGGCGCCGGGATCCCAGTTCGCGATGCCGTACCAGCCCTTGACGATCCGGCGCGTCCACTCGCACGTGAAGCCGGCGGGTAGGGGCTCGGCCACGCCGAGCAGTTCGCCGCCGACCTCGAGCACTTCTTGGAAGACGGAGTCGAGATCGTGGGCCGGACCGGGCGTGAGCTGGTCCTCGGGGGCCGGGTGGAAGATGGGTACCGCGCGCGGGCGATGCGTGGCCTCGTCCGGGTACCGCAGCTCGTGCAACGCATCCTCCACGGCAGCCCGGAACTCGCGGAGGTTCGGATAGATGGTGCGCGCGAGCGTCGTGTAGCGCGCCTCCATCAGGTCGGCGCGGTCGCGCTCGCCGAGGTCGCGGTCCCAGATGTCCTTGGCGAGGACGTAGGGGTCGCAGCGGTCGCGCTCTTCGAGGTCGTTGTACTCGGGGCGGGGGCCGCCGCGGGCGAAGTGGGCGACCATGCGGGCGATGTCGTGGGCGGCCGGGCGCGGGTCGTCGCAGTCGTCGAAGAGCTCGTCGACCTGGCCCTCGAAGCGGAGCTCGGCGAGGGCTTCGGGGGAGAGGGACTCGAGGTGGTCGAGCAGCGCCTCCCAGCAGGGGCGCTGGTGGGCGTAGACGGGAAGCGTCTCGGTGCTGCCCTCGTCGTCGGCGACCTCTTCGAGGAGGTACCAGCCGTGGGGGATGGCCTCGAACGCGTCGGCCTTGAGGTCGGCGGAGAGGGTGCGGATCCGGGCGGCCGTCGCGCGGATGAGCTCCCAGGGGAGGGCGTCCATCGCCTTGCCGAGTCGGTGCGGTGAGTCCGGCTCCTCGGCGGCGTCCTCGATGTCAGGGACGAGGTCCATCGGGCTCGCCCAGTCGCGGAAGCGGGCCCAGTGGTCCTCGAAGCTGACGAGGTAGGCCTCGCGCGTGCCGCCGGCGGCCGGGCCGCGGAGGGCGCGCCCGATCATCTGGCGGAGCAGGATCTCGCTCGCGGTCGGGCGCGTGAGGAACACCGACTGCATGTCGGGGACGTCCACGCCCTCGGTGACCATCTGCACGTTGACGAGGACGTCGAGGTGGCCCTCGCGGAAGCGCTGGATGAGTTCGGTGGGCTCGCCGTCGGTGCCGTCAGGGCGGTAGCTCGCGACGTAGTCGGCGCGGACGCCGTGCTGGCGCAGGTCCTCGGCGAGGAGGGCGGCGTGGCTCACGTTGACGGCGAAGACGAGCGTCTTGCCGTAGCGGTCGCGGTTCTCGAGGTAGTGGGCGACGATGGCGCGGTTGCGCTCGGCGAGCTGGCCGATGCGGGCGAGCCACTCCTCGCTGAGCTCGCCGAAGCGGCTCAGGTGCGCGAGGTCGGCGTCGGTCACGCCCTCCTCGACGTCGGCCTCGGTGCGGACGTGGACGATGCGCGGGCGCGAGAGGATGCCGCGCTCGATGAGGCGCTGGAGCTCGACCTGGAAGAAGACGTTCCCGCCGAAGAGCTTGCGGAGGAGCGGGCGCTCCGTCTCCTGCGTGCGGGTCGGCGTGGCCGTGAGGCCGAGCACGCGCATCTGCTTCCGGCCCTCGAGGAAGTGGATGACGTCGCGGTAGCTCTTGGCGGGCGCGTGGTGGGCCTCGTCGATGACGACGAAGAGGCGCGGGTCGGTGAGGAGGCGCTCGCGGATGTCCTCGCGCCGGGCGAGGCTGTAGACCGACGCGACGACGATGTCGTCCTCCGGGTCGATCTGCGTGGTCGCGCAGTGCTGGCCGGAGACGATGCGCACGCGGAGGCGATCGCGCGGGGCGGCGAGGCGGGCGAGGCGGTGGAACTCGCTCGCGGCGTGGGTGAGGAGCTCGTGGCGGTGGGCGAGCCAGAGGACGCGGCGGCCCTGCGCGACCACGTGCTCCATGAGCCAGCGGACGGCGGTGAAGGTCTTGCCCGAGCCGGTCGGCATGACGAGCAGGCCCTGGAAGCGGCCGGTGGACTCGGACTCGGCGAGGTGGCGGCTCAGGCGGTCCCAGGCCTCGCGCTGGTAGTCGTGCGGCCGGCGCGGGTCGTCGGGCTGGGCGGCGACGTCGAGGATGGCTAACCGCGGGGTGAAGTCGGGGTCGTCCGGCTCGCCGTCCTGGCGATCCATGTCGCCGAACCGGAGCATGGCGTCGCAGATTTCGCGGCGGAGGCTCCCCGAGTTGCGGGCGTCGCGGAGAAAGCCGACGTAGCCGCGTTGGGTGCGCGGGCGGGAGCCGGGGCCGATGTTCGCGTCGCGGAGGCGCTCGACGATGTGCTTCGTGCCGCTGTAGTCGAGGAGCCAGGTGCGGCAGAGGGCGTCGCCGGCCTCGCGGATGAGCTCGGGGGTGGGGCGCTTCACGCGGCGGGCGAGGTACTCGCGGGGGGCGCCGTCGTCGGGGCCCTCGTAGCCGACGACCTCGGCGAGGGCGCGGACGGTGCCGTCGTCGAAGGGATCCCAAGAGAAACGGTACGCCGGCATGTGCTCCCTCCCTCGATGGCGCCCGACGCGGCCGGGGCGATCGTGCAGACGCAGGGTAACCGTGCAGACTGACGGTTCGCACGACTGAACATGCGGATTGTCACCCTTGCGGGTGGGTCAGGGCAGACGGTACGCGTAGGTGAGGGCTTCGAGGCGGTCTCGGTTGGGGATCCAGGGGTTGATGCAGATCGGGGTCCCGCCCGTCGCGCGCGTGTCGCCGTTCTTGGACTGGAGCCGGAGGTTCGAGAGGACGAAGAGGGCGGTGCCGCCGTCCTTGGCGAGGGCGACCTCGTTGCGGGTGAGGAGGATCTTGTCGGCGGTGCCCGTGGTGCCCTTGACCTCGACGCGGAACGACTCGCCGTTCTTCGTGCAGTAGAGATCGTAGGGCGCTCGCAGGTGGACGTCCTCGACGCGGTAGCCGAGCTTCTGGAAGTGGGCCGTGGCCCGCCGCATCGCCGCGTCTTCGACGGCTCTGCGCTCCGCCGCCGTGAGGCCCCAGCCCTGGCCGGCCGCCGGCGAGATGTCGAGGGCGCGCTCGAAGCTCCGGAGCGGATCCGCGGAGAGCAGGTTCGGCCCGGCGTAGTCTTCGACGTTGCGACGGACCTGCTGCAGCCAGGCTGGGCGGCGTACGCGGCCGTCGGGCTCACGGGTGTAGAAGACGTTGGACTGGCCGAGCGCGCCGCGGCCCTTCGGGACCTCCCAGGTGCGGAGGTCCGGGGGTAGGAGCACGCAGTCGTGGTGGGCGGCCGAGAAGTTGTAGACGCCGTATGCATGATTCGGGCGATCCAGATACTCGGCGTGAATGGTGGCGGTCGCGTGCCAGCCGACGACCACCTGAGGCCCTCGGCCGTACGCGCGGGCGACCGAGATGACCAGGCAGTCGTCGAGACTGTCACCGGCGGCCTTCGGGTCCACCCGGCGTAGATTGAATGCCCGCTCCCAGGCAGCCCGTGCGTAGCCATAGCAGCGCCCGTCCCCGAGCACGCGGAAGTTGTTCGCCTCCGAGCCGACCTCGTCCGTGTTGTACGCGCCACCGGCGAGCGGGCCGGTCTCGTCGCGGCGGTCGTCGTAGTAGTCGAGCCAACCGACTCGGACGATGAGGATGCGGACGGTCGTTGCTGTTGCCACTCCTACCCCTCGTACTCCGCGACGGCCGCGCGGACGACTTCCTCGACCAGCGGTCGGTTCGACTCCAGCTCAGCCGGGGTCAGGGCTCCGGCGCGTCGGTGGCATCGTACTTCAACCCCCCAGTGCCGGTGGGACTCACTGCGCCGGCTCCGGCTGTCGGTGGCTCACCTGGCCGCTCGCATCGAGCCGACGGCGCACGGGCGGGGAAGGTGTCCGAGGGGGTGAGTAAACCGGCGGGGAGGTGCGTCCAAGGGGACCGAGGGTCGGAGGAGGGGCGGCATGGAGACGACGCAGGGCTTTCAGCGGGGGGACGCGGTAGCCGGGGGGCCCGTGAGCGGGCAGGCGGCACCCGGGGCTGGGCTGGCGCGGCACTGGTATGTGCGGAGCGGCGCCCAGGTGGTGGGGCCGGTCGGGGAGCAGGAGCTGCTGGCATGCGTGGCCGACGGGCGCGTCTCCGCGGAGACGTGGGTGGGGGCCGCGGGTGGCCAGCGCTGGTGGCGGGTTCGCGAGGTGCCGTTTCTCTGCCAGGTCGCGCTCCGTGGGGCGCGGGGAGGGCAAGAGGCCGGCCGTGTCGGCGTGGTCGAGGCGGTCCGGTGGCCGACCTGGCCCTGGATGGTGGCGCTCGTCGGGCTGGTGGTCGCCGTGAGCGTGGGCGCGCTGTTCGCGTGGGGGCCGCAGGGGGTCCGCATCGACGGCTCGGTGGGCCCCGGGCTGTTCGCGGTCCGGGCGGGGCTCTCGGGATGGCTCCTGTGGACGATCGCGTTCTTGCGCCCGCACGCGGCGGCTCGGATGGTCGGCGCGGCGCTGGGGGTGATGATCCTGAGCGCGGCGACGTCCTGGCTGGCGGGCACCGACTGGGTGCTGCTGGTCGATGCGTGCGTGGCGGTCGGGCTGGCGGTGGCCGCGACGCGGCTCGCGGCGGCGCTCGCAGAGCAGAACCGGCGCATGCGTCGCGCGCTGGGGGAAGCGCCGAGGAGCGCGGCACGACAGGTCGTGCTGGTGGTCGCGCTGACGGGCGTACTCTCGGCGCTGTTGGCGGGTGGGATCGCGGTGGTGGTCTGCGCGGCGGGCTGAGCGGGGCGGGCGTGCCCAGCGGGCAGGAGAACCGGCGCCAACCCTGATCAGCCCCTTCTATTCGCGATGGATTCACCACATCCTCGATCGCGCCAATGCCCCGTCCCGACGCCAACTCCATCGCCCTGCGCGCCGCGCGTACGATCCTCCAGGCTGCCAGGCTTCAAGAGCTCGAGGTCGCCGGCAAGCGGGTTACGTGCCAGGTCGAGCTGCTCGACGAGCCCGAGTGGCCGCGCGACAACCTGGTCGGGCTGAGCGAGGAGCGTGACGGCCCGTGGCCGGCGCCCGTCCGCATCCGGTGCTCGTGGGAGGGCGGGGGCTGCGAGCTCCGCATGGGTGCCGACTACTGGCGGTCCACAGGGAAGTATCGGCACGAAGTGGGTTTGCGTGTGGCGGTGGATGGGCGTCGTCGGGAGCTCACCTGGATCACGCTGCCGCGCAGGATCCACGAGGCCGGCGACGGCGACACCGTCACGTTCGGCGCCAACTTCGCCCTCGTGAAGAGAAAGCAGGACGGGAGCTCGGAGGCGGTCGAGCGGCGTGCCGTGGCGCTGAAGGAGCTCGTGGCGGGGTCGAAGCTGCCGCTCCTCAGCAGTAGCCAGATCGAGGCCTTCAAGCTGGAGGTGCCGGCGGCGGTGGTCCTCCCGAGTCCGGAGGTCGCCTTCCGGCGGCTGTTGCACCTGTCGCTCTTCAAGCTGGACTTCCTCGACCAGAGCGACGCGGCGCGCGAGCGGGGGGCGCCGCTCGTCGATCTGTCGCAGGTCGCGCCCGTTTCGACCGAGGACGCCGAATCGGAGCCGGACGGCGACGAGGCGCCCCGGCGGTACTGGGCCGGCGGGTTCACATGGGGAACCGACTCCAAGCTGTTGGAGTTCACGGAGGGGGACTACTGGCAGGTGGGCTGGGCCCGGGACAGTGCGAAGCGGGCGGCCAAGACCACGTGGCGGCGCTTCGAGGAGATTCGGCCCGGGGACTGGTTCGCCATCAAGGGCTACGGCGGGCAGCACGACCTGAACGTGTACTACGTCGGCGAGGTGGCGGACGTGGACGCGGAGAGCGGTCGGCTCGAGCTGCGCAGAGAGGACGTGCCGCCCTATCGTGGCAAGGCGCCGAGCGGGGCCGGGGCGGGGAACTGGTTCGACACGCTCGTGCCCGTGACTCGGCACGATGCCATCGAGAAGATCTTCGGGCACCGGTACGGGGCGGAGCTGGTGCCGGCCGAGCTCGAGGCGACGCCGAAGAACCTCATCCTGTACGGGCCGCCGGGGACCGGGAAGACGTACACGCTGCAGCAGAAGTACGTTCCGCTGTTTACTCGTCATCCGGAGCAGACGTCGCGGGACGAGGAGCTGCCGGAGAAAGTTTCGGAGCTGACGTGGTTTCAGGTGGTGGCGCTTGCGCTGGCGGAGCTCGGGGGTGAGGCCGTCGTCGATCAGGTCATGCAGCATCCGTTCGTCAAGGCGAAGTACGCCCAGCGGGCGCCCAAGACACCGCTGCGCTCGTACATCTGGCACACGCTGCAATACCACGCGCTCGAGGAGAGCGAGACCGTCGCCATGAAGCGGCGCGCGGGGCAGCTCATCTTCGACAAGCGCAAGAACGGCACCTGGTTCATGCCGGCAGGGCTGCCCGACGACCTTGCCGACCTGGCGAAGCAGTTGCAGCCCGAGACGAGCAGGCGGGCCACGCAAGACTACGTGTTCGTCACGTTCCACCAGTCCTACGCCTACGAGGACTTCATCGAAGGGATCCGCCCCAGGGTCAGTGAGACGGACGAGGGCGGCGATGCCCAGCTCGTCTACGAGCTCGAGGACGGGCTCCTCAAGCGGGCGGTGCGCTCGGCCATTCGCCTCACCGGGTTTGAGGGGACCATCGACGACTTCTGTCGGCTGGAGCAGGAGGAGCGCCAGCGGCTGCTGGACGGTGCGCCTCGCTACGCCGTGTTCATCGACGAGGTCAACCGCGGGAACGTGGCGCGGGTGTTCGGAGAGCTGATCACGCTCATAGAGGAGGACAAGCGGCTCGGTGCGGACAACGAGCTCATCGTGACGCTGCCCAACTCGCGGACTCGCTTCGGCGTTCCCAGCAACCTGCACCTGATCGGCACGATGAACACCGCCGACCGCAGCGTGGAGGCGCTGGACACGGCGCTTCGGCGTCGGTTCGCGTTCGAGGAGTGTCCGCCGATGCCGGGCCTCCTCGACTTCCTGATCGACGGTGACATCGATCCGAGGGCGCTCCTCGAGACGATCAACCGGAGGCTCCTCAAGCTCTACGACCGCGATCACTTGATCGGGCACGCCTACCTGATGGGCCTGAGCCAGGACCCGAGCCTCGAGGGGCTCAAGAGCGTGTTCAAGAACGCCCTGATCCCGCTCCTGCAGGAGTACTTCTACGGGGACTGGGGGCGCATCGGGCTCGTGCTGGGTCGCGACTTCGTGAAGCGGCACGACCACGCCGCGACGGGGTTCGCCGACTTCGATCACGACGAGTCGGACGCGCTGGCGGATCGAGTGACCTACGAGCTGGCCGACATCGACGCGCTTCCGAGCACCGCGTTCCGGCGGATCTACGAGCATGTCTCGGAGAACGATTAGGGTCTTCGAGCACGAGCGCCTCCGCGTCGGGGAGCGCCGCGGGGAGGTCGTCTTCGGCCAGGCGCATCTCGAGGCGCTGGTGCGCTTCAACGACGCCAACGGCGGGCGGTTCTTTCGGCCGGGGTACCGCGCGATCCACTTCGGGCAGTACGTGGGATACGTGCAGATCGGCGACCTCGGGATCGAGATCCTGCCGAAGGCGGATCACAGCCATGTGGCCGAATCGGACCGGGCGGTCTGGCACAGCGCGCTCCTCGAGATGCTTCGGGTCGCGTCGGACATGGACCTGCGCACGCCGACCGTGGCGTCGCTGGCGCTTCAAGACGCGGACCTTCTCGAGATCTTCGTGGCGCAGCTCGTCGATCAGGTGGATCGGCTGCTTCGGGAGGGGTTGGCGAAGGGGTATCGCGAGGTGGAGGGGAACCGGAACGCGTTTCGGGGTCGGCTCGTGACCGTCCAGAACATCCGCCACAACGCCGTTCACGCCGAGCGCTTCTACGTCGCGCACCAGACCTACGACTACGACACGCTTCCGAACGCGATCCTCGCCGAAGCGCTGCGCGTGCTGGGCAAGGTGAGCCTGAGCGCGGCGCTGCGCGCGCGGGTCGATGCGGTGGCGGCGGCGTTTCCGGAGATCGCGCCACGGGCCGTGCGGCCGGAGGACTTCGGGCGGCTGCGGCTCGGAAGGAACACGGCGCGGTACGCGCGGGCGCTCGACCTCGCGCGCCTGTTGCTGCTGCACTTCTCGCCGAAGCTCTCGGGTGGGCCCGAGGAGCTCTTGGCGCTGCTCTTCGACATGAACGTGCTGTGGGAGAGCTACGTGGGGCGGCTCTTCCGGCGTGCCGTTCCGTCCGGGCTCACGGTGGAGCTCCAGAGCACGCGCCGGTTCTGGCGCGCCGAGGGGCTCGGGGTGCGCACCATCCGCCCCGACATCGTCGTCCGGCCGACGGCGTCGCGCGAGCCGGTCCTGATCGTGGACACGAAGTGGAAGAGGCCGCGCCACGGGCAGCCGGCGGACACGGACTTGAAGCAGATGTTCGCGTACAACGAGACGTATGGGTGTCCGCGGTCGCTTCTGTTGTATCCGGCGGAGGCACAGGAGGTGGCGGGCGCGACGGGCGAGTTCGCGACGGGCGGGCACTCGTGCGGGACGCAGTTCCTCGGGGTGCTGGAGGGGGGGAAGCTCTCGACGGCGGGAATGGCGGCGGCGGTGGGGGAGCTGATCTTGGGGGAGGCGGTGGTGCACTTGCGCGCGGGGTGACCGGGCGCTGGGGTGCCTCTCGTCCGAAGGGCGGCGGGCCGTGCGTCGGCTGGGGGGACGAGATGAAAGGAGAGCTGATGACCACGACGAACCTGCGCGCGTTGCTCGACTGGAACGGCGGGTACGAGCACGTCTGTCGCGAGGAGCGGAACCTGGCGGCCATCGTGTACGGCGCGCTGCTCGAGCCGGAGAACGTGCGGCGGCTCTTCGCCCACGTGGGGTGCCGGCACGAGGTCGTCGATGGCGAGCTCGCGGTGTTCTACGAGTATGCGTACCTGCGGGATCTGTGGTTCGCGCGGGTCCGGAAGGACCCGGAGCTGGCGCGGCGGGTGATCCTGGAGCTGCTCGGGCCGCCGAACCGGGAGGAGCTCGCGGCGATGTCCATCTGGGACTTCAACGCGTACTTCGTCGGGGCGCGCGCGTCGGCCGAGTGGATCCAGAGTCCGTCGAACTGGAGCATCGGGCGGTTCGCCGAGAACATCGCGGACGACGCGTTCTTCCTGCGGGTCTGCCGCTTCAAGTGGGCGTTCAACGCGAAGCCCGACATCGTGATCCACACGCGCCGGGACCGGGCCGTGTGCATCGAGGCGAAGTACGAGTCGGGCGAGGGCAAGTACCCGTCCGCGGAGAGCGAGAAGGCGGAGTTTCGGCGGCGCGGTCTCGAACGGGTCGGGCAGACGGAGCTGCAGGCGTATGCGCTCGGGGAGCTGCTCGGGATCGAGACGGAGTTCCTGTTCCTGGTCGACAAGCCGTCCGCGAGCTCGGCCACGCACGCGACGGTGACGTGGCGTGAGGTGTTCGATGTGCTGGAGATCGACCGCGAGAGGCCCGTCGTGCGCGAGTGGTTGGGGCGGTTGCGGTAGTGTTTCCCGGGCGGGCCGGATCGCGAGGTGAGGTCCATCACGCCGCGCGGCGCTTGTCGCGGCCGCGCACGACCATGAAGGGCTCGCGGCCGAAGACGAAGGTGAGGCCGTGGGGGGCGTCGCCGGAGACGTGGAGCGAGCGGAGCTCGTGGACGTTCTCGAGGTGGCACCGGTCACAGAGGCTGACGAGGTTAATCCACCGATCGTCGC
>JBDIVX010000140.1:0-19426 GCA_039794305.1 Candidatus Neutrinellum sp.
CAGGCGCTCCTCGACCTGGTCGGAGGCCCCGGCGACAGCGGCGACCGAATGGCCGCAGCCGAGGGCGACGACGGCGAGGAAGACGATCAGGGCCGCGCTGCCGCCGCCGCCGGTGCCCTGCCGGGCCACGCGCAGTGCGTCGATCACCGCGGGCACGAGGATGGCGAGCGCGCCGAGGCATGCCGTGCGGACCTCGCCCTCGGTGAGCGCGGCGCCGACGCCGGCGGCGATGGTCAGGACGACGATCGCGATGGTGCGGATGATGTGCTCGGTGGTCTTGGACATGGGGTTCCTCCCGTGTGGTCAGAGGGCGACCGCGAGGCCGCCCGGGCGAGTCCCGGGAGGAGGAGGTCCCCTTCCCCGGCGGCTCGCGGTCGATGTCAGAGGACGCGCAGCCTCACCGGCGCCTCAGCTCCTCGAGGACCTGGTCGACCTTCCCCTCGATCCGGTCGACCCGCTTCGACAGCCCTTCGATCTGGACGTCGTGCACCGCGGTCGACTCCGAGGCCCCGAGGAGCGCGCTTGCGGCCCAGCCTGCGAGCGTGAGGACGGCGCCGAGGGCCACGCCGAGCACCGTGGCGCGCCACCATGGCGGCTTCGGCGGCGTGCACGCCTTGTGGAGGGGCTCGTAGAGCGCCTGGGCGAGGGGCCGAACTGCGGTCGGCACGTCGGCGAAGTCCGGCGCCGGCGGCGGCTCGCTCGGTCTGCGGTGCCACGGCAACGGTGAGATGCGACGGCGCCGGCGTCGACCGCCGCCGTTGGCCTCGTCCAGCGGCGGCGGATGGAGCGCGTCGAGATGATGGCGGCCGGTGTCGTCGGGCACTCGCCTACTCCTCTCCGAAGTGCCTGCGCAGCCGCGTGTAGATGCCGCGCAGGATCCTCTCGGCCAGCTCGTCGCGGAGGGCACGCTGCCGGCGCTCGTGCGCGATGGCTTGCTGCCACACGTCGGCGATCGCGCTCCGGAGGGCCGACGCTACGCCCGCCGGGAGCACGCCCCCGTTGGCCGCCTGGACCGCTGCCTCGGCTCGCAGGACGGCGCCGACCAGCTCCGGGATCGCCTCTGTGGCTCCCGGCTCGTGCGGCGGTGCCATGGCCTCAGAGCAGGCCCCAGCGCTCCGCGTCGGCGTGATCCCAGTCGACGCCCCGCCCCGTGCACGCGCCCAGGAAGTGCAGGTACTCGTGCGCGATGGTGCTCGCGCGCGGGTAGCCGTCCGGCGCAGCGTCCTCGTGCACGACGATCAGCGGGGTCTCGTGCCCGCCGACGCCCTCGTTGCCGGTGCCGATGCAGTGCGGCCACGAGCCGACACAGGGGTCCGTGTAGCAGGCGTCGCGGCAACCCCACCGGCAGCGCTGGCTCGCCCGGCCCCCCGGGCACATGGCCGTCGGACACCAGCCGACGCAGAGGCGCTCGTAGTCGTCGGTGTCGGCGACCACGACCCGGAGCAGGCGCCGGCCCTCGTGGCAGCGCCCGCCGATGTGCTCGAGGTCCGCGTGCGTCCAGCGCTGCTCGAGCTCGTCGAGGAGTCGCGCGTCTTCGGCGTTTGGGATATACGAGGTCCCGGGGAGCGAGGCCCCCGGGCAGCCGAGCATGCCGATCGCGAGCAGTGCGGTGAAGATCCTCATGCTGACGCGCCTCCTTCAGGTCCAGTTGATGAGCGTGACGATCCACTGCTGCGCGGGGCAGATGCGGAGCAGGAGCTGCTCGAGCTCAGCCCGCCGCGACGCCGGCACGTTGGCGAGGTTCGGGAACGACTCGGCGCCGATGTAGATGAAGAACGGCCAGCGCGCGGAGTCGTCCGGGACCGGGGGCGGCGCGATCGGCGTCAGGTTCAGGTTGACCAGGTACCCCGGGTCATTCACGAGAAAGCCGTTGCACTGCGCGGTTGTCTCGCCGCATTGCGCGAGCGCCTCACCGCACTGCACCGTCCCGACGACCGGTTCGGTGGTGTAGAGCCGCGGGTCGTACGGGGCCCTCGGCGTCGCGCCCGGATCCCAGCACTCGTGCACGTACAGATCGAAGCCGGCCGCCTGCAGGACGTCCTGCAGGTAGCGCGGGGACTGCCCTCCGGACGCCTGCCACGCGGCCGAGAGCTGCTGCCGCCGATCGGCATCCGATCCGACGCCCGACAGCGCGAACTGGCGCTCCCACTCCGGCAGGAACCGGGTCGTGGAGGGGAAGAGGTCCTCGTGGACCAGGTCGATGAAGTCGCGCACGTCCGCCGGCGCGCCGGTGAGCCCCTCGAAGAAGGCGCGAATCGCCTTGCCGGCTCGCAGCCGCCATGCGGCGGCGTCGGGCAGGAGGTGCTCGAAGATGCGGAGCCAGCTCACGTGGTAGCCTCACGCGCGAGGAGGGGCCTCGATGGAGAAGCGAACGAAGGTCGCACTCGGGTGCGTCGTTGCGGTCGCGGGGACCTGCGTGCTCGGGTTCGCTGGCATGGTGGTGCTGGGGCTCATCGTCGGCCCGCAGCCGAAGCGCGAGCCGGTCGCCGCGGAGCCCGTCGACGAGGTCGTGGTCGCCGAGCCAACCGAGGCGGTGGCAGAGCCCGAGGAGCCGGCGTCGGAGCAGGTGGCCGCCGAGGAGGCTGACCCAGTGCGGCTCGCGCTACCCGGATGCGAAACAGAGGATCTCGATTCGCTCGCCTCCACAGCGCGCCTGGCCCAGCCAATGCCCCCGTACGAGGATGCGGTGGCGGGCCGCGCCGGCGGCCTGGTCGTACTTCGTGGCCCGGTCGTCGACGTCCGCGCCCCCATCCACTCGGACCCTGGCGACGAGGCGGTGCTCCTGATTGCTACCGAGGGCGAGGATCGTGACCTCGTGTGGGTCAACGTCGAGCGGTCGTGCGTCCTGGATGTCGGCGCCGGCGACGAGGCCGTGGCCATTGGCGGCTGGATGGGCCTGCGTGCCGTCGTAGAGGACGGCGAGCGCCGGGTCTACCCGCGGGCCCAGGCGCAGGCGGTGGTGCCGCCGCAGTGGTGGGATGGCCGCTACCGGTCGTGGCTCGAGGCGAGGGGCGAGGGGGGCTGACAAGCGCATCCGGTTGCGCCCCGCCCAGCTCTGCTTACCCTGAGTCGCCATGGACCGAATTCGAGGGGCCCTCGTCGTGCTCGCCGCGGTGGCGACCATCGGGTGCGGCGACAGCGGGGCGGGGCCCGTCGATGAGCTTGATGCCGGTGGGGATGCGGCCGAGCTCGATGCCGGGTCGGTCGACGCTGGCGAGCGGGACAGCGCCGTGGCGCCCCTGGACGCTGGCGGCGATCCCACTTCTGACGGGGGCCAGGACGCGGGCGCCGATCCCGATGCGGGCGAGCCGGACGCAGGGCCAGACTGCGAGTGCAGCTCCGGCCCATGCTGCGACGGGTGTAGCTTCCGGCCGGTGACGCACCGGTGCGCCACCGAGGTCGTCTACTCGAGCCGGTGCACCAATCCGTCCGAAGCGTGCCCGGGATATCACGATCGGATCTCGGAGGACTTCGGCGACATCTACTGCCCCGGCGACGCGGCGACGTGCACCGGCGAGATCGACCACGTCCGCACCGTGTCGCGGTCGTGCTGGAGCAGCTCGTCGCCCTTCTTCTGCTCAGGGCCCGAGGGCGACGCTGCTTGCGACCACAGCTGCGAGTGACGCCCTACGGGCTCACCTCCTGCCGCAGTCCGGGGTCGTCGTATGTCACCTCGAGCGCGTAGAGGTCGTCACCCGCGCCGTTGTCCGAGCGGGCGGTCACCTGTGCGACCAGCGTGCCGGTCTGCCGGTCCACCGTCCGCGATAGCCCCGTGAGCTCGAGGTACTGGCGATTCGCGGTGCCGTCGTCCCCATCCGGACCATCCACTGCGGGCGACGGGCCCGACGCGACGAACGCGGAGAAGTCGTGAGTCGTGACGAGGAGCTCCATCTGCGTCCCCGAGACGAAGGCGGCCGATGGTTTCACCAGGGCGCGCACCGCGGTGATCACTGCTCCATTCGGCAGGTGGTTCGAGAGGTTCACCTGCCGGATGGCGCCGTTGATCATCGCGCGCACGCCGGAACCGATCGCCCTCCATGAACGGTCGGCGCTGTTCTCGCCGTCCTCGCCGTCGAGCGCGCTGATCAGGACCGTTCGGGAGGTGCCTTTCCCGTAGTCGCCAACGACCTCCTTGAGCCCGTCGAGGTACTGGCTGGCTCCGACCTTGTCGGGCGTCGCGGACGGCGTGAGGCTGCCGGCGTCGAGGAGCGACTGAAAGAAGCCGAACCAGTCGTTGACGAGGTCCTCGTCCCACGGCGTCCCGGTACCATCACCGGGCGAGCCGACGTTGCGCGCGGCGCCTTGCGGGTACCCCACGGGATCCGACGTGTCGACCTGTCCCGGGTACCGGTCCTTCGGTGCAATTGCCATCGTCGATTCTCCGTGCCTACGCCCAGGTGATCGCGCCGAGCTTGGCCTTCTCGCCATTTCCCAGCGTGTAGGCGGCCGTCTCCGAGCCGCCCAGGTTCAGGGTCACGCTCGTGATGCTCGCCCCGAGCGCCGTCGCTGCTTCGTCCGCCACGCCGGACACCGCTGCCAGGGTGATCCGGTCACGGCGCGGGAGGACCGAGAGCCCGACGATGAATGGCTCCCGAGCTCGGAGGTACTCGTCGACGGCATCGGAGATCGCCCCCTGCACCGTGGCGTCGTCCAGCCCAGTCTCCGCCGGTACGTGGAGACCCTCGATCTCGAGGTCGAACTCGACTCGACTGATCGCCAGCACGTTGACCGCTCCGTTCACCGGTCGCCTCGACGCGAGGCCGTCTTGATCGAGCTCGATGCTTTCCGCGACTGCCGTGAGCTGAGCTGCCGTTGGGATCCCGTCGGGGCTTCCGGAACTGGCCTCGGTCGCCTCGACGTACACGTCCACCTCGCCCGGAGCTCCCGTGTACGGGTAGACGTTAACGATCCCGGCGACCTCCTCGCCCCATGCCTGATAGTCGGCATACGCCCCGCCCTGCGGCCGCCGCTGGAACCGCCGGAGGATGCGGGCCCGATAGGCCTCTTCCGACTCCCCATCGGCACCCGTGACGGACTGCGAGATCACGATCGCATCGCGCGCCACGTTCGGGAGCGGGCTCGCGAAGCTCACGATGTCGTCCGGCTCGAGGTTGCCGATCGAGCCCTCGCCACCGCCTCCCTGCTGGTCGGACGACGCTCGGATCGTGACCTGTTTCGTCGCCGCGTCGAGGGCTACCGCGGCCGTGGTGAGATAGACGACACCCGTCGAAGCGAAGAGTAGCTGCGACCCGGCGGGCAGGCTGCCCGTCTGGACCTCGACCGTGATCTCGATGAGCAGCTCGGCGCGGGTTGCGGGCTCGGGCTCGCCGACGCCGACCAGGCGCCCCCACTCTACGAGCGGTTGGACGGTCCGCCCGTTGATGACCGTTTCACGCATCGAGGCGTGCGCGACGAACATCTGGAGGAAGATGAAGCCCGCGTACTTGTAGAGCAGCGTGAAGACGCCGGCGAGCGCCTTCGCGAGCACGCGCACGAACGCCTTCGGGAGCAGCGGAACCGTCTGCGAGATCGAGGCCTCGATCTGCGCGAGGATGTTGTCCGCGATCTGCGCGGTGCTCGGGGTCGAGAGGCTCATTCCCAGTCCTCGGTGAAGCGCAGCCGGTGGGTCGTCCCGTCGATCTCGATTTCGATGTCGAGCTGGATCCGGTTGAGCGCCGGGATGCTCGCCCGCACGGACACGTCCGCGCCGAGTTCGTCGGACATCCAGCCGAGGTCACGGCCGGCGGCGTCCTCCACCCGGCGAAGGTTGGCCGTGATCGCTGGGAGGGACCGGAGCAGGTGCTGCGTCTCGCTCCGAAGGTGGCGTGCCGGCTCCTCCTCGAGGAGGTTGCCCCACCACTGGAGGTGCTCGGTCGCGTCCGTGCGACCGTCGCGCTCGTTCCCGCCGAAGAGGGAGAGGTAGGCCGCGGTCGCCGGCGTGAGGTCCATCCGGACGCGACCGTTGACGATGTCGATCTCGCCGCCGTCGGGCGTGTGCACCAGGCGCACATCCCCCTCGCCGCGGAGGTCGCCGTCGCTACCGCCCACCCCGGCGGCTGCCGAGCCCGGTGCGCCTGCCGGCTCGAGCGGGTACGTAGCTTCGACGCTCATGTCGCCTCGTTGCCTGCCGTGTCGATGGCCACGACGCGGACGGTGGGCGCGACCGGCCAGCCGCCGGTGCGGCGCAGCTCGTAGCGATGCCCGCCGGTGACGGTCGTTCGGGTCGAGTCGGCGTAGAGCGGACTGAACGCCATGCCGTCCCAGGCGACCTCGTAGAGCGAGGTCCCGTCGAACTCGACGAGGACGGCGGTGAGGCGCAGCGTGCCGTTGTCCTTGACGTCGAAGCCGAGCCTGCGGGTCCTGCTGATTGGGGTACCTGCCGGGGGGTCGAAGTTGTCGACCGTCGGCGCTGTCTCGTCGTCCGAGCCCGAGCCGATCCGAGGGTCGATGACGATGTCGTACTTGCGGCCGACGACCAGCGCGTCGACGGTGCCGACGAAGTCCGCCAGCTCGTAGAGCGCCATTGGCTCGACTACGGCATTGAGGATGTCCGCCATCACTCCACCGGCGGGTTGAGGGGGTTGCCGTCCCACCAGACGGTCAGCCAGTTGCCGAACTTCGCGTAGGCTCCATTGAGCAGCGTCGAGAGGTTCGGGACGTCATTCTCCTGCGTGAAGAAGATGTTGGAGGTGAAGCCTCCATGCGGGTCCTTGTAGCCGGACTCGAGCGTCCTCGAGAGATGGATCCGGTGAATGAGCTGCTGCGGCGTGGCCTGGTAGATGACCTGGTCGCCGGCCTGCTCCCAACTGGCGTTCTCGCCGTGCACTGCATCGGAGGCGCTGCCCTCGGCCGCATAGAAGTTGCCTGAGCCGTAGAGCTTGAAGGCTTCTCCCGCCTGGCCCGCGTTCCACCACCGTCTCCAGCAACCATAGCTATTCGAGGAGTTGTCCTCGTACAGGAGGACACGGCAGTCATCGAGCCCTTCATGCCAGTTGCCCGTGGCGCTCATAGGACACCACCAGGCGTACGGCGCCGCATCGGAGATGCCGAGGCCGGAAGGCTGGACGAGCTTCTCGAAGGCCAGGCGGCCGTGATCACCGTTGCCTGTACTGGTGTAGCTGAGTCCGGAGCCGCGGGTGACGATCCACCAAGACTCGTCGCCGCTCCCGCTCGCGTCCCTCGCCCCGATGTTCAGCCGGACCATGTTGTTCGACGAGCCGAACCAGCTCGCGTCGGTCCCGAAGCTACCGGGGGTGCCCGCCGTGAAGGTGCCGCGGACTTCGGCGGCGTCTGCGGGAATATTGGCTGGCGCTGAGGCCCCCCCCCCGGTCGTGAAGCCGCCGCCCTTCGACCAGACGATCCATCCCTCGGTCGTTGACGAGGATGAGCCCCGCCGGAAGAGGATCTGCTGGCCGCTGTTCGCCTCGATGATGATCCAGGCGTCCGCGCCGAGGCTCGCGTAGTTGGCGCCGGTCCAGTAGTTGGTGCCCGTCGAGACCGTCGTCCCGTCGCTGTTCTCGACAAGCGTCCAGCCCGCGGCGATCAGGGTCTCGACAAGCCGCACCGCCGTGTAGAACGGTGCTGCGACGGCGGGCACTTCGTTGGTGACGATTTGGTCTGCCATGTCAGATGTCCGAGGGTGGCCCCTGCGCGTCGTCCCAAAGGACACTCAGGACGCCCCATGCGAGCCGTCGACCGCCGCCCGTGGCCAGCTCCTCGATGCGCGGGCGGTCGAAGTTGGTGGGGGCGAAGTAGACGAGGTCGTTCTTCACGTACCCCTTGAAGAACCAGAGCATGCCCTCGTCGCGCACGACGGCCGCGGGGACGTTCTCGAAGCTTCCGGTCAAGCGATTCAGATCGCGCGTGTACCAGGAGGTGTGCGCGGCGGGTTTGAGGGCCACGTCGTAGTGGCCCGCGAGCACCCCCGCCCCGGGATCCCCGAGCCCGTAGCTCGCCACCGCGAACTCGGCGTTGGCCGTCGCGGCAGCACTCTCGACGCGGTCCTCGAACCGCTCCGGGGTGTTCGAGTTGATCGTGACGTCGAAAATGCCTTGGGTTGGGGTTCCCCAGTCGTGGTTCGTCGAGGAGTCGGAGGTCTCGAACCCGGAGAGGATGACGTAGGGGTCGGGGTCGTCGCTCCCGTCGCTTCGCTTGTCTCCACCGACCACCCGGAGCCGGCCGAAGGACATGAACACCTCGCCCGAAACCACCGGGTTCTTGCGGTGCGTCCAGACGAGGAAGTCGTAGTCATCGATCGCGTCGCCGATGATGTAGTGGAGCCTCCCCTCGGCCGGGCACCACACGCTCAACTTCTGAGAGGGAGCGCCCTCCTCGTAGAGGTACGTGTCCTCGCGAAGCCGGACCGCCTGGGCGCCGCTCGCCAGGTACGGCCACATCCACGCCGTCGCCCCGGAATCGAAGCGCCCTGGGTCCTTCACGAAGAGGACCTCCATGTAGGGCGCGGATCCGCTCGCCGTCGTGTAGGTATGGCGAAAGAGGAACTCCATGTAGTGGGGTGCGTCGGCGGGCGTCGCGAGACGCACCCATGAAGCCCCGTAGTAGTTGGGGAACACGCTGATGTTCGTCCAGTTCCCGGCGTAGGGCACCCGGTACCGGTCGTCCTGCATCAGAGGATCGGCCGTGTTGTGGACGTGGTAGCCGCCGCCGGGGCCCGTTCCCGTAGACCCGTCCGTCTGCCCCTCGTTCTCGAAGGTGAAGCCGTCGCCCGAGCCAAGGACGCGCCAGCCCTGGGCGATCATGTCGGTCAGCCAGTTGTCGAACCAGACCTTGGCGAAGTTCTCCATCGCCCCGTCACCGAGGTCGCAGTCGATGTCGAACTTCTTGATGCGGGCCATTCGACACCTCGCGTCAGCTGATGGATCCCGTCAGCGTGACGTCGCTCGCCGGCGGGTCGGTCGGGTTGCCGTCGGTGGTCGTGGTCTGAAGCTCGCCGTCGGCGGTCGTGATCGTGATTGACGCCTCCGCGTTGGCGGCGAGGTGCGAGACCACGCCCTGGGCGATGGCCGCGGCCGCCCTCTTCCGGTTCGCGTCCTGCTCCGCGTCGGGGGCGGCGCCGAATGCGCCGGTCAGCGCGTCGTAGATCGCGCGGGCCATGGTGCCGGGAGCGACGGTCTCGTCGCCTGCGTTCATGCTCATGGCTGCACCTTCACCGTCGCGGAGGCCGTGCTCGAGCCTGGGGAAAGGCCCGTCTCCTGCGTCGCGGTCGGGGAGGTAGACCCCATCGTCGCGGGGTGGACGTGCGTGTTGTACTTGGTGATCAGGCCATTGAGCTTCGACTCCAGCGCATCGAGGCGCGCGTCGACGATGCTCGCGACGGCTGCTGCGTCGGTGGGGTCGAGGCCGATCTCGATGGTGCCGTCGTCCCGAAGCCACACGACGGCCACGACAGTGCCGGAGCTGTCCCGCGAATAGATGCGCTTCTCGCCGGGCCCGGCCTGCCCCGCGTTCGCAGGATCGATGTACCCGGTGATCTGCTCGGTACCGCTGCCCGTCGACGGCGAGCTCGCGACGTAGTCGCCAGGCAGCGGATGCGAGTCATCGCCCGGGCAGGCGAAGTGCTGCGCCGTCAGGTTTGCCTCGCCGCCAGGGTCGATCTTCACGTCCGACACGTGGGCGCCGTCGGCTTTCGTCCGGACGAACGAGAGCAGCTTCGCGATCAGTCCCACGGGAGCACCTCGGGAATTTCGCCGCTGAAGGCCCCGGGGAGCACGAGTCCGAGCGTCGCGCTCTGGCTCTTCTTCTCCTGGTGGAAGGTCACCGTCCGGATCAGAAACTCGGTCTCGCGAAAGATCATCGCGCCCGGGGCCTCGAGGATGAGGGTGCTGTTGGGTTGCCAGAGCGCGCCGTCGTTCGTGCGCCAGGTGGGCACGTCCGCCTGAACGGCGAGCGCGTTCCCGAACATCCGCCCGAGCTTCGCGCGAGTGGCGGCGGGTACGTCCGCACCGTCGGTGTCGCCCAGGGTGAAGGTGTGCGGGCGGAGCACTCCGGAGAGTCGGTCGTTCTGGACCGTGTACTTCGTTCCCCCGCGGCCGACCCGTGTCTTCGCCAGGCCGGTGATCTCGGAGAAGTACGACTGCGGATCGAAGCTGGGCGAGACATTCAGGAGCGGCTGCTCGCCCTCCCGGAGCCAGGCCACCGGCTCTCCCCCCGGGCTCGACTGCAGGAACCGGACCCCTCCCTCTGCGGTGTCGGAGATGACCAGGCCCCGCTGCTGCGCGAGGTCGACCAGGAAGCTGTAGACGCGCTGGTCGGGGTTGATGGCGACGCGGCGGAAGGGCGCACCGTCAGGTGCCTCCATCTGCACCGAGAGCCCCCAGGGCTCGACGAGCTTCTCCGCGATCTGCCGGAGAGTTAGGCCGCTGAGCTCCAGCGGAAATGCGCTGGCAGGCTCCATGGCGTCGACGAGCACGCCCGGGAGCGAGTAGCCCGACGCCTGCAGCGTGCGGGAGTCTGGCTCGACCGTAGGGGCGACGCCGACGAGAGTGCCAGTGAAGAGCCGCTCACCACCGATCAGGACGTCGAGCGGCTTGAAGCTGAACGGCCGAAACGTCTCCCGCATCGCGCGGCGCTCAGGCTCCCACGGCGAGGTGAAGGTGACCGAGGCGAAGCTGTCGAGCTCGAGGGTGATGTCGACCGACTGCCAGGCGCGCCAGCGCTGCTGGTCGATCAGGATCGCGACGTCCTCGATCCGCTCAGGCATAGTAGACGATGGTCCTGCCGCGCGGCAGCTCCAGGATCTCGCTCCCCGTGAGGCCGTTGCTCTCGATGAGCAGGTCGAGCCGGTCGTCGACGCTGCCGTAGAGCTCGGCGGCGAGGTCGATGATGGTGCGCGGCCGATCGAGCACGATCCGCCGCTCCGGCAGGAGCGAGAAGGAGAGCTGGACCAGGTATCCGGCCGCGACCGCGACCGCGTGCTGCAGGGCCTGGTAGGCCTCGCCGGTGTCGAGCTCGCTGGGGTCCGCGTCGGCGAGGGCGGCGAAGCCCGTGTCCATCCAGTCGACCACGCCGTCGGCCTCGTCGAGGATGGTCTCGGCGGCACCGATTGCGGCCGGCCTCGATGTGAAGGTGGTCTCTACCGTCGAGAGCACAGCGCCCGCCACCGCGCTCGTGCCGAACACGATCGACCCGTGGAAGTCGTTGGCGACCTGACGCCGGCGCCCGGGAAGGACCACGCCCCCCGCGAAGGCCTCCCATGGCATTGCCGGCGGCGAGGTCATGATCCGGACGGCCAGAGCGGCGTAGCCTTCGAGGCGGGACCGGATGCCGGCGTTGGCTCGGGCCGGCGCCTTGATGAGGTTCGCGACCTGCTTGGCGAGCTGGAGCGGCTGGCCGATGAGCACATCGATCCCGAGGTGCACCTCTTGCTGCGCGTCGGCGAACTCCCGGCGGATGGCCGCGGTCCCCTGCGAGAGCCTGGTGAGCTCGGCCGAGACCTCCCCGAGGAACGCCTGGAAGCGTGTCTGCACGTGCGCGCGCGCGACCGTGGTGGACAGGTCGATCGAGTCCTCGAACTGCTGGGCCAGGGCCACGTCGAACGCATCGAGGGCGGCGAGGACCTCGCTGCGCGGGTCGGCCTGGATCCGCGGGTAGACGGTCTCGAGCGTGGTGAAGAACGTGACCTCGACGACCGACTGGTTCGCCGCGTCCCGCAGGTCGTCACGGCGCGTGATGTCGCCGAAGGGGACGACGTCGAAGGTGCCGTACAGCGGGTGCTCGAGGCGCCCCACGCCGCGCTCGAGGAGCGCCGCCTCGAAGGCCGTGGCCTCGAGGTCGTGGTCATCCCCCGAGAAGTAGCACCGGAGCGGGTACGACCGAGCCCCGTGGCCGTTGTCCTGCACGTAGGCCCCGTCGACTCCCGGAAAGCTGAAGGCCGTCGTGCGCTTCTCGACCTCGCGCCGGACTGCCTCGTACGCGAAGCGGATCCGGGTGCCGCCGGGCGACGTGTAGGCCGCCTCCCGGAGCCGGTCCTGCCACGCCACTACAGCGCACCCGACGGCTGGAGCGTCACCCCGCCGCCGCGGGGCCGCCGCGTCATCTCGGCCCGGCCGCTCTCGTCCCGGATCACGACCTCACCACGGGTCGTCGTCGTGCGCTCCGAGATGCTCCGGGCGACGCGCTCCTGCGGGCTCACGACCTGCGGCCGTACGGGCCCGCCGCCGCCCTCGCCTCCCTCGAGCTCCGCCCGGCCAACGCCGCGGACGATCCCGACGACCTCCCCGATCTTGCCAACGACAGCGCCGAAGATCTCGCTGAAGGTATCGGCGATCCCGTTCCACAGATCCGAGAAGAACTCGGCCAGCGGCGTCCAGATGGCCATGACCTGTTCGTACTGCTGCGTCGCGTAGGCGATGATCCAGTCCCACGCCTCGCTGAACGCGAACGAGATCCCGTCCCACAGCCCGACGAAGAACTCGCCGACAGGCCGGAACGTCTCGACGAACCAGGACGCGAGCGCCGACGCCGCCCCGAAGATCGGCTGCAGGTGCCACATCACGGCATCGCGCAGCATCACGAAGAGCCCGACGACGAACTCGAGCGCCGCGGTGAAGCCCGACTTGATGCGCTCCCAGAGGTCTGACAACGCCTCGCCGATGCTCGTGACGATCGGCTCGGCCCACTCCCAGAGGAGCTGGAAGCCTCGGATGATGAGGAAGATCACCGCCACGAAGACCAGGAAGGGCGCCATCATCATGAAGGCGCCAATCGCCACCGCGACGGCGAGCACTGCAAGCGTCGCCATCACGACGGCGAGCGCGACCAGTGCCACCTGCACGGCCCAGGTGTTCTCCTCCAGCCAGGCGATCATGTCCGTGAGGCCGGACGAGATAAGGTCCTTGTTCGCGCGGAACCACTCGGTCAGCGACTGGAGCAGCTCGCGCAGGGGCCCCTTCACGACGTCGAAGATCTCGAGCTTCATGGCCTCCACGGCGGAGTTGAAGCTGTTGAGATCGCCCTGAGTGGTGTCGCGCATCACGCCGGCCATCTCCGCGGCCGCGCCGCCGGCTGCCTCGAGCTGCCCGCGGTACTCACGGAGGCGCCCTGCGCCGCTGCGCAGCAGGATCTCCATCGAGGCGAGCGAGCGGTTGCCGAAGATCGTTTCGAGGTACTGCGACCGCTGGACGGTGCCCATCCCTTCGAGCGCGCCCGACAGGTCCTCGATGATGTCGAAGATGTCGCGCATGTTGCCGTCGGCATCGGCGATCTCCAGGCCGAGCTCGCGCATCGCGCGCGCGGACTCGGGAACAGGCGCCTGCAGGCGCATGAAGATGTTGCGGAGTGCCGTGCCTGAGAGGCTCGCCTTGATGCCGCTGTTGGCGAGCTCGCCGATCATCGCCGACGTCGTCTCGATGGAAGCCCCCGCGCTGGTGGCCACCGGGCCCACCATCTTGATGGCCTCGAACATGTCCTCCATGTTCGTGTTCGCGCTGGTCGTCGTCCGCGCCATCACGTCGGACACGCGCGTGAGGTTGCGAGCTCGCTCGGCTGCGTCCTCAGCGGCAAGACCGAAGGCACCGAGGGTGTCGGTGGCGATGTCGGAGGCGCGGTCGAGGTCCAGCTCCGCCGCCGTGGCGAGGTCGACCAGGCCCGGCAGGGCGGCGATGGACTGCTGGGCATCGAACCCCGCCATGGCCAGGAAGCGAAGGCCTCCAGCGGCCTGGCTGGCCGTGAACTCCGTCGTTGCTCCGACCTCCTTGGCCGCGTCTTCGAGGGCCTCGTACTCGGCCGTTCCCGCACGGATCTGTCCTGGGAACTTCGCCGCGGCCGAGGCCATCGTTTGCTCGAACTCCATGCCGACGGACACGACATCGTGCAGCGCTCGGGCGATGCCTGCGAGAGCGCCGACCGCGGCGGCGGCCGCGGCGATGATGGCGAACTTGAACTGGGACGCCATGCGGCCCACGTCGCGCAAGCCGTTGAAGGCGGTGTCCGAGAACCGGCTCATGCGGCGCTCGATCCTGCGGATCGGCCGCGTCATCCGGTCCACCACCCGGAACACCGCGCTGACCTTGAAGCTGGCCATGCCTCACCGCCGTCGTCGAATGGAAGGTCTCGCCGGCACGCGCGGCGTGTTCTTCGGTGAGGTTGCCTGCTGGAGCTCCTTGCGCAGGCCCTCGTAGAAGAAGCGGATCTCAGTGTTTGTCAGCGAACGCGAGTCCGGCAGCCCCGCATAGTCGCGGCAGATCTGCAGGAGCATCGCTCCGTAGACGTTCAGCAGCGTGTGCTGCGCGGCGCCCGTGTCGGGGTCGGGCTCGATCCAGTAATCCGCGCCCGCCTTGACGAGCGGAGTCCCGACTATCCCGCGAAAAAAATCGACCAGATGGCGTGGCAGACCTTCACGTCACGCCCCTTCATCTTCTTGAAGCGCACGATAGGCTGCCTCGTCATGTCGGCGAGCATGGCGTGCATCCGGTCCATCTCGTCGGGCGTCTTCCTCTTGCCTCCACGTCCGGCCATCGCCGGCTTCGCCGTGTACGTAGCGCCGGTCGGCTCGTAGAACGTGATCGGCTCCCGCTCCCCGACCTGCGGCGTGTAGACCGGCTGCCCCTCCTCGTCGATGACGAGGTGGCCGCGGCGAATCGCCAGGAGGATGCGGGCCTTCGCATCCTGGAATTCGTCGAGATCATCGCCCCGCAGGTCGTGACGCTCGGGCACCAGATCCATGGCATCCAGGAACCGCTCGAACTCGGCCTCTGCGACCTCCTTGGCCACCACCGCGTTCTTCGCCACCACCTCGTTCGCTGCCGCCTCTGCCGCGTCTGTCATGACCTTCCAGTCCTCCCTTCGAGCACCGCGAGGAGGTGCGGTGCGACGATCTTCCATGAGTGGCGCTGCTCGACGAAGGTCCGCGCGCGCCGGCTCGCCTCCGACACGTCCGCGCCGTGGAGCTCGACCAGGACCTCGGCGAGGCTTCCCGGATCAACATTGGTCGCGACCGTCTGCCGTTGCTTGAGGCAGACCGTGGTGCGCGCGCCCCCTACCGTGCGGAGCGGCTCGTACTCGTTCATGGGCGGCGCCGCCGTCGTGACGAGGGGCATGCCGGCGGCTTGGCACTCCAGGAGCTGCATGCCGACCCCTTCCCACCGGCTCGGCTGGATGCAGACCTCGCCCTCGGCGTAGAGTTCGCTGCGGTCCTCTGGGCCCTGCCGGACCTCCACCCACGCGGGCGCGCGGCCCTGGATCTCCTCGCGGTCCCGCAGCGTGTAGACGATGCCCGGGACCTGGCTCCGACGTGCTGCCTCGAGGACGACGCCGAGCCCCTTGCGACGCTTCGCCCCGCCGTAGCCGTTGACGAACACCCACCGCTCGACGCGGCCACGCTGGCGGAACGCGAAGGCCTCTGTGTCCACGGCCATGGGAACGTGCACCGCGCGCACGCCGAGCTGCTCGAGTACTCCGACCGTGTACCGGACCGGAGCGATGGCCTGATCGACGTCGTAGCCCCGCGCTGGCCACCACTCGTGGTTGACCCAGCAGGCCGTGCGGATTCCCCGCCGGCGGCACTCGGCCAGGATGCTCGGGTCGAGCGGCTGCTCGCAGAAGAAGAGTGTGTCGATGTCCTGGAGGAACCTGTCCCGGACCGGCGCCGGCGGCGGCCGGGGGCAGCTTGTCGCGCTCGCGGGGAGCTGCAGGTTGCGGGCCCTCGGGTGTCGCGGAGCGAGCCAGCGCTCGAACGGCAGGTGCCGCCACAGGTCGATGTTCTGGTAGCCGAGCCCGGTGTCGGCACACCAGCCGACGAGCCCCAGCCTCACGTGACGGCCTCGAGCCAGCTCGTGACGTGCTCGTCCGGCCGGTGGTGACTCGCCGCGCCGGGCGGAACCTTCTGCAAGTCACCGACGCGGGCGAGCAGCTTGCGGAGCTCCACCCAGTCGCCCGGCGGAAAGGTGTGGATGTGGTCGCTCTCCCGGCGCGCGTAGCTCCCCGTGTGGCTGGCGATCACCACGCGCCGCCGCGCCAGGGCCTCGGCGACGGTGAGGTCGTACCCCTGCGCCCAGACGGTCGGCAAGACCAGGGCCACCGCCCCGTCGTACACCGCTGGCAGCTCGGTGCGGGGCACGTCGCTGCAGCGGCGCACGTCATCGACCATGGACGCGACGCGCTCGAAGAGCCGGTTCTTGCTCGTGCCCGGGTTGCCGACGCACAGGAAGTACCCGTCCCGGGGGCGCTTCGTGGTGGGCCGATTGAAGAAGTCCCAGGCGATCGGGTTGTGGACCAGGGGGACGTCGCGCAGGCCGTAGCAGTCCGCGAGCATCCACTGCTCGTGCTCGCTGATGGCGAGGACCTGGTGGAACTCCCGGAGCGCCGTCGCCTCCGCGCGCAGCGCCTCCGGGTCGATGGCCAGGCCCGGGTCGAGGCCGAGCCGGTAGCGGTTCCATCGCGTGAGAAACGCGCCGAACCCGAAGCCGTGCATCGTGCACGAGACGCGGCGGCCTTCCCACCACCGGTGGTCGCGGTCGAAGCTGTCCAGGTGGATGATGTCGGGCTTGAGCCTGTTGACCGCCGCCTTGCAGTGCTCGGCGAACGAGCGGCTGTACCGCCTCGGCTCGCCGCCGGGGTGGATCTCGACCAGGCCGTCCTCCGTGCCGGCCCCGTCGGTCGTGATGACGTGGACGTCGTGGCCCTGACGGGCGAGCTCCCGGGCCCGGTCCTGGACGACGAACGGCAGTCCACCCGGCCGCTGCGTCGGGTAGACGCGCGTGACGAGCGCGATCCTCACCCGCGGTGCTCCCAGCCGAGCGCTCCGCCGAGGTCCCGAGGCTTGCCGAAGGCCCTGGTGAGCTGCGCGATGCCCGGCGCGTACCGTGCCCGCCGCGTGTCATCGAGGACCACCACGCCGCCCTTCGCGAGGAGGTGTGATGCCCGGTGGCAGCACGCGACCCGCGCCCGGCCGTCGATGAGGATGACGTCGACCTTCTTCCAGCGGGCCTTGGCGACCTCGGCTGGCCTCTCGACGTAGCGCTCCATCGAGCGGCCCTCGTTGTCCCAGTAGAGCGGCGCTGCCGGCTCCTGGTCGGGCGGCACGTGCATCAGGTCGACGTGCCGGAACTGGCCGGTCACGAGGAGCTGGTGCTCGACGATCCAGTACCACTTCTGGGTGTGCTCGACGCTGACGACGTGGGCGCCCGCCGCGGCGAACATGAGGGTGGAGCCGCCCGCCCCCCACTCGAGCACGCGCGTCTCGCTTTGCGTGCGGTTGAGGCGATCCTGCAGGAACCGCTGCGCGGCCTCGGGTAACCAGGGCGTCAGTACCACCGCTCGAAGTCCTCCGTGTAGAGCCGCTCCAGGCGGCCGATGGCGCCTGCGGATAGCTTCGTCTCCGGGTCGCGCTGCGCCGCGTTGCGATGCCTGAGCTCGACGTGGGGATGACCCGCTCGCTGACAGACGTACCGCCAGTCCGCAGCGAGCTGCTCGTACCGGCCGATGAAGTCGAGGTCCTCGTCGACGAAGAACGACTGGGGTCGGAAGTGGTTGATGTGGTTGACCAGGTGGGCGAGGTCGAACTCGAGGCCAAGGTCCATGACCAGGCGCTCGGGGCCGTCGGCGCCGGCCTCGGCATGGAGCTGCTGGATCATCCGATGAAGCTCGGCGTAGATCCGCGGCTCGTTGGGCTTCGCCTGCCGGCGGACGTAGTGGTAGTAAGCGCTGAGGAACCGGTCGACAGGGTCGCGCACGAACGCGAAGGTGAAGTAGCTCTCCCACTGCGCCGGCTTCATCCGGCGGCGCAGCGTCGACGCTGTTCGGTGCCCAGCGTCACCGATCCATGCCACCGCCTCCATGGAGCTCCCTGCCGTCTTCGGGACGTGGACGAACACGACCCGCGAGCGGTGGTTGATCGCGCTCACGGCGCGCGCTCGCAGGCGCGCGCGTAGAGCTCGACGTCGCGCTGGTTGAGCTGTTTGATGCGCGCGACCAGGTCCGCGGAGAGCCTGTCACGCCAGCGCGTCGCCCCCTGGCCGGTGAAGCTGTTGACGGGCGCGACCGCCGGGGGGGTGCCGCCGAAGAAGTGGCGCGCGAAGGCTCCGAAGCGCTCTGTCAGGCCCACCCACTCGAAGGCGTCGAGGCACCCGCCGCCGGTCATCCGGTGCTGCTCGTCGAAGATCTGCGGCTTCTCTTGGAGGGCCGCATCGAGCCACTCGGCGAGCGTGTGCTGCGTTGCCAGGGGATCGGGCCGGCGCCGCAGGTCGCGGAGGTAGTGGTAGTAGCTCGCGAGCCGATCCACCGGGTCGCGGAGGATGGTGACGTAGCGGGCGCGGAGGCCGTGCTGGTGGATGCCGATGGGCACATGGCCGCCCGCGGCCGCTGGAGGCCCCCCTCGTCGCACGCGGATCTTCTCTGCCGCAGCGCGTGGGGAGACTTGCTGGAAGCCGAGAAAGCCGCGGTACCGCTGCCGCAGCATCTCGCGGAACGTGCTGCCGCCCGTCTTGGCGATGTGGACGAAGAAGATCACCGCCGGAACACCTCCGGGACCGGACCGTCGTAGGGCATGACGCGCGCGCCGTGCGGGAGGGTGTCGCCCGGCTGCCAGGTCTCGAAGGCCGCGCGGCAGTCGACGTACACCTTGCGGTTTCGGCCGACGCGCTCTCGGCCCTCACCGCGGGCGACGTAGTAGCGGTTGGTCCGCGCGCGGTGCGCCGCGTCGCGGGCGAAGCCGTAGTGGATGCACTCCGGGTCGCCCGGCCGAGGCCTTCGGACCAGGTGTCGGTCCCGCCCCGGGTAGGTGAGGTGGTTGTGGTTCACGCGGTAGCGCAGCCCGCGCTCCCAGCGCCACACGCGCAGATGGGGGACCTGCCAGTAGCCACCGACGACCTCGAGCTGCTCGGCCGGCTGGTCCGCGATCGATGCCGGGCGCCAGAGGTGCCGCTGGGCGAAAAGCCAGCCGTCGTACCCGGCGTTCTGCTGGACGACCTCAAGGATGCGTTGCTGCGTCTCGCGCGTGTAGAACTCGTCGGCGTCGACGACGATGAGGACGTCCGGGTCGAGCTCGTCGGCGACGCTGCAGTAGCGGTTGCGGAGCTGGCGCTTCTGCTGGGCGCCCGGGCCGTCCGCCCAGCCGTGCCGGATGTGGATCACCGGCGCACCGTCGAGGACCTCCGCCGTTCCATCGGTGCTGAGGCCCTCCGCGGTGACGGCCTCCGGGTTGGCGGCGCCGTAGTTGCGCGTCGCCCCCTCGACCACCACCCAGCCGACGAGCCCCGGCCAGCTTGCGTGTTGGCGGATGCTGTCGGCGAGGAACTCAGCCTCGTTCAGCGCGATCGTCGCGAGCAGGACCTTCATGGAGCACCAGAGTTCGTTCCGGTCTGATCAACACGATGAGCTCCGGGCGAGGGCGAAATGGAGCGGCCGAGCGGTGGGGTCGCCGGGCAGGACGAGGCGCTCGCGGTTGAGTCGGCGGAGGAGGACCTCGAGC
>JBDIVX010000141.1:0-19384 GCA_039794305.1 Candidatus Neutrinellum sp.
CACCACCTGGACGATCCCGAGATGCACGCGCGCAGCATGGCGGCCCTCCGGGCCTTCGGCGCGCCGCTCGGGCTGGTGCTCCGGGAGCTCGACGACGCGGGGCAGCTCGACACGTTCGTCGAGCAGCAGGGGACCCTGTTCCTCACGACCGAGCTCGCCGGCGGCGGCCAGGTGACACCCGAGGCGGTCCGCGTCGGTCACCAGGGCGCATGGAACGTGCTCGCCCACTTCGGGCTGGTCGCGAAGGACCACCCGCGGGTCGGTGCCGAGCCGACGAGGCGCCTCGTCGAGGTCCCGGACCACGAGTGCTACGTGCTGGCGCCCGAGGAGGGCGTCTACGAGCCGCTGGTCGAGCTGGGGGACGAGGTCCGCGCAGGCGACCGCGTCGGGCAGCTCGTGTCGATCGAGGACCTGCGGCGGGAGCCCATCCCGCTCGTCGCGCGCCGGGACGGCACCGTGATCTGCGAGCGCTCCCCCGGCCACAGCGAGGCGGGCGACACGCTCGCCGTGATCGCCGTCGACCATCCCCCGGACGGGTGACGGCCTCTCAGGGGGTCTCGGCCGCGCTCGACGCGTTCTGAGGATCGGGCGGCGTGCGGTGCACGAAGTCGGACGCGTTGTCGTCCGTGTCCCAGCGCGCATGGAGCAGCGACTCCCCGAGCGCCGTCAGCTCAGCCACCGGATCCCGGTCCTGTGCCCCGGCCCCGGTCGGGACGGCGATCGTGCAGAGAAGAAGGAAGAGGCAGGCGGACCGCATCCCGAGACCCCGTTCTACCAACCCCGCCACCGGCCGACCACGGCGACTTCGTGACGACCGGGGTGGGCTCCGCGATGGTACCACCGGCGCGCCGCCGTTCGCCGGCTCTCACCGGCTCGGGAAACGGCCTGCGCGTGTTGTGTCCCATGGGCATGTGGCCCAGAGTCGAGGCATGGGGACGTGGATGGCGCGCGTGCTCGCCGCCGGAGCGCTGCTCGCGGCCTGCGAGTCCACCGTCGGCGGGGGGACGGATTTCGTGGATTCCGGCACGGGCCCTGGCGCCGACGCGGGCGCCGGCGCAGGCCCCGACGCGGGCGCCGACGCGGGCAGGGACGCAGGCACCGGCTCGGGGGCCGACGCCGGGACCGCGCCCGACCCCTGCGAGCCCATCGCCGGCGCCAGCTACGGGACGCTGACGATCGTGGGCTCCCCCACCGACCGACCGCCGGCCGAGCACGGCGACCTCAACCTGAAGCTCCGCGGCTGGGCTCCGACGGGCGGCACGCTCGGCCTCGTCGAGGTGGACGGACCGACCGATACGCTCGCCCCGAAGCTGAACACGCTCTTCCCGGACGACCGGGTCCCGGCCTTCGTGGCCAACTACCGGGTCCACCACTGGGACTGGGGATGCGACTGCCGCGGGGGGCCGATCACGGACTGGGAGGTGACGCTGGCGGGGTTCGGCGTTCTGCCGGGCGAGGCGCTCGAGCTGCCCGACAGCGGGTACGACATCGGGGAGGGGTACGAGGCGCTGGTCCTGTTCGCCGACGACGACTCGATCACGCTCAAGTACACGCGGGAGGACAACGTGGTCGCCGGCTACACGGTGCACGTGGTGGGCGTCTGCGTGGAGCCGAGCCTCCGCGCGCTCTACGACGCACGGCACGCGGCGGGCCGCGGCGCCTTGCCCGCCCTGCGCGCCAATCAGCCCTTCGCACGGGCCCGCGGCGCCGAGGTCCTGGTGGCCATCCGTGATACCGGCGCCTTCATGGATCCGCGCGTGCGCAAGGACTGGTGGTAGCTCCCCGCTGACGGCGGCGCACAAACCGCGCAGCCCCCGTTGCGGAGCCTGATCGCGGAGCTTAGGTACGGGCCGCCACCACGAGAGCGCCGCATGGAGTTCCACGTCCTGTCGTTCGAAGGCCCCGACGCCTACTCCCGCGCGGGCGGGATCGCGAGCCGGATCACCGGCCTCACGCGCGCGCTCGCCGACGCCGGCCACCCCACGCACCTCTGGTTCGTGGGCGACCCGAGCCTGCCCGGCGAAGAGCGCCGGGGCGACCTCGTGTTGCATCGCTGGTGCCAGTGGATCAGCGCCCACCACCCGAACGGGGTCTACGACGGGGAGGACGGCAAGGCGGACGACTACGCGCGCTCCCTGCCCCCGCACCTCCTCTCGCACATCCGCAAGACGGTGGAGGCGGGCGAGCAGGCGGTGGTGCTGGCCGAGGAGTGGCACACGGTGCACGCGGTCGTGCACCTCGACTGGCTCCTCCGCCGGGCGGGTCTGCGCGACCGGGTGTCCATCCTCTGGAACGCGAACAACGTCTTCGGCTTCGACCGCGTCGACTGGCGTGCCCTGAGCGGTGCAGCGACCCTCACGACGGTCAGCCGCATGATGAAGCTCAAGATGCACGCCCTCGGCGTCGACCCGGTCGTCATCCCGAACGGCCTCGAGCCCGAGGCCTTCGCCAGGCTCGACTCCACGCAGATACGGGAGTTCCGCACGCGCCTCCTCGGCCGGACGGTGCTGTCGAAAGTGGCGCGGTGGGACCCGGACAAGCGCTGGCTCATGGCGGTGGACATCGTGCACGCGATGAAGCGCCACGGCGGGGCGCCGCTCCTCGTCGCCCGCGGCGGGATGGAGTCGCACGGGCACGAGGTGCTCGGGCGGGCGAAGGCGCTCGGACTGACCGTGCGGCACCGGGGCGCCGCGCGCGGGGCCCGGGGGCTTCTCGACGCGCTCGGGGACCTGCACGGCACGGACGTCCTCGTCCTCGACTCGCACCTGGACGGCGAGGCCAAGCGCCTGCTCTACCGCGCCTCGTCGGCCGTCCTGGCCAACAGCGGCTTCGAGCCCTTCGGCCTCGTGGGCCTCGAGGCGATGGCCGCGGGCGGGGTCGCGTGCACCGGATGCTCGGGCGAAGACTACGCCGACGCGGGGCGAAACGCCCTGGTGCTCCAGACGAACGACCCCTGGGAGCTCATCGGGTTCATGCAGCGGCTGCGGGCCCATCCGTCCGAGGAGCGGACTTTGCGCACGCAGGGCCGCACGACCGCCCGGCACTACGCCTGGCCGTCGGTCGTCCGCCGCAACCTCATCCCGCGGATCGAGATCTCACGCACGGCCGCTCGAGCAGCCGGACCGACCGCCCACGCACTTGCATGACCGAGCCCGGCCCAAAGGTGGGGGCGTCGTCGGATTCGACGAAGCCCCCGTCGGCCGTATCGAGCAGGAGCCTGAAGGGCTCGCCGGGCGGGAGCGCCGGTGGGATCCGGAAGCTCAGCCAGTCGTGGTGCGCGTTGAACACGACGTAGAACGAGCTGGGATCGGTCACGCGCTCGCCGTGCGCGTCGAGGCTCGCCAGGCCGTCGCCCTTCAGGAAGACGCCGAGCGAGCGGGCGAAGGCGACGTGCCAGTCCTCGTCGCTCATCTCGCGCCCGTCGGGCTTGAACCACCCGATGTCGGTGAGCTCCGTGCCGCGGATGGACTTGCCCTGGAACCAGCGGCGGCGCTGGAGCACGGGGTGGGCCCTGCGGAGCGCGATGAGCTCGCGGACGAGCTCGAGCAGCTCCCGGTCGGCGGCCGCCCAGTCGATCCAGGAGACCTCGTCGTCCTGACAGTAGGCGTTGTTGTTCCCTCGCTGGGTACGCCCGAGCTCGTCGCCCGCGAGCAGCATCGGGACCCCCTGTGAGAGGAAGAGCGTCGCGAGCAGGTTGCGCTGCTGCTTGCGCCGGCAGGCGAGCACCTCCGGGTCGTCCGTCTCGCCCTCGACGCCGCAGTTCCAGGCCCGGTTGTGTGACTCGCCGTCGCGGTTGGCCTCGCCGTTCGCCTCGTTGTGCTTGTGCTCGTAGCTGACGAGGTCGCGCAGCGTGAACCCGTCGTGAGCGGTGACGAAATTGACGCTCGCGTGGGGGCGGCGGCCGGTCGACTCGTACAGGTCGGAGCTCCCCGTGAACCGGTTCCCGAACTCGGCGAGCGTCGCCTCCTCTCCCCGCCAGAAGTCGCGCACCGTGTCCCGGTACTTGCCGTTCCACTCCGACCACTGCGGCGGGAAGTTCCCGACCTGATACCCGCCCTCCCCCACGTCCCAGGGCTCGGCGATGAGCTTCACCTGGGAGATCACGGGATCCTGCTGGATGATGTGGAAGAAGGTGGCGAGCCTGTCCACCGCGTGAAGCTCCCGCGCCAGCGCCGCCGCCAGGTCGAAACGGAACCCGTCGACGTGCATCTCCTCCACCCAGTAGCGGAGCGAGTCCATGATGAGCTGCAGGACGTGCGGGTGCCGCATGTTCATGCTGTTGCCGCACCCGGTGAAGTCGACGTAGTGACGCCGGTCCTCCGGCGACAGCCGGTAGTACGCCGCGTTGTCGATGCCGCGCAGGCTCAACGTCGGGCCGAGGTGGTTGCCCTCGGCCGTGTGGTTGTAGACGACGTCGAGGATCACCTCGATGCCCGCCTCGTGCAGGGCCTTGACCATGCGCTTGAAGTCGCGGACCTGCTCGCCGTGGCCGGCCGCCGTCCCGTACTCGTTGTGCGGCGCCAGGAATCCGATCGAGTTGTAGCCCCAGTAGTTCCTCAGCCCGAGGTCACACAGGCGCTGGTCGTGGACGAACTGGTGGACGGGCATCAACTCGACGGCCGTCACCCCGAGCTTCTCGAGGTACGAGACCGCGGCGGGGTGCCCGAGGCCCGCGTAGGTTCCGCGGAGGCGCTCGGGCAGGTCCGCGAACCGTTTGGTGAACCCCCGGGCGTGCACCTCGTAGATGATCGTCTCGTGCCACGGGGTGCGCGGGTGCCGGTCGTTGCCCCAGTCGAAGTAGGGGTTGACCACTACGCACAGAGGGACGAACGGGGCGCTGTCGGTCGTGTCCATTTCCCCGTCGGGTTCACCGGCGGCGTACCCGTAGACGGCGTGCGACCAGCGGACCTGTCCCTCGACGGCCTTGGCGTACGGATCGATGAGGAGCTTGTGGGGGTTGCACCGGTGGCCGGCCCGGGGTTCGTACGGGCCGTGCACGCGGTAGCCGTACCGCTGCCCCGGCCGGACCTCCGGCAGGTAGCCGTGCCAGCAGTGCCCGGTCACCTCGGGCAGGACGATCCGGGTCTCGGTCCGCCGCTCGTCGAACAGGCAGAGCTCGACCCGCGTGGCGACCTCCGAGAACAGAGAGAAGTTGGTCCCGGCTCCGTCGAAGGTCGCGCCGAGCGGGGACGGCGTCCCGGGCCAGACTTCCATAAGCCTCGTGCCCTCCTTTATCACCGTTGAGCGGACAAGTCAGCGCTTGCATCTCGGCCCGGAGAGGACTATCCGCCCGCAAGCCGGGGACACCCCCTGGTGCCCGCCCGCCCCATGGCCGACCGCTCCCGTCTCGAAGAGCTCGCACGCCTGTACGGGGTCCAGACCTCGTTCCACGACGGGCTGGGCCAAGAGCGCACGTGCTCGGACGACTCGCTCGTCGCGGTGCTCCGGGTTCTCGGAGCGTCGCTCGACCATCCGGACGACGCCGCGGACGCGGTGAGGGTGCGCCGGATCGCCGACTGGCGCACCGTCCTCGAGCCGGTGACCATCGCATGGGCGACGGCGCCGGCGGCGATCCGACTGCGCCTGCCCCGAGAGCAGTTCGCGGGATCGTACCGCGTCGCGGTCGCCCTCGAGGACGGCGACGTGGTGGAGCACGAAGGGCGGCTCGAGGGGCTGCCCGTCGTCGACGGCGCCGAGATCGGGGGCGAGGCCTTCGAGGAGCGCCGGATCGAGATCGGCCGCCCGCTGCCGCTCGGACGCCACCGGGTCGGGCTCGAGGCGCGAGGCGACGCCTGGGACGGCTGGATCTTCTCGGCACCCGAGAGGGTGCACGTGGACGAGTCGGCCCGTCACTTCGGGCTGTTCATGCCGCTCTACGCGCTGTGGTCGGAGCGGAGCACCGGCGGCGGCGACCTCACCGATCTCGAAGCGCTGGTCGACTTCGTCGCCGAGCTCGGAGGCGACGTCGTCGGCACGCTCCCGCTGTGCGCGTCGTTCCTCGGCGAGCGGCCCTTCGATCCGAGCCCCTACGCGCCGGTGAGCCGCCTGTTCTGGAACGAGCTCTACCTCGATCCCTCGAGGGTCCCGGAGATCGAGCGATGCGCGCGCGCCCGGGAGATGCTCGCCTCCGACGCGTTCCGGCACGAGGCGGCGAGCCTGCGCGAGCTGCCAATGGTGGACTACCGGCGTCAGATGGCTCTCCGCCGGCCGGTGCTCGAGGAGCTCGCCGACTGCTTCTTCGAGAGCAACGACGGTACCGCGCTCGCCCGCTTCGTCGAGACGAAGCCGTCGGTGCTCGACTACGCGCGCTTCCGCGCCGCGACCGAGACGCGCAACGAGGTCTGGCACTGCTGGCCCGAGCGCATGCGCGACGGGCTCCTCGAGCCCGGTGACTGGGACGAGCGCCTGTTCCGCTATCACCTGTGGGTGCAGTGGCGCACGAGCGAGCAACTGTCCGGGCTCTGCGAGCGCGCCCGCGCGCACGGCCCCGGCATCTACCTCGACATGCCGCTCGGCGTGCACCCCGACGGCTACGACATGTGGCGCGAGCGCGGAGCGTTCCTGATGGGATGTTCGGCGGGCGCGCCCCCGGACATGCTGTTCACCGCCGGGCAGAACTGGGGCTTCGCGCCGCTGTCCCCGCAGGGGATGCGCGCGGACGGCTACCGGTACTTCACCGAGTGCCTCCGCCAGCAGATGAGCCTGAGCGGTGTCCTGCGGATCGACCACGTGATGGGGCTGCACCGCATCTACTGCGTCCCGCCCGGCGCCGACGCACGGGACGGGGTGTACGTCCGCTATCGGGCGGAGGAGCTGTACGCGGTCCTCTGCATGGAGTCGGCGCTCCATCGCACCATGGTGATCGGCGAGGACCTCGGGACCGTCCCGGACGAGGTGCGCGACGCGATGGAACGCCACGGCCTGCACCGCATGTACGTGTTCCCGTTCGAGCTGCGCCCCGGAGAGGAGCCGCTGGTCCGACAGCCGCGCGAGGACGCCGCCGCGAGCCTGAACACGCACGACATGCCCACCTTCGAGGCCTGGTTCAACGCACGCGACGTGGACGACCGCGCCGCCCTCGGGCTGATCGACGAAGGCGCGGCGGAGCACGAGCGGCGCGGGCGCTTCGAGACGGTGGAGGCGCTGTGCGCACACATGGGCGTCCCGTGCGAGCCCCACCCCGTGCTCCGCGCGGCGCTCGAGCGGCTCGCCGCGAGCCCGGCGCGGGTCCTGCTCATCAACCTCGAGGACCTGTGGCTCGAGACGGATCCGCAGAACGTCCCCGGGACGAGCCACGAGCGGCCGAACTGGCGGCGCAGGGGGCGGCACTCGATCGAGGAGATGCGATCGATGGCCGAGGTCGTCGAGGTGCTGCGAGAGGTGGCGGCCCGGCGCCGGGCGTCCGAATGACCGGGCATCGGGGAGCGGGTCAGCCGAAGGCCGCGACGAAGGCGCGGTGGAGGTCGAGAGCCGGGTCGCGGGCGAGCTCCTTCGGGCGGTGGCCGGTGGCGAGGCGCGTGACGCGCAGGGTGCGATCATCGACCTCGAAGAACGCGCGCCACTCCTTGAGCGCGATCCGGAGGCCGCCTTCGACCTTGCGGATGCGGCGGTAGGCGTGAGGTTGGGGACCCAGGCGGAGCGCGTCGACGAGTCGCCGGCGCAGATCGACACCGCGCGCGAGAAGCCACGCGATCTGCTCGTCGGCGAGCGGCGCGAAGGTCACCCGCCAGTCCGGACGCGGATCGGCGACCTCGAGCCAGCCATGGCCCGCGTCGGGGACGGCGTCCGTGTACGCGAGGTAGGGCTTGAGGTCGAGGACCGGCGTCCCGTCGACGACGTCGACGCCCCGGACGTGCACCGACAGGCCCTCGACGCGCTCGATGCGCATCACGCTCAGGCCGATGGGGTTCGGGCGGTGCGGCGCCCGCGTCGCGAACACGCCTCGCTTTCGATCGTCGCGCGGCGGCTTCACCTTGGGACGCCAGCCCTCGCTCCGGTGGAACCAGAACAGCACCCACACGTGCGTGAGTTGTGCGAGGTCCGCGATCGCGTCCTCGAACCCACGCCCGGGATACAGCTCGATGACCCCCGCGACGTCCTCGGCGACGCGCGGCTGGCGCGGCGTCTCGGCGAGCTCCCGAAAGGGCGATCGCACGACGCCGATCGGATCGAAGTCGGGCACGGCACATCTCCGGTCGGAGTTTCGGCTTGGTCGTCCACGAGGACGAGGCCCATCCCGCCGAGCCTGCATCGCGAGCGGAGCGAGCCCGACGCAGAGCAGAGCGCGGGCCCCGCGGCCGAAGGCCGTGGGGTGCAGAATCGCGAGACGCCGAAGGCGTGCTCGCGACGTCTGCAGAGCAAGAGCCGGGGGGAGTCCGAGGGGGTGTCCCCCTCGGGAGGAATACGGGCGGGGGTGGGTGGGTGGATGAAACAGATTCAGAATCGGTTGAGGAGACGGATCAGGGTACCGATGCGGTCGGCGGTCGCCGGGTCGCCGTTCGCCGTCGCGGCCCCGAGGAGCCCCTCGAGGCCGTTGCGCACCTGGCTGCACGCATCCCGGATCGAGCGGAGATCGCGCTCGGTGGTCGCCTGCTGGCCGCGCAAGAGGAGCAGCTCCGCGTCGGTCTGGCCGAGCCGTTCGTGCAGCCGCCGCACGTCGTCGTCGCTGGCTCCGCTCCGCTTGCGTGCGTCGAGCTCGACGTTCCGGCGCGCCCTGCGCTCGTGCAGGAGCTCGTCCGAGAGCCGCGCCGCCCGCTCCTGCAGCTCCATGAGCTCGCGGCGCAGCGTCTCTTCGTCGCCCTCCACGCCCACGCTGCCCTCGAGGCGGCGTTCGAGCGCCCGGATGCGGTCGTCCCGCTCCTCGATCTGGGCGGTCAGCGATCGCATGAGCGTCTCTTGATCGGCGAGCTGGTCTTCGAGCTCCTCGACGCGCGCGCGCATCGGGGCGTCGAGGTCGGGCGATTCGAGGCCGACCGCGGTGATCTCGCGCGGAGCCGGCCCCACCTGCTCGCCGATCGCCTCGGCGAGCTCGACGAGGATGCCTCGCGTCTCGACCAGCGCGGTGTCCGACAGCCGGCGTCGGCGCTGCAGGCGGTCCTTGCGGTCCTCGGCCGCGAGCGCCTCGTCCACCTGCTCGCTGGCGTCGAGCAGCGCGCTCCGCAGCCGCTCGTTCTCCTCGTCGGCCCGAGCGAGCCGTTGTGTGAGCTCCTGCCGTCGCCGCTCCTCGTCGGCGAGCTCCATCTGCAGGCGCGTGACGAGCGATTCCCGCACGGCGGTGTTCGCCGAGAGCTCCGCGGCCCCCTCCGATTCCCGACGCGCCCGGTCCTCGGCGTCGGTCGCGCGGGCGCTCAGCTCGACGGCCTCCCTGCGCAGGCGCTCGAGCTCGCCCCGCAGCCGCCCCGCCTCCGCGCGCGCCTGCTCGACGTCGTCCACCGACGCCGTCGCCCGCGCGGCGAGCGCCGCCTCCCGGTCGGCCAGACGCGCCGAGAGGCCGTCGCGCTCCCCCCGCACCTCCGCGAGCTCCGCGCGTGCCCGGGAGACCTCGCGCTCCGCCTCCGCCGAGCTGTCGTGCAAGAGCTCCGCGATTCGCGCCTCGTAGCCCCGCCGCGCCCCGCTGAACTGGTCTTCGAGCGATCCGACGAGCGCCGTCAGGCGGAGCGTCTCGGCGCGGGCGTGGTCGCGGTCGTCCGAGGCCTGGGAGAGCAGATCGCGACACGCCACGAGCTGCCCCGACAGCTCCCCCACGCGCCTCGACAGGTTCGTCTCGGACGCACGGAGCTCGGCCTCGCGCTCGCTGACTTCGCCTCGCGTCTCGGCCGGCCCCCGCGCGCGCACCAGCTCGAGCTCGTACTGCTCCCGAAGCTCGCCGAGGTCACGCTCGAGCTGGCGGCTCTGCCGCCGTTGATCGTCGAGGTCGAGCTCCGTCACGGCGAGCCGCCCCTCGGCGAGCTCCCGCAGCTCCTCGGCCTCCGCGAGGCGCGCCCGGAGCCCGCGCACCGTCCCGCTCAGCCGAGCCTCGCGCAGGCGCAACGCCGCGAGCTCCTCGGGGTCGCCTGCCTGGGCAAGACGGCCCATCAGCTCGTCGATCTGGAACTGTGCCTCGGCCCGCGCCGCCTCGGCGGCGACCGCGCGCTCGACGGCGGCGTCCAGCTCCTCGCTCGAGGCGGAGGCCGCTTCACGCGCGCCCGCGGCGCGAAGCTCCCGCAGCTCCTCGACGAGGTCGCGCACCAGCGTGCCGCGTCGCGAGACCTCGCGCTCGAGCTCGAGCACGCGCCCGCCCTGCGCCGAGAGCGCCTGCTCGAGCCGGTCGATGTCCGCCGCGACCTCGTCCGGCCGAGCCTCCGGCTCCTCCGGACGCGCGGCCTCCTCACGCCGTGCCTCTTCGAGCCGCGTGATCGCGCCCCGAAGCGACTCGAGCTCGCGCTCGCGCACATCGAGCGCGTCCCGCAGCTCCTCGACCTCGCTCGAGCGCTCCGCGAGGGTGAGCTCGAGCGCCTCGGCGTGCTCGTTGGCCGCGTCGACCTCGCTCTGCCGCTGGCGCAGCTCCTCCTCGAGCCGGGCGGCTCGATCGTCCGCCTCCTCCGGCGCGCGCCGGGTGCGCCTCGGCGCCGCGACCGGCCGCTCCGTGCCGGGTACCTGGATCACGCAGTACGCGTCGAGCGACGGACCGTCGGCGGACGCGACGGCGAGCCAGCGCTCGGCCGGCTGCTCGCCGGCGAGCGAGCCATCGAACGTGACCTCGGGGTCTGCCTGGGCAGCCTCGAGGTCCACGACGGCGTAGCCGGCGAAAGCTGCCTGCCCGAGCATGCGCACCATCGGGAACCGCTCGGCGAGCAGCTCGAAGAGCGCCTCGTACCCGACGCCGTCCTCGGCCGGCGTGCCCGCGACCAGCACGCCCTGCTCGCCGGTCACTTCGCGCAGCTCGTCGAGCCGCGCGCCGTCTGCGAGGCCCACGGCGCCGAGGTCGGGCACGACGACCACGTCGAAGCTCCCGGGCCGAAAGGCGAGCGGACCGGGCTTGAGCGCCGAGATGCGCGCGCCACGCTTCTGGCTCTCGCGCTTGGGCGGGGGATGGGGAGCGAGGACCAGCACCGAGCGGGCTCCGCGCGCGAGCCGATCGGGGGCGTCGCTGGCGGCGTCGCCCACCCACAGCACGCGGCGGTCGGCCGCGAGCTCGTCGAGCCAGGTCGACAGGGCGAGGTCGGCGTAGGGGTCGGACGCTTGGCGAGGCATGGGTGATTCCAGTCGGCCCCAACCGGGCGCGCCGGCCGGGGGACTATATCCATGCGTTCCGAAGCCGGTCAACGCGCAGGATTCTCGGGTGTCTACGCGCGCTTGGGCCCTCGCCCGACCCTGCTACATTGTCGCCCGTGACACCCTCGGCACCCCCGGTGCACCGGTACCTGGCCCGCGTGCGTCGCCGCGCCGGAGCGCTCTACGCGCTTCGCGCGCTCTGCCTCGGCGCCGGGGCCGGCACCCTCGCGTTCGCCGGGGCGGCCGCCGCGGTGGGCCCCATCGCCCCGGTGCCTCTCGCCGGGGCCTGCTGGATCGTCGTCGCGGCCGCGGCGTTCGCCGGGATCGCCGTCGGGCTCCGGGGCGTCCGCGCGCTTCGGGGGTCGGGCCCGGCCGTGCTCCTCTCGTCGGTGCGCCCGGAGCTCGCGTCCGCCGCGCGCTCGGCGGTGGAGCTCGACGCGGACGCCCGCGCCCGCTCGCTCGCCCCCTCGCTCGTCGAGGCGCACGCCGCGCGGGTCCGGGCGGCGCTCGCGCAGGTACCGGTCGAGCGGGTCGTCCCGTGGCGCCGGCTGCGACACCCGGCCGTCCTCGGCGGGTTCGCCGCCGCGCTCCTCGCCCTCGGGTCGCTCGTGGGCTTCGATCGGAGCGCCGCGGGCGCGTGGGCGCTCTTGCACCCGAGCGTCGAAGACGTGTCCGGCGTCCGCATGGCGGCCGTCGTCTCCTCGGTGGACGTCCGCCTCGTCTACCCCGAGTACCTCGCGCGTCCGCCGGTCTCCTTGCGCGACGTGTCGCGGATCGAGGCACCGCGCGGCACGAGCGTGGAGCTCCGCGTCGAGCCCCGCGTCACCGCCGTCGCCGGCGTGCTCGAGGTCGGCGACACCAGCGTGCGGCTCGCCACGGCGGCCGACGGCTCGCTCGAGGGCCGGTTCGTCGTCCGCGAGGACGCCGAGCTGCACGTGCGCATGAAGGACGAGGATCAGCGCTGGCTCCGCGACGCCGTCCGGAGGACCGTGCACGCGCTCGAGGACGGGGCTCCGCGGGTGGCGATGCTCGAGCCCGCCGTCGACCTCACCGTGGAGCTGCGCGAGGAGGTGCCCGTTCTATGGGAGGCGCAGGACGACGTGGGCCTGCGCTCGGTCGACCTGGTCGTGCGCACGGCGGACGGGCGCGAGATCCGCCGGAGGATGGCCGACTACGCCGAGGGCGCCGAGCCGGAGGCGTCTGGCGGCGCTTCGGTCGTCGCGGCGTCCTTCAGCGCGCAGCCCGGCGACGAGCTGCTCGTCTGGATCGAGGGTCGGGACGGCGACGAGGTGAGCGGGCCCAACGTCGGGCGCTCCACGCAACGCCGGTTGACCGTCGCGTCGGAAGCCACGCGCCGCGCCGAGGCGATGGCCGACCTCGAGGCGGTGCTCGAAGCCGCGCTCGACGCGCTCGCCGACCGGCTCGAGTGGGTGGTCCCCGAGGACCGCGCGGAGGCCGAGCGACGCCAGCGCCAGCTCCGGGAGGTGACGATCCGCTTCACCGGCAAGCTCGGCGATCTCGCCCAGCGCGGCGACCGCGCCTCGTCCTCGGGAGCCGAGGCGGGCATCTTCCGCGAGATGGCGCGGCGGGTGCGGCGGGAGCTCGCCCGGGAGACGCGCCTGCACCAGCCGGAGGTCGCGGCGAAGGCCCGCCGCGCGCAGGTCGACGGCGCGCTCGTCGAGGAGCTGGAGGGCGACTCGCTCCTGCTCGCCGACCTGCTCGGCCGGGCGCAGATCGAGGACGCGGCGGCCATCGCCCGTGAGCTCGACGACCTGCGCCGTCAGATGGTCTCGCTCGTCGAGGAGCTGCGGCGAGCCGATTCGCCCGAGGCCAGGCAGGCGCTCATGGGCGCCATCGCCCGGGCGCAGGCCCGGATGCGCGAGCTGATGCGGCGGCTCTCGCAGATGGCGCGCGACGTGCCGCAGGACTACGTGAACACCGATTCGCTGCCCCGCGAGGAGGCGAGCGACGCGCTCGAGTCCCTTCGGCAGGCGGTGGAGCGCGGCGACCTCGAGGAAGCTGCGCGCCAGCTCGCAGAGCTCGAGCGGCAGATCGACTCCATCGCCAAGACGCTCGGCGGGGGCCTCGAGTCGTTCGCCGCCGAACGCTTCGGCCCGCGGGAGCGCGCCATGGCCGAGGCCCTCGACGCGCTCGCCGGGCTCGAGGCAGAGCAGCAGCGGCTCGCCCAGCGGAGCGGCGACACGCGGCGGCGGGCCGCCGAGCGCGCCCTGTCCGAGACCGGCACCGAGCACGAAGAGGCGGCGAGGCGCCTCGCGCGTCAGGCGAGAGAGGTGCGCCTGGGGCTCGAACGCGTCCGGGGTCGCGGTCCCGTGGACGAGGAGGCGTTCGAGCGGGCGCGGCAGCGCATGGTCGACGTGGAGGACGCCCTGCGCACGGGCGACCTCGGCGAGGCGCGCCGGATGGCCGACGAGGCGGGGCGCGAGGTCGAGGACCTCTCGCGGGATCTCGATCTCTCCGCGCTCATGTTCCCGGGCGCCGACGGCGACACGAGCGAAGCGGCCCGAGACGCCCGCCGGGCCGCCGAGGATCTGCGCGAGCTCCGGCAGGACATCGACCGGGCGATCCCGCGCGTCGGCGACTACGTGGACGACGGCGGCCACTCCCAGATGCGCGAGGACGGACCGCGCCAGAGCGAGGTGCACAGCGCGGCCGAGCGGCTGGCCGGTCAGTTCGAGGCGGCCCCGGACGGCGCGCCTCTGTCGCCCGACGCGGCCGAGGCGATCCGGCAGGCGCAGGAGTCCATGGGCGAGGGCCAGCGCGCGCTCGATCGGCACGATCCCATCGGCGCCTCCCGCGCGCAGGAGGAGGCCGCCCGCCGGCTCAGCGAGCTGCGCGAGCGGCTCGAACGCGAGCAACGACGACAGGACGGCGGGGGCGGTGGAGGCCGAGAGGGCGGCGACGCCTTCGACTTCCGCGACCCGGTGCGCATTCCCGGCGCCGACGAGTTCGAGGGGCCCATGGAGATGCGCCGACGGCTGCTCGACGCGATGCGCGAGGGCGCCCCGCGCGGCTTCGAGGAGTCGGTGCGCCGCTACTACGAGGAGCTGCTCAGGTGATCGACCCGGCCCACCGCCCGGCGCCTCGCGCCGCTCGACGCCGGGGATCCCTCCTCGCGCCGCGTCTTTGCGCCGCCGTGGCGGCGTCGCTCGCCGTGCTGCTCGGCGGTGGGGCCGGAGCCATGCCTCCCGGGGCCGATGGCGAGGCCGTCCGCCGGGCGCAGCGGGCGCTGTCCGAGGTCCGCGTGGAGGACGCAGCGCGGCTGCTCGAGCCGGTCGCCCGACGGCACGCGACCGATCCGGACGTGCTCGAGGCCCGGGGGATGCTGGCCTTCCACCGCGGCGACTACGCCGCCGCGGTCGAGGCGCTCGACGCGGCGATCGCCCGCGAGGGGAGCGGTGCGTCCCTCGCCGAGCGACGGCGCGTGCGTGACCTCGTCGCCGCGACCCGCGACGCGACGCAGAGCTTCGAGAGCGCGCGCTCGTCGGACGGCCGCTTCGTCGTCCGCCACGCGCCCGGGCGCGACGAGGTCCTCGTGCCCTACGCCCTCGAGGCGATGGCCGCCGCCGACCGCGCACTCACCGAGGCGCTCGGGGTGCGCGTGCCCGGCCCGGTACGGCTGGAGATCTACCCGACGCCCGCCTCGCTCGCCGAGGTCTCGTCGCTCACCGTCGAGGAGATCGAGCGCACGGGGACCATCGCCCTGTGCAAGTGGGACCGTCTGATGATCACCTCGCCGCGCGCGCTCGTCCGCGGCTACCCGTGGATGGACACGATCGCGCACGAGTACGTGCACCTCGTCCTGAGCCGCGCCTCCCGGGACAACGCCCCGGTCTGGTTCCAGGAGGGCGTCGCCAAGTTCCTCGAGCGGACCTGGCGGGGCGAAGAGCCCGAGGCTCACGTGGACCCCTCCGCGGGCGCGCTGCTCGACCGGGCCGCGCGGTCGGGCGAGCTCATCGCCTTCGAGCGCCTCCATCCGTCCATCGCCCGGCTGCCCTCCCAGCAGGACGCGGCCCTGGCCTTCGCGCAGGTGGCGACCTTCATCGAGGCCTTCCACGGTCGGTACGAAGGCGACGGGCTGCGCCGCGCCGTCGCGCGCATGGCCGAGGGTGAAGATGCGCGGGACGCTCTCGTCGCGGTCGCGGGCGAGCCTTGGTCGCGCCTCGAGGCGCGGTGGCGCGAGAGCCTGCGCGGCCGCCCGTCCCCCCGGCACGACCCGCCGCGTCTGCTCCCGCTCCGGTTCCGGCACGGCGCCGGCGAGGTCGACGAGTCCACCGAGGTTCAGGCGGAGCAGGCGCGGCGCCACTTCCGCCTCGGCGACCTCCTGTGGGACCGCGGGCGCGCGGGCGCCGCAGCCGTCGAGTATGCAAAGGCGCTCGAGGCCGCGCCCGACGATCCCCTCGTCGCCTCGCGGTTCGGGCGGGCAGCGCTGGCGTCGGGCCGCGCCGGCGAGGCGATCGCGGCGCTCGAGCGCGTACGGGAGCGCTACCCGGAGCACGCGCCCATCCAGGCGGTCCTCGGCGCCGCCCTCGCCTCCGAGGGGCGGAGCGCCCCGGCTCGCGAGGCGCTCCGGGAAGCCATCCGCATCAACCCGTTCGACCCGCAGCCCCACTGCGACCTCGCGTCCCTGATCGAGGACGACGAGCAGCGCCGCCGCGAGGTCGCCGCGTGCGGTGCGCTCGGCGGCACCGTCCGGTGAGGAGGGGCCGCCAGCCCCGGAAATTCCCCTGAATTCCGCTGGCGTGTCGGGCGGCCCGGGGCTAGCTTGGCGAGGGTGAGCGAGCTACCGGACAGCAGCGCTTCCGTGGCGCGCCCGGCTGCGGGCCTCGACCTTCCGCGGCGGGCCGACGCGCCGACCGACGTCGAGCGGGTGGAGGCGCTCGGGCGGGCGCACGGTCGGATCGTCGAGCAAGTCCGAAAGCGCATCGTCGGGCAGGAGGAGGTCGTCGAGCTGTTGCTGGTCGCCCTGTTCGCGCGCGGTCACGGCCTGTTCGTCGGCGTGCCCGGCCTCGCGAAGACGCTGCTGATCACGACCCTCGCCGAGGTGCTCTCGCTCGAGTCCAACCGGATCCAGTTCACGCCGGATCTGATGCCGAGCGACATCACCGGCACGGACGTGCTCGAGGTCGATCGTGACACCGGCGCGCGGCGCTTCCGGTTCGTCGAGGGACCGGTCTTCACGAACGTGCTCCTCGCGGACGAGATCAACCGCACGCCACCGAAGACGCAGGCCGCGCTCCTGCAGGCCATGGCCGAGGGGCGCGTCACGGCGGGCGGGCACACCTACCGCCTCGATCCGCCGTACCTGGTGTTCGCGACACAGAACCCGATCGAGCAGGAGGGCACGTACCCACTGCCCGAGGCGCAGCTCGATCGCTTCCTCTTCCAGATCGACGTCGGCTATCCGTCGGTCGACGAAGAGGTGGAGATCGTTCAGCGCACCACCGTCCCCGCATCGGAGACGCCCGAGCACGTGCTCTCGAAAGAGGAGATCCTCGAGCTGCAGGACCTCGTCCCGCGGGTCCCCGCGGCCGAGCACGTGATCAAGCACGCGGTCGCGGTCGTGCGCGCCACCCGCCCCGGCGACCCGAGCGCGAGCGACGAGGTCAAGCAGTTCGTCGCCTTCGGCGCCGGCCCCCGCGCGAGCCAGTCGCTCGTCCTCGGGGCCAAGGCCCGCGCCGTGCTGGATGGCCGCTTCGCCGCGGAGGTCGACGACGTGCGCGCCCTCGCGGAGCCCGTGCTCCGGCACCGCCTCGTGCCGAATTTCCGCGCAGAGGCCGAGGGCGTACGCCCCGCCCAGGTCATCGAGTCGGTCCTCGGGCGCGTGCGCGTCTGATCGCGATGGCGTCCGGGGTCGAGGGTCGGAGAACGGAGGCGGAGACGTCGAGCGCCGTGCTCGATCCGGAGACCGCCAAGCGGGTCCGGAACCTGACGCTGCAGGCGAGGCGCGCCGTCGACGGGCTCCTCAGCGGAATCCACAGGAGCCCACACCGCGGCGCGAGCGTCGTCTTCGTCGAGCACCGCGAGTATCGCCCGGGCGACGACACCCGATTGCTCGACTGGCGCGCCTTCGCGCGAACCGACCGCGACGTCGTCAAGCGTTTCGAGCAGGAGACGCACCTGCGCGCCACGCTCGTGCTCGACGCGTCGGGCTCGATGGCCTACCGGGGCACCGACGGTGTGCGCAAGGACGAGTACGCCGCCGCGCTGCTCGCCGCGCTCGCGTACGTGCTCATCGGCCAGGGCGACGCCGCCGGCGTCGCGCGCATCGACGAGACGCTCGAGGAGGCGGTGCCGCCACGCACTCGACCCGCACACCTCCCGACCATCATGCGCGCGCTCGCGACGCCCGCCGAGCGCGGGCGTGGCACCGACCTCGCCTCGGCGCTCACCCAGGTCGCCGAGCGCGCGGGCCGCCGCGGCGTGGTGGCGATCGCGAGCGACCTCCTGGATCTGTCGGACGGCGCGCTCGGTCCCATCGCGCACCTCGTGACGCGCGGCCACGACATCGTGGTACTGCACGTCCTGTCGCCGGACGAGATCGATCTCCCGTTCGAGGGTCCCGCGCGCTTCGTGGGCCTCGAGGGCGAGCCCGCGCTCGACGTCGATCCCGAGGCCGTCCGGCGCACGTACCGCGACGAGGTGCAGCGCTTCATCGACGAGAGCCGCCAGCGCTGCACGGCGGCCGGGGCGCGCTACGCGCTCGCCCGAACCGACGATCCTCCCGAGCACGTGCTCGCGGCGCTCCTGTCGCGCGGGCACCGCCGGGGCTGGGCCTGAGCGGAGGCGACGGTGGGCTTCGAGGCACCCCTCGCGCTCCTGGGCCTGCTCGCGGCCGCGCTCCCCGTGGTCGCGCACCTCGCCCGCCGCCGCGATCTGCCGCGGGTGGAGCTGCCCACGGTGGCCCTGCTCGAGCGCGCGCAGGCCCAGAGCCGCCGGCGCATGCGGCTCGTGGACATGCTCCTGCTCCTCGCGCGGATCCTGCTCGTCGTCTGCCTCGCGGCGGCCCTCGCGGGCCCCTACGTCACGGTGCAGCTCGCCTACGGCGACGGCCGGGTCGCCTCGGTGGCCATCGTCCTCGACGACTCCATGTCCATGGGCCGCGGCGAGGGCTCCACGCTCGCAGACGAGGCCGTCGGCCGCGCGCTCGACGCCATCGAGTCGCTGCCGGCGGGCTCGGAGGTCGCGATCGTCCTCGCGGGATCCCCGCCCCGCCTCCTCGTCCGGCGCACCGAAGACCTGGAGGCAGCGGCCGGCGTGCTCGAAGAGGTCAGGCGGCGGACCGCGCGCGGCACTTCGATGCCCGAAGCCGTCGCGCTCGGCACGCGCGAGCTCCACGGCGCCCGACACGAGGCGCGCAGGCTGCTCGTGCTGACGGATGGAGCGCGGCACGCCGGGTGGGAGATCGTCGCCTGGCCCGGGGGAGACGTGGCCGTGGACGTCGAGCGCCTCGGCGGCGACGCCCCGTCGAACCGCGCGGTCGTCTCGGCGGTCGCGGTGCCCGATCCCACGACGCCCGGCCAGGCCTCGATCGGCGTCGAGGTGCGAGCCTACGGCGCGAGCGACGAGACGGTCGGGCTCACGCTCCGCCGCGGCGACGAGACGCTCGCGCACGCCGAGGTGGAGCTGGTCGGCGGCGTCGGCCGCGCCACGCTGCACGGCCCCCTCGTGTCGGAGGGCGACCCGACGGCGCTCGTCGAGCTCGACCGCGGCGACGCGCTCCCGACCGACGACCGCCGCGCCGTGCTCCTGCGGCCGCCCTCGTCCCTGCGGGTCCTGCTCGTCGACGGCGATCCGGACGCGTCGCGCGACCGCGACGAGGTGGGCTTCGTCGCGCGCGCGCTCGAGCTGGCCCCGGCGAGCGAGGGGGCGGTCACCTACCGCATCGTCGACCCGGACACCTTCGCGTCGCAGGATCTCCGCGGGTTCGACGTCGTCGTCCTCGCCAACGCGCCCGCCCCGCCCGCGCACGCGGCCCGCAGGCTGGTCGAGCTCGTCGAGGCGGGAGGCGGGCTCCTCGTCACCGGCGGCGATCACGTCGAGCCGCGCGCCTACGCCGCGCGCCTCGGCGATCTGTTGCCGGCCCGCCCCCGCGCCGACGCGCCGCTCGACC
>JBDIVX010000142.1:0-19153 GCA_039794305.1 Candidatus Neutrinellum sp.
CTTGGTGCTCGGCGTCTTCGGCCCATGGCACATCAACGGCCAGGGGCCCCTGTGGATCCGCGGCGCGATCCGCGATCCGGGCATCCTCGCGAGCTATGGCCCGGGCTACGCCGAGCTGCTCGGGCCGCTCGCGCGCTCGGGCATTGCGCCGCCCGACGTCGCGATCTTCGCCGCGAACGCCGCGCTCTCTGCGCTCGCGCCCGTGCTGCTCTACGCCCTCGCGCGCACCGCCGACCTCGATCGCCACCGCGCCCTGCTCGCCGCGCTCCTGCTCGCGTGCGATCCCGTCTCGGCGCGGCTCGGCGCGAGCGAGAGCTACTTCGCACCGATCGTCACCCTCGTCCTCGGCGCGACGCTCCTCGGCGCGCTCGCGGCCGACCGTGCACACGCGCGCCGTCCCCTCGCCGCGGGGGCGCTCGTGCTCGCGGCCTCGCTCCTCGCGGTCCAGGCAGCGCGCGTGCACCCGGTCGCGTGGCCGCTCGTGGCGCTCCTGCCGCTCGCCGGGCTCCTCGGCATTGACGGCCCGCCCGTTCGGGCTCGCCTCTTCGCGGCGGCCGCGGTCGCTGCCGTCACCGCCGCGGCGGCGTGGCTGACGAGCGGCGGCTGGCTCGCGTCCGTGGCCGAGCGCTCGCTCGCCGACGGGCCCGGCGCGGGCGTGCTCTCTTCGCTCGGGATGGCGAGCTCACCGATACATGTCGCCGTGACCGCCGTGCTCGCCGCCGGCGCGCTCTTCGTCGCCCGCCCCCGCGCGCCCGTGCTCCACGCGGCGGCTCACGTGCTCTTCGTGCTCGTGACACGCCACGCCTACGGCCAGAGCGACGTCTGGCAGCACAGCTACGACCGGCTCCCCGCGCCCGCCCTCGCGCTCGGGCTCGCCGCTCTTCTTCCGCGCGATCTCGGCCTGCGCTGGGCGATCCCGATCCCGCTCCTCTTCGCGGGGGCGGTCTTCTTCGTGCAAGGCCGCGCGGCCCTCGAGCGCACGACCGACCAGCGCGAGTACGCGTTTGTCCGCGCCGAGCTCGCGCGCCTGCCCGCCGACTGCCGCGTCGCCCACGTCCGGCGCGCCGGCCACCGCGTCCTCGAGATCCCCGACTGGGCCCACCCGGGCGCGCACGCTCCGTTGGAGGTCGAGCACCCGGACGACCTGCGAACCGCCGCCGCCGCCGAGTCGTGCGTGTTCTGGCTCCGCACCTCGATCTGCGCGAGCGAGCAGGCGCGCGGGCTGTGCGACTCCGCCGAAGCCCGCGTCTCGCTCGATCCGCCGCACGCCCAGCGCACCTTCCCGGCCCGCCCGAGCTACCGCGCCCTCCCCTACGACCGCGATCCGGTCCCGGTCACCCTGCGCCGTGCCCACTCCGCCGCCGGCCCCCGCCGTCTTTCTCCTTGACCCGGTCCGCGTCCGGGCTCACACCAGCGAGACCGGAAGGAGATCCCTCCCATGCACCGCACGCCCACGCAGATGCCGCTCGGCGCCCGTTCCACCTTCGGGGTGGACCCGCGCTTTGGCACCGCCGCGGGTGGGGGTGCTGGGATGAGCTGACCGTCTCTTCCTTTCGCCACTCACCCGCCGCGGGCCGAATCGGGCCGCGGCGGTTTCGTATCCGTCGTCGCGCGCCCGGGCCCCCGGCTCCCAGAGGCCCCCATGCAACCCGCGAACGAAGGACGAAGAAGACACGTTGCCGCGCTCCCGTGGATCGACCACCCGCTCCGGGAGCTCCTGCGACTGGCCTGGCCCATCGCCGTGTCGACGGTGTCGTACAGCGTCATGACGCTGGTCGACACGCTGTTCGTCGGCCGGCTCGGCGCGCCGTCGCTCGCAGGCGTCGGCCTGGGCGGCACCGCGGCCTTCACGCTCTTGTGCTTCGGGTTCGGCCTGCTGCGCGCCGTCAAGGTGCTGTCCTCTCAGGCGATCGGCGCCGGGCGTCGCGGCGAGCTCGCGGCGAACCTCGGCGCCGGCGTCGTGACGGCGGTCGCGCTCGGGCTGGTCGGGCTCGTCGCGGCGCAGCTCGTGGCCGATCCTCTCCGGTCGATCGCCGCCTCGCGCGAGGCCGGCGCGCACGCCGAGGTCTACCTGCGGATCCGCGCCCTCGGGACGCCGTTCGTCCTCGCGTACTGCGCGATCCGCGAGCACCGGTACGGGATCGGGGACTCGCGGTCGCCGATGTGGGCCGTGCTCGCCGCCAATGGCGTCAACGTCGTGCTCGACTACCTCCTCATCGTGGTGCTGCGCCAGGGCGTCGCGGGCGCGGCGTGGGCGAGCGTCGCTGCGCACGTCGTCGAAGGCGCGATCCTGGTCGGGGTCCAGCGCCGGGAGGGGTTCGGGCTGTCCCGGCTCGGGCCGCGCCACCTGCGTGCGCTCTTCGCCGTCGGCCTACCGACGGGCGTCCAGTTCCTGCTGGAGGTCGGGTCCTTCTCCGTCCTCGCGGCGTTGCTCGCGGCGCTCAGCGAGGTCGAGATGGCCGCGCACCAGATCGCGCTCGCGGTCATGCACCTGTGCTTCCTGCCGGCGCTGGCCGTCGCCGAGGCCGGGTCCATCCTCGCAGGCCAGGCGGTCGGTGCCGACCGCGACGACCTGGTCCGTCCGGTCGGTCGCTGGTCGATGATGACGGCGGGTGTCTACGCGGTCCTGTGCACGGTCGCGCTCGTCACGGGCGCGGCCGTGATCGCGGGCGCGTTCGCCGACGAAGCGGCCGTGGTCGCGGCCACCGTCCCGCTGTTCTACGTGGCGGCGGTCTTCCAGATCGCCGACGCGGGCAACGCCGTCGCGCGCAGCATCCTGCGTGGCACGGGCGACGTGACGTGGCCCGCCGCGGTCGGGATCGCCTGCGCCTGGGTGTTCCTGCCCGGGCTCACGTGGCTGCTGGGCTACCGCGCCGGCCTCGGCGCGCTCGGCGGCTGGCTCGGCCTCTCTGTCGAGATCCTCGCCGGAGCGGCCCTGTTCTGGTGGCGGCTCGAGCGCGGCGGCTGGCGGCCGGCTGCGCGCCGGAGCCGCGCGCGGCTCGCCGAGGACGCCCGGCCGACTCCGGTCCTCACCCCCGCGGAGTAGCGCGCCGCACCCGCGGCGGCGCGGCGGGCGCGCGCACGTGGACGTAGCGCACGACGCGGATCTGCTTGCCCACCTCGAGCGGCGTGTGCTCGAAGCAGTCGGTGAGCCGCACGACGGCTCCGAGACCGGCTCCGATCCCGGCGCGCCCGTAGAGACGCTCGGGCGGGATGGGTCCGGTGTCGTCACAGCCGTCCTTCAGCGCCAAGCCGAGATCCCGGATGGGTGGACCGCCGTCCCGCGCGAGGATCTCCAGCCCCCTGCCACGCGTTTCGTGCAGGACGCTGCCGAGCTGCAAGCTGCCCGAGCCTGCGTACTTGAGCATGTTCGACCCGAGCTCCATGACCACGATCCCGAGCTCCGCCTGCTCGTGCGCCCCGAACCCCATGTGCGCGGCCAGCGAACGCACGAGGCGCGACGCATGGACGAGGTCGAGACGCTCGTAGACGGGCAGGCGGACCACGGTCAAGGCTTCTTCTTGCTCGCGTGTCGCCTGGCCACCCACTGGCGCAGGCCGTCACGGAGGCTCCGGTGCGTCTGGATCCCCTGGAGGTCCACACCGATGTGGACGACCGTCTGCGCGATGGCGGGGTTGATGCCCGTCAGGACACAGTGCGCGCCGAGCAGGCGCACCGCCTTCGCCATCCGCAGGAAGTGGTCGGCGGTCCGGGTGTCCATCGCCTCGATCCCCGTGATGTCGATGATCGCGCAAAGGGCACCCTTGTCGACGATGGCCTGCAGGAGCGACTCGGTCATCTCCGCGCTCCGGTGGGAGTCCATCACGCCGACGATCGGGAGACACAGGACCCCGTCCCACACCTCCATGATCGGCGTCGACAGCTCCCGGATCGCCTCGCGCTGCCGCTCGATGGTGACGATCTTGTCCTCGAGCTCGCGCTGGTAGGCCTGGCTGCGCGCCGCCGCGTCCTCGAGAGACTCCACCATCTCGTTGATGGCCACCCGCAACGCCCCGAACGGGTCCGACTCCGGCAGGTTCGTGTCGAGGCGGACCGAGTAGTCGCCCGCGCCGACGTCGGCGAGCGTGAGGAGGATGTCGGCGATGCGCTCGGCGAGGGCTTCGTGGCCGTGGTCGATGTCGTTCATGACGTGTCCTCTCAGCTCCAACGGATGTCGAACCGGTAGGCGGTGCCCGCGTCCTCGCCCTGCATCGGCGCGGAGGCGACCTGGGCATCCTCGTGCCCCATCGCCACGAAGACCGCCTCGATCCACCCCGTCGACACGGCGTCGACGTGGTCGAACCCGCCGACGTCCCGCATCAACATGGTCGCCCCACACTCCTCGAACGCCGAGGGGTCGGACTCGAAGGTTCCGAAGTTGAACATGCGGGGCCAGATGTCCGGGACCTTCTTCAGGAACACCTTGGGCGTCAGCACCTTGAGGAGCAGGCGCATGAACGTACCGGTCGCCGCGTTCGACAGGTGCCTCCCGAGCGCGACGGCGTTGCGGTGTGCCGTCTCGGGGTCGGGGGCGACCGCGGCCATGGCACGCTGCAGGGCGACCTGATCCTCCAGCGGATACCAGCTCCCCGACTTGACGCGGGCCAGACGTTCCTTGAGGGCGGCCGGCAGGTGCGCGTGGATGCGTTCCCGGTCGTCGTGGGAGTAGTGGCTGTCGATGAAGGAGGCCGTCTGCTCCAGATTGAATCCCTTCACCATTCTGTCGGTCATGCGTCGTCTCCTAGGAGTCGAAGTCTTCGATCCACTCGGGCTCGTCCGGCTCGAGCCAGTCCTCTTCCGGGCCGATCGTCTCGGCCTCGGACTTCACCCCGACGAGCTCGAGCGCGGCCTCGAGCGTCTGGGCCGAGTCCACGTCCGGCATGTCGATGCCCATGGTCTGCAGCGTGAGCGCGGCCTCCGGGCTCATGCCGGAGAACACGGTGCGCGTGCCCATGAGAGATGCGCTCGTCGCGAGGCGCGAGAGCGTGGCGCACAGGTGGCTGTCGATCATCCATGCGCCCGTGAGGTCGATGATCAGCGCCCGGATCGAGCTCGCGTGGATTCTCTGCAGGACGTCCTCGCACAGGGTCGCCGCCAGGGAGTCGCTCAGCTCGCCCTGGATCGGCACCAGCAGGACGTTCCAGAAGCCGAGGATCGGTACGCGTTCGTACATGCTCAGCACCTCACATCCGCGACCAGCACGGCCGCGTCGTCGTGCAAGTGGCCGAAGGTGTCCACCACGTGCCGGCTGACCGTGTCGAGGCCGAGACCCACGACCAGGTCCAGGCGGAGGCTGGAGGTCGAGATCCCGTCGGTGAACACGAGCAGGCGGCGGCGCGGCCGGACATCGGCCTCGAACTCGCGGAACCGGCGCACGTGGCCGCCGAGGATCCCGGGGCTGAGCACGACGGGCAAGGTGCTCGGGTGGCTGCGCAGCTCCACGTTGCCGACGCCGCACCCCACCAGGTTCCCCGCCGAGAGGCTGCAGACCATGGCGGCGGCCCCGCGCGTCCCGCGGAGCGTCCGGTGCAGGCACTCCTGGATCGCGGCGGGACGGGCGTCGAGCTCGACACCCGCCAGACACTCGGCGGCGATCCGGGCGGCCTCCGCCGCGGGCTCTCCGTGCCCGAGCGCGTCCACCACCGCGAGCAGCCAGCGGCGCCCGTCGGAACGCACGACCACCGCGTCTCCCGAGCACGTCTCTCCGGCTCGAGCCCGGACCGTGTGTGAGGTCTCGACGATCACAGCTCGAGCTCCACGTCCACCCGCGTTCCGCGGGGACCGGTCTTCACTTCGAAGTGGCGCGCCAGACGCTTGGTCCCGAGCAGGCCGAGGCCGAGCCCGGTCCTGCTCCGGTAGCCGCCGCTCATGATCTCGTCGATGTTGGAGATGCCGCTGCCACGGTCCTCGGCCCTCACGTAGAAGACGCGCTCGGGGCCGGACTTCGGGCCGAGCTCGACCATCCCTCCCGGTGTGTAGCTCGCGATGTTCCGGGCGAGCTCGCCCACGACCGTCGCCACGCGCTGCACCGAGAAGCGGCTCGCGCCGAGCTGCTCGCACAGTCGACGCGCCTCTGAGCGAGCGACCACCACGTCGTCCTCCGACGTGATCTCGATCCGCTGAGGCTCGATGCTGCCTTCGGACGGATACAGCGTCTGGAGCTCGCCTCGCAGGCGCGCAGGGTCCACTCCCCCGAAGAGGGAGATCCCGCGTTCGAGGTCCGCGGCGATGGCCGCCACGTCGGCGGGCCGCATGCCGGACGGAGAGATGCCACGCCGCCGCAGCGCGTTGTTCAGCACGCTCTCGGCGTTCAGCCGCGAGACGTACCGAGTGAGGACCGTTACCAGCTTCGGGTAGGAGGAATCCAAGAGTCAATCGATGCCGGGTGGCAGTGGTCCGAGCGCCGGCTCGTTCCACCGGACGATGGTTGCCCCCGCAGACGACACGCTGCCGATCGACTGAAGCAACACGAGGTCGCCGCGTCGGATCCTCCCCTGGTGGGCAGCGTAAAGAAGGTTGATCGGCATCAGGGCCGGCCCGATGTTCGCGAACCACCGGTTCGTGCAGACGGTTCGGGCGGGGTCGACCTCGAGGGCGCGCGCCGCGAACGGGGCGAACCACGGGACCGGCGTATGGAAGACGAAGAAGTCGATGTCCGACAGCGACACGTTCGCCGCAGCCGCCGCGCCGAGGCAGCAGGTCCTCACGTACTCGGTCGCCGTCTCGGCGAGCACGCGCCCGGTGTCGGGAGACGCGACCATGCGCACCGCGGGAAGCTCCGTCCTCTCGTCGATGCCGAGGACGTAGGAAAAGGTCCCGCACGTGTCCGCCGAGTGGACCGAGTGTCCCCCGAGGTAGCCGAGGCCCTCCTCCACCTCGCCCACGACGAAGGCCCCCGCGCCGTCGCCGAGGAACCAGGAGAGCGTGTCGCGCTCGTCCACGGCCCGCGAGTAGCTGCACGACGCGACGACGAGCACGTTCCGGTACTCGCCGGCCCGGACGAGCCCGCACGCGGTCTGGAGCCCGACCACCGACCCCGAGCACGCGGTCTCGAGGTTCCACGCGGCGCAGCGCAGGCCGAGCGCCTGCGCGAGGAACGGAGCGTTGCCGACGCCGATCTGGTCGGCGAGGAACGACGAGACGATGAGGAGGTCGATCTCGTCCCGCTCCACGGCACCCGCCTCGAGCGCCGCAGCGGCCGCCTCCACCTCGATGTCGAGGACGCGCTCCCCCTCTCCGAGGATGCGTCGCTCCACGGCGCCCCGGAACGGATCCGACAGGTAGGGTTGCATCTCCCGGACGAAAAGGTCTTGCGGAGGCCCCTCGCGGCGCTCCCACAGACGGGCGAGCGCGCGCCCCTCGGCCTCCGCCACGACCTCCGGATACTCGCGCTGCCAGTACGCGTTGGTCCGCACCTGCCGGGGGAAGCCGACCGCGAGGGAACGCATGCCGACCGATCGGGTCACCCGTCCTCCCCCGCGACGCCCTGAGCCAAGAGGCTCCGATTGCGCTTCCGAGACGGCGCCTCCTCGTCCGGGTCGATGCAGACGTCCACGACCACGGGACCGGAGGCCGCCATCGCCTCCTCGAGAGCCGCCGCGACCTCTGTCTCTCGCGTGACGCGCAGTCCGTGCGCGCCGAGAGCGTCCGCGACGGAGGCGAAGTCCGACCGCGGGATCTCGGTGGCGAACGGAACGTAGCCGATCGACTCCATGCCCTGGTGGATCATCCCGTAACGGGCGTCGTTCAGCACGATCCACACGACTGGGGCGTCGTGCTGGACCGCCGTGCTGACCTCGTTGTTCATGAGCATCGTTCCGTCGCCCACCAGGGCCACGGCCTTGCGTCCGGTGGTGAGCGCGGCGCCCACGACGCCGGTGACGGCGTGGCCCATCGATCCGAAGCCCATGCTCACGCGGTAGCTCGACCGCCCCGAGAACCGCAGCCAGTGCGTGGCCCATGCGAACGCGTTGCCCGCCTCGGACATCACGATCGCGTTCGACCGGTCCACGATCACGCGCTGGATGGCGTCCATCAGCACACTGGGCCGGACCGGAGCCCGATCGAGCGCGGCGGGCGCGCGCGGGAAGGGCCACCCATCCACTCGAGCGGCGCGGGACCCGAGCTTCGGCGTCGGGAGCGCGAGCAGGCCGTGCAGCAGCTCCCCCACGTCCGACTCGACGTCCAGCGACGGGAAGTCCGGGAAAGCGGCGCCGAACGCCGCCGGGTCGAGGTCGACGTGGACGAGCGCCTTGTCGGGCAGCATGTTGCGGTCCCAGAGCGACGTCATCTCGCCGAGGCGGCTGCCCAGGACCAGCAGGTAGTCCGGCCGGTGCATCGACATGTAGGAGTCGACCGCCGCGTGTCCTCCGAAGCCGGTGACGCCCAGGTAGAGGGGATGGCTCTCGGGGAAGACACCCTTGCCGCGGGGCGTGCACATGACCGGCGCGCCCGTGTGCTCGGCGAACCTCCGCACGCGCTCCGCCGCGTCCCGCGCCCCGAACCCGACCCACAACGCGAACGACGACCCCGCGAGCGTGCGCGCCACGAGCTCGACGGTGTCGCGGGTGCACGTTCGCGGCGCCATCGTTTTCGGCAACAGGCGGATCGGCGCCGGACAGGGCGCGGCCTGGACCGACACCGGCACCTGCAGGTGCGCCAGGAAGGGACCCGGCCGCGCGAGCCCGCGGGCGAGACGCGAGGTGACGGTCGGAAGGGCGGCGGGGTCGTCCAGCAGCTCGGCGTAGTCGAAGAGCGCACCGGCGGTCACGCCGCCGCACGTGCTGGCGGCCACTCGGCCGGTCTCCTGGAACGCCCAGCGCCCGCGGTTCGCCGGCGCGGTCGCGGCCGACACGAGCACGACCTTGCCGCCCTCCCAGCGCGCGGCCGCGATCCCCGTGAGCGCGTTCGTGAGCCCGGGGCCGGTCGTGGTGAAGACCAGCCCGGGGCGTCCGCTCGCGAAGTAGCCCTCGAGCGCCCCGAACACCGCGCCCGATTCGTGCCGGCAGTGCACCAGCTCGATGGGGCTCTCGTGCAGCGCGCGCGCGAACGGAGCGATCGCGCCGCCGATCAACCCGAACCCGTGTGTCACGCCGGCCTGCCACAGCGAGAGCGCCAACGTCTCGGCGACGTTCTGCGGATGGGCGGGCGCGTCGACCGGTACCGGGAGTCGGAGAGCGATTCCCGCGAAGGCTGGAGAGCGTTCGATTCCCTCGGACATTCGAGCCTCCCCCCGCTACTCCGGACAGCCGAGCGTCGGGACCGGGTGCCGCCCTTCGTCGAGGAAGGCCAGCACCTCGCTCCACAGCTCGTCGCGCACCGGCTCGAGGACCAGCGAGTGCCCTCCCCCCGCGACGACGTGGAGCTCGGACGGTCCCCCGTACTCGGCCTGGAACTGCTCGGCGTCCGACAACGGGGTGACCGGATCCTCGTCCCCCCAGACCTGCAGCGCGGGCGCCCTGCCGTAGCTGGCCTCGAAGACCGGGAGGTCGAAGCCCTCGAGGGTCGGCCCGGTCGCGTACCGTCCCGGGAGCGCCAAAGAGGCCCAGTCGAGGACCTCGGGCTCGACGTGGTCCAGCAGGGCGAAGTAGTTGAACGGCTCCGTCAGGATGTACCCGTCGGGCGCGCTCTCGAGCAGAGCGCGGATCTCGGGGGAGAAGAACACCGCCTCGAAGAACGGCGTGACCGACTCGTACACGTGGGAGGTCAGCACGATCCGGCCCACGTGGTCCGGATCGATGGGGCTCAGCTCACCACCCAGGGCGACCGCCAGCGACGAGCCGATGCTCATGCCCATCAGGTCGACCTGCGGCGCGCCGCGGTGGACGCGGATCCACTCGACCAGCTCGCCGATCTGCCACAGGAGCCGCTCGGCCGTGACCGTGCTCCCGTCCTCGGGCTGGCTGCTCTCGCCGTAGCCCTCGTACGTCGGCGCGAGCACGATGTAGCCCGCGAGGGCCAGTCGCTCCATCGCGTCATAGGAGCGGTCCCCCGCCACGTCCGCCCGGTAGATGTCGTTCGTCGCGAGGGTCGGCGGGAGCAGGACGATCGCACGCCGGGGCCACGCGGCGAACGAGCGCACCGACACCTTCTCGGCTACGTGGAGCCGGACCCCCTCCCCGACGTCGATCTGGTGCTCGAGCTCGAAGACGCGGTCGCACCAGTCTCCCCCATGGAGCTCCGCTCGCGAGCCCTCGACGGAGTCGTCGGTCTCCGCAGCGCACGCGACCAGCAGGCAGGGCCAAAGAGCGGCAAGCGTGATGGCAACGGTTCTCATGATGATCCGACCTCCTTCAGACGCAGCTCACCCCGTGGCCGTGGAGGAGATTCTCCACACCTTCCAGCCTGGCCGGCAGGAGCCCGACACGGGGGTGAGCGTCTCCGACGATGACCGACGTCGGCGAGGAGGTAAATCCTCCCTGTGGGATGATCCGGCTTCGCCCCGCCCGACGTGGTCCGGGGTGTCAGAGGGTCGCACCTAATCACGCTCTGCTTGCGCAGGACCCTGGACATCGCCGCCGAGCAGGCCACAATCGAGGGCGCACCATGGCCACCTTCGAGGACGCTCCGTTGCGCTTGCTGGTCGTCGAGGACGACCCCCTCGTGGCGCGCACGCTCGGGAGATTCCTCTCCGGATTCGGCGATGTCACCATCGTGCACGACGTGCGGGGAGCCCGCGAAGCGGTCTGTGACGGACAGAGCTGGGACGGGGCGATCGTCGACGTGGGCCTGCCCGACGGCTCGGGCCTTGACCTGCTCGCCGAGCTGCGCCGCGGGCCGTTGACCGGACCGGCGCTCGTGCTCACGGGATCGAGGGAGCCGCAGGTCATCGCCTCGGCCCAGCTCCGGCGTGCGTACTTCCTCCCGAAGCCGCCGCACCGAGAGAACATCGAATCATTCGTGATGGAGGCGAAGAAGCACCGTGAGATTGTTCGGAGCAAGCTGGAGGATCGCATTTCCGAACTGACGAAGGACATCTTGTTGACGCCGCGCGAGCAGGAGATCCTCCGGCTCGGCGCCTGCGGCGTCCCACGCAGCGAGCTCGCCGCGCGCCTGCAGGTGGAGGAGAGCACCGTGAAGAGCACGGTCCGCAAGCTCATCCGAAAGACGGGGCACTACACGCTCGGGGAGCTCGTATCCGGGATCCACAGAGCGGTCTTCATCGAGGAACAAACACGGGGGTGAACGTGCAGCGACTCGATGCCAGCATCACCTAGGCCATCCGAACGACCGCCGCGAACGGAGCGAGGAGAGCTGAGCCTCCGGGCCCTCGGAGGCCTCGTGCGCTACGTCGAGGATCTGCACGGACGTGAGGCGCTCGTCGAGGCGCTCATCGGCACGGGCCTCGACCGCAAGGACTTCGAGCAGGGCGCGTGGGCATCGCTCCCTCAGGTGGAGCGTTTCCTCGCGAACAGCCGCGAGCTGTTCTCGGACGACGAGAGCTTCAAGAGGGCGTTCGGCTACCGGCTCGCCGACACACTGGGCCCGGTCCGTTACCTGGCGTGGGCGACCTCTCCCTCGGTGCTCTTCACGCGCGGCTTCCAGTCCATCGACGCATTCTCGGACTTCAGCCGAGTGGAGATCGTGCACACCGACCGGAGCAGCGCATCCCTCCACTACTTCAGCGCCCGGCCCGAGAGCCGGCTCCTGTGCCTGTCGAGGCAAGGACAGGCCGCCGCGCTTCCCACGCTATGGGACCTGCCGCCTGCCGTGTTCCACGAACGGTCGTGCATCGCGCGCGGCGACGACCGCTGCGACTACCTGATCCGTTGGTACGAGTCGCGGCGCTGGTGGCCGCCCGCCCTCGGCGTCGTGCTCGGCGGGGCCTCGCTCGCGGCCGCGTGGCACCTCGACGCCGGCGACCCAACGGCGGGCTGGCTGCTCCTGCCCGCGGTCCTCGGTCTGCTCGGGTACGCCTACGAGCTCCGGCGCACGCAGCGCGCACACGTCACCGTGGCACAGGAGGCGTCGGAGGCGCTCCGCGCGCTCGCCAAGCAGGAGTCCGAGGCCCGGCGTGAGCTCTGGAAGATGCACGAGCGACAGCGCCAGTGGAGCCGTCTGCTCGAGGAGCAGGTGGCCGAGAGGACCGCGAGCGTGCACCGCGCCCTGGCCACGCTCGACGCCCGACGGAGGGAGCAGGAGGTGGCGATGCGCGGCGTCTCGCACGACCTGCGAAACCCGCTCGCCGCCCTGGGTGCGCTTTCGTGGCAGCTCCGGGGATGCGTCGAGGGCGACCTGGCCCCCTCCGCGGAGCTCCTCGAGGACTACGAAGAGGCGCTCAGCCAGCTCGAGAGCCTCGTGGACGAGCTGGTGACCTCTACGCGCGGGGAGCAGCTCGTCAGCCTGCGTCCGATCGCGCAGGAGATCCACGACCTCCCCGACAGGCTCCGGCGCAGGCTCTCGGCCCTCGTCTTCGGAAAGGACGTCCGGGTCACCGTCTTCAGGACCCGCGAGGCGCCGGAACGCATCCACGTCGACCCGCTGCTCTTCGACCGGGTGATGGACAACCTGATGACGAACGCGGCCAAGTACACCGAACGGGGGAGCATCGTCCTCGAGGTCGGCGGTACGCCCGGCCACCTGACCCTCAAGCTGTCCGACACGGGGATCGGGATCGAGCAGGAACGCATCGAGCAGATCTTCAGCGGACACGGCGCCCCTCCGCGCGATGCCACCGGCCGCAGCTTCGGTGTCGGGCTCTCGGTCGTCGTCCGGCTCATGGCTCAGCTCGGCGGCCGCCTCGAGGTGATGAGCAAGCCGGGCGAGGGCACCACGTTCTGGGCGCACTTCCCGGTGGACGCCGTCGAGGCGTGCTCGGGGGAGGAGCCGGCCCCGTCCGACTTCGACGCCGTGGTCCGCCGCGTCGTCAACATCCGGAGAGTGCATTGACCGAGCGCGAGGCTGTGGTCGACGTGTTCCTCCGGTACCTCAAGGCGGAGGGGGTGCGCTACGTCTTCGGCATCCCGGGCGGGCTCTTGTTCCCGTTCTTCGAAGCGGTCGAGGTCGACCCGGATCTCGAGCTCGTCGTCACCAAGCACGAGGAGGGCGCAGCCTTCATGGCCGACGGCCTCGCCCGGGTCGGACGCTGCCTCGGCGTGTGCGCCGGCACCGGCGGACCGGGCTCGACCAACCTCCTGACCGGCGTGGCGTGCGCGTTCGCCGACGGCGTGCCGATGTTGGTCGTGACCGGGCAGGCGGCGAGCCATGCCTTGGGCAAGGGGGCGGCCCAGGAGACGACGCGCGAGGACATCGACATCGTGAGCATGTTCCGGCCGGTGACGAAGTACTCGGCCATGGTGACGTCCTCGGTGAGCATGGCACACCATCTGCGCAGAGCGCTGCGGCAGGCCCTCACCGGCCGCCCCGGACCGGTCCACCTCAACGTCCCGGTCGACATCTGGGAGCAACCGCTGGACGAAGAGTGGCTCGATCCCGCCACCTACCGTCCACAGACCCGCACCTTCGATCGCGGGCAGGTGCAGCGCGCCACCCACGCCCTGCTCGGGGCGCGCTACCCCGTGCTCCTCGCCGGCTCGGGCGTCTCGGTCGCCGGCGCCCAGGAGCACCTGCGCTCGCTCGCCGAGATGCTCCCGGCGCGAGTCGCCACGAGCCCGCGCGCCAAGGGTGTGTTCCCGGAGGACAACCGGCTGTCTCTCGGCGTGCTCGGCTTCGCGGGACACGAGCAAGCCCGGGAGGCCCTGCTCGGGGATCGCGTGGACGTGCTCTTCACGGTGGGCGCATCGCTGAACGAGACCACGACCATGAACTGGAACCCGAGGCTGCGGGAGGGCCGCACGCTGATCCAGCTCGACATCGACGTGGACCGCATCGGCAGGAACTACCCGGTGGATGTGCCGCTCGTCGGGGACGCGCAGACGATCCTGGTCGAGCTCGTCTACCACGTGCACCGCGCGATCCGAGAGGGATCGGTGCCCGCCTCGCTCTGGAGCAGCGAGCCCGACCTTCCGGCCGGCGAGCGGCGGTACGCCGACCTGGAGCTTCGGGCGAGCGAACGGCGTCCCCTGAGCCCCCAGCGGTGGCGCGCCGAGCTTCACGACGTGCTCCCCAGCGACGCCGTCATCTTCTCCGACATCGGCGGCCACATGCTCTTCAACTTGCATCACCTCTGCATCGGGGAGCGGCAGCGGTTCGTGATCAACCTGGGCTTCGGCTCCATGGGGCACGGCACGGTGGCCCCCATCGGCGCCGCCCTGGCCTCGGGCGAACGGCCCGTGATCGCGATCGTCGGCGACGCGTGCTTCGCCATGAACGGCATGGAGCTTCTGACGGCGGCCGAGTACCGGATCCCGGTCGTGTGGATCGTGGAGAACAACCAGATGCACGGCATCACGCTGCACGGCAGCCGGATGCTGGCCAAGCGCAGCAATGGGCTGCGTGGCGTCGTCTACCGCCAGCCGGTCGACGTCGCCGCGATGGCCCGCTCGATGGGGCTCCCTGCGTGGACGGTCGACGCTCCGAACCGCATCCGAGATGCCGTCCAGGAAGCGCTCGCGGCGCGCGCACCCGCCGTGGTCGAGGTGCGTGTGGATGGAGAGATCCCGCCGCCGCTGGGGGGCCGGGTGCAGTCGCTCGCGGGTTTCATTCGGCGGTGAGAGAGGAAGCGGGCATGACGATCCAGATTCGATCCATCGGCGTCTTCCTGCCCGACGCGGTCGTCACGAACGACGCCTGGCCGCAGGCCGTGGTCGCGGGCTGGATGGAGCGGCGCGCCTGGAGCCCCGAGAGAGCCGAGCGGGCGGAGGCGACGGCGGCCGGTTCTGGTGCGCAGCTCGTGCTCGAGGCGATGGCGCGCGCGTCGGCCGATCCCTTCCAGGGCTCGGTGGAGCGGCGGCGTATGGCCACGTCGGAGACGGCTGTCGACATGCAGGTCGAGGCCGCTCGCCGTGCGCTCGACGTCGCGGGCATCACGCCGTCCGACGTGGACTTCGTGCTCGGCGCCTCGCTCGTCCCGGACCTCCTGAACGCGCCGGATGCGTGCGCCGTCCACCATGGGCTGGGGCTGCGCGGCGACTGCCTCGCGACGAGCGCGGACGCGGTCTGCAACTCGTTCCAGATGCAGCTCGCGCTCGCCGACGGCCTGCTCCGGACCGGCCGGGGGCGGATCGGCCTCCTCCTGCAGTGCTCGGCGGCATCGCGCACGACACCGATGGAGCAACCCTACTCGGTCCATTTCGGCGACGGAGCGACCGCGGTGGTCGTGGCCCCTGCGACGGAGGGGCGGGGGCTTCTCGCTCAGGCCCACCACACCGACGGCAGCATCCACCGCGCCAAGGTGGTGACCGTGCCCGGGCGCGAGTGGTGGGAGGAGGGACGCTCGCAGAGCACGGTGCTCGACCGGGAGGCAGCGAGGCGCATGTTCCTGACTTTCGCGGACGTGGGTCGCGACCTGATCGCAGAGGCCTGCCGGCGAGCCGAAGCGGAGCCGAAGGACGTGGCGTTCTTCGCTTGCCATCAGGCGACGTCGTGGTGGCGCGAGGTCGTCCAGACTCACGCCGGTCTGCACGCGGCCCGCTCTCTGGACACCTACCCCCGCACCGGCACGCTCAGCGCGGCCAACCTCCCCTTCATCCTCCACGAGGCGGCCCGCGACGGCCTGCTCCTGGACGGCGACCTCGTCTGCATGTATCAGGGGGGCACCGGGGCCACATATACGGCGTCCGTGTACCGTTGGACCTCGCCTCGCCACGACGGATGACCGCGAGCCCGCGTCAGATCACTGCACGCTTCCGAGTCCGGTTCGACTCGGTGGACGCGCTCGTGCTCACCTACACGCAGGACATCAGCCAGGGTCGGCTATTCGTCCGTACGACCTCCACGCTCGAGACGGGTGACCTCGTCCACGTGCTGTTCGACCTCGAGGACGGCGAGCCGCCGGAGCCCGCGGTCGCGCGGGTGACCGGGACCTTCGGCCCCGCGAGCGGGCACGAGCCGGGGGTCTCGACGGAGCTCGTCACGCTCCCGCCCGGGCTGACGGATCGCATCACGCGCCACCTCGCGCGCCAGCTCGACGGCACGGCGTCGGGGGAGGCGGCGGAGTCCGCGCGCATCCTCCTGGTCGAAGACTCGAGCTCGCAGCGCGCCCACGTCGCGAGGACGCTCGAGAACCTCGGACACGTCGTCCACACCGCCGGCGACGGCCTGCAGGGCCTCGGCGCGATCATGCGTGAGGTCCCGGACCTCGTCCTGTGCGACGTCCAGATGCCCGTCATGACCGGCTGGCAGCTCCTGCGCGTCGTCCGCAGCAAGCCCTCCATCGCCCACGTCCCGATCGTCTTCCTGACGGACCTGGCGAGCGAGCAGGACCGGCTCGAGGGTTACCGCCTCGGCGTCGACGACTACCTGTCCAAGCCCTTCGCCGAGGAGGAGCTTCGCCTCCGGATCGATCGGGTGCTGCGCCGGACGCGGGTCCGCTCCCCCGATCCCACCACGTTCGGAAAGCTCCGCGGGGATCTCTCGCTCGTCTCCCTCCCGAGCGTGCTCGCGTTCCTCCACGCCGAGCGGCGGACGGGCCTGCTGCTGATCGCCTCGGATGCCCGGCTCGCAGCGCTGCACATCCGCGAGGGCAATGTCCGGCGGGTCGACCTGAGCGGGGAGCCTCCAGCCGTCGACCACACGCCGCGCCTGTTCGGGCTGCTCGACTGGACTCGCGGCTGGTTCGAGCTGACGCCCGACGACATCGACGGCGCGGACGCGATCGCCATGACCACGCCCGAGCTGTTGCTCGAGCACGCGCGGCTCTCCGACGAGAGCTCGCGCGGTTGACCCGGGTCTTGCGCCCGGCAGGGAGCTTCTGCCATGACTCCAGCCGATGAAGCGCTCGGACAAGGCCGCGCGCATCGCCCGAATCCTGGACGAGCTCTACCCGGAGACGCCCATCCCGCTCGGGCACGTCGACCCGTTCACGCTCCTCGTCGCCGTCATGCTGAGCGCGCAGACGACCGACAGGAAGGTGAACGAGGTCACGCCCGCCCTGTTCGCCCGGGCACCGAGCCCCGCGCAGATGGCGGCGCTCTCGGTCGAGGAGATCCTGGCGCACATCCGTGCGGTCGGGCTCGCGCCCACCAAGGCCCGGAACGTTCGTGAGGCGAGCCGGCTCCTGGTCGAGCGGCACGGCGGGCGGGTCCCGGCCGACCTCGACGCGCTCGAGGCCCTGCCGGGTGTCGGCCACAAGACCGCGCAGGTCGTGATGGCGCAGGCCTTCGGCGTGCCGGCCTTCCCGGTGGACACCCACATCCACCGGCTGGCGGCGCGGTGGGGCCTGTCGAGCGGGCGGAGCGTGGAGCAGACCGAGCGGGACCTGAAGCGCACCTTCCACCCGTCGGCGTGGAACAGGCTCCACCTGCAGATCATCTACTTCGGCCGCGAGCGTTGCCCGGCCCGGGGGCACGACCTCACCCTGTGCCCGATCTGCGGCTGGGCAGCGAGCAAGGCGCGGATCCGGATGGAGGCGCGTCGCTGACTGGGGCCTGTCGGCGCCGGCGCGGGTGTCCACCGTTGGTCAGCAGGCAACGGGCGCGTTCGCAAAACGCGGCGAGATCACGGCCGTTCGACGAGGGGCACGGCCGTTGCTGAGACGGCTCGCCATGCACCGTACGACGCTCGGCCTCCTCGCGCCCTTCCTCTTCACGGCCTGCTCCGGGAGCGCCCCGCCCGACGGGCCCGGCCCGACCGGCGGCGCCGACGGCGGCGGCCCAGGCTGGACGGCCGACGCGGGATCGAACCCGCTCCCCCATCCCACACCGGAGGCCGACGCGGGCCCGAGCTTCGCGGACGCCGGCTCCTCGGGACCCGCGCCGCTCGAAGGGCTCGACGACGTCAGCCTCTACGTCGTGGTCGGCGACTCCATCGCGGCGGGCTACGACGCCACCGGCCGCAACGGCGAGGGCGGCCGGGCCTTCGCGCGGCTCCTCGTCGACAACCACCCCTCCCGCGGCGACTGGGCGGGGAAGCACCTCGCAGCGCGGTACCCCGGAGTGCGCTTCGAGCGCGTCGCCGAGAGCGGCGCGACCAGCGACGAGATCCTGGCGAACCTCCGGAGCGCGCTGTCCGGCTCGCTGCCGGGCTCGGTGCCGGGTGACGTGGTGGTCTCGATCAACGCGGGCGGGAACGACTTCAACGACAGCATCGCGACGATCCTCGACGGGGGCCGGACCGCCGCGGTGGCCGCGCGGGTCCGCGAGAACATTCTCGAGATGATCCGCTTGCTGCGCGACCGGTACGAGGACGAGGCGGCCGGCAAGCGGGTGCTCGTGATGGTGCACAACCTCCACGACCCGACCGACGGCGCGGGCCGGATCCCGCCGGAATTCGACGAAGGCTTCTGCGGCACCATCCAGCACCCGCTCCTCACCGACGGCCTCCGCAGCGCGGCCCTCGACAACCTCGCCACGATGAACGCCGAGTACGTGCGCGCCGCTTCCGAGGGGGACGCGGTGCTCGTGGACGTCCACGCCGGGTTCATGGGCCACGGCATGAACGGCGGCGCCGAGCGCTGGCTGTCGGGCGACTGCACGCACCCGACCGACGAAGGCCACCACCAGCTCCGCCGGCTCGCCTGGGAGTCGATCGCCGGCATCTGATCGTGATCGCTCGCGCGGCACGACCCGCGACGGCCCGACTCCTGGCGACGCCCGTGGCACGGGGGCTGCACCTGCGTGCGGTCCATGCAGTACCTCTCGCTTCCGCGGATGCGGAGGCGCACCATTCCGCGGCAAGGGAGCGTCGGCCCCTGGCGTGTGCGTGGCATTCTGGGACGTGGCGCCGTGGCGACCGTGTACGACGCCGAGCACGTCCACACGGCCACGCCCGCGGCGGTCAAGGTGCTCGACGTGGACCTCGGACGGCAGCCGGACTTGCGCCGTCGCTTCGAGCGGGAGGTGCGGGTGATGGCGGGTGTGACGGGCCCGCACGTCCCGCGCGTCCTCGACGTCGGCGAGGTGCGGCGGCGGCCGTACGTCGCCATGGAACGGCTCGAGGGCGAGACGCTCGCGGCCCGCCTCGACCGCGCGCCGATGTCGATCGAGGACGTCATCGGGCTCGCGCACGACCTGCTCGCCGCGGTCGCCGCCGTTCACCGTCACGACGTCGTCCACCGTGACATCAAGCCCTCGAACGTGCCGTTGGCCCGCCCCGA
>JBDIVX010000143.1:0-19121 GCA_039794305.1 Candidatus Neutrinellum sp.
GACGAGCGGAACCTGGCCGAGGCGTCCGCGGGGGCGGGCTCCTTCGGGCTCTTCCACGGGCGGCTCACCGCGGCGGTGGTCGACGGCGACGGCGCGCCGTCGTGGACCGCGTCCGCCGGGGCGGTCCACTCGGACGGCGACTTCCCCTTCACGTACGACCCGACGGCGCTCGTGCCGGGCGACGAACGCGAGGTGCGCCGGCACAACGCGGACGTCGACGAGGGACACGGCCTCGTCCACTTCACGACGCGCGCGGGCGGCGGGCGCCTCGAGGCCGCGCTGCTCGGCTTCGGACGCGCGGGCGGCGTGCCCGGGCCGGCGATCCAGGTCTCGAACGCGCGCCGCGCGACCTCGCGCCTCGCCGGCACGGTCGCGTGGGAGCGCGAGGCCGACCGCGGCGCGCGCGCGAGGGCGCCCTGGCGCGTGCGCGTGTCGGCCGGCGGCAGCTACGCGCGGGACGCGCTCGCCGATCGCCTGGGCGAGATCGGGCTCGGGCGCGCGCGCGTGACCGACGACCGCACGACGCGGGCGCGGCTGCTCGCCGCCGGCGAGGCCGAGATCACCGACTGGCTCGCCGTCACCGCCGTGGTGAGCGGCACGCACGAGCAGCACCGGCCTCACGACGCGCTGCGGGAGGCCGCGGTCGGGCCGTCCGAGCGGTGGGCCGGCGCGGCGGCGGCCGAGGCGCGCTTGTCGGGGCGGCTCGGGGACGCGCGCTTCGAGATCCGCCCCTCGGCGCGCGTGCGCGTGATCCGCTCGCGGCTCTTCGAGGTCGCCGCCGGCCGCGAGGGGCAGGAAGACCGGAGCCTCGTGACCGCGCCGACGCTCCGCCTCGGCGGCGCGATCGAGCCCGTCCGCGGGCTGGCGCTGACGGCGTCGGTGGCGACGGCGACCCGGGCCCCCTCCTTCCTCGAGCTGTTCGGCGACCGGGCCTTCCTGCTCGGCGACACCCGGCTCGAGCCCGAGCGGTCGGTCGCCGTCGACGCGGGCGCCCTCGCCCGCGGGCGCCTCGGCGCCGCGCGCGGCTCCGTCGAGGCGCGCGTCTTCGCGACCTTCGTCGACGACCTCGTGCGTTACCGGCGCACCGCCCAGAGCCAGGCGGTGCCGGAGAACGTCGCGCGGGCGCGGACGGTGGGCGCCGAGGTGGGGCTCCGAGGCGACATCGGCCGGCACGTCGGGATCGCCGGCGCGCTCACCTGGCTCGCCCCCGAGGACCTCGACCTCGGGCGCAGCCTGCCGCTCAGGCCGCGCCTCACGGCGTACGCGCGTCCGGAGCTCCGGCTCGGGCCCTTCGGCGCGGTCGGGCACGTCGTCGTGTTCGCCGACGTCGCGCACGTGGGCGCGATGTTCGCCGATCCCCAGAACCTCGTCGTGGTGCCGAGCCGGACGCTGCTCGGCGCGGGCGCCGCCGTCGTGCTCCTCGACGATCACCTCGTCGTCTCGGCCACGGGGAGCGACCTCTTCGACTCGCGCCCCTCGGACGTCCTCGGTTTCCCGCTGCCCGGTCGCTCGGTCGAGGTCACCGTCACCGGCCGCACGGAGGCGTTGTGATCAGGACGCTCGCACCGATCCTCGCGCTCGTGGTCGGCTGCGGCGTCGAGCCGCCCTGCGCACCCGCCGCGCTCGCTCCGCTCGACACCGCGCCGAGCTGGGCGGTCGTCACGAGCGACTACCAGTCGAGCGCCGTCGCGCTCCTCGACGCCGACGGATCGCCGATCACCGAGGCGTGGATCGACTCGGGCACCACCGAACCGGGCATCGTCGCCTCGCTCACAGGCGACGTGGTCCTGCCGACCGAGCCGTGGCCGGGTGAGCTCGTCCTGCTCGACCGGTACGGCGTCGACGTCATCACCCGGGTGGCGCTGCCCGACGGCCGCGTCCTCGGTCAGGTGCCGACGCAGCTCGCGCGCGGCGACACCGGCTACCGCGCCAACCCGCACGACGCCGTACGCCTCGACGGCTCGCGCGCGCTCGTCAGCCGCTACGAGCCCAACCCGAGCGCGGCCGCGCCGCCGCTCGACCGCGGCAACGACCTCGTCGTCGTGGACCTCGAGACGGCGACGCTCGTCGACCGGTTCCCCTTCGAGCCGTTCGACGTGGTCGAGGCCGGCTCGCGCTACCACGCGCGCCCCGACCGCATGGTGCGGGTCGGCGATCGGGTCGTCGTCGGGCTCGGACGCATGACCGGGGACACGTGGCAGGCCGCCGACGGGGCGGTCGTGGTGCTCGATCCGGCGACCGGCGACGGGGCGGCCGTCGCGCTCGAAGGCCTGCGCAACTGTGGGACCGTGGCGCGGGACCCGGAGGAGCCGGACGTCGTCCTGGTCCTGTGCGCGGGCGACGGGTTCGAGCCGGACACGGGCGTGCTCGTCGCCGCGAGCGACGCGACGCGCCGGCGGCACGCCGGGATCGTCTCGCTCCGGGTGGCCGCGGACGGAACGGCGGCGGTCGAGCACCGCTGGCACGCCGCGGACGAGCCCGACCGGCCGGTCCCCACCTCGTCCCTGGTCGCGCTCGGAGGCGGGCGGCTCGTCTTCACCGCGATGGGCGACGATCGTTCGGGCCGTCCCGACCGCACGTACCTGCTCGACCCGAGCCGCGGCGAGGAGACGCTCCTCGTCGAGTCGGAGGCCTTCGCCATCGGCCCCGGACGGTACGCCCCGGAGCAGCGGCTCTTGCTCCTGCCGGACGCGACGGTCGGGGTCCGGAGGCTCCGGATCGGAGAGGACGGCTCGGCCGAGGAGCTCTCGCCCGCCGACTGCTCCCCCTGCCGCGCGCTGCCGGCGCGCGAGATCGCCCCGCTCGCACCGGGTACTTGAAGATCCCCGCCGCGCGTGGAAAGTCGAGACCGTGAGCACCTCGGCCGACACCGTCCTGCGCGCGATGACCGACGAAGGCGGCTTCCGCGTCATCACCGCGCGCACGACCGACACGGTGCGCCGCGCCGTCGAGCTGCAGCGCGCGCGGGGGCAGACGGCGCGCTCCTTCGGGGAGCTGCTCACCGGAGCCGTCCTCTACCGCGAGACGATGGCCCCGAGCCTGCGCGTCCAGGGGATCCTCCAGGGCGCGGGCGGGCGGGGCCAGATCGTCGCCGACTCGCTGCCGTCGGGCGGCGCGCGCGGCCTCGTCCGCGTGCCCGAGGGCGCCGAGCACGTCACCATCGGCCACGGCGCGATCCTCCAGATGATGCGCACGATGCCGCGGGGCGACCTGCACCGCGGCGTCGTCGAGGTCCCTCCGAGCGGGAGCATCTCGGACGCGCTGATGGCCTACATGCAGGAGTCGGAGCAGGTCGTCAGCATGATCTCGGTCGGGTGCAGGATGGAGGACGACGAGGTCGTGGCCGCCGGCGGCTACATCGTCCAGCTCCTGCCCGAGCTCGAGGAGGGCATGCTCGCGATCATGACCGAGCGCCTCAAGGACTTCCGCCACGTCGACGAGCTCTTCGAGACCGTCGCCGCGTCGCCCGAGACGCTGCTCGACGAGCTCCTCTACGGCATGACCTACACGCGGCTCGAGGAGAGCGCGATCCGGTTCGAGTGCGGCTGCAGCGAGGTCCGCGTCATGACGACCCTCGCCACCCTGCCGCGCGAGGACATCGAGGACCTCATGAGCGAGGGGACCGACATCGAGATCAGCTGCGACTACTGCGGGGCGGAGTACCGCGTCGCCCCGGAGAAGCTCCGCGGCCTGCTCGAGGACAGTTGAGTCGGCGTCGCGGGCGCGGCGTCAGCGGCCCTGCTCGACGATGATCTCCACGCGGCGGTTGTTCGCCCGTCCCTCGGGCGTGCGGTTGTCGGAGACCGGCTCGGTCTCGCCGCGGCCGACGGCGCGGATGATCTCGGCCGGGACGCCGTAGCTCACGAGGAACGCCCGCACGGTGTCGGCGCGCGCCTGCGACAGCCGGAGGTTGTAGTCGTCCGGGCCCCGGGAATCGGTGTGCCCTTCGACCACGATGGCGCGGTCGGGGTGTTGGCGAAGCACGCGCGCCACCTCCTCGAGGCGGCTGCGCGCGGTCGGCAGGAGGTCGGTCTGGCCGCTCTCGAACAGCACCTCGCCGCTCAACGTGATGATGAGCTGATCCTGCTCTCGGCGGACCTCCGCGAGCTCCTCGAGGGCCTCGTCCGCCTTGCGCTCGGCCTCGAAGCGGCCCCGACGCTCCTCCTCGATCTCCCGCTGCCGGGCCACCAGCTCCTCCTCGCGCGCCCGGAGCTGCTCGGCCCGCTCGCCGAGCAGCGACTCGCGCTCACCGAGCTCCTCGCGGACGTCCTCGAGCTCGCGGCGCACCGTGTCGAGCTGTTCGTCGATCGCGCCGAGCTGACGCTCGCGGGCGACGGCGTCCGCCTCGAGGCGGAGCCGGTACTCGCGCTCCGCCTGTGCGCGGCGCGCTTCGAGCGCCACCTCGCGGCCGTGTGCCATCGCGACCCGCGCTTGCCGATCGGCGATGTACGCGAGGTCGCGCTCGCGCGCCGACCCCGGGTCGTCCTCGTGCGCACGCTCCGCCCGCGCGAGCGTCCGCTCGGCGACGCGCAGCTCGTCGGGCTTGTACTGACCGGCCTCGGTCCGCCGCGCCTCTTCGACGGTCTCTCGCGCCGCCACGAGCTCGCGAGACGGCCCCGCCGCCCCGCACGCCGACAGGGCCAGGGCGAGCACACACATCGTCCGGGCGGTCGCTCGGTGGTGGGTCATCGTCCTCCTCCGGTCGTCATCTGGTCCTCGAGCGCGCGGATGCGGTCGAGGGCCTCGCGCACCTGACGGCTGACCTGCGCTTCGCGCGCGAGCGCGAGCGCCAGCTCCGCGTCGGCCTCGGCTCGCTCGAGCATCCAGGCGGCCCGCTCTTCGTCGCCCTGGTCGATCAGCCGCTCCGCCGTGGCGATCTGCTCGCGGGCGAACGTGAGGTGCAGCGCCGCGCTCGGCTCCTCCTCCGCTCCGACCTTCTGCGCCGCTTCGAGCGCCGCGTGGGTGTCGGCCACCCGCGCGGCCGGCACCTCCGCCGACCCACAGCCCGCCGCGACGGCTGCCGCGAGCAGCACGCCGAATCCGTTCACCGGTCTCATGCTTCGCGAGAGGCAGCAAGGGCGGTGCCACCCTGCATCGCCGGGGAGGGCTCGCCCGAGCGCGGGGCGAGACGCCCCGCCGAGGCCGATCTACGCGTCTCGGTCCGGACCGCTCGGTCAGCGCTCGACGCGGACCGAAACGCGCGCCTGGCCGCCGGACGGCACCGACACGGACACGCGCTGCGCGTCGCCGCTGCCGAACGGCCGGAGCACGAGCGTCCGCCGGCCGGCGGGCAGCTCGAAGCGCCCGGGGCTGCGCCCGATCTTCCTCCCGCCGAGGTAGACGTCGGCCCATCCCCCGGGCGTGACGACGCTGACGATCCCGGGATCCAGGCTGCGGGCCGGCGCGCGTCCGCGGCGCCGCGAGCGAGCGCGGGGCTGCTCGGTGGGCGACCCGGCCTCGCTCGCGGACGCGGACGCAGCCTCGGGCGCGGCAGCAGCCTCGGCAGCGGCAGCGGCCGCGGCAACGGCAGCGGCCTCGGGCGCGGCCTCGGTCGCGGCAGCCGCAGCGGCCTCGGGCGCGGCCTCGGTCGCGGCAACGGCCTCGGCCGCGGCAACGGCAGCGGCCTCGGGCGCGGCCTCGGTCGCGGCAACGGCCTCGGCCCCGGCAGCGGCCTCGGTCGCGGCAGCGGCCTCGGCCCCGGCAACCGCCTCCGCCCCCGCCGCCCCTTCGCCCGACGGCTCGGGGCTCGCGCTCCGCGTCACCGCCAGCGTGAGCAGCACGCCCCCGGCGACGCCCACCCCGAGCGCGAGCATCGAGAGCCGCTTGCGGCGCCGGGCGAGCCGCGTGGGCTCCACGTCGGCGCCGAGCGCGACCGGCTCGACCGCGAGGGGCGACGAGTCGTCGAGCACGCGCCGCACCTCGCCCGCGGGCATCGTGCGCGCGTCGTCGACCATGCGCTTGCGTTCCTCCCGGGCCTCGGGGAACAGCTCCTCCATCAGGTCGGCGACCTCCGCCTTGCCCGCCGGCTCCTCGAGCCCCATCAGGCAGCGCTCGATCCTCCGGCCGAGCTTGCGCGCGGTCGGCCAGCGCTCCTCGGGGTCCCGCTCGAGCGCCTTCATCACGAGCGCCTCCACCTCGGGCGGGGCCTCCGGCCAGACGTCGGAGAGCTTCGGGATGGGCTCCTTCATCAGGGCGATCAACGTGTCGGTGTCGGTCGCCCGGCGGAACAGGCGCTTGCCCGTGAGCGCCTCGAACATGATGACGCCGACCGACCAGATGTCGGCCCGCCGATCGACCGTCCGGCCGTCCGCCTGCTCGGGAGCCATGTAGGCGTGCCGCCCCTTGATCGTGCCCACCTGCGTGACGTGCAGCCGGTGGGCCGCGCGCGCGATCCCGAAGTCGACGATCTTCACCGATCCGTCGTAGCCGACGAAGAGGTTGTGCGGCGACACGTCGCGGTGGACGACGTTCAGCAGCTCGCCCTTCGCGTTGCGGAGCTCGTGCGCGGCGTGCAGGCCCTCGCACACCTCGGCACCGATGCGCAGGACGAGCGCGGTCCAGCGGGGGCTGCGGACGAGCCCGGGGTTGGCCGCGGCGGTCTTGATGAGCCGCGCGACGGTCTCCCCCAGGAGGAACTCCATCGCGATGTAGTAGTCGCCGTTCGCGTGGCCGAAGTCGAAGACGGTGCAGACGTTCGGGTGGTCGATCCGCGAGGCGATGCGCGCCTCGTCGAGGAACATCTCGACGAACTCCTCCTGGTCGGCCAGGTGCGAGTGGATGCGCTTGAGGGCCACGAGCTTCTCGAACCCCGCGATCCCCGTGATCCGCGCCAGGTAGACCTTGGCCATCCCGCCCGACGCCAGCTCGAAGCAGAGCTGATAGCGCCCGACGAACCCGGCGCTCGGCGCGCGCCGCAAGCCCGACGGCGGCTCGGGAGCGGGGATCGTGTCCTCGCTCGCTCCGAGCTCGGGAGCGGGGATCGTGTCGTCGCTCGCTTCGGGCTCGGTCATCGCTCAGTCGCCCAGGGTGGGGAGGCTCGGGCGAGTCAGATCGCTCTGCTCGCCGCCGGTGACGAGGAGGACGGCGACGACGGTCCCGACCACCGCCGCCGCGCCGGCGCCGAGGCCGACCCACAGCCACGGCCCCGACCCGTCGTCATCGTCGTCGCGCTCGATCGCCGGCGGCGACCACCGCAGCGGCTCCCGCGCCGAGCCCTCGTTCGCCACGACGACGCCGCCCGGACCGACGGCCTCCGCGTAGTACGCGACCTCGGCCGCGTCCGGGACGGCGAGCTCGAGCGGCGCCGTCTCCGACCGCTCCCAGGCGCCGCCGCCCACCCGGCCGTGGAGCCGGACGGTGCGGACGAGCTCGGCTCGGTCGCCGCGGACCTCGGCGTCGATCCGCACGCCCGTCGCGGTCGGCGTCGCTCGTGCTCGGAGCCCGAGCTCCTCGTCCCCGCGCCCGCGCGCCTGCCGCGCCGCGTCTCGGATCTCCGGCGGGACGGACTCGTCGAGCTCGAGGTCGGGCGCGAGCGCGACCCACGCGCTCACGGCCTCGGCCATGGCCTCGGCGTCCCCCATCCCGAGGTGCACCAGGGCGCGAAGCCGGAGCGCGTCGAGCAGCTCGTCGCGCGTGAGGTCGTCGCCGGAGAGCGCCCGGTCGATGGCGGCGAGGGCGCCCTCGAAGTCGGCCTCCTCGTACATCGCGCGCGCCTCGTCGACCGCCGGGTGGGCGCGGGCGGTACCGGGAGCGGCGATCCAGGTCGTGGCCACGGCTCCGAGGAGCGCGGCGGTCGTGATGGCTCGGCTCAAGCGTGTTCCCCCCGAGACGACGCTGGGAAGTGGATCGTACCGCCCTGACCGAAATCGAACAACCGGGCGACCGGGCCCGGGACGCTCAGCAGCAGGCGCCGTCGCAGCAGCGCGGCGGGGTGCAGCGGTTGCCGCAGGCGCCGCAGCTCCCCGTGTCGGACCGGAGGTCGGTCTCGCAGCCGTTCGCCACCGAGCCGTCACAGTCGTCGAACCCCGTGTCGCACGACACGATCTCGCAGGATCCGCGCTCGCAGGTGCCCACACCGCGCGGAGGTGCGCACCCGATCCCACATCCACCGCAGCTCTCGAGGGTGTCGAGGGGCGTCTCGCAGCCGTCGCTCGGGTCGGCGTTGCAGTCGCCGAGGCCCGGCGTGCAGCTCGTCTGGCACTCGCCGCCGACGCACGTCGGCTCCACCCCGCCGGCGCCGCGGCAGACCGTGCCGCACGCCCCGCAGTGGTCCGGGTCGGACAGGAGGTCGACCTCGCAGCCGTTCGAGCCGGCGCCGTCGCAGTCGCCGCGGTTCGCGTCGCACGTGGCGACCAGGCACTCGCCCTCGAGGCAGCGCGGGGTGCCGTTCGGGACCGCGCAGGTGGCGCCGCAGCCGCCGCAGCTCGAGACGTCGAAGCGCGTGTCGAGGCAGCGGTCGCCGCACCGGGTCGCCCGCGGCTCGGCGCACTCGGCGAGGCACGCCGGCTCGCCCGCGGGATCGACCCCGCACACGGGCGCCGCGTCGTCGCAGCTCGTCTCGCACGAGCCGCAGGTCAACGTCGACCCGAGGTCCGCCTCGCACCCCGTGGACGACATCCCGTCGCAGTCGGCGAGCCCGCCGTAGCACGCGTCGATCGTGCACTCGCCGGTCACGCAGCTCGTGACCGCCTCCGGGAAGCTGCACGGCGTCCCGCACGCGCCGCAGTCGGACGCGGTGAACAGCTCGGTCTCGCAGCCGTTCGCGTCGAGGTCGTCGCAGTCGCCGTACAGCGGCTCGCAGGCGGACAGGATGCAGCTCCCCGCCTCGCACCGCCCGATCCCGTGGAGCATCTCGCAGACCGTCCCGCAGCCGCCGCAGTGACGCGCGTCTCCGCCCGTCTGCACGCAGCTCGTCTCGCACATCGTCGTCCCGGCCGGGCAGACGTCCACGCAGGCGGGATCGCTCCCGGACTCGACGGCGCAGAGCGGCGTCGTACCCCCGCAGGCCGTGTCGCAGGTGCCGCAGGTGGCTGCGGCGCTGAGGTCCGCCTCGCAGCCGTTCGACAGGACGCCGTCGCAGTCCGCCCAGCCCGGGTGGCACAGGACGAGCTCGCACCGCCCCTCGGCGCAGCTCTCGGCGGCGTGCGGGAGCTGACAGATCGTGCCGCAAGCGCCGCAGTCCGTGGCGGTGCGGAGCGAGGTCTCGCACCCGTTCTCGTCCACGCCGTCGCAGTCCGCCCAGTCGGCGTCACACTCGTCCACGGCGCAGGCGCCCGACTGGCACAGCGGCGTCGCGTGCGGGACGCGGCAGTCGGCGCCGCACGCGCCGCAGTCGTCCGCCGTCTCGAGCGACGTCTCGCACTCGTCGGCCGGGTTGCCGTTGCAGTCGGCGAAGCCGTCCGGACACTCGACCACGCCGCCGTCCGACCGCGTGCAGACCCCCGCCGTGCAGCGAGTCGACGAGCAGGCGCGCTCCTCGGTGCGCGCGGCCAGCGTGACGACGACCTCGGCGCCGTCCTGTCTCGGCAGGTCGATCTCGGTGCAGCCCTCGGCGTAGCGCACGCAGTCGAAGTCGAGGGCCGTGACGGAGAAACCCCAGGTGCCGGGCTCGAGGTCCGGAGGCTCGGGGGCGCTGCCCGGCCCGGCGACCGACACGACGCCCGAGTAGACCTCCACCCCGTCGCAGCCGCCCTCGAGGATCCGGGACTCGAACGCGCGGGCGCGGTCGACGATCGAGAAGTCCTCGAATTCTACCCGCCACCGGAGCGCGCGCGGGTCGTCCGAGCCGCACCCCGCGGCCGCCACCGCCACGAGCCCCCACAGGCCGATCCGCCGCCTCGCTCCGCCCACGCCGGCCGCATCATACCAAGGAGGGGCCGGATCTTGCGAAGATGGTACCCGGTTGGGGTAGCATGGGGCTCTTCGCTTCGGATGGAGGTGCATGATGAAGGCTCGCTCTACGCTCGGGTTCTTGGTCGCCGGGACGCTCGCTGTCGGCTGCGGCGGCGGTGACGGGGGCGGCGGCGGCGGAGGCGGCGGCAGCGTGACCATCGACGAGCTCCCCGCCGGGTTCGCGGGCGCGATGTGCGCCGCGCTGGACGAGTGCATGGGTGCCCTGGTCGACGTGTTCCTCGGCGGCAACGACTGCGTGACGCAGTTCCAGAACGGCTTCGAGGACGCGGCGTTCCAGAACCTGAAGGACGCCATCGACGCGGGCCGCGTCGTCTACGATCCCGCGAAGGCCGGCGACTGCATCGATGCCATCGAGGCGCTCGGCTGCGGTGCGCTCGGAAACCAGCTCCCGGACGTGTGCGAGGAGGCCCTGGCCGGCACCGTCGCCGAGGGGGGTGACTGCGGGCTCGACCAGGAGTGCGTCGGGGATGCCTTCTGCGACCGCGCGGGCGACGCGTGCCCGGGCACGTGCACCGCGCGCAGCGCCGCCGGCGCAGAGTGCGGCAGCGACGACCACTGCCAGTCGGGTCTCGTCTGCGGCGACTCGTCGCGCTGCGTGGAGCCCGCGGGCCCCGGGGAGACGTGCGAGGGCGCGTCGGCCCCCGACTGCGAGGTCGGGCTCCTGTGCATCGGCTCCGACGGCGACACGCCAGGCACGTGCCGGGGGATCGACGAGGTGCTCGTGGGCGACGCGGGAGACGCGTGCGACTTCGAGTCGGGCATGCTCTGCCGCGAGGGGCTGTCGTGCGTCGTCCAGGGCTTCACCCCCGGCGTGGGCCCGGAGCTCACCTGCGCCGCCGAGGTCGGCGCGGGCGCCGCGTGCCGCGTCGGCGTCCCGGACCAGTGCCCCGCCGGTCAGTACTGCGCGGGGACGGACCTCATGACGCTGATGTTCGAGGGCACCTGCGCGCCGCTCCCGGGCGACGGAGAGCCGTGCGCCGGCGGCCTGCTCGGGGCCGGCTGCGCGGGTGGCCACGCCTGCATCGAAGACACCTGCCGCCTCATCCAGCGAAACGGCGGCTCCTGCACGGACGACGGGCAGTGCTACAGCGGCAACTGCGAGGGCGGCGCCTGCGTCCCGGACGCGGCCTGCGTGCCCTGACGCACGGCCACTACTCGGTCACGCGAGGGCGCGGAGGGCTCGGCGGCTGTCCGACATAGCTGATGGATACGTCCTGCCCGTACTGTGGCGCTCGGGTTCCAGGCAACGAGCGCGTCTGCCCCGACTGCGGCGAGAGGCAGCCACGTGCCGGCGGGAGCATCGAAGAGATCGCGATCCTGACCGCGACCGACGCGCTCGAGGAGTGGGCCTCGGCGGAGGCGATGCGGCCTGCCGACGCCCAGGAGGCCGCCTATCGCGACGAGCTCAGGCGCAAGGCGCTCCGGCCATTGCTCGTTCTGGTGGTCCTCGGCGCCTTGGCCGCCATCTGGGTCGTGATCGCGATCGTCTTCCTCGAGTGAGCGCGCCCTGCACGCGGAGGCGAGCCCTTCTACGCGCGCGGGGCTCGAGCGGGGACACGACGCCATCGAAGCGCGAGCTTCACCCCAGTCCTGTCCGTCTTCCGGACACGACGCCCGCGAAACGCGACTTTCGCCCGAGTCCTGTCCGTCTTCCGGACACGACGCCCTCGAAACGCGACCTTCGCCCGAGTCCTGTCCGTCTTCCGGACACGACGCCCGCGAAACGCGACCTTCGCCCGAGTCCTGTCCGTCTTCCGGACACGACGCCCTCGAAACGCGACCTAGCCACGCCGCCGGTCCGTCATCGCGACAGCCCCCCCGAGACGCCCCCCCTACTCCCAGTCGTCCCACTCACCCCACGGCGCCGGGCCGTGCTGCTCGAGGACGCCGTCGAGGGCGTCGCGGCCGACGGTGTTGCTGCCGTCGAGGGAGTTGACGTCGGAGACGGAGAGGTCGACGCGGGGCGCGAAGGCGCCGCGGTGGAAGGCGTCGGTGAGGCGGGCGGCGAGGTCTTCGGGGCTGTCCTGCTGCCTCGCCCGCGTCTCGCCGCAGCCGAGCACCGAGCCGCTCGAGCCGAGCAGGCACACCTCGCCGCCGGTCGCGTCGGCCTCGATGCGCACGGTCAGGCCGTGCTCGCCCACGTCGAACCGAGGCGACCAGCCCACCGCGTCCTCCACCTCCTCGGCGACCTCCCCGCGGACGCGCTCGACGCGCACGGGGATGGCGAGCCCGAGCCGGCGGAAGACGCCGGGGTCGATCTGGAACGCCGCCTCGTAGCGCGGCAGCGCGCGCGCTAGGTCCCCGCGGCTCCGGTGCGCCTCGGCCTCGACGGCGAGGACGCGCGCGCGGAGGAGCGCCTCGGCGGGGCTCAGGCCCTCGAGCGCCCGCGCCGCGAGCTCGAGCGCGCGGGCCTCGTCGCCCGTCTCGAGCGCCGCCTCCGCCGCGAACGCTTCGTAGTAAGAGGCCGCTCCCTCGCGGTCGTCGCTCGCGCGCGCGCGGCGGACCGCCTCCCGAACGACGCCCGGGCCGGTGACCTGCACGAGCTCGCCGGCGAGCCAGGGAGGCATGATCGCGCTCTTCGACGTGCCGATGCGGTAGGTGCCGACGAAGCGCTCGTCGTCGGCGAGCAGCCGGGCCGCGCGCCGGCCGCTCGACCACGCCTCGAAGCGCAGCCACGCCGACTCGGCCCAGCGGAGCGGGTTCTCCCAGAGCGGCCGCGACGCCGCCTCCTCGTCGATCATCTCGGCCTGCATCAGGCGCGCGCGCCGATCGAGCAAGGCTGCGATGGCGAGGTCCTGGTTCGGGTCGCGGCTGTTGTGCGCCCGGCGGTCGGGCGCGACGATCGCCTTCGAGGTGATGCGGATGGCGTCGGCGGGCCGGCCCGCCACGACGAAGAACGCGCTGAGCGCACGCCGCCCCTCGTTCCGGTCGGCGTCGCGGACGTGGGGCGGGCGCTTGGCGCGGTACGGCGGCACCTCGCGGAGCGCCTGCAGCGCCTCGCCGAACCGCGCCTCGCGCGTGTACAGCTCGGCGAGCTCGAGCCACGGGTTGCCGTACCAGGCGACCTCCGCGTCGGTCGCCTCGAGCGCGATCCGCTCGGCCTCGTCGAGCTCGAAGACCGACCGCGCCGCCTCCGAGAAGTTCGTCAGGTCCACCGCGTTGGCGCCACCCGGCTGCGCCCGGCCGAAGTCGAGCGCCTGCCGGCAGGCCTCGTAGCTCGCGCCGTCGTTGCCCGCCTCGAACTCGATGGCGCACATGGCGTTGAGCGCCACCTCCACCTGGCGCGGCGAGCCCTCCGCGAGCCCCATCCGCGCCGCGGCGCGCGCCTGCTCGAAGCGGCCCATCTTCATGAGCGGCCACGCCTGCTCGGCGAGCATGTCCGGGTCGTAGACCTCGTTGTACTCGAGGATGTAGCGGACCTTCTCGGCGTGATGCTCGAGGTCGCCGTGCGTGAAGGCGAGCTCCCGGAGGATGCGCGAGTGCCACCGCCACGGCTTGCCCGGCTCCGGGCCGCCCGAGCCCCACCGCACCCGGTACAGGCGCATCGCCTCGTCGTGGTGGAAGAGCGCGCGCGGGAAGTTGGCCTCGCCGTAGTGCTGCACGAACCCGAGCACGAAGTGCCCCACGTAGGACCGCGGGTCCTCGTCGACGATCCGCTCGGCCGTCTCGCGGGCCTTGATGTGCCGCCCCGCGATCGCCAGCCGCCAGGCCGACAGCTCGTCCGCCGTCGCCTGCTCGCCCTCCATCGCGGCGGCCGCGAGCGCGCGCTCGATCGCGTCCTCGCCGTCCTGCGCGTGCACCGCGGCCCCCGCGAGCGCGGCGCTCGCGCAGACCAGGATCAGCAGCGGCGCGCGGCGGGCTCTCACCTCTTCATGCTCTGCTTGGCCAGCTTCTCCACCTCGGGCGCCGCGCACTCGCGGACCACCTCGAACGCGTCCTCGACGCCGGGCGCGCACTCGATCCGGTGCTCGAACACGAACGGCGCGAGCGCCTGGAGGTCCTCGGGCGACACGTAGTCGCGGCCCTCGAGCACGGCGCGGGCCTGAAGCGCCGGGAGCATGAGCACGAGCGACCGGGTGGAGGCGCCCTGGAGCACGCGCCGGTCGGACCGGAGCGCGCGCGCCACGTCAACCAGGGACTCCTTGACCGGCTGCGCGATCGCGACGCCCGCCCGGACCGCGCGCCGGGCCTCGATCACCTCGCGGCGCCCGACGCCCGGCAGGTCCGAGGCGTGCTCGAGGCTCGGCGTCGGGTACTGGTCGAGCACCTCGAGCTCCGCGTCGCGCGCGATGTGCTTCATCTTCACCTTGAAGAGGAACCGGTCGAGCTGCGGCGTGGGCAGCGGGTAGGTGCCGGCGAGGTCGAGGGGGTTCTGCGTCGCGATGACGTAGAAGAGGTCGTCGAGGCGGTAGGTCTCGTTGTCGACCGTGACCTGCTTCTCGGCCATGGCCTCGAGCATCGCCGCCTGCACCTTCGGGGACGTCCGGTTGATCTCGTCCGCGAGCACGACGTGCGCGAAGATCGGCCCCCGCCGGAACACGAACCGGTTGTGCTCCATGTCGAAGACGTTCGTGCCGGTGATGTCGCTCGGCAAGAGATCCGGCGTGAACTGGACGCGCCGGAACGCCGCGATCCCGTCGTCGTCGCCCTCGTCGGTGATCGCCGTGCCGAGCGCGCGGGCGAGCGTCGTCTTGCCCGAGCCCGGGTAGTCCTCGAGCAGCACGTGGCCGTCGGCGAGCATCGCGACGAGCACGAGGTCGATGACGTCGTCCCGGCCCCGGACCGCGGCGCGCAGCCGGTCGCGGAGCCGTCGCGTCACGCGCTCGGCGGCTTCGAGGGCGTCGTCCGAGCCCGTGCGGGTCAGGGCGGCGGAGCGGGTGGTTTCGAGGGTGTCAGCCATGGGTTTCTATCTCGCGAGCAGCCAGGACCAGGGGTTGATGGCACCGATCGCGCGGCGCCACCAGGGGAAGGCGCGGCGCAGATCGCGTCGCACCTCGCGGGCGAGGACGCGCAGGTCGGCGGGGATGCGCCGGCTGCCGAAGGCGGCGCCGACGTGCGCCAGCGTGAGGCGCTGGAACGAGGGGGCGATGTCCGCGAGGCGGGCCGCGAACTGTTCGCGCGTCTCGCCGAAGCGCCGCCGGAGCGACAGCTCCGCCAGCCGATCGAGCTCGGCGCGGTAGACGACGCGCGGGAGCGCCGAGACCGGCGCGAGGCGGGGCCACACGCGCCGCCACGCCTTGCCGAGCAGGAGGAACGCGAGCGCCCCGAGGAGGAGCCCGAGGAGCGCTTCCCCTGCCGACAGCAGCGCTTCGCCCGCCATCGAGGCGATCGCGGGCGGCGTGCGGCCGTCCACCGGGAGCAGGTCCTCGGCCCGGACGAGCTCGGCGAGCAGCCGCTGCAGATCCGGATCGGGTGGCGGCGGGGGCGGGGTCAGCACGGTCTCGGGCGCGACGTCGGTGACGACCCAGCCCGCCCCGGCGAGGTACGTCTCGGGCCAGGCGTGCGAGCTCGACCCGCTCACGAGCACCGCCGATCCGCCCTGGCGCGTCGACTCGTCGACCGCGTAGCCCGTGGCGACGCGGGCGGGGAGCCCGATCGAGCGCATCATGTACGTCGCGGCGTGCGCGAAGTGGACGCAGTAGCCGGTCTTGTCGCCGAAGAGGAACGACGCGGTCGGGTCCGGCTCGTCGGCGTGGCGGCTTCGCAGGCTGTAGACGCCGTTCTCGCCGAGCCACGACGTGATTGCGAGCGCCTTGGCCATGGCGTCGTCCCGCAGGTGCTCGGGCAGCCGCTCGTGCACGATGCGGTCGGCGAGCTCCCGGTAGCGCGGGTCCTCCGGCGCCTCGGTGTAGTGCGCCCACTGCGCCTCGGTCCAGGACGGGTCGCCCGCCGTCCGCCCGACGAGCGACGCGAAGTCCGCCGTCAGCGCCGCGCTCGTCGCGCGGTAGATGCGCTTGAAGCGCCCTGGGTCCGGGTTGGTCTGTGGACGCATCGACAGCGGAGACTCGAGCGCGAACGGGCGGTTGTGGTCGGCGAGCAGCGCGACGGTGGTGTCGAGCGTCGCGCGGTCGGCGCCGGGCTCGGGCGGGTCGTCGATCGACATGGGCGCCGCGGGGAAGCTCGCCGCGATGTCGCGGTCGACGTCGCCGCGCGCCGCGACCACCAGCCGCCGGCCGTTGTACTGGCTGAACGCTCCCTGCCGGAAGTAGTAGACGCCGCTCGGCGGAGAGTAGTCGTCGTGGAACAGGACCACGCCGAGCGGGACCTGGTTGGCCTGGTTGTCGTAGTTGTCGCGGAACTCGAGCTCTTCGTTGTTCCGGCGGCCGCCGCCCTCCCCCTCGCGCTCCTGGCGGTCGCCCTCCTGCTCCTCGTCCGAGCGCAGCCCGAGCCCCGCGCCGGTCTCGGGCGGGCTCGGCATGCCGATCATCGCCGTCGTGCCGACGACGAGGAACAGGATCAGGACCACGCCGAACAGGTGGAGCGCCGAGCGGAGGAGGCTCCGCTCGCTCAGGAGCAGGAGCACGATCACGAACGCCGCGGCCGTGCCGATGCCGATCATGGCCCACGTCGGATCGCCCCCCTGGGCGATGATCGGATCGGCGAGGTCGAAGGGCCGGTTGATGGCGCCGTTGCGGTGCGCGACGACGAGCTCGGCGAACGCGACGGCCACGATCCCCACCTCGAGGACCGCGAAGGCCGGGCGGCGGGAGGACAGCGCGCGCAGCGCCGTCGAGACCCCGAGCGCGCCGATCCCGAGCGAGAGCGCCTCGCCCACGCGGAGCGTGGTGGCCGGTCCGAGCGACGGCGCGAGGAGATCGCTCCCGACCGCGACCTCGGCGAGCAGCCAGCCGGCGAGAACGACGAGCCCCGCCGCGGGCAGGATGGCTGCCATGCGCATGCGGCTCCGGGCGAGGACGCGGCCCACGACCGAGCCGGCGGCCGCGCCCACGGCGGCGGCGCCGACGGCCTCGGGGACGCTCAGCGGGTGGACGGCCACGGCCGCGCCGATCGCGTGCACGAGCATGCGCAGGACCGTGGCGAGCCACGGCTCGGGGCGGACGTGGGGGGTCGACTCCGCGGTCCGCGCTTCGGCCGAGGCGGTCACGCGGCTCTCCCGACGGGCTGCGCCACGCCGCGGACCGCGCGCCGGTGCGCGTCGCCGAGCTGCCGTCCGCTCGGGCGATCGAAGAGCAGGACGTCGGCGCGCGCGGCGACGAGCGGGCGCAGCACCTCGTCGAGCGCGCCGGCGGGGACGCCGGGGGCCGGGCGTCCGAGCGTGAGCAGGCGGCGCCACCACCTCGGTCGCTCGGAGGACGCGAGCCCGTCGACGCCGATGACCACGCGCATCCCGCGCGGCCGCCGGCGCGCGACCGCGACGGCGCGGTCGAGCCACGGGCCCGACCGGGGAGGCGCGAAGACGACGAGCGCCGCGGGCCCCGCGCGCTCGGCGCGCTCGACGAACGCCGCGAGCCCCTTGCCTCCCGCCTCGCGGGCGGCGCTCGAGCGCACGATCATGCGAACGGCGTCCTCGACCGACGTCGCGTCCTCGACCGAGCCGTCGGCGCCGAACACCCACTCGCCCCCGAAGGCGTCGCCTTCGACCGCGACCCGGGCCGCCGCCGCGGTCGCGTCGTCGTCCTCGCCCGCGATCAGGTAGGCCACGGTGCGGCGCGCGCGCGTGAGCGCCCGCTCGGGCACGCGGACCATGAGCTTGCGGGTGCGGCCGAAGATCTTCCAGTGGATGAACCGGGCCGGATCGCCGGGGACGTACCGGCGCAGCTCGACGCGGTCGCCGTCGTCGAGCCCCATCGGGTGCGGGATGTCGTCCCCGCCGGCGAGCGACGAGAGCACGGGCATCTTGCGCAGGCCGCCGGCGTGCGGCAGCGCCTCGATCACCACCGGGTCGTCCTTGCGCAGCCCGATGCGCGCGAGCCCGAGCGCGTCCTCGACGACGATGCGGCGCCGGACGCCCCGGATCTCGCCCCGGTCCGCGAGCGTCACGTCCTCGTCCAGGCGACCGAACCGGCGCGACGGGGCGACGCGCGCGCCCGCGGGCCGCTCCCACTCCCACGACACCTGCACGAGCGGCAGCCACCCGAGCGAGGGCAGGCGGAACCCGGTCGGCGTCCGGCGGGTGGTCTCGAGGGCGAGCGGACCCTCGCGGCGGATGCGGCGCGCCGGGATCTTCAGGACCAGGGCGGCGGCGACCACCATCAGCCCGCTGAGCGCCACGAGGCCGACGCCCGCCCAGCCGACGACGAGCAGGACCACGTCCATCTGCTCGAACGCGAGCTGCGTCAACGCGCCCCACGACCCCGCCGCGACGAGCAGGCCGAGGAACGTGATCGGGAAGGGATCGGTGAGGCGCCGGGCTCCGCGGCGGACCCGGCCGAACAGCTTCCGTACACGAATCCAAAGCGGCTGCATCGCGGAACGAAGAAGCGTGCCACCCTGCCCCGGGCCGCGCACGCTCCGTTTGCTTAACGGGCGGAACTCCGTAGCATTCCTGTGACCGCGCGACAGGTCGTCGCACCGGACCGTTTAGGGGGTGGACATGCGTTTGGATCGCTCGATGGTGGCAACCCTCTCGGCGCTCGCCGTGGCCGGTGCCCTCGGGTGCGGCGGCAGCAGCGAGCCCGAGCCGCTCTTCACGCCCGACAACACCGGCGGCGAGGCGTCGCCGCAGGCGTCGAGCCCGGTGCACGAGCGCGGGGACAGCTCGGTGACGGCGACGGTCGGGCCGGCGGGCGGCACGCTCGAGCTGTCGAACGGCGCCAAGCTCGAGATCCCCGCGGGGGCGCTCGGCGACGAGGTGGAGGTGATCTTCGGGCTCGGCGCGCAGACCCAGGCCTTCTCGAACCGTGACTACGAGCGGACGGTCGGTCCGACCCTCATCGTGCAGCCCGCGCTCGTGGCGCAGCCCGGCACGCGCGTGGCCGTCTCGGCGCCGCTGTCCGGGATCCCGCAGCCGTTCACCGAACAGGACGTCGCGCTCGCCGTCGAGACGGTGGACGAGATGGATCCGATGGCGGACGTGCGGCCCACCGTGCAGACCATCTGGCGGTACGCGCCGGCGTCGGTCGCCGAAGGCCGGCTGCGCGCGGAGCTGCAGGAGCTGCCGGGCATGCGGGTCCAGTTCCTCTTGTCGCGATCGGAGGAGTGAGGCTGTAACCTCCGCCGGCCCCATGGACCGGCTCGAGACGGCTTTC
>JBDIVX010000144.1:0-19021 GCA_039794305.1 Candidatus Neutrinellum sp.
ACGTCCGGCTTCCTCGACCATCGACGCCGTTGCAGCCGCCTCGCGGTCGAAACGTCCGGCTTCCTCGACCATCGACGCCGTTTCAGCCGCCTCGCGGTCGAAACGTACGGCTTCCTCGACGAACGAACCCGTTTCAGCCGCCTTGCGAGGGCCCGCCTCGCACCCGAGACGTGAAATCGCCGCCGCCCGCCGGCCGCTCCATTCTACGGACAGATCCGCAGCCGCGCGAGGCTCGTCCCCGTCACCCAGCCGACGTCGCCGTTCGAGAACGGGAAGAAGTCGCTCGCGCCGGCGAGGCCGAGGGCGGGCATGTCGACGGGGCCCTCGATCACGCTGCCCGAGGCGTCTAGGCGCGCGATGCGGTCGGTGCCGCCGGCGGTCCAGGCCACGACGAAGCCGTCGCCGTGGCGCTCGGCATGGACGTTGGCGTCGCGGACGGCGTCGGTGCTGAGCCAGATGGGGTCACCCGCGCGCCGGTCGTTGCCGACGTGGACCATGCCCACGTCGTGCGACGCGCGCGCGTCGGTCGCGGTGAACGTGACCCAGAAGCCGTCGGGCATGGGCACCAGACCGCCGAGGCTCGTCCCGTACCCACCCGCGCAGTTCGAGCCCCCCTCGTCGGGGTAGAGCATGGCGCTCCGGTGGTTGAAGTGGATGCCCTTCGACGGGTAGCAGTCCGACGCGCACACGGGACCGAGCAGCGAGCCGTTGTGGCGAACGCGGACCTCCATGCTGTGGCTGCAGCCCCAGTCCCAGAGCGTGCTCCCGGCGCTGCCGTCCGGGCCGAACAGGCGAAGCTGGTCGCCGTAGTGTGCGATGCCGTCGGGCCAGAGGCGGTTGACCGTGTAGTACGCCGCCCACTCGCTCCCGGTCCACGAGAGGCGTCCGTAGCGGAGCAGCGTGCCGAACCACTCGTTGTTGGTGACCTCGTGGTCGACCTCGCCGAGCAGCCGCTCCTCGAACACCGTCCCGCCCGACGCGTCGACGACGACGATGTACAGCGCGTCCGATCCCCGCGACACGAGGACGCCCCACCCGCTCGGCGCGACGTCGAGGCCGTACAGGCCGTTGCCGGCGACAGTGACCGGCGCGCCGGCCGCGGCGCCGTCTCCGCCGACGCGCTGCAGCGTGACGGCGCTCCCGCCGGCCCACGCGACGACGGCGCCGTTCGAGTCGTTCGGCGCCGCGAACGGCTGCCCCGAGGGGCTCGCGCCCGACAGCGACGTGACCGCGAGCAGGTCCAGCAGGCTCGAGCCCTCGCACGGCCCCGCGTCGAAGGGCGGAGCGCCGCCCGAGTCGACCGGATCGCCGCCTGCGTCCGATCCGCCCGCGCCACCGTCGGCGCCTGCGCCGCCGTCCACGCCCGCGCCGCCACCGTCCCGCCCGGACGTCGACCCGCCGTCGGACCCGCCTCGCCCGGTCGTGACGGTCCCTTGGCACGCGCCGAGCGAGACGATCAGGAGCCCGAGGCGGAGCCGACCCATGAGTCGATGCTAGGCGTGCGGCCGCGATCCAGCAACGGCCCCACGCCGCAGCGCCGAGGCTCTGCATGCGGGAAAGGCCTCAACGCGACGGCACCTCGCGACCCGTGGGGTGGGGTGCTTCCGCCGCGACCCGCCCGGTCGGCAACTCCGGGGGCGGCGCTTCCGAGAAGGAATAGGGCGGATAGGGTTCGACGAGAGACGCCTGGTAGGTGAAGAGGCGGAGCGTCCACCGCTGCAGACCGACCAGGTAGCGGAACGCCCCGTCTCCCACGCGCTCGACGAACAGGATGGAGAGCGCCGCCCACAACCACACCAGGGCGCCGAGGACGCCGAGCAGGGCGAGCACCAGCGCGCTCGGGATGCCCGTGATCAGACGTACGATCGCCGAGGCGGCGGTCGGCCGGGCGCCGCCGCCCTCGATCGCGAACGCGACCGTCTCGTCGGGCGAGTGGGCGGGCAGTCGCTCCGCGGTGAGCCCCGTCCAGGCCAGGATCGCGGCGAACCAGTGCAGCGCCTTCCGGATCTTCGGCCCGTCCTCGTTCACGTAGGCGTCCGGACCTGCCGCCGCGCTCACCCGGATCGCCGCGAGCACCGGCAGCGCGACGTAGGCGAACAGGAGGACGGCGCCAAACGACACGCCGAGGGCGGCGACGACGAGCAGCGCGACGATCCGGACGGCGAGCTGCAGGCGGGTGGACCGCTCCGGGCGGTGGACGTCGTAGTGAACGGGGTACGTCGTCACGTGTCACTCCTGTGGAGCACGGGTCGGGATGGGACGACCGCGCCGAGTGTTCGGGCGAGTCGGCAGACGGACGGTCACGTGAGGGCGTTGGTGCACAGGTCGTTCCGTCGGCGCTTGACTCGGCTCGTCGTTGCCGCCAAGTTGGGTGGGACGCCTGCGAAGGCGTCGACCATGGCCACCTGCTGACAGACGTTCGTGCGCGACCCGTCCGGCCCCGAGCCGCGGTCGCAGTCTCCGTCCGAAGCTCCCAGGTGTTCCATGTCACGCGTCCGTCTTCTGGGCGTCGGGTTCGCGTACCCCGGCGCGCCGGCCGTCCTCGACGGCGTCCATCTCGATCTCGCTCGAGGGTGGACGGCCGTGGCCGGCCCCAACGGCGCCGGCAAGACGACCCTCCTGCGGTTGATGGCCGGTCAGCTCGCGCCCTCGACGGGGGCCGTCGAGATCGAGCCCGCCGATGCGGTCGTCGCCTACGCGCACCAGGCACCGGAAGCAGCCACGCCCGACGTCCAGGCCTTCGCCTGGAGCTGGGACGGGAGCGCCCGCCGTCTGCGCGCGCGGCTCGGGCTCGATCCCGGCGAGCTCGAGCGCTGGCTCACGCTGAGCCCGGGCGAGCGCCAGCGGTGGCAGGTCGCCGCGGCGCTCGACCTCGCGCCGGACTTGCTCCTCCTCGACGAGCCGACCAACCATCTGGACGCGGACGCACGCGCGCACCTGGGTGAGGCGCTCGCCGCGTTTCGGGGCGTGGGGGTGTTGGTCGCGCACGATCGGGACCTGCTCGACAGGCTCGCGGCCCGAACCGTCTGGATCGAGGACGGGGCCGTCACCGAGCACGCGGGCGGCCACACCGAGGCGCGGGACCGCATGCGGGGCGAGGCCGATCGCGTCCGGCAGGCGCGGCGGGAGAAGAAGAAGACGATCACCCGCCTGACGTCCGAGCTCGACGCCCGCCGGCGCAAGCAGAAGGCGGCGGACGGACAGAAGTCGGCGCGCCACCGGATGAAGGGGCCCAAGGACTCGGACGCGCGGTCGGCGCTCGCCAAGGGCAAGGCCGAGCTCGGCGCCGCGGCGCACGCGCGGTCGGTGGCGACCATGCGGGAACGTGTGGGACGGGCTGCGCGGGATCTGGCGGACACGAGGGCGCCGGACGATCTCGGCGGGGCGCTGTTCGTGGACTGGGTGCCGGCGCCGGCCTCGCGCCTGCTCGCCACCGAGCTTCCCGAGCTCCGCACCGGCGACCGCGTGCTCCTCGAGCCGACGACCGTCGTCCTCGGGCGCGAGGATCGGGTGCATGTCGCCGGCCCGAACGGGGCGGGCAAGACCACGCTGCTCGGTGCGCTGCTCGAACGCTGGACGCTTCCGAGCGAGCGGCTGCTCCATCTTCCCCAGCAGGTGTCGGCCGGCGAGCGGGTGGCCGTCCTCGAGCGCCTCCGCGCCATGCCGCCCGACTCCCGCGGGCGAACGCTCACGCTGGTAGCGACCCTCGGAGTGGACCCGGACCGCCTGCTCGCGAGCCAGGCGCCTTCACCTGGAGAGGCGCGCAAGCTCTTGCTGGCGGAGGGGCTCGCGCGCCGGGTGTGGTGCGTCGTCCTCGACGAGCCCACCAATCACCTCGACATCCCGTCGATCGAGCGGCTCGAGGCGGCGCTCGCCGCCTATCCCGGGGCGCTCGTCCTGGTGACGCACGATGCGCGCCTCGCGCGCCGGACCACCCGAGAAACGTGGGCCCTCGGCGGGGGGCGGCTCATGCGTCGCGCTGTCGCCGCCGATCGGGGCTAGATCGCCAGCCCGCCGTCCAACGGCGCTGCTCACACCTCCCAGTTGGTTGACGGTGCTCAAGTGAAGGGGTCGTGGAGTGTGTACTTACTGTAAGTCTACAAGGGGGGTGCACGGAGCGTGAGAATGCGAGCTGCGAAGATCCTCTGGTGCTTGCCGGCCGTCGCGGCGTCGATGCTCGGGTGCGGCGGCGATGGCGATGCCGACGACATGGCCGAGGCGGTCGAGGCCCTGACGGGGTCCCCCTGGCAGATCACGTCGATGGTGATGGTGGACGGCGGCGGCGCCGAGATGGACCTCTTCGCGGACTGGTCGAGCTGCGCGAGGGACAACGAGCTCACGTTCTCCGCCGACGGCACGTTCACGCTCACCGAGGGCGCGGAGGCGTGCTCCGTCCCGGTCGACGCGTCGGGGACCTGGGAGCTCTTCCGGGCGGATGACGGTGAGGATCTCGTCACCGACGTGCTGCTCCACAACGGCGAGTCGGTGGGTTTCGGGCTCCATCACCTGGTCACGGCCCGGAGCGAGTCGGAGTGGACCATGGAGCTCGATCGGTTCGATGGGGAGCCTGGCATCGTCCGGTACGTGATCGGGATCCGGTGAGCGCATGAGGCAGCTCGGGCAGGTCGGGGTCATCGCGGGGCTGGCGCTGTCCGGCGTCGTGCTCGCGGGATGCGGCGGGGGCGACGACGGCCCGGAGCCCGGGACGATCCACGTCACGATCGACGGGCTAGAGGACGGCCACACCGTCTCGCTGCGCGCGTTCCACCACGACGTCTTCACCGGCGACTCCGTCGAGATCTGGTTCGAGGACGTCGGCAACGGCTCGCACGCCGAAGAGGCGCCTCCGAGGACGTACGATCTCACGTGCAACCCGCCGAGCGAGCCGGACGGCGAGTACCGCCCCGAGGAGCCCGTCGAGCAGCAGGCGACCCTCGCGCCAGGCGGGTCGATCGACTTTCACTGCAGCTACGTTCGGTTCGCCTCGCTCCGCCTGATCTTCGAGGGCTTCGACGACACGATCCCCGACGACTGGCCCGTCGCCACCTTCACGAAGGAGCCGGAGGGAACCGAGCGCAGCGTCGGCCGCGGCCAGTCCGGCGAGCCGATCCGGCTCGAGCCCGGGACCTACGACGTCGCGTGCAACGAGGTCGTGGGCAACACCTCGACGACCCGCTTCCGGCTCGCCGACACGAGCGCCGACACGGTCACCCTGGCGCCCGGCGAGGTCGGCGAGGTGACGTGTCGATGGGAGGAAGAGGCGTAGACGGGCGTGGGGGACGCGCAACCAGACAGCGTCCCTGCGTGACCTCGCCCGCGCCCTTCACCACTGCCCGTCACGCACCCCGAGGCCCTTGGCCATCTTCACGAGGAGCTTCTTCACGGGGCCGACCGCGACCGGATCGTCGTCCTGGAGGGGCAGCGTGCTCTTGTCGCCGTCCAGCTCCTTCACCGACCTCACCTTCGCGAGCGTGTCGGTCGGGGCGAGGGACGGCATCTGCTCGTCGTACAGATCGAACCACGGCAGGCCCGCCTTCGAGTACTCGCGCGCCGTCACCGGCGAGGGGGGCGGCGGCTCGCCGGTGATCTCGCGCCACAGCTCGCTGTTGACGATGTGCACGAAGGTGCGGCCGGTGTGCTCCGGGTCCCAGGTGTCGATGCCGTGGGGGTCGGGGTAGATCTTCTGCTTCATGCGTCCGCCCGCGGCGAGGCCCATCGAGCCCGTGCTCCGCCGGGGCGCGGGCGCGGCGCAGGCCATCGGCGCGGACGGCAGCGCGAAGCCACACGCCTCGTAGAGCGGCTGGGGCGGGGCGTCGGGGAAGCGCCCCGGCTTGGGCTCGAACACCCGGAGCTGGATCCCGCCGAAGCTCTCCTCGCCCGTCACCTGCCCCTCGACCGTGTAGCCGAGCCCGAGCGGCATGGCGACGAACTGGCGGATCGTGCCCTTGCCCGACGCGATCCCGTCGAGCCACGGCTGCGGTGGGGTGACCAGGTAGTCCTGCGGCTCGTCGTGCAGGCCCTCGCTCCAGCGCCGGCCGGTGAGCGCGCAGACCTTGCCGACGGCGACCTTCACCGCGCGCGGCTTCCAGTACGCCCCCTGGAAGCAGATCCACATCGCCTCCCGCTGGTACATCGGCAGGAACACGCCGCCGCGCTCGCGCCACTCGGCCGGCACGCGGTCGAGGTAGTCGTCGACGCGACGGACCGGGAAGGCGCCGAGCCCCGGGGGCAGGGGGTAGCTCCGCCCATCGTCCGGGATGCGCAGCGTGCGTTGGAACGTGGCGCTGAGCCCGTCGCCGAAGAACAGACGATCGCCTCGCACCGTGATCTCGAGCTTCTTGGTTTCCATGTCGAGCCTCCTTCGGGGAGATCGACCGGCGCGGGCCGGGCGCGTCACGCGGGCCCGCGCGAGAAAGCGCAACCCGCTGTAATGACGGCGATCTTCTCGGCCGCGCGAACTTCGTGGTGACAGAATGCCCGCGGCACCGTCTATCTACTCGCATGGACTTCGCGCAAGCGACCGAGAGCGACTTCCACGCCTGGATCGGCGCGGGCGACGTGCGCCGGGCCGGCGAGTGGCTGGTCCACCGCTTCGCCGACGAGGTGATCGGGCTCTGCGGGGCCATGGTCCGGGACCGGAGCGCGGCCGAGGATCTCGCGCAGGACGTCTTCGGCCGCGCGTTCGCCGCGCTCGGCGCGTTCCGCGGCGACGCTTCGGCGCGCACCTGGCTCCTGCAGATCGCTCGCAACCGCTGCATCGACCACCTGCGCGCGCAGCGACGCGACCCCTGGGGCGGCGCCCGGGACGACGAGACCGAGCCCGACCTCACCGCGGACGACATGCCGCTGCCGCCCGACCTGATCCTGCGCCGGGCCGACGTCGAGAGCGCCCTCGCCGAGCTCGCCGAGGGCGAGCGCGCGCTCGTGGTGCTGCGCTTCAAGAACGGCCTCGACTACGCCGAGCTCGCCGACGCTTTCGGGCTGCGCGAGGGCACGGTGCGGATGCGGGTGAGCCGCGCGCTCGCCAAGATGCGCGCCGCGCTCGAGCCGCCGGCCGAGCTCGCGGCGGCGTTCGAGGAGGCCGCCCCCACCGCGGCCGCGTACATTCCGCCGCCGCAGTCCGCGCCCGCGGCGGCCGCGCCTCCGCCGGCCGCGCCTCCGCCGGCTCCCTCGACGCCGAGACGCCGCTCGGCAGGCATCGTCGAGCGCGTCCGCGCCGCCTTCGCAGGCAGCGGCGGAGCGGTATCGCCGCGCCGCCCGGCGACGGCCGACCACCCGCTCACCCGCTACTTCGCCGAGACCCGCGGCGACCCCGCGCGCTCGCTCCGGGACCGCCTCCTCGCCCGCGCGCGCTCGCTTTGAGGTCGCGCGCGACGATCGCTGAGCCTGGCGCTTTCGTGATCAGTCGGGATCGTGCGTCGCGGCCCAGTACGAGATCACTTCTTCGTCGTCCACGATGCGCGAGTGGAAGTGGTCCCACACGTCGGTGATCATCACCATCGCGCCCTGCTCGAGCTTCTTCGAGAGGTAGAGGGCGTAGTAGCTCGCGCCGCTCCCGTCCTCGACGTCGCCGACCTTGTCGAGCGGCTTCTTCGAGACCGGGCAGAACAGCTCGACCTTCGTCCCGGCCGGGATGTCGGTGAGGCCGCGCTTGCGCCGGTCGCCGTGGATGGGGCTCAGGTGGACCAAGCCCTCGCGATCGCCCACGCGCACTCCGACCGTCACGGCCGGGTACCCGCTGAACTTCACGTCGGACATGCCGACGAGGTCGTCCCCGGCCGGGCCGTAGGCCTCGGTGATGACGATGATGGCGTCCTCGGGGGTCGCCCCCGGGATGATGGACACCCGGGACTCCCGGCCCTCGTGGGCCCCCGTGATGGTGAGGTGATCGTGATCGACCTCACCGTCGAGCTTACTGCGGTCCATGGTTCGGCACCCTACCCGATCCCGAGCCCCTTGTCCCCCAAGCCCTTGGGCGGCCGTCAGAACCGGATCGACTCGAGCATGGCCCCATAGTCGGCCTGCATGCCCGAGAACGCGGCCTCGGGGGTGGTCATCGCGGTGCGGATCATGGTCACGAGCAGGCCCTGGTCCGACGCGGGCTGCCGCACGAGGACGAAGCGGTAGGCGTACGTGCCCGCCGAGAACCCGGCGAAGTCGCCCGCCACGTGAACGACGTAGTCCTTGCGCGTGAGCGAGGTGCCTCGCGCGAAGAGCGGAGCCGAGTCGTGGGGGACGAAGCGGCTGCCGAGGGGCATCTGGCGCTCGAAGTCCGAGGCGAGCTGGTCGAGCAACGAGTGCTCCATCACGGACGGGCCAAAGACGTAGCCGAGGCCGAACTGGCCGGTGAGCCGGCCCGCCGCGTCGCTCTCGAGGAAGTTCACGTAGCTCGCGGGCACCGGCTGCTCGGCGCAGGTCTGGGGCTGCAGCGACGGGGGATGGTGGACGCGGAAGCCGCTCAGCACGAGGTTCGGGTTGAGCGCGGCACAGTTGGTCCGCTGGACGTACTCGCCCCAGCCGGGTGGGACGGGGGCGGGGGCGGCGACCGGCCCGTGGAAGTCGGCTTCCTGGTCCTGCGCGACCAGGAAGAACCCGGCGATGCCGCCGACGCAGCAGCAGGACGAGAGCGCCACCACCGCGATGCCCACCCACAGCCAGACCTTCTTCCCGTCGCTCGCCATCGGCCCTCCAGCGTCCCGGGATGGTGCAGCAGGGCAGGCCCGGGGCGGAAGATGATACGCGGGATGGCGCGCGGTCTTGCCCCCGGGCCACCCGCCACCCATATCCAGCCCGCCGGCCCACGGGCGGTCGTTGACCCCCGCCGGGCCGCGTGCTAAGTCGCGCGCGCCCGGAGGCGCGAGAAGCCCCCCGGAACACAGAGGATTTAGATGGCAGAGCTAGCGAACGGTCGTGTCACCCAGGTCATCGGTCCCGTCGTGGACGTGGAGTTCCCCACCGGCGACCTGCCCCCGATCCTGACGGCCCTGCGGGTCTCGAACCCCGCCATCAGCAGCGAGTCGTGGAACCTGGTCCTCGAGGTCGCCCAGCATCTCGGCGAGAACACGGTCCGCTCCGTCGCGATGGACGGCACCGACGGGCTCGTCCGGGGCATGGACGTGAAGAACACGGGCGCGCCGATCTCGATGCCGGTGGGCAAGGAGACGCTCGGGCGCATCATCAACGTCATCGGGGAGCCGGTGGACGGTGGCCCCAGGATCGAGGCCAAGCGCTACTCGCCCATCCACCGGCCGCCGCCCGACTTCGTCGACCAGAGCACGAAGGTCGAGATGTTCGAGACGGGCATCAAGGTCATCGACCTGCTCGCCCCGTACCGCAAGGGCGGGAAGATCGGCCTGTTCGGCGGCGCGGGCGTCGGCAAGACGGTCCTCATCCTCGAGCTCATCAACAACGTCGCCAAGGCGCACGGCGGCGTGTCGTGCTTCGCCGGCGTCGGCGAGCGGACGCGCGAGGGCAACGACCTGTACCTCGAGATGAGCGAGTCGCTCCTCGAGACGGGCGAGCCCGTCATCTCGAAGACCGCGCTGGTGTACGGCCAGATGAACGAGCCGCCGGGCGCGCGGGCGCGCGTCGCGCTGAGCGCGCTGACCGTGGCCGAGTACTTCCGCGACGAGGAGGGGCAGGACGTCATGCTCTTCGTCGACAACATCTTCCGGTTCACGCAGGCGGGCTCCGAGGTGTCGGCGCTGCTCGGCCGCATCCCGAGCGCCGTCGGCTACCAGCCCACCCTGGGCACGGAGATGGGCGCGCTGCAGGAGCGCATCACGTCGACGACCAAGGGCTCCATCACCTCCGTGCAGGCGATCTACGTCCCGGCCGACGATCTCACCGACCCGGCGCCGGCGACCGCCTTCGCGCACCTGGACGCGACGACCGTTCTCTCGCGCTCCATCGCGGAGCTCGGCATCTACCCGGCGGTCGACCCCCTCGACTCGACCTCGACCCTGCTCGACCCGCAGGTGCTCGGCGAGCGGCACTACCGGGTGGCCCGCGACGTCCAGCAGACGCTCCAGCGCTACAAGGACCTGCAGGACATCATCGCCATCCTCGGCATGGACGAGCTCAGCGAGGACGACCGGATGACCGTCGACCGGGCGCGGAAGATCCAGCGCTTCTTGTCGCAGCCCTTCTTCGTCGCCGAGCAGTTCACCGGGCTCAAGGGACGCTACGTCTCGGTCAGCGACACCATCAGCGCCTTCGAGGAGATCCTCAGCGGCAAGCTCGACCACATCCCCGAGCAGGCCTTCTACCTGAAGGGCGGCATCGACGACGTGAAGGAGCACGCCGAGCGGCTCGCGAAGGAGGGTGACTGACCATGGCGGACCTCCTCACCCTGGAGGTCGCCACGCCGACCGGGCTCGCCCTCCGTACGGAGTGCGATGCGGTCGAGGCGCCGAGCGTCGAGGGCCAGTTCGGAATTCTCCCTGGCCACCTGCCGCTTCTCGCCGCGCTCAAGTGCGGGCTCCTGAGGTACCGCACGGAGGGCAAGGAGCACGTGGTGGCGATCGGGCCCGGGTTCATCGAGGCCGAGCCCGACCGCGTGGAGCTGTTGACCGATCTGTTCGCGCGGCCCGAAGACATCGACGTCGACGAGGCGAAGAAGGACCTCGCCAAGGCCGAGGAGGAGCTCCGGAAGTTCCCCGAGGTCTACGAGGGTCCCGAGTACAACGAGCTTCAGCGCAACGTCGACTGGGCCCAGACCCGGCTGATCGCCGCCGAGATCGCCGAGCGCGGCTGACGGTCCTTCGGTCCGTTGACGGCTCGTCGGCCGCGCCTACGGGTGCGGCATGGCGCTCGGCAGCTCGTGGGTCGGCAAGGTCCTCAAGGCGGGCGGGCTCGTCGCCGGCAGCGCGGTCGGCGCGAGTGCGGCCGCGGTGGCGTGGAGCCGCTTCTTCGTCGACCACGAGGTGGAGCTGCCCGACGCGATCGACGTACCTCGGCGCACCATGACCGCGTCCGGCGCGGGCGAGATCAGCTACTACGTCGACGACGTCGGGCCGGGGCGGCCGGTGGTGCTGTTGCACTCGGTGAACGCCGCGGCGAGCGCCTTCGAGATGCGGCCGCTCTTCGAGGCGTTCCGGGGCTCGCGGCCGCTCGTCGCGCCGGACTTGCCGGGCTTCGGGTTCTCGGAGCGGTCGGAGAGGCCGTATCGGCCGGAGCTGTACCGGGACGCCCTGCTCGCGCTCCTCGGTCGGTTCGCCGTGCCCGGGGGCGCCGACGTCGTGGCGCTGTCGCTCAGCGCGGAGCACGCGGCGATGGCGGCGGTGCACAGCCCTGAGCTCGTCCACTCCCTCGTGATGATCAGCCCGACCGGGTTCGCGTCGCCGGCGCGGACCCCCGCGGTCGAGCGGCTGGCGCGCGAGGGGCAGGCCGCGGATGACCAACGTTTGGGCCTCCGGTCGGACCTGCTCGAGCAGACGGGCTACGATCTCCTCACGACGCGGACGAGCATCCGCTTCTTCCTCCGACGCTCGATCGCGGGCGACGTGCCGGAGGACATGGTGCAGTACGCGTGGCGAACGTCGCACCGGCCGGGCGCGCGCCGAGCGCCGTTCGCCTTCCTGCGCGGGCAGCTCTTCGTCCGCGACGTCGGCGCGCTCTACGCGCAGGTGAGCGTCCCGACCCTCGTGCTCTTCGACGAGGACGCATACTCGGACTACGCGCTCCTGCCCGGTTTCGTCCTCGAGCATCCGAGCTGGGCGGCGCAGCGCATCGCCGGAACGTGCGGCCTGCCCCAGGTCGACGCCCCTCTCGCCACCGCCCGCGCCATCCGCAACTGGCACGAAGCCGCAGAAGAGAAGCGCCCCCTGCGCCTAATCTGACCCACAGGAATCTGACCCGTAGGGGACTGGACCCATAGGGGACGGACCTTAGTTTCTTAGTTTCTCGAGCCGAAAACCCTGTGATTTCATGCGACGGAACTAAGAAACTAAGGTCCGTCCCCTATCGAGGGTGTCCCCTATCGAGGGTGTCGAGGGCGGTGAGGTCGGCTTCGGGGGTGGCGTGGGGCGGAGGGTGGAGGGGGACCAGCAGGACGGCGCGGCCGTCGGCGACGCGGACCATGTCGGCGCGGACGGCGCCGTGCGCGATGCCGGCTTCGTGCATGCGCGCGAGCGCACGACGGACGTCGGAGACGATGCGCGCGCGCCGCTCGGGGCCGGGATCGAGGTCGGCGAGCAGCCGCCCGGTGGGGTGCTCGAGGATGGCCGTGCCCTGCTCTGGATCGGCCAGGTAGACCGCCTGCAGCCACGGATTGTCGGCGAGCGCCAGCCCGCGCAGCCACCGGGCCCGCGGCTCGTCGCACGGTTCCATCCGCACCACGCGGCCGAGCAGGTGGTCGCGTGCGAGGTAGCCGCCGTCGGCGAGCGGCTCGACCGGCGCGTACCGGACGTCGGCGGGCGGCGGCACGCTCGACACGCGCTGCGCCTCGGGCTCGGCGAGCCGCGTCTCGAGCCCCGTCGCGACCTCGACCGCGCGCTCGTCCGGCTCGAGCCACGGGAGCGTCTCGACCATCGCGCGGGCGTCGGCCGCGGTTCGCGGGCGCGCCGGCGCCTCCTTCGCGAGCAACGCAGCGACGAGCGCGTCGTACGCCGTGCCCAGGGCGGGCGCCCGGTCGCTCGGCAGGGGGACGGGCGCCGAGAGGTGCTGCGTCACGAAGTCGGGGCCCGCGAACGGGAGCTCGCCGGTGAGTATCCGGAACAGGATGACGCCGAGGGCGTACAGGTCGGTGGACGCGTCGGGTCGGCGGGCTCCGGTGACCTGCTCGGGCGCCATGTACGCGAGCGTGCCGAGCATGGCACCGGTGAGCGTCGCGCCGAGATCCGCGAGGTGCGCGACGCCGAAGTCACCGATCTTCACGTCGCCCGCGGCCCCGAAGAAGATGTTGGCGGGCTTGATGTCGCGGTGCACGACGCCGCGCCTGTGCACGGCCACGAGCCCGTTCAGCACGGAGACGAGCACGTGCTTCGCCACGGGCAGCCGGACGCCGCGCCCTCCACCTTCGAGCCGATCCTCCAGCGTGCCCCCCGGCATGTACTCCATGACCAGGAACGGACCGTGGGGGTTGAACTCGAACACGCGCACGACGTTCGGGTGGTCGAGCCCCGCCGCGACGCGAGCCTCGCGCGCGAAGCGCACATAGGCGTCACGACCGGCGCTGCCGCTCCCCACGGTCAGCACCTTGACCGCGACGTCGCGGTCGTGGAAGCCGTCGTGCGCGAGCAGCACGCGCCCGGTCGCGCCCGCGCCGAGCGGCCGCAGGATCCGGTAGCGACCGGCGAGCAGCCGACCGCCATCGGCTTCGCCGTCGCGGACGAGCCCGGCGATGCCCCGCTCGTCCCCGAACTGCTCCTCGAGGAACTCCGGCACCGCGATCGGGAGCGACGGATCGTCGCGACGGAGCTCGTCGAGCCGGCTCGCCGCAGCGTCGGGCAGGCCCAGCGCAGCGAAGCAGGCCACCATCAACTCGAGCGCGCCCGTCCGCCGTTCGGGATCGCCGGCGGCGACTTGCAGGGCGCGCACCGCGTGGTCCCACCGCCCGAAGTGGGCGAGGATGCGACCGAGCCGCAGGGCGGACTCACCGTCGTCCGGGGCTTCGCGCACTCGGCGCTCGTAGAGGAGCCCGGCTTCGCGGTACTGCCCCTGCGACTCGCGGCACCGCGCCGCGTCGAAGAGCTCGCCGGCCCGCTCGTACAGTGCCGCCGCGCCGTCCAGGTCGGCGGCCGCCTCGACCAGCCGCGCGGCGTCCGCGAGCCGCCCCTTGGCCTCGGCGTACTGCGCGGCGCGTGGCGCCCGGTCGGGGTGCTCGGTCAACATCGCGAGCAGCCGTGCGGCCGCGTGCGGATCCTCGCCCGACAACGCGTGCTTGTACGCGAGCTCGAGGAGGCCCGCTCGCTCCGCGACCTCGACGGCGCCCGCGAAGTCCCACACGGCTGCCAGCAGCTCGGATCCGCGCTGCGGATCGCCGTGCTCGATGCACAGACGCGCGGCCTCCCCGTAGCGCCCCTCGCGGCGCAGGGCCTCGATGCGTTCGTCGAGGTCGCTCATCCGTCCTCTTCCACCGAGTCGTCCAGCGCCGGCGCCCGTTCGCTCGCGTCGCCGCCGGCATCGCCTGCCGCGACCTCGAGATCCGGCACCGGCTCCTCGCCGCGACGGCGCGCCTGCCGGTCGTGCCGCTGCGCGGCCTCCCGGAGGATCGAGCGCGTGCGCTGCGGCTCGCCCGGCCACGAACGATCGACCCAGAAGTAGCTGCGCGCGCGCACGTCGAGGTGGACGAACCCGCTGCGCGTGTAGATGCCGACACTCACGAACCCCTGCCGCTGCAGGAACCTCGCGAGCCGCCGATCGGACACCCCCGGCAGGACCATGTCGACCGCGCGCCCCTGCGTGTGCCGGCTCGTTGCGCTGTCCGGACGGTACCCGCTCACCACGTGGACCCATGGGGCGTCGAAGTGGCGCACGGCCCGGTAGACGAGCTCGACGAGGCGCGGGTGCACGGGGGCGCTGCCGCCCTCGCGGTGACGCAGCGCCTCTTCGGCGAGCGCCAGGTCATCGGCGTCGAAGCCGCCGTCGATCGAGGACGGGGTGAGCGCCGGCCGGTCGGCCCGGCCGACGGGACGCAGGACGAGCGGAGGCGGCTCGCCGGAGGCCCACGCGCGGACGGCCGACCGCGGCGCCCGGCGGTGCCACCGGAGCGCCATCCGCCGGTAGCGACGAATGCGCGCGCGACGCGGAGGGTGCCCGCGCCGTCGCTCGGCGCGCGCCGACCGGGCGCTCCGCGACTGCGCGTTGCGCGCGACGGGATCGGCGCGCCGAGGGTTCGCGCTCGCGGGCTCCGGGGCGGGCGCAACCGCGAAGAGAAGCAAGAGCAGGCCGGTCGCTGTGAGGCGCGTCCTCACTCGACACCGTCGCGCCCCGCTCCGTCCTCCGCGGGCGAGCTCTCGGACAGGCGTGTCCACGCCCGCTCCGCCGCCGCCTGCTCCGCCTCCCCCTTCGAGCGCCCCTCCCCCTCGCCGAGCACCTCGCCTCCGACGTGGATGGCGACCCGGAACAGCCGGTCGTGATCCGGTCCCTCGGTGGCGAGGAGCCGGTAGCGCGGCGTGAGCCCGCGCGTGGACTGGACGAGCTCCTGCACGCGCGACTTGAAGTCGCCGGCTCCCGGCGCGGCCCGCTCGATGCGGTCTTCGAAGAGCGTCCTTCCCACGCTCATGGCAGCGCTCTCGCCGCCGTCGAGATACACGGCACCGAGGCAGGCCTCGAGCGCGCTCGCCAACAGGCGTGGCTTGTCACGTCCGCCGGAACGCTCCTCGCCTCGCCCGAGCCTGAGCGCCTCGCCCACTCCGAGCGCTCGGGCGATCTCGGCGAGCGACGGCTCGCAGACCAGGTCCGCACGCCGCCGCGTCAGCTCCCCCTCGCGCGCCTGCGGAAAGCGCTCGAAGAGGAGTGACGACGCCACGACCCCCGCCACCGCGTCGCCGAGGAACTCGAGCCGCTCGTTGTCGTTCGGTGCCAGGTGCGGCCGCTCGTTGGCGAACGAACGGTGTGTCAACGCGTCCCTGAGCAGCCCCGGGTCCGCGAACTCGTGCCCCAGCACCCGAGCCAGCCGCGCCATCTCGGCCTCGTCGCCCATCGCTCCCGGAAGACTAGCATCCCAGCGCCGGCCTCGGCCTGTCCTCGCCGGTATCCCGGACCGAGCTTCGGACCGAGGGGGCTACTCACACAGCTCGACGGCTGTCACGGTGAAGTTTCGGGCCGCCGAGAACAGCGGGTTCGCGGGATCGTTCGGCACCCTCATGGCCGCGGCCTGGGCGGCGCGGACGCTGTCGCCCTCGGCAGCGCGGGCGGCCCGGGCGGCGGCGTGGGCTCGATCGGAGGCGTCGGTCGGGACGCTTCCGGCGCGCGTCACCGGGTCGCGCGCCAGGTCCGCGGCACGGAAGCCGGCCGCGGCGGCCGCGTCGGCCATCGCCACGTTGCGGATGGCGTCGCGCACCCGGCGGGCCGCGCGCTCCGCGGCGTCCGCCGCCTCGTCCGCGGCGTCCGCCGCCTCGTCCGCGGCGTCGGCGCCGTTCTTCGCGGCCTCCGCCACGTTCGACGCCGCGCGGCGGAGGGCGACCGCGTCCTCGGCACCGCCGCGCGTGGCGGACGCGGCGTCGTGCGGCGGCAGCACCTCGAACGCGTGGTCGATGGCGTCGCGCGCGGCCTCGTCCGCCGACGCCGCGCGCTCGAGCGCCGCGCCCGCGGCCTCGTCGGCCAGCTCCGCCGACCGCCTCGCCAGCTCGGCCGCGCGGCGGGCGGACTGGGCCGCGTCGTGCACGAGGGAAGCCGGATCGGAGACCGCACGCGCCGCCTCGTCCGCGTGCGCAGCCGCTTCACGAGCCTGAGCCGCCGAGGCGGCCGCGCGCCGGAGCGCCTCGGCCGCGTCGGCACGCGTGGCCTCTGCCCGCTTCACCGCGGCATATGCGCGCCACGCGCTCGCGGCCTCGGCCCGCGCCCGCGCGCACCGCGCCTCGGCCCGGACCTCGGCGGTCGTCTCGGCGCCCCTGTCCCCCGTCGTCGTCCCCGCGCACCCGAGCGCGCAAGCCAGCAGCAACGTGCATCCCGTTCGTGACATGCTCATCCCTCGTCCAAGCATCGGCCTGTCGTGCTGGTTGCACTCCGCGTACCAGCCCGGATCCTCCGGTGTTTCCGCGTGCGAAGGAGGCCGCTCCGGAGCGGAGAGCGCTCGCTGCGCCCGCCTCGGAAACTTCCCGCGGCCCCGGGCGTCCCAATCGGCATGCGCCGGTTGGCCGCCCTCCTCGTCGCCCTCGCGCTCCTCTCGAGCGCAACCGCCGTCGCGAACGGCGGCCGCTCCCCCGAGCCCGCCTCGCGCACCAGCGAGCGCGTGCTCGGCGTGCTCGATCGCGTCCGCACCCGGCTCCGGTCGACCCGCTACCAGCACGTCACGCGCGTGCGCGAGGCTCAGGGGCTCTACGCCTGGGACTGCTCCGGGATGGCCGCGTGGATCCTGGCTCGCTCGGCGCCGGGCGCGCTTCGGGCCATCGGACGCGAGCGGCCGGTGGCCCGCGACTTCCACCGCGTCATCGAGCGCGCCCCGACCGATCGATCGCGGGCGGGCTGGCGCCGGCTCGCGCACATCGCCGACGCGCGCCCGGGCGACGTGTTCGCCTGGCTGCGGCCTCCGGATTGGCCCCGGCGCAACACCGGCCACGTGGGCTTCGTGCTCGAGCCGCCCGAGAGGGCGCTCCGGTACCGGGACGCGTGGCTCGTTCGGATCGCGGACGCCACCTCGGTGCCGCATCAGAGCGACACCCGCGCCTACCCGGGCCCTGGTGGGTTCGGGTCGGGCACCATCCTGTTCGTCACGGATGGGCAGGGGCAGCCGATCGCGTACGGATGGCACGGCCTGAACAGCCGCCGTGTCGTCCCGACGCGCATCGTGTTCGGCCGGCCCACCCGGTGAGCGAGCCGTTGCCTAACCAGGCCGCTCTCCTTTAGAGTCCGCCCGACTTCGACCCCAACGAGGAAACGAACGATGGCGCAGGGCAAGGGTGGCGCAGGCAAGTGGATCGCGATCGGCTGCGTGGGCTTTCTGCTGCTCGGCGGCTGCTGCGGCATCGGGGCCTGGCTTTTCTGGAAGACGCAGATGGATCCGCCGGCCTCCATGGCTCGAGGGTTCTTCGGCAACCTCCGCCGCGGGGAGTACGACCAGGCGCTCGCGCGCATGAACGGCCAGTACCAGTCGACACACCCGCTGCCGACGTTCCAACAGAACGTCCAGCAGATGCCGGCGCTCACCCAGCAGACCGACTTCAGCGCGGACGGCGTCGACATCAGCGGCGAGATCGCCACGGTGAGCGGATCGGTCGAGACGGCTCAAGGCGGGCAGCCCGTGACCGTCATGCTCTCCAAGCAGGGAGAGCACTGGTACATCGACAGCGTGATGGTATCCGGGACGCTGCTCCAGTAGCGCCGCCCCGCGAACCCCTACCGCAGCCGGCGTAAGGCGCCCCTGCGAGCCGTCCGCGCCCGTCCTCAGGGGGGGCGAGACCAGGCGCACGACTGCACCCGCAGAGGCGGTCCAAGGATGGGGATGCGGGCGGCCAAACGCAAGGAGGGTCACCAATCGCAGGTTGGGGTATGCTCCGGCGCCATGTCGGGGCCGGACGAGCCGAGCCTGCAGACGGTGGCGGAGCTCTTCGAAGGGCGCTACGCCGTCGAGGAGCGACTGCCCTGGAACGGGCTGTCGCTGGTGTTCCGCGCGCGCCGGCAAGGACAGAGCGTCGCGATCGCCGTCTTGCCCATCGACTGCGAGAGCGCCCCCGAACGCGGGGCGCGGTTCGCGGAGCTCGTCGCCAGCAGCGAGGCGCTCGACCACCCGCGCATCGTGCGTGTGCGCGACCACGGCGTCCTGCACGGCGTCCCGTGGGTCGAGATGGAGCTCGACGACGGCCGTACGTTGGCCGAGGAGCTCGCGCACGGCCCCATGCCGGCGGAGCGGGCCTACGGGATCGCGCGGCAGATCCTCGACGGCCTCGGACACGCGCACGCGCTCGGCGTCCTGCACTGCGACCTCACGCCGGCCAACGTCCTTTGCCGGCGGGAGGACAGCGGGCGCGATCGGATACGTGTCGTCGGCTTCGGGCTCGCGCAGGTGGTCCGCCGCGCGCGCGACACGGACAAGACGGGGCCGACCGGCAAGGGGTCGGGACCGGCAGCGACGCGCTACCTCGCGCCCGAGCTGCTGGCAGGGGATCCGCCGACCGCGCGCGCCGACCTGTACTCGGTGGGCGCGCTGCTCCACCACATGCTCACGGGCTCGCCGCCCTCGTCGAAGAGCCCGCCTCCGCCCGAGCACGCGCGCGCCGTGCTGGCCTTCGCGCTGGCGCACGACCCGTCGCAGCGGTTCGAGAGCGCGGCCGCCATGACGAGCGCGCTCGAGGACTGGCTCGCGGCGCTGGTGCGGGCCGCGAGCGAGCTCGAGGCGCTCGCTCCCGAGCCCGAGCTC
>JBDIVX010000145.1:0-18969 GCA_039794305.1 Candidatus Neutrinellum sp.
CTGCGCGAGGATGAGGTCCTCCTCTTCCGCGGTCGGGTAGTCCACGCGGATCTTCACCAGGAAGCGGTCGAGCTGCGCCTCGGGGAGCGGGTAGGTGCCCTCCTGCTCGACGGGGTTCTCCGTCGCGAACACGGTGAAGTGATCGCTCAACATCTGCGGCTCGCCGTCGATGGTGACCTGTCGCTCCTGCATCGCCTCGAGGAGCGCGCTCTGGGTCTTGGCGGGAGCCCGGTTGATCTCGTCGGCGAGCAGGAGCTCGGTGAAGATCGGGCCCTTCGTCAGCCGGAAGCTGCCCGACTTCAGATCGAACACGTTCGTGCCGAGGATGTCGCTCGGCATGAGGTCCGGCGTGAGCTGGATCCGGCCGAAGTCGAGCCCGAGCGCCGCGGCCATCGTCCGCACCATCAGCGTCTTCGCGGTCCCGGGCACCCCTTCGAGGAGCGCGTGGCCCTGCGCCAGGAGCGCGACGAGGAGCCCTTCGAGCGCCTCGTCCTGTCCGACGATGACCTTGCGCACCTCCGACAGGATCGCGTCGCGCACCGCGCGCAGCTCGCGGACCTCCTCCGCTACGGGCGGCGCGTCGGACACCTGCGACGCGCCGGGCGCCTCGGGCTGTTGCATCTCGCTCATCGGCTCTCTTTCCCTTTCGTGGCCTGCGCGACCAGCTCGTCGATCTCCCTCGCGCGCGCGACCAGGTTCCTCTTGTCCGCCGCCGGCGACCGTGCGATCGCGCCGAGCTTCAGAACTGCCTCCGCCTCCTCCGGCTTCTGCCGGTCCGAAAGGTGGCGCGCGAGCGCGTCGGCGCCGGAGGACGGAAGATGATGGTGCTCGGCCGCTCTTTGCAAGGCGTGTCTCGCGAGCAGCCCGACGGCCCCCTGCGCGTCGCCGGACTTGGCGAAGAGGGTCCCGATGGCCGACACGTAGGACGCCGTGCCGGCGGGCAGCGGCGGCGCCTCGTCCTTCGGGCTGCCGAAGCGGGCCCCCGAGCGCCAGAGCAACAGGGCCACGACCACCAGGAGCTGCAGCGCGATGCCCCCGCCTCCGACGCCGCGGAGGTACTGCGTGAGCGAGCGCCGCTCGCCGACGCCGAGGTGGTACTCGTCGAAGATCACCGGCCCCTCGGGGGCGAGCTCGCGCGCGAGCCGGCCGAACAGGACGCCGCCGTCGGCGGTGTCGAGCTCCCGGTTCTGAAGGGGGCTCGCCGACGCGAGAGCGACCACCGCGCCCTCGCCTTTCCTCACGACGACACCCGCGGGACCGGACGGCAGCCGGAGGATCGTCGTGCCGCCCGACGCCGCACCGAGGACGATGGACGCGGGCCGGCGGAGCGGCACGGTGCCGAGCCCGGCGAGCGGCGGCGCGGTCGGGGTCGCCCAGCGCGGCGGCGGCAGGCCGTCCGGGTCGAGCTCCTCTTCGATCGCGCCGAGGGGATCCTCCTCGAGCGCGGCGAGGGGCGACGCGCCGGCGTCCGGGGGGGGCGGCAGCGCGGCGTCGTCCCCGGCCTGCTCGGCGCGGGCGAGGGCGCCGACGATGCCGAGCTCGGGCAGGCACTCGCCCGCCGGCCGCCACATGTGCACGCCCAGGTCCGGCCACAACAGCTCGTGCGCGCCGGCGACGACGAGCACGCCGCCCCCTTCGATCCACGCTTCGAGCGTCTCCTTCTCGTAGCGCGAGATCGGCCGCGCCATCAGGCTCTCGCAGCCGCCGAGCGCGACGAGCATGCCGCGCTCGGGCAGGCCGGCGAGGTCGCGCGACCACCGCATCGGCCGGAGGCCGGACCGCTCGGCGAGGAGGAACAGGGCGCGCGCGCCCTCGGGCCCCGCGCCGTAGGTGGAGTACGGGACGGCGTAGCGGCCGCGCTCGCCCACGCGCTGGCACATCAGCCCGAGCACCCCGAGCCCGAGGATCACGGCCGCGGCGATGGCGAGGCGCTTCATGCGGCGGGCTTCTCCTCGGCCGCGACGATCCGCGCGGCCAGCTCGCGGCAGCTCCGGTAGTCCTCGGCGTTCGTCGGCTCGTCGCCGTACCACTTGTAGTCGAACAGGCGCGTGAAGCGCGCGAACCAGTCGCGCGTGTCGCCCCGCGGCATCTGCCGGATGTACTGCCAGTTGGTCAGCGCCGGATCGAACGCGATGAGGCGGCGGCGGTCGAGCGCGACGAGCGTCGCCAGGTAGAGCGCCCGCAGCGCCTCGCGGAACCGCCCGTCCTGGGCGAGGAGCGCGGCGTCGTCGAGGTGCGCGGCCGGTGCACGCTCGCGCGGGTCGGCCTTGCTCGCCTCCTCCGGGGAGGCGCCGGGCGAGTCCGCCTTCTTCCGGTCCCGGGAGCGCGTCGCGATCGCGTAGAGCAGAACCCCGAGCAGCAGGACGGCCCCGATGGCGAGGAAGAAGCCCGCGGGCGGGAGCGGGATCTTCGGGCCCATCTGGGGCGTCGTGTCGGGGACGCGCTCGCGCGAGAGCCACGCGAGGATGCGGTCGATCAGGTCGCGGACGCCGCGCCCGCGCTCGTCCTCGAACTCGGCGAACTCGCTCCCGGCCAGGATCGCGTCCACCTCCTCTCGCACGCGCTCGTCCTCGCCCGTCGAGCGCGCCGGCGGTCGGGGCTCGCCCTCGAGGAGCGCGTCGAAGCTCGTCGGCTCCTTCGGGGGCATGCCGGTGCCCGTCGGCTCCCAGGAGTCGGGGTCGGGCGGCGGCGCGACGCCGTCGGGCCCGGTGCCGGGCGGGAGCGGGACGAGCTCCGCCGAGGGCGGCTGCGCCTCGGCCGGGGCCGACAGCGCCGCGAAGGCCAGGAGGACGGCCGCCGCGACGCTCGCCCCCCGCTTCGCTTCTCGCGGGAGCCCACCCCGGCGGGCGCCCACCTCGAACGCCTGATCGACGAGCGCGCGAAGGTCGAGCCCCTCCTGCCGGACGCGCGCGTCGACGAACACGACGGCGCTGATCGCGGCGCGGAGCGGCTCGAGCAGCACGAGCGCGACCGACCCGAGCGCGAGCACCAGGAACACGTTGCGGACCGAGAAGAAGGTCTCGATGAACGTGACGTCGAGCCCGAGGAACGAGCGCGCGAGCAGGACGAAGACCGCGACGGCGCCGAACAGGTCGATCGCGAGGCCGATGGCGCCGAGCAGCACCATGAGCTCGACCGACACGGTCGTGGCGCGCCGGCCCGAGATGTCGCCCGCCGCGCGCGCGAAGGCGCGCAGGCCTCCGTCGGCCGTGCAGCCCGCCCGCGCGAGCCACGACGGCGCCACCGCGCCGCGGAGCGCGAGCACGGGCAGGACGAGCGGGACGGCCATCGGCCCGAGCACCGACGCGCCGACGAGGAGCCAGAGCCAGATCCAGAGCCCCATCCCCACGACCGACGCCGTCCGGATCACGTCGACGGGCCGCCCGGCGCCGTCCGCGATGGTCGCGCCGTCCCAGAGCATCCGCGTCGCGTCGCCTGCCGCGCGGGCCATCAGGATCGCGCGTCCCCACCACGCGAGGACGAGCAGGAACGCGAGCAGCGCGCGGATCGAGCGGATGCCCTCGACGCGCTCGACGTAGTAGACGAGCAGGCCCGCGCCCGCGACCAGGCCCCCCGCGGCGAGCGGCCGCCAGGCGAAGGCCCACCCTCCCTTCCGCGCCAGGAGCAGGGCGCGGTCGAGCACGTCCAGGGGACCGCCGACGCGCGAGACGAGCGCCATCCGGGTCACCCGCTGCCGGGCATCGCCACCTCGACGAGCGCCCAGGTCAGTAGGAGCAGGACCACCAGGTAGCCGAACGCGCTGAACGCGGCGAGGACCGCCGAGGCCGGCCTGTCCTCGGCGCGCTTCTTCTCGCCGCCGACCTCGGCGAGCCACGAGAGGCAACCCACGCAGTAGTTGATGCCGTCGACCTTGGTGACGCACTCGCTGCACACGCGCGTGCGACACTGGACGCAGATCCCGATGGCCTCCCGCTCGGGGTGGTTCTGGCACGCCGCGGCCGCCGTGGGAATCACCGTGCCGTTGTAGATGCCGGCGCAACTGCTGGCAACCACGGCCGATTGCCGTCCTCGGACCCGCGTGGGATGTTCCGGGAAACATGGGCGGTTCGGACATCCTGGTCCTCAAGGCCGGCAGCACCGTCCCCGCCGTCGCCGCGCGGCGGCGCGCGGACTTCGAGGACTTCATCACCGAGGGGATGGGCGTCCGGCGCGAGCGCGTGCGCGTGGCGCGCGTGGCAGAGGGCGAGGCGCTGCCCGACGTGCGCGGCTTCTGCGCGGCGATCGTCACGGGCTCGGCCGCCATGGTCACCGACCGCGCGCCGTGGAGCGAGGCGACCGCCGCGTGGCTCGTGCGCGCCGTCGCCGAGGGCGTGCCGGTCCTCGGCATCTGCTACGGCCATCAGCTCCTCGCCGACGCGCTCGGCGGCCGCGTCGGCACGAACCCACACGGCCGCGAGATCGGAACCGCCGCGGTGCGCCTCACCGACGCCGGCCGCGCCGACCCCTTGCTCGGCGTCCTGCCTCGGGTGTTCCGGGTCCAGGCGACCCACGTCGAGTCCGTCCTCGCGCTCCCGCCCGAGGCGCGCCTGCTCGCCGAGAACGCCGCCGACCCCCACCAGGCCTTCGCCGTCGGCGATCGCGCCTGGGCCGTCCAGTTCCACCCCGAGCTCGACGCCGACGCCATCCGGACGTACATCGAGGTACGCCGCGACGCCATCGCCGCCGAGGGTCGGGATCCCGACGCCCTCCTCGCGCGCGTCGCCGACGGCGAGGACGGCGCGCGGCTCCTGAGGAGGTTCGCGGAGGTGATCGGCGGTTAGCGTCAGCGCGCGGTGGCGGTCTCGACGGTGCAGATGCCGGTGCCTTCGGGCGAGTGGCCGTAGGCGCGGCAGCTCCCCTCCTCGGAGGGGCAGGTGACGGCGGCGCCGGCGTCGCCCAGGCTGCAGATGCGGACGCAGGTCGGCGAGACGAGGCCGCCGCAGAAGAGGCCTGGGGCGCAGTCGTTCTGGTCCTCGCAGGCGTCGCCGACGCCGGCCTCGCCGGCGCGGCGGCAGTCGGTCTCGCCCGTGGACGAGACGATGTAGCAGCCCTCGCCGGGCTCGCAGGCCGCCTCGGGGTGGAGCGGATCGCACGGGCGGGGCGGCACGCACTGCCACCAGTCGGTGGACGTACCGTCGACGCGCGTCCCCGCTCCGGCGCAGCGCATCTCCGCGCCGCAGACGTCGGCGTCGTCCCCGGGGCAGCACGGCAGTGCGCACACGCCGCCGTCGCCGCGCCGGAAGCAGACGAGCCCCGGCAGGCAGTCGCCCGGCTCCTCGCAGGCGTCGCCCTCGTCGAGCTCGGCCGTGCCGGCGATGCACGCGGTGCCGGTCGGCGTCGGCACGCACACGCCGGTGTCGCAGGCAGAGCCCTCGCGCGGATCGCAGTCGCCGACCGTGCACCACGAGATGCCCGCGTCGGCCGAGGCCGCGTCGCGCCCGCCCGCGTCGGCGCCGGGGCCCGAATCGAGCACGGGTCCGGCGTCGACGATGGTGGCGTCGGTCGGGCCGATGGCGCCGTCCAGGTCCGGCGGGCTCGGGTCCGAGGCGCCGCATGCCGAGACGCACAGACCCAGAAGAGCGAACCCGAGGAAGCTACGCGTCCACTTCAAGCCAAGACCTCCGCGGACGGGCCGCGCGGGCGGCGACCCGTCCAAACGGCGTGATCAGCCTCCCGCCGGCGGCGTGCAGACGCCGACGGCGTCGAGGGGGGCCGGGAGCCCGAGGCTCGTGCAGGTCTGGCTGCCCGAGCAGCCTGCGGAGGTGCTCGTGTTGCAGTACTTGTGGCACTGGTTCTCGCTGCCTTCCGCGCCCACGCACGCCATGCCGCCGGAACAGTCGTTGAGAGCGCCGCAGGCCTCGCCCTCGGACTTCTCCCCGGTCGACGCGATGCACGTCGTGCTGCCGTCGCCGTTGGCGTAGCACGGCACCCCGTCGCAGCCCGTCTGCTCCACCGGATCGCAGTCGTCGGGGAGCGCGCAGTAGCCGACGCCCGTCGGCGTGCCGCTGTCGTCCACGAACTGCACGGCGCACGTCTGTCCGGTGGGACAGCCCGTGTCCATCCCCATGCAGCAGTAGTGGCGGCAGATGCCGGCCGTCGTGTCGCAGAAGAAGCCTTCCTGGCAGTCGCGGTAGTTCGTGCAGTCGGCGCCGTCGCCGCCGAGGCCGGCGGTGTCACACACCGGCGCGGGATCCTCCCCCGCAGCGGGAGCGAGGAAGTAGCAGGCCTGGCCCGCCGCGCAGCCGTTCGTGATCAGATCGCAGTCACCGGCGGGGCACATCCCCGTCACCGGCCCGCTGTCGACGCCCGGACCCGAGTCGACGCCCGGCCCCGAGTCGACGCCCGGACCCGAGTCCACCCCGGGACCCGAGTCGGTGCCACCGCCCCCGCCGGCGTCCCGGGTACCCCGCCCGTCGTCCCCACATCCCGTGGCCACCAGCGCGCCGGCGAGCGCCAGCGCGAGACCCAGTCGAAGCATGCTCATCCCAATCCTCCCTGGCGTCGCGCGTTTCCGAGCGCCAACTCTACCACCGGGCCGCCGCTCCGCAGTACGGCCCCCACCCGGGCCATGGACGCACGCGAGAGCAATCTCATCCAATGCGTCCGGAACGATGCAGGGCCCGTGCCGCATCCGAGACGCCCCACCAGAGTAGTTTGGCGTACGAAATCACGCCAGAAAGGCGCGGCCGGCCCCTCCGGCCCCATGACAGCGATGTCATGCCCCGCCGGAGCCGCGGCCGCGCTCGGCCCCGCTCAGTGGACGACCGTCGTGTCCTCGGGCGTCGCCGCCGCCTCGGCCTCGACGCTCTCCCGCTCGCGCCGCGCGCGCGCGCGCTCGAGGCCCGCGCGCACGAACCGCACGAACAGCGGGTGCGGGCTCTGGGGCCGGCTCTTGAACTCGGGATGGAACTGGCAGCCGAGGAAGTAGGGGTGGTTCGGCAGCTCCACCATCTCGACGAGGCGCCGGTCGGGCGACTGGCCGCTCAGCACGAGGCCCGCCGCCTCGAGCTGCTCGCGGTACTCGTTGTTGACCTCGTAGCGGTGGCGGTGGCGCTCGCTGATCTCGTGCGTGCCGTACACCCCGGCCGCGAGCGAGCCCGGAGTCAGCACGCACGGGTATGCGCCGAGCCGCATGGTCGCGCCCTTGTCCTTCACGCCTCGCTGCTCGGGCATGAGGTCGATGAGCGGATGGACCGCCTCGGGCTCGAACTCGACGCTGTTCGCGCCGTCGAGCCGGCAGACGTGCCGCGCGTACTCCACGACCGCCATCTGCATGCCGAGACAGATGCCGAAGAACGGCACGCCCGCCTCCCGTGCGAACCGGATCGCCTCGATCTTGCCCTCCGAGCCGCGGTCGCCGAAGCCGCCGGGCACGAGGATCGCGTCGTGGGGCTCGAGCGCCTCACGCACGTTTCCGCGGTCGAGCTCCTCGCTGTCGATGTAGGTGAGCTCCACCTTCACGTCGTTGGCGATGCCGCCGTGCGTGAGCGCCTCGTGGAGCGACTTGTAGGAGTCGCGCAGGTGGACGTACTTGCCGACCACGGCGATGGAGATCGCGCCGTTGACCTGGTTCTCGATGCGCTCGCCGATCCGCCGCCAGGCGCTCAGATCGGGCTGGCGCGACCAGATGTTGAGGCGATCGACGATCGCCGTGTCGAGCCCCTCCTCGTGCAGGGCGATCGGCACCTCGTAGATGACGCCCACGTCGGAGTTCGAGATGACGGAGCTGACCGGCACGTTGCAGAAGTGCGCGATCTTCTCCTTGAGCGAGCGCGGCAGAGGCTGGGTCGAGCGGCAGACCAGGATCTCGGGCTGGATGCCGAGCCCGAGCAGCTCCTTGACCGAGTGCTGGGTCGGCTTGGTCTTGAGCTCGCCCGCAGCCTCGATGAAGGGGACGAGCGTGACGTGCACGCTCACCGCGTTCGTCGGGCCCATCTCCACCTTGAGCTGGCGGATGGCCTCGAGGAACGGGAGCGACTCGATGTCACCGACCGTGCCACCGATCTCCACGATGGCGACGTCGGCCCTCTGCGCCACGTCGAGGACGCGCGCCTTGATCTCGTCGGTGATGTGCGGGATCACCTGGATGGTCGCGCCCAGGTACTCGCCGCGGCGCTCCTTCGAGATGACGGCGTCGTAGATCCGGCCGGTGGTGAAGTTGTTCGCCCGGCTCATCCGCGCCGACGTGAACCGCTCGTAGTGCCCGAGGTCGAGGTCCGTCTCGGCGCCGTCGTCGGTGACGAACACCTCGCCGTGCTGGTACGGCGACATCGTCCCCGGATCCACGTTGATGTACGGGTCGAGCTTCAGGTTCGTGACCTTCAGGCCCCGCGCCTCCATGAGCGCCCCGATCGACGCGGCGGCCAGCCCCTTGCCGATGGAGCTCACCACACCGCCCGTGACGAAGACGAACTTGGTCACCTTGGAGCTCACCACGCCCTCCTGAACAGTCCTGTCCGCAGACGCCTCGAGGACGCCGGCCTCGTCCGGATGGAGAGGCACCCCTGCCCTCGTCGATGATCGGCACCTCTCGTGCAGCGCGGGGCAGGCAGCACGGAGCCGGAATGTACGGAGCGCGCCCACCACTGTCAACGCGAACAGGGCTCGAAGCCGTCACGACTCGAGCACCAGGACGCTGTTAATCACCGGTAAAGGCAATTTTCACCCATTTTACTCGTTGACGCAGTGCGTCCGTGGGCGTAGTGAAAATGGGTTCGCTGTGAACGTGTAAAGAGACTCCCGCAACGACGAGACGAGACGGAGGTCGGCTATGGGGTTCGAGAGGATCGGAGTCGTGGGCTGTGGGCTGATGGGCTCGGGGGTCATCGAGACCTGCGCCGCCAGGGGTTTCGCGGTCACCGCGGTCAAGGCCACCGGGGGTGATCTCGACCGGGCCCGGGCCCGCGTCGCCGGGTCCCTCGACAGGCGGGTCCACAAGGGGAAGCTCACCGAGGCCGAGCGCGACGCCATCCTCGGCCGGATCCGCTACACGACCGACCTCGCCGAGCTCGCCGACTGCGATCTCGTCATCGAGTCGGCGGTCGAGGAGCTCGCACCCAAGGCGCGTGTGCTCGCGGAGATCGAGTCGCACCTCACGGGCGGCGCGATCCTGGCGAGCAACACCTCCTCGCTCCCGCTCGACGCCCTCGCCGATCGCCTGAAGCGCCCGGAGCAGTTCCTCGCCCTGCACTTCTTCAACCCGGTACCGGCCATGAAGCTCGTCGAGCTCAGCTCCACCGAGCGGACGGCGCCCGGATGCGTCGAGGCCGCGCGCTCCTTCGTGCTGGCGCTCGAGAAGACGCCGGTCGAGGTCTCGGCGTCGCCCGGCTACGTCGTCAACCGGCTCCTCGTCCCGTACCTGCTCCACGCCATCGAGACGCTCGAGGCGGGGGTCGCGGACGCGCCGGCCGTCGACGAGGCCATGAAGCTCGGCTGCGCCCACCCCATGGGGCCGCTCGCGCTCGCCGACCTGATCGGGCTCGACGTCGTGTTCGCCATGGCGCGGACGCTCCACGACGAGCTGCGCGACCAGCGCTACCGCGCGCCGTCCCTGCTCCGGCGGCTCGTGCTCGCCGGGCACCTCGGCCGCAAGGCGGGCCGCGGCATCTACGACTACCGCGGCGACGAGGTCACGGTGAACCCGGCGATTGACATCGGGCGGCCCATGGTCGTCGCCGCAGCAGACGCCGAGTAGCGACACACTTGCATTGGGGCGTGTCCCCAATGCAACTCACTCGTCGTCGAGGAGGGAGGCGCGGGTGACGCCGCGGGGGCCGAAGCGGTCTTCGAGGTCGGCGACGGCCCGCTGCAGCCGCTCGCGGCGCTCGCTCTTCGGGTTCGGGAACAGGACCGTCTGGGGGCGCTCGTGGACGAGGCCGCCGACGGCCACGCCGGTGAGCCGCACGCCCTGACCGGTGCGCGGGAAACGGTCGAGCAGCGTCGCGCACGCGCCGTAGATCCCGTCCGGGTCGGCGACGGGCTCGGGCAGGCGGAGTTGGCGCGTGCGCAACGTGAAGTCGGCGTACTTGAGCTTCACGGTCACCACGTCGCCGCGCAGCCCCTGCCCGTGCAGCCGGCGCGCGACCCGCACCGACTGGGCGAGCAGGTGGCGGAGGATCTCGCTCTTCCTGTGGAGGTCCCGCTCGAAGGTCTCCTCGGCCCCGATCGACTTGGCGGCCGTGTCCGGCACGACCGGCCGGTCGTCCTCGCCCCGCGCGAGCCGCCGCACCTCGCGCCCCCAGCTCCCGAGCAGCGCCTCGAGCCGCGCCTCGCCGGCGGACGCCAGATCGCCGATCGTGTGCAAGCCCGCCTGCCGGAGTCGCGCCGCGGCCGTCGGCCCGACGCCCCACATGCGCGAGATCTCGAGCGGCGCGAGGAACGCCTCCTCCTCGCCGGGGCGCACCACCACCAGCCCGTCCGGCTTGTCGAGGTCGCTCGCGATCTTCGCCACGAACTTGGACGGCGCCACGCCCGCCGAGGCGGTGAGCCCCACCTCGTCCCGGATCGCCTCCTTGATGCGCCGCGCGATCGCGTCGCCCTCGCCGAAGAGCGCGCGGCTCCCCGTCACGTCGAGGAAGGCCTCGTCCACCGACAGCCCTTCGACGAGCGGCGTGAACCGGCGGAACACCGAGAACACCGCCTCGCTCACCTCGCGATAGCGGTGCATGCGCGGCGGCACCACGACCGCGTGCGGGCAGCGGCGGATCGCCTCCATCATCGGCATCGCCGACCGCGCCCCGAACGGCCGCGCCTCGTAGCTCGCCGCCGCGACGACCCCGCGGCGGGACGCACCACCGACGAGCACCGGCTTGCCCCGAAGCGCGGGGTCATCGAGCTGCTCCACCGACGCGAAGAACGCGTCCATGTCGACGTGGATGATTTGGCGAGCGGTCACGAGCCCTTCCTGCATTCTACCTGGACGCATGCACAGCTCGTGTCACAATGGGCGCGTCGCTCCCCGAATGGACTTCGTCACCCACGCCGCCGTCGGCGCGCTGGTGGGGCGCGCCCTCACCGTGCCCGACCCCGACCGGCGCGAGGGCGCGCGCTTCGCAGCCGCAGGCGCCCTCGCCGCGTCGCTCCCCGACGCCGACCACGTGCTCGAGTGGATCGGTGCCGACGCCTACCTCCTGCACCACCGCTCGGTCACCCACTCGCTCCTGTTCGCGTCGCTCGTCGTCGCGCTGGTCGCCGCCATGGTGGGCACCGGGCCGGGGCGCTCGCGCCGAGCGCTCGTCGTCACGGCGGCCCTCGGCTCGCACCTCTTCCTCGATCTGCTCACCCCCTTCGGGACGGGGATCCTCTGGCCGCTCTCGGACCTCCGCCCGTCCTTCGACGTGCTCCCCATCGTCGCGCCGTGGCTCGTCGCGCTGTCGGTCAGCGGCCTCGCGTGGGCGACGTGGCGCGCGAGGCGCGGCGGCGCGGCAGGACGCCGCGCGTCACGGATCGCGCTCGCGGGGCTCGCCCTCTTCCTCGCGGCCCACGCCGGCGTCGCGTGGCGCGCGGGCGCCGTGGTGCCGGCCGGCGGCGAGGTCCTGGCCCTGCCCGACCCGAACCTCCCGTGGCGCGCCGTCGCCTTCGTGGCGGGCGACGACGACATCCGACAGTACGCGGTCGCGCTCGACGGGACCGTCACCGAGACGAACCGCACGCCGCGTATCCGCGGCGCACCGGACGAGCGCGAACGCGTGCACGAGATCATGCGAGCCGCGCACGTCCGCCCGTTCCTCGCCCGCTACCGCCTGCCCGTCGCCCGCGTGGACGGAGACGTGGTCGTCCTCGAGGACGCGCAGTACGACCACGTGAGCCGTGACGTGGAGCCCGCCTGGGTGGTGGTGCCCCTCGGGGCGGGCGCCGCGCGAGAGCCCCGCGCCCATCTGGTCGTGACGGGCGTCCAGCCGCTCGTCTGGGGCGGCGTGGTCCTGGTCGCGTGGGGCTCGGGCCGCCGGTGGCGCCGGCGGCGCATCGGTCCGAAAGAACGCGACGAAGCCGACGCCGAGGCCGCTTGACCCGGCGACGAGCGCCAACATAGCCTCGCGGCCCGATGGCAGGGTCTTCCGAGGAGCGGAAATACGCCGGTCGGTTCGGGTGGCTCCGGCGGTTCGACGACCTGATCTTCGCGGCCGAGCAGGCGGTCGTGGCGACCTTCCTGATCGCCATCACCGTGATGGTCTTCCTCGACGTCGTCTACCGCCGCCTCGTCGCGCCCGACAGCAAGGTCGGCCAGCTCATCGCGCGGATCGGCGGCATCGAGGACGCCGGGACCCGCGCCTTCATCGATCACACCCTGGCGCCCTGGATCGGCGCCGTGCTCGGGCTGCTCCTCGCGTGGTTCGCGTTCTGGACGGCCGAGCGTCACAAGAAGGCGCCCCTCCTGCCGATCCAGCACGGCCCGGTCGTGCTGGCGGTCCTGACGGCCGCCGGCACGGCGGCGCTCGGCTGGATGATGCTCTCGCTCGAGTCGAGGCTCGTCTACCTGATCCTGTACGGGCTGGGCGCCCTCGGCTACGTGGTCGCGCTCCTCCGCGCTCGCCCCGAGGGCTGGCAGGTCAAGGCCGGCGTGATGGTCGCCGTCGTGAGCCCGCTGTTCGCATACTCGGCGCTCACGTGGTTTCCGCGCGGCTACTCCTGGTCGAAGGAGATGTCGCTGATGCTCCTCTTGTGGGTGGGCTTCCTCGGCGCGAGCGTGTGCGCGCACGAGGGCAAGCACCTGCGGATGGAGGCCTTCGAAAAGCTCCTCACGCCGGCGATCGCGCGGTGGGTGCGGGTCGCGGGGTTCCTGGCGACCGCCGCCTTCAGCGGCTTCCTCGCCTGGCTCGGCTACCTCTACCTCTTCACGCCGGCCACGGGGGCGTACTACCTCGGCGGCGTCTTCGAGCAGACGCAGGTCCCCGACTGGGTCGCCACGATCGCGGTGCCCATCGCCTTCGGCCTGACCATGGTCCGGTTCGTCGCCGCCGCCCTGTCCTCCGCGATGGGTGGGACCTACGGCGCGCCGTCCGCCGAGGACACCTTGAAGGAGGCCGAGAAGGCCAAGGCGGAGATGGAAGGCGCCCCCGTCGAAGAGGAGGCGAAGTCGTGACCCAGGTCGCCGCCGAGATGCGGAAGAAGACCCCGGTCCTCCTCTTCTTCCTCGCGCTCATCGTCGTACTTCCGTTCCTCGGCAAGGGCGGGATCCTGACGTCGGCCATCCTCGCCATGGCGATGCTCGGGGTGCCGCTCTTCGTCATCATCGGCGTGGTGACGGTGCTCTGCCTCGTCCTGTGGGCGGGCCACACCGAGCCGGCGCAGTTCATCACGATCATCGAGCGCATCCGGAGCCTCGCCGACAGCCCGAACCTGCTCGCCGTGCCGCTCTTCATCATGTCGGGCGCGATCATGAGCCGCGGGCAGATCAGCATGCGGCTCGTCGAGTTCGCGCGCGCGCTCGTCGGCTGGTTCCCGGGAGGGCTCGCGATCAGCGCCGTCGTCGCCTGCATGCTCTTCGCCGCGATCAGCGGCTCGAGCCCGGCGACCGTCGTCGCGATCGGCGCGATGATGGGCCCGACCCTCATCAAGAACAACTACGACGAGAAGTTCTCGCACGGCCTGGTCACCTCCGCCGGGTCGCTCGGCATCCTGATCCCGCCGTCGATCCCGATGATCCTGTACCCGCTCGTCTACCAGGGCGTGGTGATGGACGTGGAGACGCTCTTCGCGTCCGGGTTCGGCCCCGGCCTCGTCATGGGCGGCATTCTCATCGGCGTGTCGGTCTACCGCGGGCTCGTGGACAGGACTCCGCGCACGAGCTTCGAGCTCCCGAACCTCGGGCGGTCGCTCCGCGACGGCTTCTGGGCGCTCATGTTCCCGATCCTCATCCTCGGCGGCATCTACGGGGGCATCTTCTTCGCCGTCGAGGCCGCCGCCATCAGCGTCGTGTACGCCGTCGTGGTCGAGGTCTGGATCCACCGGGCGCTCAAGCTCTCGGACATCCCGAAGATCTTCCAGGAGACGGGCATCTTCCTCGGCTCGCTGCTCGTCATCATGGTGGCTGCCCTCGCGCTCAGCGAGTTCCTCGAGGGGCAGGGCATCGCGCACGCCGCGGTCGAGTGGATCACGGGCATGGACCTCGAGCCGTGGCAGTTCCTCATCGCCATCAACATCCTGCTGCTCCTGGTGGGGACGATGATGGACATCCTGAGCGCGATGTTCATCTTCGTGCCGCTCCTCGCCCCGATCGCGGTGGCGATGGGCGTAGACCCGATGCACTTCGGGATCATCTTCATCGTCAACCTGGAGATCGGCTACCTGACGCCCCCGGTCGGCCTGAACCTCTTCGTCGCGAGCACGCTCTTCGACAAGCCGCTCGGCCACATCATCCGGAGCGTCGCGCCGTTCATCGTCTTCATGATCGCGGGGCTCGCGCTCATCACCTACATCCCGTCGCTCTCGGTGGGGCTCGGCTACGCCATCATGGGCAAGGAGCCACCCGAGATCGTCGCGGCGGAGCCGGCCGGCGGCGCCGTCGGCGAGGACGACGAGCCCGACGACGGGACCGAGGCCGGCGGCGAGCAGAGCCTCGAGGACGTCGCCGCCCGCCTCGAAGAGCTGCGCAACGCCGACGAGATGCTCACGATGGACCAGATGCAGGAGCAGGCGCGCCTCGAGGCCGAGATCGACCAGAGACTCGAGGAGATCCGGCAGCGGCTCGACGAGCTGATGAACAGCGACGACATGCTCACCATGGACCAGATGCAAGAGCAGGCGCGCCTCGAGGCGTTGCTCGAGCGTTTCGCGCCGGAGCAGGACGCCCCCTCGCCCCCCCCCGACGCCGCCCCCTGAGCCGCGCCCACTTAGGGGACGGACCTTAGTTTCTCAGTTCTGGCACACATCGGCACGCCAGGAACGCCCCGGGCTGGCCGAGCGAGGCGGCTGGCTGCTATACCCCTCGGCTCCATGAGCTACACCGTCCTCGCGCGGAAGTACCGCCCGCAGACGTTCGAAGACCTCGTGGGCCAGGAGCACGTCGCCCGCACTCTGGCGAACGCCATCGGGTCCGGCCGCGTGGCCCACGCCTTCCTCTTCACCGGCGTCCGCGGGGTCGGCAAGACGACCACGGCGCGCCTGCTCGCCAAGGCGCTGAACTGCGAGAAGGGCCCGACGCCGACGCCGTGCAACGAGTGCTCCCCCTGCCGCGAGATCACCTCGGGTGTGGACCTGGACGTGCTGGAGATGGACGGGGCCTCCAACAACAGCGTGGAGGACGTCCGGCGCCTGCAGGAGTCGATCCCCTACCGCCCCGCGCGCGACCGCTTCAAGATCATCATCGTCGACGAGGTCCACATGTTGTCGACGGGCGCCTTCAACGCCTTCCTGAAGACGCTCGAAGAGCCCCCGCCGCACGTGAAGTTCATCTTCGCGACGACCGAGTCCCACAAAGTCCCCATCACCATCCGCTCGCGCTGCCAGCGATACGACTTCCGGCTCATCCCGCAGGCCGTCATCGCGCGGCGTGTCCAGGAGATCCTCTCGGCCGAGGGGATCGGCGCCGACGACGCGGCGGTCACCATCGTCGCGCGCGAGGCCGCCGGCTCCATGCGCGACGCGCTCACGCTCCTCGACCAGCTCGTCGCCTTCGGCGGCGAGGAGCTGCGCGGGCAGGAGGTCGCGACCCAGCTCGGCATCGCCGGGCGCGAGATGGTGCACGAGGCCGCCCGCGCCGCGCTCGAGGGCGACGGCGCCGCCGTGCTCCGCGCCGTCGACGCCCTCGCGACGCAGGGCCTCGACATGCTCCACTTCGCACGTCAGCTCCTCGACTACGTGCGCGACCTGGTCGTCCTGCGCGTCGCCGAGGCGGACGCGGACGACCTGGTGGGGTTGGTCGACGAGGAGCGCGCGACGGCCCGAGAGCTCGCCGGGTCGGTCGACCTGCTCGAGCTCGAGCGCGCCTTCGCCGCCTTGTCGACGCTCGTAGACGACGTCGGCAGGTCGAGCGCGCCGCGCACGGTCCTCGAGATGGGCTTGGTGCGCATCGCCACGCGCCCCCCTCTCAAGGACGTCGGTGAGCTGCTCGCCCGGCTCGAAGGCCTCGAGCGCCGCTTCGGCGGAGGAGGCGGTGGGGGCGGCGCAAGCCGGTCCCGCGGAGGCGGCGCGCCGAAGCGCACCGAGAGTCGATCGGCGAGCGCGAGCCCCGCGGTCACGCCGCCACCCGCAGCGGAGACGGCCGCGGCGCGGCCCGCCGCGCCACAACCGCCGCGCGCCCCACAGCCGCCGCGCGCCCCACAACCGCCGCGCGCCCCGGAGCCGCCGCGCGCCCCGGAGCCGCTCGCGGCCGTGCCCGAGGGTCCGGACGCCGCCGGGCTCGCGGCCTGGGAGCGCATCGTCACCGAGGTGCGCGCGTCGCGCCCCGCCCTGTCCGCCGTGCTCGAGCACGGCGCTCCGCTCGAGATCACGCGCGAGCGCGTCGTCATCGGCTTCCCCCAAGGCTCCTTCTTCGGCAAGCAGGCGGAGCCGGCCGAGGCACGCGACCACGTCGCACAGGCCGCGCGCGACGTCCTCGGCGGTCTGCCGGCCGTGGAGGTCCGCTTCACCGCCGACGCCGAGCCCGAGGCGGTCGGACCCACGGTCGCCGAGCTCGCGGACAAGCGCCGCGACGACGCGCGCAGAGAACGCGAGCAGGAAGCCCTCAGCCACCCGCTGGTCGTGGACGCGCTCGAGGTCTTTCCCGAGGGCGCCTCCTCCGTGAAGGTCCACGTCGACGTCGATTGACCTGCGGGGTATACGAGTCGTCCACAGTCAGGAGACACCATGAAATTCCGTGGCGGGATGGGTGAGCTGATGCGGCAGGCGAGCCGCCTTCAGCGCAAGATCGAGAAGCGAAAGGAAGAGCTCAAGGAGGAGACGGTCGAGGCCTCCGCCGGCAACGACATGGTCAAGGTCACCGTCAACGGCGCCCAGGAGCTCGTGAAGGTCCAGATCGATCCCAAGCTCCTCGAGGGCGAGGATCTCGAGATGGTGCAGGACCTGGTCGTCGCCGCCACGAACGCGGCGCTCACCAAGTGCCGCGAGATGGTGGACGCCGAGCTCGAGAAGGTGACCGGGGGCCTTCAGATCCCCGGGCTGATCTGAGTGGACCGAGGAGGCGACGATCCGATCCAGGAGCTGGTGGGGCTCCTCGCACGCCTGCCCGGCATCGGCGAGCGCACCGCGCAGCGGCTCGCGTTCCACGTGCTCGGTGCCGACCGTGAGTACGCCGCAGCGCTCGGCGAGGCGGTGCAGCGCATCCACGACCGCGTGCGCCGGTGCGAGGTCTGCGGAAACTACGGCGCCGAGGCCCGATGCGCGATCTGCCGTGACCCGAGGCGCGACCCGTCGGTCCTCTGCGCGGTGGCGCGCGTGCCGGACCTGGTCGCGATCGAGCGGAGCGGCTCGTTCCGCGGCCGCTACCACGTCCTGCACGGCCTGCTCGCGCCCCTCGACGGCGTCGGCCCCGACCAGCTCCCGCTCGATGCGCTCACCGCGCGCCTGGCCGCCGAGGGCGTCGGCGAGGTGGTCGTCGCGACCCCGCTGAGCGTCGAGGGAGAGGCCACGGCCCTCTACGTCTCGCAGGTCGTCCGGCCGCTCGGCGTGAGGGTCTCGCGCATCGCGAGCGGCGTCCCCCACGGGGGGGAGCTCGAGTTCACCGACCAGGTCACCCTCGGCCGCGCCTTCGAGGGCCGCCGGGAAATCTGACGGACCGGGTTCCGGCCGGGAGGCGGCCGTGCCATCCTCGTCCCGCGCATGAGCAACGGGGGCTCCACGCTCGGGCTCGGGGGCAGGTCGCGCGCGCGCAAGCTCGCCGACGTCACGCTCGCGGCCATGGTCGTCCTGATGGTCGGGATGATGATCGTCCCGCTCCCGACCGCGCTGCTCGACGTCCTCCTCACGAGCAACATCTCGGTCGCCGTGCTCATGATGCTGGTCGCGTTGTACCTGAAGGGCGGCCTCTCCTTCACGGCGTTCCCCACGGTCCTGCTCGTCACCACGCTCTACCGGCTGGCGCTGAACGTGTCGTCGACGCGGCTCATCCTGCTCCAGGCCGACGCGGGCGACGTGATCTACGCCTTCGGCAACTTCGTCGTCCGCGGCAACTACGTCGTCGGCGCCGTCATCTTCCTGATCCTGACGCTGATCCAGTTCCTGGTCATCGCGAAGGGCTCCGAGCGTGTCGCGGAGGTGGGCGCCCGGTTCACCCTGGACGCGATGCCAGGCAAACAGATGAGCATCGACGCGGAGCTGCGTTCGGGCGCCATCAGCCAGGAGGAGGCGCGGGCGCGGCGCCGCGCGTTGCAGCGCGAGAGCGAGTTCTTCGGTTCGATGGACGGCGCCATGAAGTTCGTCAAGGGCGACGCCATCGCCGGGATCGTCATCACGATCGTCAACATCGTCGGCGGCCTCGTGATCGGCGTGGCCCAGCGCGACATGTCCGCCGCCGACGCGCTCGCGGTGTACGGCCTGCTCACCATCGGCGACGGGCTCGTGTCGCAGATCCCTGCGCTGCTGATCTCGACGGCCGCGGGCCTGGTCGTGACCCGCGTCTCGTCGGAGGACGAGAACAGCTCCCTCGGCGGCGACATCGCCTCGCAGATCTTCGGAAACCCCAAGCCCCTCGGCATCGCCGCCGCCTTCCTCGTCGCGCTCGCGGTCGTGCCGGGCCTGCCCGCCGTCCCCTTCCTGGTGCTCGCGACCGTGTTCTTCGTGACCTCGCGCCGGCTCGTCCGCGCAGCCGCCGCCGAGGCCGAGCCCGACCGGGTCGTCGCCCAGAAGGAGGCTGCCCGTGAGACCCGGGCGCGCCAGGCCATGGTGCCCCTCGTGGTGCCCGTGGCGGTGGACCTCGGCCCCGCGCTCGGAGACGAAGTGCTCTCCGAGGCCGGTGGGGGCCCGCTCCTCGAGGAAGAAGTGCCGCGACTACGCGACGAGCTGTTCCTCGACCTCGGCGTCGCGCTCCCCGGC
>JBDIVX010000146.1:0-18922 GCA_039794305.1 Candidatus Neutrinellum sp.
AGCGCGGCGCCCTGCGGGAGGAAGAGCGTGCCCACGTCCTCGCCCCCGAGCGCCCGCGAGAGCACCCGGGCGTCGCGCGCGTCGGCGATGAGGACCGGCACACCGCGCCGGGTCGCCCGCCGCGCCGCGTCGACCTTCGAGCCCATCCCCCCGACGCCGACGTCGTCGGTCACCGGCCGGATGAGCGCCTCGACGTCCTCGTCGTCCCGGGCGACCGGGAGGCGGTGCCCCGCGTCGTCGAGGAGGCCCTCGACGTCGGTGAGCAGCACGAGCAGGTCGGCGCCGACGAGCGTCGCGACCATGGCGGCGAGCTGGTCGTTGTCGCCGAAGCGGATCTCCTCGACCGCCACCGTGTCGTTCTCGTTGATGACGGGCACCGCGCCGACCTCGAGGAGCGCGTCGATCGCGGCGCGCGCGTTCAGGTAGCGATCGCGGTCGGCGAGATCGGCGTGCGTGAGGAGCACCTGGGCGACGTGCAAGCCGTGTCCGGCGAACGCCTCTTCCCAGGCTCGCATCAGCCGTGACTGGCCCGCGGCCGCGGCCGCCTGGAGCTTGGCGATCGCGCGGGGGCGCTTGCCGAGGCCGAGCCGCTCGACGCCCATCGCGATGGCGCCCGAGGACACGAGCACCACCGCTCGCGACGCGGCGCGCTCGGCCGCGACCTGCGCGGCGACCTCGGCGAAGCGGTCTGCGTCGCTGGCGAGCGAGCGGCTGCCGATCTTCACGACGACCCGGCGGGCATCCGAGAGCCCTCTGCGTACCTCGTCGCTCACCGGCGGCCTTCCCTCGCCAGCGCCGCGTCGAACGCCCGGCGCATCCTGTCGGCCACCTCGCCCGGCGCGTCGGCCGCAGCGTCGAGCACGGCGTCGACCAGCCGCTCGACGGGGGTGCGGTCCTCGGCGTCGGGCTTGGCCGCGGCCCGAACGCCGTCCACGATCGTCCGCCAGAAGCCGTGAGGGGCGTCCCGCAGCGACGCGAACGGGCCCGCGAGCGCCGCCCGCTCCATCGCCTCGCGGATGCGGCGCGCCTCCTCGACGCCGATGGGAGCGCCGCGCTCCCTCGGGCTCGTCGCGAGGTAGTGGTCGAGGAGCAGCGCCGCGACGAACGTGAGGAGCGCGTCCTCCATGCGGGCGGCGATCCGCAGCGGCGCGACGAGCTGCGCGACGGCGCGACGGACGAGGTGAGCCTGGAGCGCGCTCCGGCGCTCGGCCGAGAGCGGCCGGCTCAGCACCTCCCGGGGCTCGCCGGCGAGCCGGACCCCGTGCCGCGCGGCTACTCGCCGCAGCGCCGCGCCGCGGGCGAGCCCGGTGAGCGCCACGTCGAGGAAGGGGACCGGCACCGCGGTGGCCAGCCCGGCCGCGGCGGCGTACACGGCGATCTGCGGCCTCTCTCGGAGCTCCTCCGGGGCCCGCTCGCGAGCCTCCACCAGCCCTTGGTCGACCTCGGCCATGGGGCGAGGTGTACCACGCCGCCCGACCGCGCAAAGTCGCCCGCGCGCGACGCGCGGACTAAGATGCCGGAGCGTGATCTACGCGGCCGACCTGGCGCCCTGGCTGGTACGCGCGGTCGCCTTCGTGTTCGGGGCGGTCTGGGGCAGCTTCTTCAACGTCGCCATCCACCGGTGGCCGCGCGGGCTTTCCGTCGTCTCGCCGCCCAGCCACTGTCCGGCGTGCGAGACGCCGATCCCCTGGTGGCGCAACGTACCCATCGTCGGCTACCTGGCGCTGCGCGGCCGCGCCGCGTGCTGCGGCGCGCGCCTGTCGCCTCGGTACCTGCTCGTCGAGGTTCTCAGCGCGGTCCTGTGCGTGGCGCTCGCCGAGGTGTTCGTCGTCCGTGCCGCCCCCGACGTCGTGTGGGACGACGGGGCCCTCCTCACGCTGGTGTACTTCGCGTTCGTCGGCGGGCTCGTGATCGCGACGTTCGTGGACCTCGACTGGATGGAGATCCCCGACGAGGTGTCGCTGCCGGGCGCGGCCCTCGGCCTCGCGACCGCGGCGATGCGGCCCGAGCCGGGAGCCGCCGCCGCCGCGCTCGGAGCCGGAGGCGGCTACCTCGTGGTGCAGCTCGTCTTCGTGTGGTCCTACGAGCGGCTCGCGGGGCGCCGCGGCATGGGCGAGGGCGACTCGAAGCTCCTCATGATGATCGGCGCGTTCCTGGGCTGGAAGGGCGCGCTGTTCGCCCTGGTCGCGGGCGCGCTGCAGGGGCTCGTCGTGGCCGGCATCCTGCTCGCCTCCGGGCGGCGCGTGACGCCGGTGGCGCCCGACCGCGAGGACGAGGACGATCGAGAGGGCGGGGACGGGGACGGGGACGACGAGGACGAGGACGAGCCTCGCAGCGTGGGCCACCTGAAGGTGCCCTACGGGCCGTTCCTCGCCCTCGGGGCGATCGAGTTCCTCTTCTTCGGCGAGTGGATCATCGAGAGGTACCTCGACCTTTTCGTGTGACGGATCGGCTAGCCGATCCGGATGATCCGGTGGACGCGCACCTCGGGCTCGGGCTCTTCGACCACGCGGCTCTCCGTGACGAGGGTCGCCTCCTCCTCGTCCCACGAGCGCGCGTCGGGCAGCGCGATCTCTGCCGAAGTCGCGGGCTCGTCCTCGGCCGCGAGCAACGCGCGGATCTCGTCCCGCCGCTGCCGGAGCTCGTCGCGGTCGGGCGCCGCGCGGATGAGCGCCTCGTAGATCCCGAGCGCCCGCTCCGTGTATCCCTGCCGTAGGATCAGCTCGGCCTGCTCCTCGGGGCTCCCGACCTCGGTGCTGTCGTCCTCCCAGTCGGCCATCCGCGCCGACTCGGCCACGGCCCAGCCGGCCTCGCCCGTCACCTTGAGCTCGCGCTTCTTCAGCAACTCGGGCGAGCTGGGCTTCTTCGATCCGCGCGTGGCCTCGCGGGGCGACTCGCGCCTCGCGGCCGCCGTCAGGTCCACCTCTTTGGTGACGGCGTCGAGGCTCACCTCGACGGTGACCGGGTCGGGCATCGGCCGATCGCGCAGCGTCGGCTCGGGCACGGCCGGCTGGCCGCGCTCCCCGAGCGCCCCGCCGGAGACCGATCGCGTGACCTCCGAGTCGAGGGGCGTCGTCTGCTTGAAGGCGACGTTGGTGGGCGCGGCGATCGGCGCCCGTTCGAGCACCGGCCACGCGCGTCCGGTCTCGAGCAGAGGGTCGATCCGCGCCGCCGCGGGGGCAGGCGGGCTCGACGACCGGCTCGGCCCATCCATCGCGGCGCGCACGGTCTGCACGTCCTCGAGCCGTTGGCGGGCCAGCCGGTCGAGCGGCTCTTCGAGGACGATCCGGCGGAAGAACCGCTCCGCCTCGGCGAGGTTGCCCATCCGGAGCTGGAAGAGCGCCGTCGTGTGGCCCGTCATCGGCTGCGTGCTCAGCATCGGGCCGCCCGCGTCGCGCGACGCCTGGTGCATGGCGGCGCGCAGCCGGCCGAGCGCCTCGGCGACGGCGGCGGGCTCGAGATCACCCGCGTGTTCACGGGCGATCGTCTGCGCGGCTTCGAGCGCGCCTTCCACGTCCCGCCGCGCGAACGCCGCCGAGAGCGCCTCGCCGAGCGGCGTCCGAGGCTCCTTCCGCGGCCCCGCCGGCTCCGGGGCCGGCTCGGCTTGCTCGAGCAGCAGCTCCGACAAGAGCTCGTAGCGGCGTCGCGCCCACGCCGGCACCCCCGGGTCACGCGCGATCCGCTCGCCGAGCACGCTCAGCGCGACCGCCGCGCCGCCCAGGCGGAGCTCGGCATCGGCGTCCCGCAGCTCCTCGTCCGCGTCCACGGGACAGGGAGCGAGCAGCTCCTCGAGCACGGCGGCGCGGTGCCGGCCCCGGGCCGTCTCGTCGAGCTCGCCCCCCCGGAGCACGGCGAGCGCCTCGATGAGCATGCCGCTGCGCGTGTACGCCTCGACCAGGCTCACGTCGAGGGCGAGGTCCGGCCCGTACACCGACGCGTCGGGGCGCGCCTCGACCGCACGGAGCAGCGCGGCGCACGCCCGCTCGCCGGGATCCCGCGCGACCGCCGCCCTGAGGAAGGTGAGCGCGTCGTCGCGCGCGCCTCGCTTGAGGAGCACGCGGGCCACGTGATCGGTGGGCGGCAATGCCGCCGGCAGCGTCTCCGAACGGTCGACCGGCATGGGTTCGACGGGCGGCGGACGCGCCCCCCGGGAGCCCACGACCGTACCACAAGCCAGGTGGCTCAGACCCCCTGCACGGTCGATCCGTCACCCGACCCGAGCGGGCGGAACCAGCGCAGGAGAAGGAGCAGGTTCACCAGGACGAACAGGCCGCACAGGACCCCGAGCGCGAGCGCCCAGCCGTAGCTGCCCGGCGGCTCGTCCGCGAGGATCAGGAAGGACTCGCTCGAGACCGGAACTCCCATGGTCTCGCCCAGGTAGGTCCGGACCTCGGCGAACCGCCCGCCGAGCTGACCGAACGTGACCAGCCGTCCGGAGAACTCCCGGCGCGCCAGGTCGCGCTCCTCGGCCGCGTCGTCGAGCGCGACCTGGACGAACACGTCGCGCTGGCCCGCCAGCGGGAAGACCGTGTAGGTGGTGCCCGACAGCGGCCGGCCGTAGCGGACGGTGTGGGCCGCCGACGGCGTGCCCTCGATCCGCACGAAGCTGTTGGGGACGAGCCCGGCAGGGTCGACGCCGGTGACCTCGCCGAGGTCGCTGGCGGTGGCTGGCGCGAAGAAATAGGCGATGTCCGCCCGGAGGGAGCCGACGAGGGCCACCGAGGCCACCACCGTCAGGGCCATGACCGTCATGGCCGCGAGCCGGCGCCCGCGGGGCGGGGCCGGGAGCGCCAGGAGCTCCGGGTCGACCTCTTCCGCCATGGGCCGGGCCGGGGCCTCGGCTGTGTGCTTCGCCTGCGTCACGACCGTTACTGACACCCTGTACCCAAAAAGGTTCGGGCGCAGCAAGCGGGCAGAACGAATCGCTGTGTTTTCCGAGTCCTCGACTCACGCGCCCGGAGGGCGTCGCGGCCGATCGGGCCTACTTGCGGGCCTGGTAGAGGTCCCACAGGCGCGGGGTGGGCCAGCGCTCGAAGCGGGTGCGGTACCCGGCGTCCTTCTCCCGGTTCTCGGCCTTCAGGATCGCGTCGATGAGGGCGCCCCGGCTGCCGAATTCCTGCTTCACCTGCGACAGGATCGCGTGCAGGCGCAGGAGCTTCTGGTTGGACACGCGCTCGAGGCCCTCGTCCTCGTTCGTGCGGTCGAGCCACAGATCGTCCGTGGCGAGCTCCCGGACGGCCTTGACCAGGCCTTCCTTGTCGGTGAAGCGTTCCTTGACGATCTGGAGCGGCGTCTTCTTCATGACCGAATCCCCGGCGAAATCTCGGAAGGGCGCGGCATTTAGCACGGCCCGGCGACAGTGACAAGCCAGCCCGATCCCCTGTCCCCGGGGAGGCCCGATCGGTAGACTCGGCCCCCCCCGCCCATGGCCGCCGAGCTCGTCCACCTGCACGTCCACTCCCAGTACTCGATGCTGGACGGGGCGATCCGCCTCGGGACCCTCGTCCAGCGGGTCGCCGAGATGGGGATGCCCGCCGTGGCCCTGACCGACCACGGCAACATGTTCGGCGCGGTCCAGCTCCACAAGGCCTGCAAGGCGGCGGGGATCGCGCCCATCGTCGGGTGCGAGGTCAACCTGGTCGCCGGCCGCCGCGACGACGATCAGGAGCGGCAGGCCCACCACCTCGTCCTCCTCGCCGAGAGCCAGGAGGGCTACCAGAACCTGGTCCGCGTCGTGAGCCGTGGCTGGGTCGAGGGGCTCGTGCGCGGCGTCCCGCGGATCGACTTCGAGGTGCTGCGAGAGCACCAGGCGGGGCTGGTCGGGCTGTCGGCCTGCATGGGCGGCTTCCTCGCCCAGGAGGTCCTGATGCGGGGCAAGGCGGCGGGGCGCTCGGCCATGGCCGCGCTCAGGGACAGCTTCGCGCCCGGCAGGTTCTTCGTCGAGCTGCAGGATCACGGCTTCCCCGAGCAGAAGCCCTTGAACGAGATCCTGGTCGAGCTCGCCCGCGACCTCACCGTACCGCTCGTCGCGTCCAACGACTGCCACTACCTCGACCGGGGCGACGCGCGCGCCCAGCTCGCCCTGCAGTGCATCGGCGCCGGCCGCACGCTCGAGGAGATGGAGCGGCTGCACCACGACTCGGACCAGATCTACCTGAAGAGCGCCGAGGAGATGACCGCGCGCTTCGCGCACCTGCCGGAGGCGGTGAAGAACACGCTCCTGGTGGCCGAGATGTGCGCCGGCCGAGTCGACCCGCTCAGCGCCCCCAAGCTGCCGAGCTTCCATCTGCCCGAAGGGGTGGCTTCGGAGCAGGAGTACCTGAGGCGGCTCTCCCGCGAGGGGCTCGACCGGCGGTTCACCGAGAAGCGCGCGCTCGGGCAGCCCTTCGACGAGCAGGAGTACCGCGACCGGCTCGAGCTCGAGCTCGACGTGATCGTGGGGATGGGGTTCCCCGGCTACTTCCTGATCGTCCAGGACTTCATCAACTGGGGGAAGCAGAACGGCGTCCCGGTGGGCCCGGGGCGCGGCTCGGGCGCCGGCTCGCTCGTCGCCTGGTCGCTCCGCATCACCGATCTGGACCCGATCCCCTACGGCCTCTTGTTCGAGCGCTTCCTGAACCCGGAGCGCGTGTCCATGCCGGACTTCGACGTCGACTTCTGCATGGACAAGCGCGATCGCGTGATCGAGTACGTCCGGGACAAGTACGGCCGCCGGAGCGTCGGACAGATCGCGACCTTCCACCTGCTCAAGAGCCGCAGCGTGGTGCGGGACGTCGGTCGGGTCATGGGCATGCCGCCGGCCGACGCCGGGCGCATCGCGACGCTCGTGCCCGAGCCCGTCCAGGGCAAGAGCGTGCCCGTGAAGGACGCCCTCGAGCAGGAGGCACGCCTCGACGCCCTCTACAAGGAGGACCCGCAGGTCCAGAAGCTCCTCGACACGGCGATGACGCTCGAAGACCTGACGCGCCACGCCGGCATGCACGCCGCCGGCGTCGTGATCAGCGATGGCCCGCTCTGGGACCACGTCCCGGTGTTCTGCCCCGAGCCGGACGTCTACGTCACGCAGTACCACAAGGACGACGTCGAGGCGGCCGGCCTCGTGAAGTTCGACTTCCTGGGCCTCAAGACGCTGACCGTCATCGACATCGCGACCCAGCTCATCGACAAGCGGCCGGACCGGGAGGAGCCCTTCGACATCAGCGCGATCCCACTCGACGATCCGGCGACGTTCGCGCTCCTGCAGTCGGGCGAGACGACGAACGTCTTCCAGCTCGAGTCGAGCGGGATGCAGAACCTCTTCAAGCAGCTCCGCCCGGACTGCTTCGAGGACATCGTCGCCGCCGTGGCGCTCTACCGGCCAGGGCCTCTCGGCTCGGGCATGGTGGAGGACTTCGTCCAGCGCAAGCACGGGCGCGTGGCGGTCCAGTACCCGCACCCGAGCCTCGAGAACATCCTCCGGGACACCTACGGCGTCATCGTCTACCAGGAGCAGGTCATGCAGATCGCCCGCGAGATGGCGGGCTACACCCTCGGCGGCGCGGATCTGCTCCGCCGCGCCATGGGCAAGAAGAAGGCCGAGGAGATGGAGAAGCAGAAGTCCATCTTCACCGAGGGCGCGCTCGCCAAGGGGCACTCGAAGGAGGACGCGGCAAAGGTCTTCGAGCTGATGGCCTACTTCGCGGGGTACGGGTTCAACAAGTCCCACAGCGCCGCATACGCGCTGATCACGTACCAGACGGCCTACTTGAAGGCGCACTACCCCGTGGAGTTCGTCTGCGCGACGCTGAGCGCGGACAAGGAGAAGACCGAGAAAGTGGTCCGCACCGTCGCCGAGGGCCGGTCGATGGGGATCACGGTGCTCCCGCCCGACGTCAACGAGTCGGAGATCGACTTCTCGGTCGTCTACGACCCGGACACCGAAGGGAAGGTCAAGCGGCCGAAGGGCAAGCCCCTCTCCCGCAAGGGCAAGGTGCGCGACCCGATGCGGCCGCGGATCCGCTTCGGGCTGGGCGGCGTGCGCGGCGTGGGCGGCGCGGCGCTCGAGGCGATCTTCGAGGAGCGCCGCGGCGAGGACGGCTCGAAGAAGCCCTTCACCGATCTCTTCGACTTCTGCGCGCGCGTCGACCTGCGCCGCGTGAACAAGAGCGTCGCCGACGCGCTCATCCAGTGCGGCGCCTTCGACGCGCTCCACGAGAGAGACGGCGTCGGACGCGCGCAGGCGATGGCGGCCGTCGAGCAGGCCGTCGAGCGCGGCAAGAAGATGGCGGCCGAGCGGTCGAGCGGGCAGACGAACCTGTTCGGGCTGCTCGGCGGCGGCGACGAGGACGCGACGCGCGCCCTCACCCACCCGGGCGGCGAGTTCCCGAAGGTCGAGCCCTGGGACACGCGCGAGCTCCTCGCGCGCGAGAAGCAGACGCTCGGGTTCTACGTCTCGGGCCACCCGCTCGACCGCTACGCCACGGAGCTCAAGCGCTTCTGCAACGCCACGACGGACACGCTGCCCACGCTGGCGGAGGGCACGCAGGTCGTCGTCGGTGGCTCGGTCGAGGCGTACCGTGAACGCACCACCAAGACGGGGAGCCGCATCGCCTTCTTCTCGCTCGAAGACCCGGTGGGCCGCGTCGAGGTCATCGTGCGGCCGCGCATCCTCGACAGGGAGGGCCTGCGCGAGGTCCTGCAGTCGGGCGATCCCGTCCTGGTCACGGGGCTCGTGCAGTTCGAGCGCGACCGCAACGGCGGCGGTGGCGGAGACGAGGAGGCGCGCGAGGCCAAGATCGTCCTCGAGGAGGTGGCGCCGCTCGCGCAGGCGCTCAAGAAGAAGACGCGCAGCGTCCGTGTCCGGGTGCGGGTCGAGCGGCACGATCGCATGCTGCTCCGGGCGCTCCGGGATACGCTCCAGCGCTATCCCGGCTCGTGTCCGGTCTCGCTCGAGATCGCGTCGGAGGCGCGGTGGACCGTCAGCCTCTCGACGACGGGGCTGAGCGTCGATCCCACCGACGCGCTGATGGCGAGCGTGGAGAAGCTGTTCGGCGAGAAGGTCTGCGAGTTCCGGTGAACGCTCCAGAGAGCGAGGCCGAGCTGTGCCGGCGCGCGCGGGCGCTCGCCGGGCGCACGGTCTTCGAGGTCGCCGAGAAGCTCGCGGTGCCCGTGCCGTCGGACCAGCGACGCGCGAAGGGCTTCGTCGGGACGCTGGTCGAGCGCGCCCTCGGCGCGACCGCGGCGACGCGCTCGGCGCCCGACTTCGAGGCCCTCGGCGTCGAGCTCAAGACCATCCCCGTCCGCCGGGACGGCCGGCCGCGCGAGAGCACGTTCGTGTGCGTGATCCCCCTCGCCCGCATCGCGGAGCTCGAGTGGGAGACGTCGCCCGTCCGCGCGAAGCTCGCGCGCGTCCTGTTCGTGCCGGTCGAGGCCGAGCCCGACCTCGCCCTCGGCGCGCGCCGGCTCGGGTCGCCCGCGCTGTGGAGCCCGAGCCGGGCGGACGACTCGGTCCTCCGGGCCGACTGGGAGGAGCTCGCCGGCCTGATCGGCGCGGGGCACGTCGAGGCGGTCACCGGCCACCTCGGCCGCGCCCTGCAGGTGCGGCCCAAGGCCGCGAGCTCCCGGGACCGCCGCCGCGCCCCGGACGCCGACGGGGCGTGGCTCGCGACCGTCCCGCGCGGCTTCTACCTGCGCGCGACCTTCACCGCTGAGGTCCTCGGGAGGTTCTTCTGAGACTGCGAAGGATGCTGCACGATCTGTGCGCAACCTGCGCACGCCTCGTGCGGCAGCGAGCGGGAGAAAAGCCCCCTGCGAGACATCCTGCCCCGATCGGGCATCCACAGGGGCAGCCTGCCGCGAGCCACGCGAAGTCCACCGCGCACACGCCTAGAGGACCACGCCTAGGGGACGCTTGGGGGACGGACCTCTGTTTCTCGGTTTCGCTCCACGTAGCCACGGCGTTTTTCGGCCCAGAGAACAGAGGAAACGAGGTCCGTCCCCTAGCAACCCTCGGGGCCCGAATGCAGTCGCCTCAGGCGACTTCGGCGAGGCGGCGCTCGGGTGCGGCGGGCGTGGACGTGTGCTCGATACGGACGCCGGTGCCGTACACCAGCGGGGCCACGGTCGCGGCCAGGCCGGCCATCGAGTAGCGGTCGGCGCCGGAGTCGTCGAGCAGGACGATCCCGCCGCCCTGCCTGGCCATCTCCGCGGCCACGGCACGGATCGCCAGGGAACGGGCGCTCAGGGCGTCGGCGTCGGTCCGGCCGCCGCCGACGAGCACGGCCTGATCGACCGCGATCCCCTGCCGCCCGAGCTCCGCGACCCGGGTCCGGATGCGCAGGGCGAATTGCGAGAGCTTCTCGCCCGCCTGCTGGACGACCTGGACCACGTCGGGCGTGCCGGCGCCCAACCGCTCGGCCCAGGGCGCCCAGTAGCCGCCCATCTCGGCCGCGATCAGAGACACCCGCTTTGCACCCGACTCCATATCCGCTCCGCCCTATGCCCTCGAACCTAAGCAACCCACATGCCAACGCGATCGACGGGGATTCGCGCCCACGACCCGTCGGTCGCGTGGCCCCGAGGCCACGCCCCGTGGCCCGCGGTTCTCGAAGATCGACGTCCGATGCGCGGGAAAGTTTCCGAGCCCGCGCTCACCGCCGGTCCCGCGCCCTGGCGCGCGGCCCGCTCCACCTTCCGGGGACCGGAACGCTCCCTGTGCGCGGTCCCGGGGCCAGCCGACCCCGCCTTGACGCACCGCGTGGTCGCTGTTAGTCGCGAGCCCGGCGCGTCCGCGTCACACTTCCTCGAGGGCCGTTAGCTCAGCTGGCAGAGCAGCGGGCTTTTAACCCGACGGTCGTGGGTTCGATCCCCACACGGCCCACCGCACGCCCTCAGGGGCACGAGCCGGTGTTGCAGGTGACCCAGCCGGCGCAGGTCCGCTCGTCGGCGTGGCAGAACTCGAAGCCGCAGTTCGAGGTGGAGCCGCACTGGATGCGGCAGCTCGCGCCCATCTCGCAGCGGATCTGGTCACAGTTGCTCGTGTCCTCCGACGGGCCGGGGCGGCAGTCGAAGACGCAGTCGGTCATCGCGCCCGTGCAGGTCCCGCGGACGTTGCTCTGGCCGCGGCCGTCGAACCGGCAGGTCGCCCGGCTCGCGCAGGTCACGTCCATGTCGCTGTTCAGGTCCACGCCGTCGACGTCGCACTCCGTCCCATTCCCGCTGCAGCTCACCTCGCACGGTGTGTCGCACTGGTAGGAGCAGGGACACCCTGCCGTGCAGCTGCACCGCGTGCTGCCGGTCGTGCCGCAGGTCCCGGTGCACTCGCATCCGCTCGGGCAGGACGTGCAGGTTCCACCCGCGCAGACCTCGCCGGCTCCGCACGAGTCCGAGCACGAGGCGCAGGCGGCGTCGGTGCCGAGCTCGGTCTCGCACCCCGTGCTCGAGTCCGAGTCGCAGTCGTCCCAACCCGCGTCGCACGAGGCGATCTCGCAGCCCGCCGCCCCGCACGACGCGGTCGCGTGGTCGAGCGCGCACGTGACGCCGCACGCGCCGCAGTCGCCGTCCGCGGAGAGGTCGGTCTCACAGCCGTTGCTCGGGTTCGAGTCGCAGTCGTCCCAGCCCGCGTCGCACGAGGCGATCTCGCAGCCCGCCGCCCCGCAGGACGCGGTCGCGTGGGCCAGCGTGCACGTGACGCCGCACCCGCCGCAGTCGCCGTCGGCGGAGAGGTCGGCCTCGCACCCGTTGTCGGGGTCCGAGTCGCAGTCGTCCCAGCCGTCGTCGCAGCCCGTGACGGCGCACGTCCCGCCGGCGCACGACTCCGTCGCGTGGTCGAGCGCGCACGAGCGGCTGCACATGCCGCAGTGGGAGAGCGTCTCGAGGGACTGCTCGCAGCCGTTGTCCAGCATGGAGTCGCAGTCGCCGAAGAGGGCGTCGCAGACGCCGATGGCGCAGGCCCCGGTGGTGCAGCTCCCGGTCGCGCCCGGCGGATCGCACGGGACACCGCAAGACCCGCAGTCGGTCACCGTGCGGAGGGACGTCTCGCAGCCGTCGCCGGCGAGCCCGTTGCAGTCGTCCCAGCCTTCGTCGCAGGAGCCGATCGTGCACGCGCCCGTCGTGCACGCCGGCGAGCCGTGCGCCGGATCCGGGCAGACCTCGCCACAGCCGCCGCAGTTCGAGACGTCCCCGCTCGTGTCGACACAGCGGTCGCCGCACAGGGTGCGGCCGGCCGAGCACGAGGCGACGCACGAGTAGCCGCCGCCGCCGGACTCGCAGAGCGGCGTCGGGGCCTCGCAGCGCTCGTCGCACGAGCCGCACGTCGCCGGGCTGCCGAGCGAGGCCTCGCAGCCCGTCGCCACGTCGCCGTCGCAGTCGGCGAACCCGGAGTCGCACGCGAGCTGGCACTCGCCCTCGAAGCACGTGGAGGCGCCGTGCGCGGGATCGGTCGGACACGCGACGCCGCATCCCCCGCAGTTCTCCGGGTCCGACATCCGGTCGAAGTCCTCGTCGACTTCCCCGTCGCAGTCGTCGTCGCGTCCGTTGCACTCCTCGATCGACGCCGTGCACGAGGCGTCGGGCCCGGCGTCGCCCTCTCCGAGCCCGATCCGATCGACCGAGCACGCGGACGCGAGCACCGACGCCCCGAGCAAGAGCACGTACCGAGCCAGGCCTCCCACGCGACCAGGATACTGGATTCGGCCAGAGTGGGTGGAAGGAGCGGCGAAGAACGGGGAAAAAGGCCACGACTCGGCCGCGAGACGAGCGCGTATCCTCGCGGGATGCGAAGGCAAGGCCGGCTCGCCGCGCTCCTCCTGCTCCTCACGACGGCGTGCGGCGGAAACACCGCCTCGAACCCGACGGCGACCGACGGCGGATCGTCGCTGCCGCGACGCGACTCGGGCGCGCGACGCGACTCGGGCGCCGGACGCGACTCGGGCGCGGGACGCGACGCGGGTCGGCTGCCCGATCCGCCTCCGGCCGAGGGCTTCCCGGAGGGCAACGAGTGGTCGTGGGACGGAAGCTGGGAGCCGTCCGACGCGGACTTCCCGCTTCCGGGCCTGCTCGACGACGAGTACGGCGACGGGCACGCCGGCCGCGACGGCCCGACGCCGGTCCTGCCGCCGGGGGCGTGGGACTGGGACGACGCGGACGACGACCTCGCCAACTGGCGCAACTTCCGCGACAACGTCGGCAGGTTCGAGCAGCTCGTCGACACGGCCGGCCACCACTACGGCTGGCGGCTCGTGCCCTCGGACTCACCTGCCGACTACACGGGCGCCGCCGCGTACTTCGAGGGCTCGAGCGGCACGGACATCCTCGACCTCGGTCCGGAGGGGAGCATCCACAGCTTCGGCGACGGCGACCTGGGCGACGGCCCCGACGTCCTCGTCTTCGACCGGAGCTGGGCCGTCCACTTCCGCACCGGATCGACCGGCGCCGGGTCCTCGCGCGACGACGACCTGGTCGTCGCGGGATGCGGGAACGATCCGGACGGCGGCTGGGACATCGAGACCACCACGATCCACACCGGTCCCGGGCACGACTGGGTCTTCGTGCGCGACCTCTCGCGGGCCGCCGTCGACCTCGGCAACGGCGACGGAGGCCGGACAGACAGGGTGGACCCGCGGGACGGCGACGACCTGATCGTGCTGCGCGGCAACACGCACGACTTCCGCGTATTCGGCGGAAACGGAGACGACGTCGCCGTGTGGTACGTGGACGACAACGTCCAGACCACGACGTGGCTCGGCCCCAACTTCTTCGGCGGAGGCGCCCACGGCGACGCCCTGTGGGCGGACGAGGGCACCGATCGTCTCGTGCTCGCGATCGCCGCCGACACGACCCTCGTGACGAGGACCCCGACTCCGCCCGGAGGCCTGCTGGTGCGTGGGACGTCCGGCGAGCTGATGCTGGACGACCCGACGCAGGACGACGTCTACGCGCGCTACTGCGTCGAGTGCGGGACCGGCCCGGGGGGCCGGAGGACGGTCATCCTCGAGTACGTCTCGCCCGACGGCTCGATCCGCACCGGCTACTTCTACCTCACCGCCTTCGAGGAGGTGCAGGTCGGCATCGGCGACGGCGCCCGCGTCTACCGCATCGACGACGTCGCCGGCACCCTCGAAGAGCTCGCCGACGCCACCCCCACCGATCCGCCCGTGCCGCCGCCCGAGCACTGCTCGCCCTGAAGAGAGCCGCGGCAGTCAGCGACCCCCCACCGCGCCATCTCGCGCATCAGCCGGTACAGGTCGGTGATGCACCGGACGTCGGTCTCGGGCTCGAAGCTGGCGAGCAGAGCCGAGTCGGAGTCCGGGTGGTCGGGGCGGTAGCCGTGCATCCCCGCGAGCGCCACGCGTCCCATGTGCGACGGGTTGAGGAGCACGCCCGGCTCGAGCGCGTAGATCGCGTGGCCGTAGCGCCCGTCCTCGAAGAGCGCGCCCCACCGCCGTAGCTCCTCGTCGGGGACCCAGCGCCCGTCCGGCCCGTCCGGCAGCGCATCCCGAACGCGCGCCTCGGCGTGAGGCCGGAGGAACCAGAACCGCATCATCGTCGAGTCGTGGATCGCGGCGTAGTCCGCACCGAAGCGAAGCTCCGTCGCCTCGACACGCGGCACGAGGTCGACGACGCGCTCGACGGTCGCCATCCCGTGGTCCGAGAACACCGCGACGCGCACCTCGTCGTACCGGCGGCGCGCGAGCTCCGCGACCCTCCGCAGCCGCCTCTGGTACCAGCGGAGCTTGTCGTCCACCTCGGGGGCGTCCTTGGTCCGATCGTGCATCAGCGCGTCGAGGCCCGCGGTGTACAGGAACGCGAACCGTGGCTCGCCGCTCTGCACCGCCTCCTCCAGCGCGCGGAAGCTCTCCTCCTCCGAGCGGCGCCAGTCCGAGACGTGGTGCGGGACACGCTCGCGGTCGAGATCGTCGAAGATGCTCGTCCCCCGGTTGATCCCGCCCAGCCGGAAGATGTCCCGCTTCTCGCCGTAGTCGAACAGCGGGAGCGCGTCGAACGGCACGTTGTACACCTGGAAGTAGCCCGTGAACCCGTGCGCACGCGCGAGCCCCTTGGAGAGCCAGGCGCGCACGCGGCCGCGGTCGAAGACCGCGCCGGGCAGGAGGCGCAGGTGCCGGAGGTTGCGGAAGGGGCTCGTCGACGGCGAGTAGAAGAAGGAGGACCAGTGGTCGTTCTCGTTCGGGAGCTTGCCGGTCAGGATCGCGGGCACACAGGCGCTCGAGTAGCCGAACACGCTGTCGACCCGCCGCCGGTACGCGAGCTCGTCGAGGAACCACCCGCGCGGTGAGACGACCCCCCACCCACACGCGTCGACGAACGTGGCGATGGCGAGGCGACGGGGCACACCCTCCCCGGTAACCGCCCCCCGGGGCCCGTCAACGCAGCGTCGGCCGCGGATCTTTGCATTCCTCGCGGTCGCGCTTACGGTCCGCCGGCCGGGGGGGGCGGTGCGCGTCGTCTGGATCAACGACAAGGCGGATCTGGTCGGGGGTGCGGAGCGCTACGTGTACGAAACGGCCGGCCTGCTGGCCGATCGGGCAGTGCGCTCGACCCTCCTCTACGGCGCCCGCGGGTGGACCGAGCCCGCGTTCACCGGGCGCTTCGAGGCCGCCTTCCCGTGGGTCGACGGCGCGCGCCAGCTCGCCGAGCTCCGGCCCGACCTGATCTACGTCCACCAGACGGCCGACGCGCCCGCGGTCATCGACGCGATCGGCGCCGCGGGAGCACCCGCGCTGCGCTTCCTCCACGACCACGCGCTCTTCTGCCCGCGCGATCACAAGTACACGACGATCGGGCAGCGTACCTGCACCCGGACGATCGGGCTCGGGTGCGTTGGGTGCCTCGGGGTCGTGAAGAACCCCGAAGGGCCGATCCCGATCCGGCTCCGCACCGTCCGAGCCGTCCGCTCCGAGCTCTCGCGGCACATGGAGCTCACCGGCGTCGTGGTGGGCTCGCGCTACATGCGCGACCACGCCATCGCCCACGGCTTCGACCCGGCGCGCGTGCACATGAACCCGCTCTACGTGCGCCCGCGGGCGACGGCGGTGCGAGCCGAGCGGCGTCGCGACCTGCTCCTCTTCGTCGGCAGCCTCCTGCGCGGCAAGGGGATCGACATCCTGCTCGAGGCCCTGCGCGAGCTTCCGGAGCGAGTCCGGCTGCGGCTCGTGGGCGAGGGACACCAGCGGCACCTCGTCGAGGCGCAGGCCCGCGACCTCGGCGTCGCCCACCGCGTCGAGCTGGCGGGCCGGCTCGGCGCCGAGGACCTCGCGCGGGCCTACGCGGAGGCGGCCTGCCTGGTGGTCCCGAGCCGCTCACCCGAGACGTTCTCGCTCGCCGGTCCCGAGGCGCTCGTGCACGGGACGCCAGTCGTGGCCGCGGACGTGGGCGGCGTCCGGGAGTGGCTCGAGCCCGAGGTCACCGGGCTCGCCGTCCCCTCCTGCGACCCGCGTGCGCTCGCCCGCGCGCTACGCCGCGTCCTCTTCGACCCGCAGCTCGGGGCCCGGCTGGCCGAGGCGGGGCGGCGCCGCGTCCTCGAGGAGCTCACGCCCGAGCGCCACGTCGCGAGCCTGCTCGGGCTCTTCGAACGGGTCCGCAGGCGATGACGGTCCCGGGCCCGTTCGGGCGTTTCACCGCACGCGGAGGCGACGAGGTGGAGGCGCGCATCACGGAGATGATGACGCGGGTGAGGTCCGCCCTCGACCGGGCCCTCGCACCCCGCGAGTACCGCGCGGTCCTGCTCATCGGCGGCTACGGCCGTGGCGAGGGCGGGGTCGACGTCCGTGACGGCGCCGAGCAGCCGAACAACAACCTCGACCTGCTCGTGGTCACGCGGCGCGGGATCGAGCCCACCGCCGTCGAGCGCCGCGCCGACCGCGCGCTCGCGCCGCTCGCGCGGGCGTGGGGGATCGGGATCGACCTGAGCGCGGTGTCCGAGCGGACGCTCGCGCGCTCGCCCTGCCTCGTCATCTGGTACGACATGCGCTTCGGGCACAAGCCGCTCCTCGGCGACGCGGCCTTCGTCCGAAGGCTCGACCGCTTCCGCGCCGAACGCATCGAGCCGTGGGACGTGCGCAACCTGCTGGTGAACCGCGGCTCCCTGCTCGTGATCAACCAGGTCCTTCTCGCGCGAGGCGACCTCGACGGCGTCCAGCGGCGCGCAGCGATCCGTCACGGGATCAAGGCCGTGATCGGCTACGGGGACGCCCTGCTCTTCTTCCTCGGGGACTACCACTGGAGCTACGCCGAGAAGCAGCGCCGGATGAAGAGGCGCCGCGACGTCCCCGAGGAGCTTCGCGCGCTCTACGACGAGGCGATGGAGCGCCGGTTCAGCCCGCGGTACGCGGACCTCGTGGGGCGGGACCTCGGCGCGTGGAACGACCGGCTCCTCTCGGCGCTCGAGCCGGTCCACCTCGACTGCGAGCGGCGACGGCTCTCGAGCCCCGATCTCGGCTGGGACCGCTACGCCGACGCGGCCTTCCGGAGGCAGCTCGTCGAAGGGTTGCCGCGCCCCCGCACGGCGGCCCGCAAGCTGCTCGGCGTCACGCGGTCGCTCCGGAACGGACGGCCGCCGCTCGCGTGCCCCGCGGCCCTCGGCTACCGGACCGCCCGGCCGAGCGAGCAGCTCCCCGTGGTCTTCCCCGCGGTCGCCTACGGCGTCGGCGCCCCCGACCTCATGTCGCTCGCCCGCCGCGTGCTCGGCGAAAGCAGCTCGGACCGAGCGGACCTCCGGCGCGCGTACCTGCGCTCGTGGGGCGTCCACGGCGACACCAACTTCGAGAGCGCGGTCCGCGAGCTCGGGATCGATCTGGGGGAGGCCGCGTGATCTGCCTCACCGGGGACATCCACCACTCGAGCCTCCGCACCGGCAACCAGCGCCACTCGGACATCACGGAGATCGCGTGCGCGCGGCGCTACCTCGGCCTGCTCGAGGAGGCCGGGGTGAAGGTGACGTTCTTCGTGTCGGGCCTGTCGTTCGTCGAGGAGTGGGAGGACCTCCGGCCCATCGCGGAGCACCCGCTCGTCGAGCTCGGCGGCCACAACTTCCGCTGCTTCGAGCCCGCGATCGTCCACCGGGTCTCGAAGAAGCTGCTCGGCAGCTACAACGGCCCACCGTCGTTGCAGCGGCGCGACGCGCGCCGGACGATCGACGTCATCCGCGCGCGGACGGGCCGCACGGTCCGCCTGTGGCGCAACCACATGTACATGCACGGCCCCTTCACCGAGGGCGTCCTCCGAGAGGCGGGCATCGTGCTCTGCTCGGACGGCACCGACCGCGACGCCATGGGCCCCGTGAAGCACCCGGCCGGCGTGTACAACTTCCCGCTCAACGTGATCCCGGATCACGAGCACCTCTACCACGCCGAGCGCACGCCCGAGTGGGTGGCCCGGTGGCAGAAGCGCTACGGATGGACTGACGACTGGGGCTCCGACTCCTACGGTATCGAGGAGTGGGTCGACATCGCCCTCGACGATCTGCGCCGCAACGAGGCGCGGGGCGCGGTGAGCAACATGATCATCCATCCGATCACGATGTACCTGTGCGACGGCTTCCGCGGCTTCCGCCGGCTCCTCGACTACCTGTCGAGCCGCGAGACGGTCCACCTCTCGGAGGTCGTGAAGGGGGCGCGCCGATGAGCGAACGGTGCAAGCGCGTGACGGTCGTCATGCGCAGCAGAAACTCGGACGGGGTGATCGGCCAGGCGCTCGCGGGCCTGTTCTCCCAGGACTACCGCGACTTCGAGCTGTTGGTCGTGGACAGCGGCTCCACCGACCGGACGCTCGAGCTCGTCGACGCCTACCCGCACCGGCTGATCCAGGTCGCGCCGGAGGACTACTTCCCTGGGCCGGTCCTCAACCGCGCCGTCGGAGCCTGCGACAGCGAGCTCGTCGTCTTCCAGAACTCGGACGCCGTCCCGCTCACGCCGGCGACTCTCGGCCG
>JBDIVX010000147.1:0-18909 GCA_039794305.1 Candidatus Neutrinellum sp.
AACCCCGAGGACCAGCCCTGCAACCCGCAGGCGACCACCGGGGAAGAGAAGTGCCTCGCGGGCTACGTGTGCGAAGGCGGCAAGTGCAGGAAGGGCACGCTGCCAACGGGCGACGCGGGCACCGACGATGCCGGTACGCCGTAGGGCCTCGGCGCAAACATTCCAGCACGTTGGATTGAGCGCGGCGCGCGTGACTTCCGCCGCCGAGGCCCGGTAGAGGGCCTGCGCATGATGCGTGAGACCGTTCGACATGGCGGCGACCTGATCGCTTCGGTGCTGGTGAAGTGGAACGTGCCGTACGTCTTCACCCTGTGCGGCGGGCACATCTCGCCCATCCTGGTGGGGGCCAAGGCGCGCGGCGTCCGCGTCGTCGACGTCCGCGACGAGGCGAGCGCCGTGTTCGCGGCCGACGCCTTCGCGCGCATGACCGGCATCCCCGGCGTCGCGGCGGTCACCGCGGGCCCGGGCGTCACCAACGCCATGACGGCCGTGAAGAACGCGCAGATGGCGCAGACGCCGCTGGTGCTCTTCGGGGGCGCGACCGCGACGCTGCTCAAGGGGCGCGGCGCGCTGCAGGACATCGACCAGCTCGCGCTCGTCCGTTCGGCGGTGAAGTGGGCGACGGCCGTCTCGACCGTGCAGAGCCTCGGGCCGACGGTGGAAAAGGCGTTCGACGTCGCCCAGGACGGTGTGCCCGGGCCGGTCTTCGTCGAGGTCCCGGTGGACCTGCTCTACCCGGAGTCGATCGTCCGCGAGTGGTACATCGCCGAGAGCGGCGTCGACAAGGCGAAGGGCCTCGGCGCCCGCGCGCTCGGCCTGTACCTGAAGGGGCACCTCTACCGGCAGTTCCACCTGCCGCACGTCGACCTCGACGTGAGTCTGCCCGAGGTGCCGAACCCGCTCCGCAAGGACGACGAGGCGCAGATCGAGCGCGCGGCCGACGCGATCCGCGGCGCCAGGCGTCCGGCGCTCGTCATCGGCAGCCAGGCGATGGTGAGCTGCCGCGACGCGTCGGCCCTCGCGTCCGCCGTCGAGCGGCTCGGGATGCCGACCTGGCTCGGCGGGACGGCGCGGGGGCTGCTCGGGCGGACGAGCCCCGTCCAGTTCCGTCACGCGCGGGGCAAGTCGCTCAAGGAGGCCGACGTGGTCGTCGTCGCCGGCTTCCCCTTCGACTTCCGGATGAAGTACGGCCTCGGGATCGGGCGATCGGCGACCGTCGTCGCGGCCAACCTGAGCTCGACCGAGCTCCGCAAGAACCGCCGGCCCGAGATCACGGCGCAGATGCACGCCGGCGACTTCCTCGTCCGCCTCGCCGAGCGGGTGGGCGGCGGCGGCGCCGGGCGGTGGGACGAGTGGTTCGGCAGCGTCCGCCAGCGGGAACAGGAACGCGACGACGAGATCGCGCGGCAGGCGCGCACCGACGGCGACCTGGTCGACCCCATCCATCTGTTCCGTCGGCTCGAGGACAAGATGGCCGACGACTCGGTCATCGTGGCCGACGGCGGCGACTTCGTGGCGACCGCCGCCTACATCTTGCGGCCGCGGAGCCCGCTGTCGTGGCTCGATCCCGGCGTGTTCGGCACGCTGGGCGTCGGCGGCGGCTTCGCCGTGGGCGCGGCGGCCGTGCGGCCCGGCGCCGAGGTCTGGATCATCTGGGGCGACGGGTCGTGCGCGTACAGCCTCGCCGAATTCGACACCTGCGTGCGCCACGGGCTCGCGCCGATCGCGCTCGTCGGCACCGACGCGAGCTGGGCGCAGATCGCGCGCGATCAGGTGGAGATCCTGGGCGACGACGTGGGCACCTGCCTCGAGCGCTCGCCCTACCACGTCGTGGCGCAGGGCTATGGCGGCGAGGGCCTGTTGCTCGACGACCCGGCCAAGGTGGACGAGACGCTCGACCGCGCCAAGGAGCTGAGCAGGCAGGGCAAGCCCGTGCTCGTCAACGTTCACATCGCGCGGACGGACTTCCGCAAGGGCTCGATCTCCATCTGAGCGACGCGATGCGCTACCTGCACACCATGCTGCGCGTGCGCGACCTCGACGCCGCGCTCGACTTCTTCGTGAACAAGCTCGGCCTCCGAGAGACGCGCAGGCGCGAGAGCGACGCGGGGCGGTTCACGCTCGTCTTCCTGAGCACCGGCGCCGACGGCGATCCGGCCGAGGTCGAGCTGACTTACAACTGGGACCAAACCGAGCCGTACGCGACCGGCCGGTTCTTCGGCCACCTCGCCTACGAGGTCGACGACATCTACGCCACCTGCCAGCGGCTCGCCGATGCAGGCGTCGCGATCCTCCGGCCGCCCCGCGACGGCAGGATGGCCTTCGTCGCGTCGCCCGACGGCCACTCCGTCGAGCTCCTGCAGCGCGGCGGCGCGCTCGAAGTGCGCGAGCCCTGGGCCTCGATGCCCAACCAGGGCGCGTGGTGAGCCGACCCGTGGCGATCCGGCAGGACTGCGTCCGGAGCGTCCCGCCGCCGTAGGTGGTTTCCCCCGAATCCGCCGGGCACGGCGGCTGCAGGCTCCTTCGACTGCGTCATCCCGACCAGGAGAAGGAGCCATGATCCAGAAGCTGTCCGTCATCGCCGTCGCCGCGGTGGCGATCACCGCCTGCGCGCCGACGACGACGACCGTCACGTCTCCCGCCGGCCCGAGCCCGAACGTCGTGGCCACGCCCGGTCCGGGGGCCGGGGTGCCGGCGGGCACGACGCTGCAGGTCCGGCTGCTCGATCGGATCGCGGGGCGTGAGGTGGAGCCGGGTGACCGCTTCGCCGCCGAGGTCCTCCAGCCCGTGGTCTCGACGCGCGGCGAAGTCCTGCTGCCGCAGGGCGCGCGCGTCTACGGCCACATCGCGGGCCTGCGCGAGGGCACCCGCCGCGAGCCCGCCGCGATCGGCCTGTCCTTCGACACCATCGACTACGGGGGATACCGGCAGCCCCTCGCCGCCACGGTGCTCGACACCCAGGTCAGCGCGCAGGAGCGCGACGTCAAGGGGACCGACGTCGCGATCGGAGCCGCGATCGGGGCGATCCTCGGCAGCCTCGCGGACTTCGGCGAGGGCACGCTCATCGGCGCGGGGGTCGGCGCCGGCGCCGGCACGCTCGTGTCGATGGGCCGGAGCCTCGACGACGCCATGCTCCCGCGCGGCACCGTCCTCACCATCCGCCTCGACCGCCCCATCGAAGCCTACGGCGCCGGCTACCAGTACCAGCAGCCGTACCCCTACCAGCAGCCGCCACCCCCCTACGAGTACCGCGAAGGCTACTGACGCTCGGGCACTTGCATTGGGGACACGCCCCAATGCAAGTGGTCACTCGTAGAACACGACGTACGCCGAGAGGTCGATGTCCCCCCCGCGGGGCTCAGCGCCGTCGAACGACGCCACGTACCCGAGCTCGTTCTCGGCCCCGAGCGTGACGTCGTCGGTGACGTCGAACCGGACGGCCGAGACGGGCAGCCCCGGACACCAGCCCGCGCGCATGGGCGCCCAGTTACCGTACTGGCCGGGGACGACGCCTCGGCGCGCGAGGGCGGCGCACCCGAACGGCTCGCCGATGCCGCTCGGGAAGTCGATGCGCCGAGGCGTCCCGCCCGAGACGGTGAACGCGTGCTCGTGGTTGCACCACTCGGCGCAGTTGTCCCCCTCGGTCTGGCCGTGGCCCGAGAGCAGGACCACCAGCTTGACCCGCCCGGTGCCGGCGGGGGGCGTGAACCGGTACGGCTCGTGCGCCGCGTTGTAGCCGGCGTCGAACGCACCGCCGCGGAACGCGAGCTCTGCGCCGAGCGCCCGCTCGCCGGAGCCCGCGTCTCGCAGCCGGAGCGAGATCGCCACGTCCCGCTCGGTCGCGTCCTCCCACGTTGGGCCCATCGTGATCCGGAACGTGCGCGTCCCGCCGGCTCGGAGCAGGCCGAGGAGCGGCGACGCGTCCATGAGCCAGCGGCGGCTGCCGGGGCGCGCGTAGGGCGTGATCCACCGGACCAGCTCGCGCAGCTCCGAGCAGGTCGCGTCCCCGCACAGCTCGATCTTCGCGATGCGGTCCCACTCCGAGCAGTCGGCCGGGTCGCGGCGGCAGAACACCTCGACGTCCACCTCGAGCGTGTCGAACCCGGCCATCGTGGCCGCGTCCGGCAGGACCGCCTCGCGGTCGAAGACGCGCTCCGCGAAGTCCGTCTCCGACACGAGCGGCACGACCGTGGCGTCGCTCTCGGACGACAGGCGCTCGGCGAGCTCGGCCCGATAGTCGTAGTAGTGTCCCGCGTACGCGGCCATCTCGAGGCGCGGTACCCAGCCGCTGCCCGTGAGCCGCATGAGGGAGCCGACCGGATCGAACCGCTGCTCCCGATCGATCGCGAACGCGAGCTGCACGAGCGTCTGGCCGCGCGCGAGCTCGCCGATGCTTCCCTCGATCGCGGTGAGCGGCTCGGTCACGAAGTGGACGCGCGGCCGCCAGTGCTCGGCGTCGGGGGGATCGAGCAACGCGAACGCTTCCTCGAAGGAGTCGCGCAGGCTCTCCACACGCGCCCGGACTGCGTCTGCGTCTGCCTCGTACGACGTGAAGAAGTAGTGCACGTTGCGCGCCGACTCCCGCAGGAGGGGATCGGGGAACGAGGCGAAGAGCCCCCGGCCCACGTCTGCGTCGACGAAGTTGATGAACACGTAGCTCTCGCACCCGGTCCACGCCTCGCTCAGCGTGAAGGGCCCGTCCAGCGTCTCGACCGTGAAGTCGCCCGCGACGTCGCCGTACGCGTGCCCCGTCCCCTCGCGCATGGGCCGCCGCGAGAGCCCGAGCTCGTCGCAGATGTCGGTCCCGCCCCCGCCGTCCCCCGCCGCGGAATCCACGATCCCGGAGTCGGCGGTCCCACCCGCGTCGGTCCCGGCGTCGGCCGACCCACCGACCGAGTCGTCGTCCCCGCCGCACCCGAGCACCCCGATAGAGACCGCCAAGCCGAGCGCTTTCCACATCGCCCCATTGTGCACCCTCGGCACCCGGGCCTCGACCCTCGATCCCGCGTGCAGCGAAGACGCGTCAGAGGCGAGGGTGGTCGCACAGGGCGATCGGCGCCGACAACAGAAGGTCCCGCGATCCGGGCTCGCCGGCGAGGACCGGGAAGGCACGCACGCTGCGGCACTGGGCGACGGCCTCGCGGGCGTCCTCCGGCGGATCGAGCAGGGACACGAAGGCGCCTCCTCGGACCGACAAGACGAGGTGCGTCGACAGGCAGGAGGCCCGGATCGCCTCCGCGCGGGGGGCGGACGCATCCACCCACGGGGTGACGTTCTCGATTCGCACGCGCACGCAGAGGAGGTCGTCTCGCCCCCCGACACGGCCGGCGGAGAGGCGTACGGTCCCCGAGACGCGGGCACGCGTACGGGCGATGCGCCCGACGACCGCGCCGGACCGGTCGCGGAGGACTTCCGCGTCGGTGCCGGCCGGCAGCTCGAAGGGCGCCCACACCTCGCCGCGCAGGAGGTCCGAGACCGCCGTGGTGAACGGCACCTCGCGGAGCCTGCCCTCGTCGCACGGGACGAGCGATCTCCCGTCCCCCTCGAGCTCGTCCGCCGGGTGGAAGGTCGCACCGCCGTCCGTCGAGCGCGCCACCGCCCGCCGCTCGAGCTGCAAGAACCGCAGCGTCGCGTCCAGCCGCGCGCAGCCGCTCGTCTCGAGCGGAAACTGCGCCTCCATCCACCAGGCCTCGGACCCGCCGGCCTCGCTCCACGCCTCGGGGGCGAGGACACCGAAGGCAGCGCGGTCGGGGTCCATGGGGGACGACCCGCGGTACGGACGGAGGGACGTGTCGAGGCGCACGCCGCGCAGCCAGCCCCCCCAGTCGGCCATGTCGTTCCCGTAGACGCGTCCGCGCGATCGTCAAGGCAGCACACGCGGGCGAGACCTCGCGGCTTACGGGCGGCCGCTCACCGTTCACCGCCGCCGTCCGACCGCCCGACCGTTCGCGAGTGACGGCCCGCGCATATCTGATATCAATCGACCCCGCACAGGAGAACCAGCCCGATGATCCGCATCCTGACCTCGCTGAGCGCCGCCCTCTTCCTCTCGTTGCCTGTCGCGGCGTCGGCGCACCCCGGCCACGGCCACACCGACCACCATCCGGTGGCTCACCACCTGATCGAGCCGGAGCACGCGTTCGCCCTCGCCGCGGTGATCGTGACGGTGCTCGCGATCGTCGTGATCCGCCGCTCGGCCGCCGCCCGGCGTCGCGAGTAGAGCGAGGCGCCGGCGGCCGTCAGATCGCCTGCGCCGCCAGCTCCCGGCCGGAGCCCGTCACGATCCTGACCTGCTCGACGCCGCCGCGCGGAACCGCGATGCGCAGCTCCATCTCGTGCGGGCCCACGCAGCCCTGCCGCCCGTCGGGCGGCGGCGGGAGCCGCAGCGTGACCGTCCCGTCGGCGGCGGTGGCCTCGAGCGCGGGGACGTCGCGGCAGTCGGCTTCGACGCCGTCGAGCTCGACCGCGAGCTGATCGCCCTCCACGCGGGCCCGCAACGCCGGTGGCTCTCCGCTCGGGACGATGTTCGCGAGCCGGGCGTCCTTCACGCGTAGCTCGAGCGGCTCGCCCACGGGCCGCGGGTCCTCGGCCGGCGCGGCTTCGGTCTCCGGCTCGGCGCTCTCGGGCTCGGCGGGCTGGACCTCCGAGGTCGGCGCCTGCTCCGGAGCCGAGCCGGGATCCTCGGAGCAGCCAATCCACAGGAGCGTCCCGGCCAGCAGGCGGACTCTCTTCGCGCACCGCATCTCGGGGCGCCGGTGTACCACAGGGGCTTGGCAGCCGCGAAACGGAGCATAGGACCCCGACGTGGACGTCCGGTTCGTGGCCGTCTGTGTCGGGGGGCTGCTCGTTGCCTGCGGGCACGCGCCGTCCGGGGGCGTGGTCGTCGTCCGCGGGGAGCCGACCGGAATCACCGTCGTGGGCGAGGGCGAGGCCGAGGCTGCGCCGGACCTCGCCGTCTTCCGCATCGGGGTCGAGGCGAGGCGGCCCACCGTGGCCGAGGCGCGTGAGGCCGCCGCCGGCGCACAACAGGCCGTCATCGAGGCGCTGCGCGGGGCGGGCATCGAGCAGCGCGACATCCAGACCGCCCAGCTCTCCATCACACCGGACTACGAGTACAGCGAGGCCGGGCGCCGGCTGCTCGGGTACGTCGTCACGAACAGCGTCGAGGTGCGCGCCCGCGCCCTCGACCGGGTCGGGCCGGCCATCGACGCCGCCGTCGCCGCCGGGGGCGATCTCGTGCGGCTCGAGGGGCTCCGCTTCGAGCTCGAGGAAGCGGACGCGGCGCAGGCGCAGGCCCGAGAGCGCGCCATCGAGGAGGCCCGGGCCAAGGCCGCGCAGATCGCCGCAGAGCTCGGCGTGACGCTCGGCGCTCCCGAGTCGGTCGAGGAGGTCTCCGCGACCGCACCCTCGCCGGTGGTCATGCGCCTCGAGGCCGCCGAGGCGCGCGCCGAGACCCCCGTCGAGCCGGGCACGACCCGCGTGCGCGTCGAGCTGCGGGTCCGGTGGGGGATCGACTGACGCTCACCGCCCGGAGCGCGAGGTCTTGCGTTGCCTCTTCTTCTCGTCGTCGACCATCCGGGTCATGGTCGGGACCAGCAGCTTGCGCCGCATCAGCACCACCAGCCGCTCGCTGAGCGTCGTCGCAGCCTCGGTGATGCTCGGCAGCTCGTCGGGGGGCGCGTTCGGGACGACCCCTTCTCGGAACATCCGGACCTCGAGCCGGACCAGCTCCCCGAGCGCGCGCGCGTACTCGGCCACGATCTCCGTCGGGAGCATGTCTTGGGTGATCCCCGCCCTCCGCGAGGCGCCGAGCACCCGCAGGATCTCGAGGTCGTCGCCCGCGTAGGTCTCCTCCTCGCGATCCGGAACCGGCCGCACGACGCCGAGGTCGCGGAGTATCTGGAGCTGGGCCGGCTCGAGGCCGCTCGCGAGCAGCTCTTCGAGGGTCCGCTCCTCGAGCCCGGCGCTCTGCTCGACCACCCGCGCGATGGTGGTCGCCACGGCCTCGTCGCGGCTGTCCATCTCGGACTCGTCGAGCACCTGCCGGATGACCTTGAGCGGCAGGAAGCGGGTGCGCTGGAGCTCCTTGATGCGCTTGATGCGATCGACCAGGCCCGGATCGTAGTACGCCATGTTCCGGCTGGTGCGCACGGGCTCGGGCAAGAGGCCCTCCCGCACGTAGTGCTTGATGGTGGCCGCCGGGACGCCGCTCATCCGGGCGAGCACCGACACCTTCACCAGCTCGCGTTCTTCTGCTTCGGCCATGGACGTCGGACGTGCGCGCGGACGGTCAGCATAGGACACCCGCGCGTCACGTGCGACCCCGGAGTACGAACAGCCCGCGGGTCGCCGGGCGGCGCAGGTACACGACGCCCCACACGTAGAAGCCGAGCTTCACGAGGAGCCAGCCGACGCCGAAGCAGACTCCCACGAAGCTGCTCGCCTGCATGATCCCCTCGAACATCCGCTCCATCTCCGGCGGCGCTCCCGGGGTGCCGGACGCCGTGGCCGCCATCATGCGCTGCATGACCTCGGACGTGTCCTGCTGGACGAGGATCCCGAGGATGCTCCCGGCGGCGTCCACGACCACGTTCGCGACGACCGCGCCGAGGAAGACGGCCGGTGCGACGCCGCTCCACCGGAGCAGCAGCACGCTCGCCGCGAGGAGCACCATCGACGCGATCAGGTTCAGCCCCTGGTGGGTGAGCGTGAACGGCATCCACCGGCGGGTGACCTCGTAGATCTCGTCTTGCGCCGCGAGCTGCGCCTGGATCTGCGGGTTGTCGCCCGAGCGCTCGAGCATCCGGCGCTGGCTCTCCTGGAGCGGTCCCTGGAGCGCCACGCTCCCCATCCCCCACAGCCCCATGCAGCCGCCCAGCGACCCGAGGATGATGCCGATGATCGCGATCGCCAGGAGGCCCCCCGGCCGCTTCTTCTCCATGGCCCTTACGTAGCAGATCGGCGGACCGCCGCGAAGCGCTCGGCGACCGCGCCGTTCGACAAGACGACGAGGCCCCAGACGAGGAGCACCGTGGCGCTCGGGGAGCAGTAGCACCCGAGCACGGTCGCGAGCCCCGCGAGCAGGGCGCCGATCCCGAGCCCCCGCGATCGGTAGCTCCGGAGCCGGAGGCCGGCGACGGCCTGGAGCACGCCGACCGAGAGGTGCAAGAGGGCCTCGGCGAGCATGAGGGCGACCACCAGGTTCTCGAAGCCTCGCACGCGGTCCGCCTCCGCGGGGTCGGGCGCCGGCATGGACCAGAAGCTCGCGAAGAGCGAGGTGCCGTAGACGGCGGCGAACAGGCCGGCCAGGCCCACCAGCACGCCGTGGACGACGAGCACCACCGCGAAGACCCGCACGTGCGCGACCATGCGCGAGTCGGTCGTCCGCTCGAAGCAGGGGACGCACATCGGCCTGCCCGCGTCGGGCGCGCGGCACTCCTCGCACATGAAGTTGCCGCACCGCTCGCACGTGCCGGCGCCCGCCCCGCGCTCGGCGTGCACGGCACACATGGCCCGATCCTGCATCGGCCGAGAGCATACCTTCATCACGGACGCGGCGAGCGGCGACTCATCTCACGTGCGGCGATCCTCGCTCTGTCTGGCCCTCCTCGTCGGGTGCGCGGCGCCCGCGCCTCCCCTCGCCCCGACGCGCTCGGTGGCGCGGCCCGTCGCGGCGTGCGCCCGAGACGGGGCCACGGTGCGTTGCGGGCGCCTCTCGGGTGGCGCCTTCGTGCTCCGGCGAGACGGGGTGCTCGAGCGCTGGCACCGCGACGGACGGCTCTCGGGAGCGATCGAGACCGCGTTCGAGGACCTGGCCACCGACGGCCCCCACGTGTGCGGCATGGTGGAAGGGGCGCTCGCCTGCTTCCGCGACCGCCACGAGGACCTCGCCTGTCCGGAGGAGCCCTTCGAGCCGCGCGTGCAGGTCGTCGCGGCGCCGCCGCCAGGGCGCGCGGACGGGTGGGTGATCAGCGGAACCTGTGGCCAGCACTGCATCCGCCTCGGCTGCGACGGCCCGGAGCGGTGCCTGGACCCCTGCCGCCCCGGCGAGCGACCCACCCTGTCGGCGCGGCCGCTGCGACGGACCGAAGTCGCGCGCGGGCCCCGCCGCCGGAGCGGGCACGCGACGTCCTCGGAGCACACACCAGAACTTCTTTTCAAAACGAACGTCCCCTGAGGGGACTCATCCATGGAAGTGACGGCGAAGGCGGAGGAGCGGTCGGCGCCCGTGGCGGCACGAGAGGTCGACCTCGAGGCCCTGGCCCGGGAGCAGCTCCCGCGGGTCGAGCGCCTGCTGCTCCGGATCCTCGGCCCGCGCCGCGACATGGAGGACCTGGTGCAGAACGTGTTTCTCGAGCTGTGTCGATCGCTGCCCCGTCACCGGGGCGACGGCGCGCTCTCGACCTTCGTCGGCGGCATCACGGTCAACGTGGCCCGGCGCGCGATGCGGCCGCGCGCGTGGTGGCGCCGGCGCGGCCCCATGCCCGACCAACCGTCCGCCCCGGGCGGCGATCCGGAGCGGCAGGCCGCGGCCCGCGAGCACGTCCGCCGGGTGCGGCGTGCGCTCGAAGGGATCGCGCCGAAGAAGCGGATCGCGTTCTCGCTCTGGGCGTTCGACCAGATGGACGTGGAGGAGATCGCCCAGCTCATGGGCGCCACGGTCTCGGCGACGCGATCACGCATCTGGTACGCGCAAAAGGAGCTCCGCGCCAAGGCGACGCGCGACCCGGCGCTGCGCGAGGCGCTCACGGAGGAGCCGTGAGGGATCTCGACGAGAGCCTGCGCAGGCACCTCGGACGGCTCGCGAGGGACGAGGCGTCCTTGCTCGGGCCGGTGGAGCGCGGCAGGATCCTGGCGCGCGTGCGCGAGGCCTCGTCCGAGCCCCACCGCGCGAGCTGGTTGTGGCTCGCGGCCGCGGTGGGCGTGCTCGCGGTCGCGTGGGCGAGCCGCATGCTCGGCGGCCTGGAGGGTGAGCCCGGGGGGGAGCCGGCGCGGGTGCAGTCGGGCCCGCCGGCGCCCGCGGCGGAACCCGATCCGCGACCCGCCCCGGCCGAGGATCCGGACCGGGCCGAACGCGCCGAGCCGGCCGAGCTCGCCTGCGCGCGTCTCCCGGTCCCACGGGCTCGGGATCGGCGCGGCGGCGGCCTGCGCGCCATCGAGCTCGGCGGCCGCGCCCGCTTCGTCGTCTTCGGCGGGGCCGAGGCGCGGCTCGAGCGCGTCTCGCGGTGCGCGACCACGCTCGTCCTCGACGACGGGCGCGTGGCGGTCCACGCCATCGACCTCGCCGGCGGCGAGCTGGTCGTCCGGACGCCGGCCGGAGAGGTGGTCGTCCACGGCACCGTGTTCGACGTGCAATTCAGCGCCGGCGACGCGCGGCTGAGCGTGGCGGTCGCCGAGGGCGAGGTCGGCGTGGTCGCCGGCGGCGAGCAGGTCTCGCGCCTCTCCGGCGGCCACGCGCTCGACCTCACCGAGGGCCGCGCCCTCCTGTCGGAGATCGACGACGAGCGGGCCGAGGGGCTGCTCGAGACGGTGCGGCAGCCCATCCGCCCGCGGCCTCCGTCACGCCCGCGCGCGCCGCCGGAGCCCGACCGCCCGCCGCCGCGCGGCGAGGTCGTCGGCGGCGTGCCCTTCGTGCACCAGCCCGGCTGGTCCACCCGCGACGACTGACGTCGCCGACGCGACGTCCCCGACCAAGACCAAACACGACCGAAGGAGGAAACGATGCGACCGTTCTCACTGGCGATCGTCCTGGGCGCCCTCGCGCTCGGGACCCTGCTCCCGGCATCCGCCGCCCTCGCGGACGACGACGACGTCACGCGCTACGACTTCACCGACGAGCTCGTCCGCGGCGACCTCGTCCGACCGGACGTGGAGGTGCTCGAAGCGCGGCGGCGCCGCCCGACCGCGACGCTCATCCGCGTGCGCGAGCACTTCATCCCGGAGCTCTACAAGTCCGTCGAGCAGCTCTGATCCCGACGGGGCCGACCGCGCACGGCACGAGGCCGCCCACGACCTCTCGGAGGGCTCCAGGCTCGAAGCGGGGATCGAGGGCGGCGTCGGCGCCGCGTCGGATGCGCCGGCGCAGCCACGGCACGTCCTCGGTCAGCAGCACCACGTGCGTGGGCCAGCTCCGGTCGCGCAGCGCCCCGAGCACGGACTCGACGGGGGATCCTCCCTCCTCGGGCCCCGGGACGAGCAGGAGGTGCGGCGGCTCCACGCGTCCGAACAGCAGTGACACGAGCAGGGGCGCGGGCACGGCGCTCGCGAGCACCTCGAACCCTTCGCCGCGGAGCGCCGCCCGCGCCTGCCTCCGCACCCGGGCGTCGGGGTGCAGGACCCACGCGGTGGCGTGCTCTTGCGTGTCGGGCGGGATCACTTCGGGCTCCTGATCGACCAACCACTCGACGGTCCGTTCATTCCGACGGAACGGCGGCCTCCGTCGGCTGCAAGACCGCCACGTGGCCGATCGGGTCTCTCTCCACGGAAACGAGACGACCCGGCCCTCCGTGCTATCCTCCGGCCGATGCCCGCGGGGTGGGGCCGTTGATCGACGAGAAGGACGCTGCCGCGCGGATCGGCTCCGTGTTCGCCGGCAAGTACCGCCTGCGACGCGTGCTCGGCGTCGGCGGCATGGGCGCCGTCTACGAGGCGGTCCACTCGTTCACCGGCAGGCCCTGCGCCGTGAAGATCCTCGACCCGAGCATGTCGGGCATCCACGGCTACGCCGCCCGGTTCCTGCGGGAGGCTCGAGCCGCGTCCGAGATCGGCCACCCGGGCATCTGCGACGTGTACGACGCCGGCCTCGATGCGTCCGACGGCTCGCTCTACCTGGTCCTCGAGCTGCTCGAGGGGGAGAGCCTCGGCGCCGCCATGAAGCGGGGCGACCTCACGACGCAGGAGATCGTCGAGATCGGCGTCCAGGTGCTCGACGGGCTCGCCGCGGCCCACGCGCGGGGCATCATCCACCGCGACGTCAAGCCGGAGAACGTCTACGTCACGCGCGACGAGCAGGGCGACCTGCGTGTCCGGCTGCTCGACTTCGGAGTCGCCAAGAACGTGCGCGAGGGCCCCGACCTCGGGAGCACCCAGCAGGGGCAGGTGGTCGGCACGCCGTACTACATGTCACCCGAGCAGGCGGCGGGCGACGAGGTCGACGGGCGGGCCGACATCTGGTCGGTCGGCGCGATGCTCTTCCACGCGCTGTCCGGCGCGCCGCCCTTCGAGGGCGCGAACTACAACAAGCTCATCCTCCGCATCCTGAGCGAGAAGCCGCCGAGCCTGCGCCTGTTCCGGCCCGATCTGCCCGAGTGGCTCTTGCGCATGGTCGACGGCGCGCTGCTCGTCGACCGGACGGAGCGGTGGCAGTCCGCCGGGCAGATGGCGGCCGGGCTGCGTGCGCGCGAGGTCCCCATCGGGCTCGAGTGGGAGGGCTACGAGGACGCGACGGTGCGCACCGACTCGCCCTTCGCGACGGGCCGCTACAGCGTCCCGCCGGTCGAGCTCTCGGCGCTCACGCCGCCCGGCGGCGACGGAGGGCGGGCCGTGACGCCCCCGGCCGTCACGCCGCGGTCGGCGGGCGAGGAGTCGCCCACGGTGGCGGCGAGCCCCCACGCGCATTACGAGGAGCGCAAGAAGGAGACGCCGCGCGCCTGGGACCGGGACGCTCCCCGGCCGAGGGGCCGCTCCGGGTTCGTGGTCGGCATGCTCGTAGGGGCCGCGGTGGCCCTGGTCGCCGCGGCGGGCGTCACCTGGTGGCTCCTCGGCGGCCCCGGCGAGAGCCCCGGCCCCGCCGGCCGCCCCCCGCTCCTCGCGCCCGACGCCGGCCCCGACGCCGCGGGGCTTGCTCGCCCCCAGAGGCCCGGCGCCCCTACCGACGAGCCCGGCGTGCCTTGATCGCGGTCAAGGCCCCCGCGGCACGAGCCCCCACGGGTCACCCGTCATGTGGGAGGGGGAGCCTCGCGAGGGGGGCGTGCGTGTTTCTGGCCAGACCGGGTCGACGGTCCGCCGGGGGATCTGTGGTGTCTGCCCGGCCGGTTGCTGGATCGAAGCGACGATCCGCGACGGTCGGCTCGAGAGCGTGGCGGCCGATCCGAGCCACCCGCTCGGCATGCTCTGCCGCCGCGGCCGTCACGCCCCGGAGATCGTCCACTCGGAACACCGGCTCAGCCGCCCGATGCGGCGCACCGGCCCGAAGGGCACCCACGCCTTCGAGGCGATCTCGTGGGACGAGGCCTACGACCGCATCGTCGAGCGCCTCGAGGCGCTGAAGCGCGAGCTCGGGCCCGAGTCGGTCGCGATCTACACCGGCCGTGGCGCCTTCGAGCTGTCGCTGTGCGACATGTTCCAGCCGAAGGGCGTGGCCGTGTCGTCGGCGTCGAGCGTGCTGTTCCCCTTCGGCTCGCCGAACACCATGGGCGTGGGCGCGCTCTGCTACGTCTCGTTCGCGATGATCGCTCCGCACGTGACGTTCGGGCGGATGCTGATCGACATGTTCACCGACATCGAGAACGCCGAGATGCTCGTGGTGTGGGGCGCGAACCCGGCCACCGACTCTCCGCCGCTCGACATGCACCGCCTCGAGGCCGCGGCGGCGCGCGGAGCCGACGTGGTGGTCATCGATCCGCGCAGGACCGAGACGGCCCACCGGACCGGAGCCCAGTGGGTCCCCATCCGACCGGGTACCGACGGCGCGCTCGCCCTGTCGATGATCGGCGTGTTGATCGACCGGGACCTGTACGACGTCGACTTCGCCGAGCGCTGGTGCCACGGCTTCGACGAGCTGCGACGGTACGTGCAGCACTTTCCCCCGGAGTCGGCGGCGGAGATCACCGGGGTGCCCCCGGACACGATCCGGGACCTCGCCCGGCGCATCTCTCGGGCGACCGGCGCGGCCCCGGTCATGTACACCGGGCTCGAGTACTCCAACACCGGGCTGCAGGCCATCCGCGCGGTGCACACGCTCTTCGCGCTGGCGGGGCAGCTCGACGTGCCGGGTGGGATCGGGCTCGCGATGCCGGGCAGCCGCTTCCCGATCAACCGCTCCTGCAACGTGGAGAACCCCGATCCGGACCGAGCGCTCGGGCGCGACGAGTTCCCCGTCTACAGCGCCTACCGCGGCGAGTCCCACGCGGTCGCGCTGGTGCGCTCGGTGCTCGAGGCAGAGCCGTACCGCATCGGCGGGCTCATCGTCCACGGGGCGTCCCTGCTCACCTCCTGGCCCCAGCCGTCCATCTGGAGAGAGACCCTGGCGAGGCTCGGCTTCGTCGTCTGCATCGACCGGCAGCCGACCGCCGACATGGCCTACGCGGACATCGTGCTCCCGGCGACCACCATGTTCGAGATGGACTCCTACATGGTCTACGGGCCGCTCTTCCGGCTCCGCGAGAAGCTCATCGAGCCGGTCGGCGAGGCTCGCAGCGACTACCGCATCATGTCGGAGCTGGCGGCGCGCCTGGGCTACGGCGACGTCTACCCGCAGGGCGAGGAGGCGATGATCCGCTTCGCGCTCGAGGGGTCGGGGTTCAGCCTCGAGGACGTGCGGCGGGGCGGCGGCGCAGCGCGGATCGACGCACCCGTCATGGAGTATCGCAAGTGGGAGAAGGGCGGGCTGCGTCCGGACGGGCTGCCCGGCTTCGACACCCCGACGGGGCGGTTCGAGATCTGGTCGACGGTCCTCGAAGAGCACGGCTACCCGCCGCTGCCCGAGTACATCGAGCCGTCGGAGGGGCCTCTCGCGAGCCCCGAGCTGGCGCGCGAGCTCCCGCTGGTGTTCAACTCCGGCGCGCGTCCCCAGACCGACTTCCGCTCCCAGCACCACGGCGTCGAGGGCCTCGCCGCCGACGCCCCCGAGCCCCGGGTGCAGCTCCACCCCCACGACGCCGCGGCGCGCGGCATCGCGACGGGCGACCTGGTGGAGGTTCGGACCCGCCGCGGCCGGGTTCCCTTCCGGGCCGTGGTCACCGACGACATCGTGGCCGGCGCCGTCGAGTGCAGCATGGGGGGAGGCACGCCCGTCGGCCCGAGGGCGTGGCGGGAGTGGAACGTCAACGAGCTCACCGACCTCGGCAACCTCGACCGCATCTCGGGCTTCCCCGTGTACAAGGCGCTCCTGTGCGACGTGGCGAAGCTCGAGGCCGGCAGCGCAGAGGTCCGGCGGACGCTCGACCGCCGCCAGGACGAGGAGCGCGGCTTGCCCGGTGCCCACGCGGCGAAGCCCTCGGCCGACCGGCGGATCTACCTCGACAACAACGCCACGACCGAGACGGCGAAGGCGGTGCGCGAGGCGATGCGGGAGCACCTCGCCGGCCGCTTCGGCAACCCGTCGAGCATCCACGCCGCCGGTCGAGACGCGCGCGACGCCGTCGAGGACGCCCGGCGCAAGGTCGCCAAGCTCCTGCACGTGCGTCCCCGGCGGATCGTGTTCACGGCCGGCGGCAGCGAGTCCGACAACCTGGCCGTCAAGGGCGTCGCCCTGGCCCGGCGCGCTCGCGGCAGGCACATCGTGACGAGCGCGATCGAGCACCCCGCGGTCCTCGAGGCGTGCACCTTCCTCGAGCGGATGGGCTGGGAGGTGACCCGCCTCGAGGTCGACGCGGACGGGCGGGTCGATCCGGAGCGGCTCCGGGCCGCGATGACCGGCCGGACGGTGCTGGTCTCCGTCATGACGGCGAACAACGAGGTGGGCACCGTCCAGCCCATCGGCGAGCTGTGCCGGATCGCCCGCGAGGGCGGCGCGCTCTTCCACACCGACGCCGTGCAGGCCGCCGGCAAGACGGAGCTCCGGCCGGAGGCGCTCGGCGTGGACCTCCTCACCCTGTCGGCGCACAAGATCCACGGTCCGAAGGGGGTCGGCGCGCTGTACGTGGCCGAGGGCGTCGAGCTCGAGCCCCTCGTCCACGGTGGGTCGCAGGAGCGAGGCCTGCGCGCGGGGACCGAGAACGTGGCCGGGATCGTGGGGGCCGGCGAGGCCGCCCGCCTCGCCGCGGCCGCGGTCGGCAGGGCGGGCGAGGTGGCCGCGCTCCGCGACCGCCTCGAAGAGGGCATCCTCGGGCTCGTGCCCGGGGCGCGCGTCAACGGCCACCGCCGAGAGCGGCTCCCGAACACCCTCAACGTCACCCTGCCCGGCATCCGCGGCGAGTCGCTGGTCATCGCCATGGACCGCCGCGGGATCTCGATGTCCTCCGGCTCCGCCTGCAAGTCGGGGTCGCCCGAGCCCACCCACGTGCTGCGGGCGATGGGTCGAACGGACCAGGAAGCGCACTGCGCGGTGCGGCTCTCGCTCTCGCGGGACAACACCCGACGGGACGTCGAGGCGACGCTCGCAACGCTCGATCAGGTGCTGCGCGAGATGCGGTCCACGGTCCGGTTCCTGCCGTGCAAGTGACCCGGCGAGCGACGCCCGTTGCCGAACGGTCCTCCACTCTCTAGCTTCCCATGCGTGGATCCCGGGACCGCCGCCGTCCGCGCGTTCGCAGACCTCCTGCTCGACGGAGCGGCGGGCGAGCGGCTCGCGCCGATCGTCGAAGCGCACCGGGACGCGGTCGCCGCCTTCCTCGACGATCCCGACACGGCGCCCTCGCTCGCGCGGCGGCACGCGTCCCGGCTGCGCAGCCGCCACCAGTTCGCCCGGGCCGGTGCGGGGGATCTCGAGGACGCCTTCGAGGCGCTCGTCCGCCGGCTCTCGGACGCGGTGGAGGGCGACGCCGAGGGCGAGGCGCTCGTCGCGGCGATCGACGCGACCCTCGCCGCGCACCGGGGCGCGCTCGGCGAGCCCGCCGGCGCCGAGGTCACGTGCGCCGAGTACGGCGCCGAGCTGCAGCTCGCGCTCCTCGGCCTCGCGCCCGACGCGCTCGCCGAGCCGATCCTGGACGTCGGCTGCGGGAGCGAGGCGGCGCTCGTCCGGGCGCTCCGCGCGCGCGGCAAGGAGGCCTGCGGCATCGACCGCGCCGCGCCCGCGGGCGTCGCCGGCGTCGAGCGCGCCGACTGGCTCGCCCACCCGTTCGAGCCCGACCGGTGGGGCACCGTCCTGTCGCACCAGGGCTTCTCCCTCCACTTCCTGCACCAGCACCTCGCCGACCCCGCCGCCGCCGAGGCCTACGCCCGCAAGTACATGGAGATCCTGCGCTCGCTCCGCCCGGGCGGCGTCTTCGCCTACGCGCCGGGCCTGCCCTTCGTCGAGGAGCTCCTCCCGCCCGAGCGCTACCGCGTCGCGCGCCAGCCCATCGAGCTACGCGCGGGCGACCCCCAGCGGCGCGAGTGGACCCGCCTGCTCGGCACCGACCCGCTCTACGCGTGCCGCGTCACGCGGGCGATGCGCTGCACCGGCGGCTCACGCTGATCCGCGAGCTCGACGAGCTCGACCTGAGCCTCGGCGAGGGGTTGACCACCGCCCGCTGGCTCGCCTGGCGCATCGGCCTGTCGCCCGGTGTCGCCCGCGAGAAGGTGCGGGTCGCCCGCGCGCTCGGCGAGCTGCCGCTCATCGACGCGACCTTCGGCCGGGGCGAGCTCAGCTACTCGAAGGCCCGGGCCGTCACGAGGGTGGCGACGCCCGAGACCGAGGAGGCCATCCTGCACCAGGCGCGCATCGCGACCGCGGCCCAGCTCGAGAAGATCTGCCGCGGCGTCCGACGGGTGCAGCGGCAGCGCGAGGCGAAGGGGAAGTCGCGCGAGGGCGCCCGCTGGGTCCTGTGGCGCGAAACGGACGACGGGATGGTGGTCGTGAAGGCCAAGATGGAGCCGGACGAGGCCGCCGCGCTGGTGAAGGCCATCGAGACGGCCCAGCAGCGCGCCTTCGACCGCGAGCGGGCCGAGGCCCGGGAGCAGGCGGAGGCCGCGCGAGGCGTCTCCGCGGCAACGCCTGCGGGTAACTCCGGGTCGTGCGCCGGAGACGTTTCCGCGGCAACGCCCGCC
>JBDIVX010000148.1:0-18648 GCA_039794305.1 Candidatus Neutrinellum sp.
CCTCGATCGCACGAACAGGAGTGCGAGCGCGTGCGCACCGAGTGGCCCTCGCTCACCGGCGCACGCGCCGCGCCCACACCGGACCAAGGAGAAGAGGGATAGTGCGAATCGCGATCGCGTTGTGCACCGCGCTCTTCGTCGCCGCGTGCGGCGGCGACGACGGAGCGGCTTCCGATGGGGGCGGCTCGGGCGGCCGCGACGGCGGCGGGACCCTGGGCGGGCTCGGCGACCCGTGCGTGCGCACGGCCGACTGCATGCCCGACCTCTACTGCAGCGGGGTGCGCGCGTGCGCCGCCTCGGGCACGGGCGTCGACGGGGAGGCGTGCGTGACGACCGCGGACTGCGCGCGCGGCAACACCTGCGTGCGCGAGCCCGAGGGCTGGGTCTGCCGCCCGGCCGGCGACCGCGACATCGGCGAGCCCTGCCTCCGTCACGAGCAGTGCCAGGCGGGCCTCTTCTGCCACATGGGCAGGTGCACCGGCGAGGTGCCCGACGCCGGGACCGGCGGCTTCGACGGCGGCGCCACCGTCTGCACGCCCGGCACGGACGACTGCGACGACGGCAGCGACTGCACCACCGACCAGTGCATCGCGGACATGTGCGTCTACACGCTCATCGACAGCGACATGGACGGCTACGCGTCGACCGTGATCGGCCCCTGCGGCGACGACTGCGCCGACATGGACGAGGGAGCGCACCCCGGCCAGGAGGAGCACGCCGGCGAGCGCCACGAGGGCGGCCCGGGCCAGACGCGCTCTTTCGACTGGAACTGCGACGGTATCGAGGAGAAGCGCTACCCCACGGCCGTCACGTGCAGCGCCGACACCTGCGACGGCGGCGAAGGATGGCTCGACTCCGTCCCCGCCTGCGGCGCGGCGGGGCGCTGGGGCCGGTGCACCAGCACGATCGGCTGTAGCGAAGAGGTCCTCGAAGAATCCCGCCAGCAGACCTGCCGCTGACGGGAGCCCAGGTCGCCGCACCCGGGGTGGCGGCCGCCACCCGCCGGCCGCCAATTTCGCCGATCGGCCGCCGCAACCCCGCGGAATCACGTGAGCCCCCTGCGGCACCGGCCTTGCTCGGCCTCCCGGCAACAGGAGGCGAACCCCATGTCCAACGGATTCAACAAGGCGATTCTGATCGGCAACCTCGGCAACGACCCGGAGCTCCGCTACACGCAGGCCGGAAGAGCCCTGCTCAAGCTCCGGCTCGCGACCAACGAGAGCTGGCGCGACGCGGACGGCAACGAGCAGGGCCGAACCGACTGGCACGACCTCGTCGTCTGGGGCCGGCGCGCCGAGGCGCTCCACAAGTTCCTGTCGAAGGGACGGCGGGTCGGCGTCGAAGGCCGCATCCGGACCCACCGCTACGAGGACAAGGACGGCAAGACGCGCACCAAGGTCGACATCGAGGTGGTGGAGCTCGTCCTGCTCGACCGGGCTCGCGACGGCGCGCCGGCCCGTGCGCCGGTCGAAGAGCCCCCCTACGGCCCCGAGCCGGGCGCCGCCGCGGGCGACGACATCCCCTTCTGAGCCCGGATCGACCCCTCGCTTAAGTTCCGCGATTTCGGTACGATCGCGGCTCGATGAACAAGGCTGCCCTCATCGCCGCGGCCGTGGCGGCGCTCCTCGGCCTGGGCATGCTCTGGCTCTACATGAAGCGGTTCGAGGAGGAGGCGTCGGGTGGCGCCCCGGTGGCGGTCGTGATGGCCACCCAGGACATCCCGCTCGGCACCACCCTGACCGAGGCGATGCTGGGGCTCCGCAACCTCCCCGCGGCCTACGTCGAGGAGCGGCACGTCCGGGCGGCCGACGTCGCCCGGATCATCGGCGTGCGGGTCAGCATGGGCGTCAAGGCCAACGAGTCGCTCCTGTGGACCGATCTGGCGACGACGAGCCAGCAGCGGCGGGACCTGTCCGGGCTCGTCCGCAACGGCATGCGCGCCGTCACCATCCGGGCCGACACCACCAGCGCGTTCGGCGGCCTGCTCCGGCCGGGCGACCGGGTGGACCTCCTCATCACGACGAGCCGGGACGGCACGGCGGAGGGCAACCGCGTCACGGTGCCGCTCCTGCAGAACGTCATCGTCCTCGCGGTCGGCAAGGACACCGGCATGGAGGAGGTCGACGGCCGGCGGCGCTCGGTCGAGCGGCGGTTCAACGAAGTGACGCTCAGCGTCACCGTCGAGCAGGCGCAGATCCTGACCCTCGCCGACCACAGCGGCACGATCACCCTCACCCTCCGCAACCCGGACGACATCGCCATCCTGGACGGCCTTCCGGAGACGACCCGCAGCGACATCCTCGAGCCGGAGCGGCGCGCGCGCCTGCTCCGGCGGGAGCAGACCGATGACCCGCAGCCGACGGTCCCCGAGCGCATTCAGTAGCTCGTGCTTCGCGCTGATCCTCCTCGCCACGGCCTCCGCCGCCGCCCAGCGCGCCCGGCCCGAGCAGCGGGAGCTCGAGCTGGTCGTCGGCGAGCAGACGAGCGTCAGCGCCGAGGGCGTGCAGAGCTACTCGGAGGGCGCGCCCGGCATCGTCGACGTGCGCGTGCCGTCCGACGGGACGCGGTTCGTCGTCGTGGCGCTCGAGCCCGGCAACACCACTCTGCTCTTGATCATGGAGGACGGAAGCCAGGTCCAGTACCGGATCACCGTGCGCAGCCAGGAGGAGGAGCCGACCGGCATCCAGCCGCGCGACAACATCCGCCTCGACTTCTACTTCGTGCAGCTCGAGGAGACCTACGGCCACCAGATCGGCGTCGCGTGGCCCGCCACGATCGGCGGCGAGGCGGCCTTCCGCTTCAACGCCACGATCGACTTCGTGGGCGGGCCGAGCGTCACCGACGCCGCGGCGGTCGTCACCAACCAGCCCCTTCCCCGCATCGACCTCCTCGAGACGAGCGGCTGGGCACGCACCGTCCGGCAAGCGGCGGTCATCACGGCCAACAACAACGAGGCGACGTTCGCGAGCGGCGGTGAGGTCAACGTGCCCATCGTCGGCGGCCTCGGCAACGAGCTGCGTCAGATCGAGTTCGGGAGCACGGTCAACGTGCTCCCGCGCTACGACCGGGAGACCGGGCGCATCGAGCTGCGGATCGGCGCGGAGGTGAGCACCCTGACCGACGACCGCGGCACGGGCGTGCCCGGGCGGAACGTCTCGACCATCGAGACGCTGGTGAACCTCGAGATGGGGCAGGCGGTCGCGCTCGGAGGCCTCATCGCGGAGGAGGACGCGGCCACGCAGTCGGGCCTGCCGGGGCTCAGCCAGATCCCGATCATCGGCATCCTGTTCGGCTCGCACGGCGCCCGCCAGCAGTACACGCAGAACGTGCTCTTCATCGTGCCCACCGTCGTCGACGTCGTGAGCCAGCAGGCACGCCAACGCATCGCCGAGGCGCTCGAGGCGTACTGGAGCTACTCGGGCGGGCTCGACGAGATGCAGCTCATGCACATGCCCGAGACGGTACCGACGGCGGCCAACCCCGAGGCGCGAGGACGCTGACGCGGATGGCCACGAGCGCACAGCCCGCGACCATCTACCTCGCCATCGAGACCTCGGACGGTCAGGTCGAGCGCCTGCGCATCGACGGGACCGGCCCCATCCTGGTCGGCCGCGACCAGTCCTGCCACGTCGTGCTGCCCTCCCCCGACGTCAGCCGCCGCCACGTGGCGCTCAAGGCCGACGGCGATCGCATCCGGCTGACCGACAAGTCCGCCAACGGGACCTTCGTCGGCGACACCGAGAAGCGCATCCAGAACGCGACGGTGATCATCGCGCCCGGCGTGCCCTTCCGGGTCGGGCCGTACCGCCTGCGCGTCGTCGCGCCGTCCGAGAGCCCGCGCCGGGCGGCGCGCCGCACCGATCCCCTCGGCGCACCGGTCGCGCCCCCGGAGGGACACGTGGCCGCGCCCGACGAGCCGACCGTCCCCGAGGCGTACGACGAGCCCGCGCGCCCGGCGGGACGGACGGTACCGCCGCCTCCGCCCCGGGCGGCCTTCGAGGAGCGGGACGACGACCGCACCGCCACGGCGGCCGACGGCATCGCGCCCTACCGGGTCGCCCACGCGCCCAAGTCGAGCAAGTACGGCGAAAGCGGGACGGCGCAGGTGGGCGTCGACGTCCGCCGCCGCATCCACCGCATGCTCCTCGACCACCTCGACCTCGCGGCGCTCGACCGCAACAAGATGGACGACCGGGCCATGCGCCCGAAGGTGCGCGAGGCGCTCACGCGCATCTGCCGGCAGATCGCGCGGGACCTCCCCGAGGGGACCGACATCGCACGGCTCATCGAGGAGATGACCGACGAGGCGCTCGGCCTCGGCCCGCTCGAGGTGCTCCTCGCGGACGAGGGGGTGAGCGAGATCATGGTCGTCGATCCGGTGACGATCTTCATCGAGCGCGAGGGACGGATCGAGCACACCGACCTCCGGTTCACCGACGACGACGCCGTCCGTTCCGTCATCGAGCGCATCGTGACGCCGCTCGGCCGGCGGATCGACGAGTCGAACCCGCTGGTCGACGCGCGCCTCAAGGACGGCTCGCGCGTCAACGCGATCATCCCGCCGCTCGCCCTCCGCGGGCCCTGCATCACCATCCGCAAGTTCGCGCGGAACCCGCTCACGATCGCCGACCTCATCCGCATCGGGACGATGACCGACCGGATGGCGAGCTTCCTGCGACGCGCCGTCGTCACGAAGAAGAACATCGTCATCTCGGGCGGCACCGGCAGCGGCAAGACGACCTTGCTCAACGTGCTCTCGGCGGCCATCCCGGAGGAGGAGCGCATCGTCACCATCGAGGACGCGGCCGAGCTGCGGCTCTCGCAGCCGCACGTCGTCTCGCTCGAGTCCCGCCCGCCCAACATGGAGGGGCGCGGCGAGATCACGATCCGGGCGCTCGTGCGCAACGCGCTCCGCATGCGCCCCGACCGCATCGTCGTCGGCGAGTGCCGCGGCGGCGAGGCGCTCGACATGCTCCAGGCCATGAACACCGGCCACGAGGGCTCGATGACCACGACGCACGCGAACAGCCCCCGCGAGGCCATCGGACGCCTCGAGACGCTCGCGCTGATGAGCGGCCTCGACCTTCCGTCGAAGGCGGTCCGGGAGCAGATCGCCGCGAGCATCCACCTGATCGTGCAGCAGGCCCGGTTGAGCGACGGCTCGCGCCGCGTCACGGCCGTGAGCGAGGTCCTCGGCGTCGACGAGGAGGGCGAGATCGAGCACCGGGACATCTTCCGCTTCCACCGCACGGGGACCGACTCCGACGGCCGCATCCGCGGCGAGTACCGTGCGACGGGCTACCTCCCGTCGTTCCTCGACGACTTCATCACGCACGGGCTGGTGAAGGACGGCGACTACCTGTGACGCATGGGGCCTAGCGAGACGACAGACTGGCTCGGATACGGCGGCCTCGCCCTGCTCGTCCTCGGGGCGACTGTGGGGATCACCCTCCTCGTCACGGCGCCCGAGAGCCCGGTTCGCCGAGCCTGGCAGCGCTACGAGGACCGGCTCGAGTCCGAGGTGCGCTTCCTCTTCTACGACACGACGGGCAGGCGCGTCGCGCGGACGCAGCTCATCGTCGTCCTGTGCCTCGGGATGGCCGCGCTCCTGCTCGAGGACGTCCTGCTCCTCGCGCTCCTGCCCTTCGTTTTCGTCGTGCCGATGATGGTCCTGCGAAAGCGGCACGAGGAGCGCGTGATCAAGATCGAGAAGCAGCTCGACTCGTGGCTCCTCATCCTCGCCAACGCGCTCAAGGCCACGCCCTCGCTCGGCGAGGCGATCGGCGCGAGCGCGAAGATCGTGCGCGCGCCCATGGGCCAGGAGCTCGACCTGCTGCTCAAGGAGGTCCAGCTCGGCACCCCCCTCGACCAGGCCGTCATCAACATGTCGAACCGCATCGGCAGCCGCTCGGTCTCCGGCGCGCTCGCCACGCTCCTCGTAGGCCGGCAGACCGGCGGGGAGCTGCCGCGGATCCTGGAAGAGTCGGCGGCGACGCTCCGCGAGATGGCGCGGCTCGAGGGCGTCGTCCGCACCAAGACCGCCGAGGGCAAGTCACAGGCCTACGTGCTCGGCGTGATCCCGTTCCTCCTCATCGCGGCCATCCAGATGATCGATCCACACTGGCTCCGGCCGCTCACCGAGACGACCGTGGGGTACGCGGTCATCGCCGGGGCCACCGTCCTGTGGATCGCGGCCATCTTCTTGGCGCGGAGGATCCTCTCGGTCGACATATGATGCCCTCCCTCTCGGCTCTCGCCTACGCGGCCCTCGCGTCGATCGCCTTCGCGGTCGCGGTGGTCGTCTACACGTTCGGCAAGAGCCCGCCGCTGCCGCCGCCGAAGACCGGCGCACGCGGCCTCAAGCGCTCCCGCGCGCTCGCCGAGGGAGGCTCCTTCAAGACGATCGAGCCCCTGATGCGCCTCGTCGCGAGCTGGATCGCGCCGATCCGCATGCCCAAGCTCCGCCGCAAGATCGACCGCCAGCTCGTCCACGCGGGCGACTGGCTGGGCCTGAGCGCCGACGAGTTCCTCGCGCTGGTCGGCCTCTCCTCGGTCTTCTTCTTCCTGCTCGGCCTGGTGTTCTGCCACCTCATGGAGCTGAGCCCCGTGTTCTCGTTCTTCTTCGGCGGGCTCGGCGGGATGCTCCCGTACACGCAGGTCACGGGCGAGATGCAGGACCGCTTCAAGCAGATCAACCGCGGCCTGCCGACGGCCATCGACCTCGCGGCGCTGTGCATGGGCGCGGGCCTCGACTTCCCGGGCGCGCTCAAACAGATCGCCGACAAGGCCGCCAAGAAGGACGACGCCCTGACCGAGGAGCTCGAGCGCATCCTGCAGGAGCTCGAGCTCGGGCGTACACGCCGCCAGGCCCTCGAGAGCTTCGCCGACCGGGCACCGACCGACGCCGTCAAGGACTTCGTCGGCGCCGTCGTCCAGGCCGAGGAGAAGGGCAACCCGCTGGCCGAGGTGCTCCGCATCCAGGCCGGCATGCTGCGTATGCGGCGCAGCGTCATGGCCGAGGAGTCCGCCGCGCGCGCCGCGGTGCTCATGATGGGCCCGCTGATGTTGATCTTCGCGGCCATCGTCCTGATCCTGCTGGGCCCCTTCATCATCAACGGAATGCGGAGCGGCTTCTGATGGACGCGTGGGTCGAGATCACCCGCCCGGACGGGACGATGGAGCGGCACCGGATCGAGGGCGACCGGATCACGGTCGGCCGCTCGCCGACGGCAGGCATCCCGCTGGTGAACGCCGACGACCTCGAGGCCGAGCACGTGCTGCTCGCCCCGCGGCCGGACGGGTGCTGGGTCGCGGTCGCCGAGGGCGCGAGCCCCGCCATCGCGCGCGGCGAGCCGGTGCAGGCGGCCGTCGTGCCGTGGGGGACCGAGCTGCGGGTCGGCTCGGTCGAGCTTCGGGTGACCGACAAGCCGACGCCGACGCGCAAGGCGGGCGACGGCAAGGTGAGCTGGCCCGTCCTCATCGCGGCGTTCGTCGGGCTGCCGCTCGCGGGCTGGCTCCTGCTCTCGGAACCGGAGGCCGAGCTGCCGATGGACGCGGGCGCGCCGCCGCCTGCGCTCTTCGACGAGCCGGGGGACTGCCGCGAGTCCGGCCAGAGCGCGCTCCACCGCGCGCGCGAGGCGGCCGAGGCGGCGAGCCACACCAGCGAGCGCTACCCCTTCGACGCCCAGGACGGCGTCGAGGCGGTACGCCACTACGGCGTGGCGCAGGCGTGCTACGAGGCCGCCGCGAAGCGCGCCGACGCCGCGCGCATCGGCCGCGAGCGGCAGGCGCTCGTCCAGCGCATCGACGAGGACTACCGGACGCACCGCCTGCGGCTCGAGCGTGCCCTCAAGTTCCAGAGGTGGGACGATGCGCTCCGGGAGGCCCGGGCGCTCGACTCCCTCACGGCCCACCGGCAGGGCGATCCCTACGTATCCTGGCTCGTGCTCCTGGAGAGGCGCTTGCAGCTCATCATCGACCAGAGGCTCTCGGGGGAGGCGGAGTGAGGGCGCTCGTCGCCGCGCTCCTGCTCCTCGCCGGCTGCGGGCACGACGCGCCCGAGGTCCGCGAGCCGCCGCCCGCCGATCCGGTGAGCGAGATCGCGCCGGAGGAGCTGTTCGCGCAGGGAGTCGTGCTCGCGCAGCGCGGCGACCTGATCCGGGCCGAGCAGTACCTCGCCGCCTCGATGGAGCGCGGCCACCCGGAGGACGAGGTCATGCCGGTGCTCCTGCGGGTCCTCGTGGCCTCGTCGCGGCTCCGGGTCGCCCTGCAGTACGCCGAGCCCTACCTCGCCCGCAACCCGGGCTCGTGGCCGCTCCGGTACCTGGTGGCGTCCATGCACCTCGGCATGGGCGAGAGCGCGCGGGCGCGCCGCGAGCTCGAGCGCGTCGTCGAGGTCGCGCCCGACGAGGCCGAGCCTCACTTCCTGCTCGGCGTCGTGCTGCGCGACGAGGCGCGCGACCCGGCCGCCGCCGCGCGAGAGTTCGAGCGCTACCTCGAGCTCGCGCCCGACGGAGCGCACGCGGGCGAGGCGCGGGAGGCCCTGCGTCGCGTCGATCTGCCGGGCCCGGCCCCAAGCCCCACCGGCCCGGCGGAGTCGGAGGGATCGGCGGCCGAGGAGGAAGGCACGTGATCCCGCGCGAAGTCTTCGAGCAGACGCTCCTCGGGTTCCTCGAGCCGGTCCGGCCGTACCTCGAGGACCCGACGGTCAGCGAGGTGATGATCAACGGCCCGGACGAGATCTACGTGGAGCGGGCCGGACGGCTCCAGAAGGTCGACGCGCGCTTCGCGAGCCGCCAGGCGCTCGAGGCGGCCGTCCGCAACCTCGCGCAGTACGTCGGCCGTCACGTGGACGAGGAGCGCCCGATCCTCGAGGGCCGCCTACCGGACGGCTCGCGCGTCGAGGCCATCCTCCCGCCGGTCTCGCCGGACGGGCCGAGCGTCGCCATCCGCCGCTTCTTCCGGGAGACGCTGACCATGGAGCGCCTCATCGGCTTCGGCTCGATCACCGAGGACGCGGCGGAGCTGCTCTCGGCGCTCGTCGCGTGCAAGCAGAACGTCATCGTCGCGGGCGGTACGGGCTCCGGCAAGACCTCGCTCCTCAACGTGCTCTCGTCGTTCGTCGACGACGGCGAGCGCGTGGTCGTCATCGAGGACTCGCGCGAGCTCCAGCTCCAGAAGCCGCACGTCGTGCAGCTCGAGGCGCGGCCGCCGGACCCCCGCGGGCGCGGCGCCGTCACCATCCGCGATCTCTTCCGCGCCACCCTGCGCATGCGCCCGGACCGCATCGTGGTCGGCGAGATCCGCGGCGGCGAGGCCCTCGATCTGGTCCAGGCCATGACCTCGGGGCACGGCGGCTGCCTCTCGACGGTGCACGCGACCTACCCCATCGACACGATGAACCGCCTCGAGACGATGGCGATGATGAGCGACGTCGAGCTCCCGCTCAGCGCGCTCCGCGCGCAGGTCGGGTCGGCCATCGACATCGTCGTCCAGACCTCGCGCCTGCAGGACGGCTCGCGTTGCGTGACCCACGTCACCCAGGTCGTCGGCTACGACCCCGCGCAGGGCTACCAGCTCGACAACCTCTTCGAGCGGCACTACCTCGGTCGCGAGCCGGACGGGCGCGTCACGAGCGAGCTCCGGGCGACCGGCGCCCTGCCCGCCTGCCGCGACATGATCCACGCTCTCGGGATGGAGCTGCCGCGGTCGATGCTTCAGGCGAGGCACACGAGGTAGAGATGCCCTGGGCGCGGGTGCACCTCGAGAGCGGCCGGTCGAGCGGCGACAAGTGGGAGGTCGACGCCTCCGCGGCCGGCGTGCGCATCGACGTCGGCGCCGCGCAGGCCTGCGTGTGGCAGGTGCAAGCGCCGGGCGTCGCCCCCCAACACCTCGAGATGTACTGGGACGGCGAGGTGCTGTGGGTCGCCGACCTCGACGGCGCGGCCGTGCGCATCGACGGCCAGCTCGTCGACGACTGGTACGCGACCGCGCACGGCTCGCGGATCGAGTTCGGCCAGGCGAAGATGCGAGTCGAGACGTCCTTCGCGCCCTCGATGGACGACGATCGCCCGTCGAGCCCGAGCCCGACCGGTCGCACCGTGCTCGATCGCCCGGGGCTGGCGGACGCGGCGACCCGGGTGGACTCGGGCGCGCGCGGGATGGTCGACAGCGCGGCCACGCGCGTGACGGGCGCACAGGACGCGCTCGACCAGATGCTCGAGCGGCTGACGCTCCCGAGCCACGTCGAGCTGAACGAGGCGGAGCCCGATCCCGGAGCGCCGGCGGGCGGCGAGCCCACGCGCGCGGCGGTGTTCGGCGGCGCGGCGAGCCCCGACCCGATGGCGACGCGGCTCGTGCAGACGCCCGAGGCCCGAATCGGCGGCGCGTCCGGCTCGCCCATCCACCGCCGGCCTCCACCGCCGCGCATCGGCGCGGCCCAGGGCGTCGTGCGCGCGCCGACGGTCGGACGGCCCCCCGCGGCCCCGCCCGCCGAACGCGTCGAGCCCGCGCGGGCGGCTCGGCCGCCCGCCGCCGCCGCCGCGCCACCCGCCGCCGCGCCACCGGCCGCCGCGATGCCCCCGACCGCGACGCCCCACGCGAGCGCGAGCGCGCCGGCGAAGCCCAAGTTCGCCGCGCCCCCGCCGCTCGAGGACGCACGGGCCTCGAAGAAGGACAATCGGGCCAAGGGCGACCAGAAGGAGATGTCGCTCCCGCCCCGCACGTGGGCTCTCGTCGGCGCCACGGTGCTCGCGCTCGCCTACGTGATCCTGATGGACGACGGCTCGGCCGTGGACGAGGAGCCGCCCCCGGCGCCGGTGGCGGTGGCGCCCGTCACCGAGGCGGAGGCCGAGGCGGAGGCCGAGGCGGAGAACGAGGCCGCGAACGAGGCCGCGAACGAGGCCGAGAACGAGCCGCCGAACGAGGAGGCCGGGGAGTCGGGCGAGCGTCCGCTCGTGCGGCGCGCAGTCGACGCGCTGATGGCCGGGCGGCACCGCGAAGCGCTCGCGCTCTACGAGGAGCTCCGGGAGCGCCACCCGCGGGACGAAGCCTACCGGATCGTCGCCGGCATCCTCCGAGAGCGGGTCGGGGAGCGATGCGAGGGAGACGCGCCATGCGAGTGACGTGCGCATGCCTGGCGCTGCTGGCCTCGCTCCTCTCCGCGTGCGAGGAGGAACGGCCGCCGCCGACGTTCCGCGTGACGTTCACGGCCAGCTCCGACAGCGACCCCCTCGCGGGCGTCCGGGTGGTGGGGGACGGCCGTCCGCTCGGCGAGACCGGCGCCGACGGGATCCTCCGCGTCGATCTCCCCGGCCGCGAGGGCCAGGCCGTCACCGTCAACGCGCAGTGCCCGGAGGGCCACCGCGCGCCGGCCGAGCTTCCCCTGCTCACCCTGCGCAGCTTCCGCGGCCTCGATCCCGCCGCCGCCGAGCGCGGCATCGAGATGAGCATCCAGTGCCCGCCCTCCGAGCGGACCGCCGCCGTCGTGGTCCGCACGGGCGATCAGGGCGACCTGCCCGTGATGATGGCCGACCGCGAGGTGGCGCGCACGGACGCGAGCGGCGTCGCGCACTTCGTCCTGCGCATGCAGCCGCACTCCACCTTCCGCCTCCGCATCGACACGACCGGCCGCGAGGACCTCCAGCCGCAGAACCCGGGCGCCACCCTCACCGTCCCCGACCGGGACGACATCCTGCTCGTCGACCAGCCCTTCCAGGTCAAGCAGACGCGCCGCCGCCGGCGCCCCCGCCGCCGCGATCCGGAGCCCGCCACCCCCATGCTCCCGATGCGAATCGACTGAGCAGTTCACACCCCCCCCTTTCCGAGGCCCCGCCACTGCGCGGCGGCGATCCGGTGGGCGGCGCGCGCGCGCTCCTCCTCGCCCGCCTCGCGGGCGAGGTCGCCGGCGCGCTCGGCCGCGAGGGCGGTGTCACGGTCGACGAATCGGGTCTCCTCGAAGAGCTGCTCGGCGGACCGGAGCCGCTCGTCGAACGCCCGGAGATCGCCGAGCGCGGCGGCGCAGGTCAGAAGGCCCACCTCCGCCCCGAGCAGGTACGCCCGGCGGCCGGTCCGCTCGAACACGCGGCGCGCCGCCTCGAGCGCCGGACGCGCCTCGACGTACCGCCCGCGGGCGAGCAGCGCGAACGCGAGGTTCATGCGCGGGAACACGGCCTCGGTCGACCCGATGGCTTCGGCCAGGGTGAGCGCCCGGCGGTAGTGGCGCTCCGCCGCCGCGAGGTCGCCGGCGAAGCGCGCTGCCTCGCCCGCGCCGTTCTCCGCGTACACGACGCCCATCCGGTGGCCCGCCTCCTCGTAGAGGCCGATCGCTTCCCGGTCCAGGCGCGCGGCCTCCGCGAGGTCGCCGCGCCGGAGCGCCACCTGCGCGAGGCCTCGCATGCAGTCGCCCTGATCCTTCACCAATCCGAGCCGCTCGGCGATCTCGAGCGCCGAGCGGTAGCAGGCCTCTGCCCTGTCCACGTCGCCGCGCTGCCGCGCCGCCCAGCCGAGCGCCCACAGGCAGTCGCCGACGCCCTCGTCGTCGCCGAGCGCCTGCAAGAGCACGAGCGCCCGCTCGTTCAGGACCTCGACGCGCCACAACCGGCCCCGCTGCTGCTCCGCGGTGCCGAGCGAGTGCATGGCCGCCGGCAGGACGCGCTGCCAGCCGTGCGTCCTCGCGGCGGCGAGCGCCCGCCACGACCACCGCCTCACGTCGCGGTACTGGCCGAGCGCGCGGTGGATCGACGCGCGGACCACCCAGCCCTCGCCCCAGCGGGCGTCCTTTTCGGACGCGCCGCTGCGGCCGAGCGCGTCCTCGCGCAGGTCGGCGAGCTGCATCGCGCCGCGCAGATCGCTCACCGCGCTCCGCGCGCGCGCGCCGGCGAGGAGCGAATCGGCGGCGCCGTCGAAGTCGCCGGCCGCGAACAGGTGCCGCCCGCGCCGCTCGGCCGAGAAGGGCCCGCCGCGCTCGGCGAGGACCGCCGCGCACACCCGGTGGTGGTCACGCCACCGGCCGGCGTCGCGCGCCAGCCGCTCGACGCTCTCGCGGACCATCCCGTGCACGAACGACCAGCCGTGCTCGGTGCTCCGGGCGAGGCGCCGCACGACGAGCGCGTCCAGGAGGTCGGCCGACGGCACGCAGCCCGCCTCGGCGCAGCTCGCCTGCCACTCGTCGGCGTCCACGTCCTGTCCGAGGGCCGCGGCGATCTCGAGCGCCACGCCGTCGCCGGCCGGGCGTCCGGCGCGCAGGTCGGCGATGCGCGCCGCCCAGAAGCGGTGCAGATCGTCGGGCAGGGCGGCGTCGTGCCCGGGCGAGAGCGCGAAGCCGCGGCCGGTGCGGACCAGCGCGCCGCCCCGCACCCACTCGCCGACCAGGTGGACCGCGAACAGCGGGTTGCCCGACGTGCGCTCCTCGACGGCGGCAGCGAGGTCCTCGGCCAGCCCGAGCAGCCGCCGGACGAGCGCCGCGTGCGATCCGCGGTCGAGGGCGCCGACCGCGATCTCGCTCGCCCCTTCGCGCGCCGACAGCTCCTCGAGCTGCGCGGCCTCGATGGGCTGCTCGGCCAGCCCCTCCTCGCGCGCGGTGAGCACGAACAGGAGCGGGGTCGGCTCGGCGTCCTGCCGGCCGAGCGCGATGTCCGCGAAGGCGATCGCGTCGCTGCCCCAGTGCACGTCGTCGAGCCAGAGCACGACCGGCCGCTCGCGCGCCTGCCGCGCGAGCCAGCGGAGCAGGACCGTGTACCGCTCCTCGGGGCCGCCGAAGCTCGACGAGCGCTCGTCGGGGCACAGCACGCCCGCGAGCGCCCCGGCGAGGTCCTCGTCGTCCGGGAGCAGGACCGACAGGCGCTCGCGCGCCGCGGCGTGACCGAGGTCCGCGCACCCGAGCTGCATCGCGACCGCCGCCGTGAGCCCCTCCCAGCGCGCCGCGGTCGGACCGTGGAACACGCGCAGGACCGTCGCGCCGCCGGTCTCGTGCGCCCGCTCGCACACCCACTCGGCGAGCCGGCTCTTGCCCGTACCGCTGGGCCCGCGCAGCACGACGGCGCGCGCGGCCCCGGTCTCGGCGACCAGGTGCAGCGCATCCCAGAGCGCCGTCCGCTCGACCTCCCGATCGACGATGGGAACGGGTCGCAGGCCGTAGAGGCCGAGCCCCGTCCCGGCGAGGCGTGGCGCGGGCGCGTCCTCGACGGGCCGGCGCCAGTCCGCGGGCAGCCGGGGCCGGGTGACGCGCGCCGGCGGCTCCAGCATCGGTGGCTCGCTCGGCCGCCGCCTCTTCGGGCGTGGGCCGAGCTCGAGCAGCGTGTGCGCCGCGTCGGCCGCGAAGGTGAAGCGCGCGGACGGCGCCTTGGCCGTGAGACGGCGGAGCCAGCCCTCGAACCCGTCCGGCACGGGCACGCGCGGGACGAGCCGCGGCAGCTCGTGCGTGAGCTGCGCCTCGAGCACGTCGAGCCTCTCGCCGCGGAATGGAGGCTCCCCACTCGCGAGCGCGTAGGCGAGGCACCCGAGCGAGTACAGGTCGGTCCACGGCCCCTGATCGCGCGGTGACCGGACGGCCTGCTCCGGCGCCATGTACCGCGGCGTACCTCCCGACAGCTCCTCCTCGCCGCCCGACACCGTCCAGGCTCGCCCCACCGCGGCGAGGCCGAAGTCGATGACCTTGAGGCCCGGGCGCATGTCGGCGCTCGTGCCGAGGACGACGTTGCTCGGCTTGAGGTCACGGTGCACGACGCCGCGCGCGTGCGCGTAGGCGAGCGCGTCGAGCAGCTCGAGCAGCACGCCGCGGAGCGCGAGCCAGTCGGGACGCATGGTGTCACGCCGGAGCTGCCCGCCCGACAGGTGCTCCATGACGAGGTAGGGGCAGCCGGCGGCGAGCCGACCCGAGCTGGCCTCCGACACCGCCTCGTCGATCTCACCCGCCTCGAGCACGCGCACGATCCCCGGATGGTCGAGCCGCGCGACCGACTCCACCTCGTTGCGGAACGCGCGGCGGTAGCGAGCCTCGCGGGCCCGCGCCGCGGTCACGACCTTGACGGCGACGGCGAGCCCCTCGGTCTCGTGCCGCCCCCTCCAGACCTGCCCCATTCCGCCCTGCCCGAGCGGATCCTCGAGCACGAAGGGACCGAGCGCGATCCCTGCGACCGACATCCGACCGAGTATATCCCCGGCCGGCGTCAGCCGCGCGGGTGGTGCTTCTCGTGCATGCGCCGCAGGTGATCGCCCGTCACGTGGGTGTAGACCTGCGTCGTCGAGATGTCGGCGTGGCCGAGCATGGTCTGGACGGCGCGCAGGTCGGCGCCGCCCTGCAGGAGGTGCGTCGCGAACGAGTGGCGTAGCTTGTGCGGCGAGATGCGCTTGGTGATCCCGGCGGCCACCGCGTACCGCTTGACGATCTTCCAGAAGGCCTGGCGCGTGAGCGCCCCACCCCGCTGCGTCACGAAGAGCGTCCCCTCCCCCGGCTTCGCCCACGAGGACCGCACCTCGTCCCGCCAGCGCGCGACGTGGTCTCGCGCGACGCGCCCGATCGGGACGAGCCGCCGCTTGTTCCCCTTGCCGAAGGCGGCGAGGAACCCGGACTCGAGGTTGACGTCGCCGAGCCCGAGCGAGACGAGCTCCGAGACGCGCAGGCCCGCCGCGTACATCGTGTGGAGCATGGCCGCGTCGCGGAGCCCCCGCGGCGTCCCGACGTCGGGCGCGTCGAGGAGGCGCACGACCTCCTCGCGCGTCAGCACCGCCGGGAGCTTGCGCCCCATCTTGGGCGAGTCGATGAGCTCGGTCGGATCGCGGCGGATGTGTCGCTCGGCGAGCAGGTACTTCACGAAGCCGCGCAGCGACGACAGGTTCCGCGCCTGCGACCGCGCGCTGAGCCCCCCGCGCGAGAGCCCGACCAGCCAGGACGCGATCACGCCCCCATCCACGTCCTCGATCCCGATCCCCTCGTGCTCGAGGTGGCCGACGAACCGCGCGAGGTCCCGCGCGTAGCTCTCGACCGTCGCCGCCGCGAGCCCGCGCTCGACCTTGAGGTGATCGAGGTACAGGTCCACGAGCAGGTCCGCGCCGGCTCCCATCTTCGTTGGATACCACGGTTCCGCCGCGGCTCCGCAAAGACCGGCGAGCCGACGCCCTGCCCGTGGCCCCGTCTCGGACGATCACGCCGCCCTTCAGTAGAACTGGTCGAACGCCACGTGGATGCCGACCGGTGGACGGGAGGAGTGCACGATGCCGTCGCTGCCGATGCCCTGCGGGTCGCGCGTGAGCGGCACCGCCACGTCGACGGCCAGGACCGCCGGCTGGACGCCGCCGTACTCGTAGTGGAACCGCACCCCGGCGCCGACCTCCGCCGCGAACGCGACGTCGTCCCGCCCGACCGAGCCCGGCTGGTCCGGGCCTACCGGCTCGACCAGCAGGCCGGCGCCGCCGAAGACCGCGAGCTGCACCTCGCGCAGCCACGCCACGTGGAGCACGTTCCAGTGGAGGTCGCCGAAGGCGGTCCAGCGGTGCTCGAGCACGCTCCACAGCCGCACGTCGCCGACGAGCTCGCTCGCCTCGAAGCCCCGCAGGAGGAACCGCCCTCCGAGCTGCTGGTGCTCGGCGAAGAGCGCGTCGCCGAACGTCCAGCCCGCGCCCGCGACGAGCACCGACGCCTGCCGGAGCCCGAGCGGCAGCGTCAGGCTCCCGCGCACGTCCACCGCCCCGGTCACGCCGTACTCGCCGTCGTCGTGCCGCACCCCGCCCACCTGCGCCGTCCCGACCAGCGAGACGCCCTCGCGCGGGTCGTAGAAGTAGCTCCGGGTGTCGAACCCCGCCGAGGCCGCGAGCGCCGCGCGCCAGCCGCCCTCCTCCCCCTCCACGAACTCGGTGTGGAGCCGGTCGACGTCCACGCCGACCGACGCGAACCCGATGCGCGCGTTCGTGTGACGCTTGGGCCCGATGCCGCGGATGTAGCGCACGCCGCCCGTCGTCGTCGACGCGCGGTGGACGACCACGCCCGCGATCGTGCGGTCGAGATCGAACCGGCGGCGCATGGCGAAGTCGACGAAGCCCTCGACCCGCCCCTCGGACAGCGACACGTTGAGCCCGAAGGCGCGCAGGAGCGGCGGCTTCCACGGGTGGGTCGTCGCGTCGTCACCGCGGGGATGGCCCGACGTGAGCGACGGGCTCTGCGGCAAGCGCCGGCGCGGATCGAGGACGACGTCCTCGAGCGCGGCGGGCGTCACCACCGTGACGGCGCCCCGCTCTGCCTCGCCGTCCCAGGTCACCGTCTCGGTGTTGCCGTCCTCGTCCTCGACGCGCACCTCGACCGGCTCGATCCGCTCGGCGCCCTCGCGGATCACCTCGATGCGGTGCCGATAGCCCCCGCGAACGCGCTCGGACGCGATGTCCCCGAGCCGGTAGTTCACCTCCAACTCCGGCGCGCGGAGCCACTGGGCGAGCCGAGGTGCGAGGTCCGGAGCGGCCTCTTCGAGCGCCGCCTGCGCCGGGCGGTCGAGCGACAGGAGCCCACGCAGGAACGCACCGAACGCCTCCTCGTCGAGGGCGTCCCGCGCGCTCTCGAGGATGCGCCTGCCGCGCGCCACCGGGTAGCGGGCGCGGTACGGCGACTCCCGGAACGGGTCCGGCTCCTCGATGGCGCCGAAGTACGCGTCGACGAACGCCACCTGCGGGGCGTACAGGAGCTGGTCGACGGCGGGGTGGAACGCGGCAAAGCCGATGAGCTCCTCGGGCGTGCGGGCGCGCCCGTGGCGGCGGGCGTCGTCGACGTCGAGGAGCGCCACGGCGCGCAGGTCGAGCGCCCAGCCCCGATCCGCCGGCTGCTCCACGCGCCGGACGTGCGGCTCGAGGAAGAAGCGGAAGAGCGCGCGGCGCAGCGCGCGGTGATGGAACTCGCGCGTCTGCTCGATCGGGAAGATCTCGTACAGCCGGTCGGACACCAAGACGACCCCTGGGGCGTTGTCCGCGAGCTCCGTCCGCGACGGGACCTCCAGCAACGTCACCTCGCGGCGGCTCACCTCGATCCCCGTCTCCCGGAGGGTCGCGAGCACGTCCGCCAGCGCGGAGGCGGCGAGCGACACCGTGTCGACGCGGACCACGTCCTCGAGGGCCTCGGCCCCCCGGCTCGTGGGGCTCGGCGGATCGTACGGCGGGCTCGGCGTGAGCGAGCGCAGGCGCACGCCCGACACCACGCGCTCGCGCACGAACAGCTCCTCCCACGCCGCGACCGGCACCCAAGGACCACGGGTGCTCACCGGCTCGCCCGGACGCGCGCGCGCGCCCCCCACGACGAGCTCGGCGGGCGAGGTGGTCTCGAAGCGTACCCTGTGCGGCACCTGGTACCGGTATGCGTCGCGGTCGCCGACCACGAGCGGGTACCAGGGCGCCGCGAGGCTCGTTCGCCCGCCCACCCGGCCGAGCCGCCCGAACCGCGCCGGCAGCCGCACCGTGAACCGCAACGTCACGCCGAGCCGCCGCGCCGGCCCGGGCGGCACCGTGACGAGCAGGTCGGCCCCTGCCGAGTCGCGTCCCCGCGGCTCCCCGGCCGGCCGCCGCACGAGCCGCACCTCGGCGTCCTCGCCCCCGACACGCACGTCGGTGACGCGCATCCCGCCGAGGTCGACCTCCCCCGGGAAGACCCACCGGGCGCTCCTCCGGTCCATC
>JBDIVX010000149.1:0-18579 GCA_039794305.1 Candidatus Neutrinellum sp.
AGCTGTCCTGGGACACCGCCTACGGCGACGTGGACGTGCACTTTCTGAACGTGACCCGCACCGCGCCCGACGGCTTCTGGACCGTGGACGACTGCCACTTCGTCAACCCGACGCCCGACTGGGGGCCGGCGGGGGCCGACGCCAACCCGACGCTCGACGTCGACGACCGCGACGGGTACGGCCCGGAGAACGTCACCATCGACGTGAACCCGCAGTCCGGCACCTACGCCATCGCGGCCCACTACTTCTGCGACCACCCGCCGACGAGCGCGACTCCGTCGGGGCCCACCGACGCGACCGTCCGCATCTTCTGCGACGGGGCCGTGGTCGCCGAGTACACGGGCGTCTCCCTCGACGAGACGGACGACTGGGTGACCGTCGCCGAGCTCGACTATCCCTCCTGTCACGTCCGGCGGGTGAACCGCGCCACCAACGGGAGCTCGATCCTGCCGGCGTCCTTCACGTCACCCCGGCACTGCGAGATCTCGTGCACGTCCAACGCGGACTGCCCGAGCGGCGAGCGCTGCGCGACCGTCGTCGGGGGCGGCGGGCGCCGCATGGCCTGCGTGCTGGACTGATCGCAGAAAGGGCCGCGCCCTTGCGGGTGCGGCCCTTCGCCGGCGCTCGCGGAAGCCGAGCCTACGAGCTCGGCTGCGCGAGCCGGGGGTCGTCCTTGGCGTAGACGCTGATGCGCTGCCTGTTGCGGCCCTTGCGCTCGAAGCGGACCACACCGTCGATCTCGGCCCACAGGGTGTAGTCCTTGCCGGTGCCGACGTTCCAGCCGGCGTGGAAGCTCGAGCCGACCTGCCGGACCAGGATGTTGCCGGCCTTGACTTCCTGCCCGCCGAACACCTTCACGCCGCGGTACTGCGCGTTGGAGTCGCGGCCGTTGCGGGTGGCGCCCTGTCCCTTCTTGTGTGCCATCGCGGGTCCTCTTCAGGCGGAGATCCCGGTGATCCGGATCTCGGTGTACGGCTGGCGGTGCCCCTGCTTCCGCCGGTAGTTCTTCCGCCGCTTCATCTTGAAGACGATGACCTTCTTCGCGCGGTCCTGCGCGACGATCTCGGCGGTGACGGTGGCCCCCTTCACCAGCGGCTTGCCCACGCTCACCTTCTCGCCGCCCACCATCAGCACCTCGTCGAAGGTGAGGTTCTGGCCGACGGTGCCGTCGAGCTTCTCCACGCGGAGGGTGTCGCCCTCGGCGACGCGGTACTGTTTTCCGCCGGTCTTGATCACTGCGTACATGGGTCGTTCCCTCGGGTACCCGTCCAGGGGGCGTGGAGTCTACGCATTTGTGGCCTTGCCGCAAGTCCGAAAGGGCCGTATGAGGCGGCCCCGTGGCCAAGCAGAACGAGCCGAAGAGGCGGGGGGTGGTACGCCGCGAGGGCGGACCGCGCAAGCGCCAGGAGCTGTCGCCCGAGCTCGAGCGGCTCGCCCGGGGCGAGGACGACCGGCTCCGGCCCCCTCCCCGGCGGCCCCGGCTCCGCGACGATCGCGCCGTCGCCCTGGTCCCGGGCGTGGCCAACCGGGACGCCCGGGCCGTCTTCGACGCCTACCTGGCTCGCCTCGAGGAGGCGCGCCCAGGCCACCCGGACGACGCCGAGGCCGGCCGCGCCCTGGCCGAGGGCCTCCGGACCGTGCTCCGGACCCGGCTCTGGCGGGGGCGGAGCCTGACCGGCTTCGGGGTGATGACCGAGCAGCTCCTCGACCTGCCGGAGGCGGAGGCTCGGAGCCTCGCGGGCGAGGTGGAGCCCGCCACCGAGGAGGCGACCGCCGTGTGGTTCCGGGCCGAGGCCGCCCTGCTCGAGGCGGGGCTGTCCGCGAGCGTCCGTATCGTCGAAGACGGCGGACGCGAGCACCTCGAGCTGCGCGCCGAGGTCGCCCGCGCACCCCACGTCCTCGAGGCCGTCGCCAAGCGCCTGGGCCAGCTCGGCCGGGACATGGGCCGTTGACGGCGGCGTGCCCGCCGCCGCCGATGGGCAGCTACTGCGCGCCGAGGCGCTGCAGGGCCTCGCGGGCGGCCTGGTTGTTCGGGTCGAGGGCCAGCGCCCGCTGGTAGGCCTGGACGGCGCGCCCACGGTCGCCGGCCGTCATGTAGGCGCGCCCGAGCGCGGCGTTGAAGCCCGAGTGGTTCGGCTGCAGCTCGACGGCCCGCTGGTAGGCCGCGACCGCCCCGCGCGAGTCTCCCATCGCGCCCCGCGCGGCCCCGAGCCCCGCGAACGTGCCCGCGTGGTTCGGGTTGATCGCCGCGGCGCGCTCGTAGGCGGCCGCCGCCTGGGCGAACCGGCGCGCCCCGAAGTGCTGGCGCGCCTCCTCGCGGAGCTGCTCGAACTGCGAGCCGCGGCTGCCACCGGCCGATCCACCGCGCTCCTCGCGCTCCCGAGCCTCTCGGCGCTCGCGCGGCTCCTCGCGCTCGGCGCGCTCCTCGCGCCGCTCCTCGCGGGCCTCTTCGCGCCGCTCCTCGCGGGCCTCGGCGGCGGGCTCGCTCCGGACCTCTTCGGCGGCGGGCGCCGGCTCGGACGGCTGGGCCGGCTCGGACGGCTGGGCCTCGGCCGCGGGCTCGGCGACCTCGCCGGCCGGCGCGGCGGCCTCGGCGGCAGCCGCCGACGCCGTGCCGGGGTCGGCGGGACCGCCCGCGGCGGGCTGCGCGCCGAGCTGCTGGTTCCACTCTGCGCCGAGCGCGGCGAGCTCCTGCTCGGCCTTGTTGGTGAAGTACCAGTAGCCGACACCGAGCGCGCCGGCGCTGCCCAGGCAGAAGAACAGGACGCCCAGCAGGACGAACATCCCGGCCTTGCTCTTCTTCTCCGGCAGCCCGGCGACCTCCACGTCGTCGGCCGGCGGATGGTAAGCGGGGGCTTGCACCGCGCCCACCGGCTGGGCCTGGGGCGCGAACCCGCCCGACTGCTCGGGCGACGGCTGCTGCGCGACGAAGCCCTGCGCCGCGGCCTCGAATGCGCTCTGGTCCACCTGCACCGCGGGCATTCCCTGCGTCGGCGGGAAGGCGGGCGAGGTGGCCGGCGGCGTCCCGAGGGGCGCCGGCATCTCCTCCTCGAGCTCCATGTCGGTGGAGACGTGCAGGGTGGTCTCGGCGAGATCGTCGTAGTCGAGGCCACCGGCGTCGGCGGCGACCTGCGGCACGGCGGGCGGCGCTCCGAGCGCCTGCGGGACCGCGGGGGCGCCGACCTCTTCGATGTCGAGCGTGTCGAGCTCCTGCGTCGCGTCGGCGCGCGGCTTGCCCGCGCCGGGAGGGGCGGGCGGCGTGGCCTTCGCGCCGGGCGGAAGGGGCGGCTTCGGCGGGTCCGCCGTCACGCGCGCGCCCTGCTCCGGCGGCGGCAGCGGCGGCTTCGATCCCTGCTGCTGCACGGCCGGAATCCCGAGCAGCGTCGCCTTGCGCTCCGGCGGACGGAGCGTCCCCGATCCCTTGCTGTTCGTGGACACCGATCCATGCTCCTGCGGCTCGAAGGACACCGTCGGGTCGCGCGGGCTGCCACCCTCCGGCAAAAACGGCTCGATCGCGCGGCGCACCTGCTGCGCCGAGAACGGGCGCTCGCGCGGCTCCTTCGCGAGGAGCTGGGTCAGCAGGCCCTGGACCCCGGCGGGGAGCTGCGAGGGCGCCGGCGGAACGGGGGCCTCCACGTGCGCGCGGAGCACCTCGTCGATGGCGCCCTGGTAGGGTGGCGCGCCCGCGATCATCTCGTAGAGGACGCAGCCGAGCGCGTACAGATCGCTTCGGAAGCTCACCAGCTTGCCGCTCGCCTGCTCCGGCGAGACGTAGCCCGGCGTTCCGACGATCTCGAAGCCCTGCTGGCTCGCGACGGGCGCGGCGATGCCGGCATCGACCACGATCACCTTGGGCACGCCCGACGGCTGCGGCTGCAGCATGATGTGGCCGGGGGCGAGGTCCCGGTGCAGGAGACCCGCGCGATGGAGCTCGTCGAGGGCGCTCGCGAGCTGCGCCGCGACGGCGAGCGCCTCGGGGACCGGCAGCCTGCCGTCCCGAGCGAGCCGGACGCGCAGCGACACGCCGTCGACCCACTCGCGGAAGAGCCAGGCCGCGCCGGCCGTCTCCCCGGTGACCAGCGGCAGAGCGAGGTGCGGGTTGCCGAGGGTCGCCTGCTTGACGAGCTCGCGCTTGAGGCGCTGCCGGTCGGCGACGCTCGCGCCCGACTTCGCGTGGAGCACCTTGAGGATGCCCCGCCGCCCGGTCTGGACCTCGTCGGCCAGGTAGAGCGAGCCGGTCGCGCCGTGCCCGAAAGGCTCGACCACCTTGAAGCGCTGCTGGAGCTCCGGTGGGATGGGCGAGAGCTCGACCTCGCACCCCTCGCGCCCGTCACGGGGACAGGTCGAGTCGCTGGGGCCGAGGGCGATCCGACAGAGGGGACAGACGAGCATCTTCGGGGCCGGCCGCTTCTCTAAGGGCCTGGAAGGGTAGGACGTTCTGGGGTTGTCGGTCAACGTCGGGGGTTCGTGGGTCTGGAGCATTGGATGGCCCTCGTCGGCTCGGTCTTGGGAGATGCTCGGGCACCCCCCTTCGACCACGTCAGCCCACATGTACGGAGCCGGGCGACGGTTTCTCCCCGACGGACCCCGCTCGACCGTGAGGGCGCCCACGAGCCCCTGCTCCCGCAGCGAAAACGGCGGGACGCCCGAGGCGCCCCGCCGCTTCCGTGGTTGCGGACTCCGTCCGCGTCAGGGAACGTTGAACGTCGCGACCGTCACGCGCTGGTTCGGCGCCAGCGTGTAGTTGTAGGCGCCGATGATCCGGCCGCCGACGGCGATCGAGAGCGTCGTGGTCGTGGGGCCGGCGTTGCTGTTGCACTCGCCCCAGTAGTGGAGCGCCACCTGGTAGGTGCCGCTCGGCGGGGTCTGGCTGTCCCAGAACACGTTCTCGATGGTGTTGTTGGGCTGGTTCGCGCGGCAATTGCCCCGCGCGTCGTGGTCGAGGTGACCGCCGGAGCCGGCCTGGGTGTGCGAGTAGCTGATCGTCTCGCCCTGCGGATCGGTGACGTACATGTCGATGTCGGCGCCGCTGCTCCAGGCGAGGGTGATCTGGATGTTGCCCGAGGAGTAGCCGCAGCCCTCGTCGATCTGGCCGTTGCAGTTGTCGTCGAGGCCGTTGCACGCCTCCTGGGCGCCCTGCGTGCAGCTCGCCTCGATGACCGTCACGCCCGCTTCGAGCTGCGGCTGGCCGACCTGGACCTGAACGGTCGCTTGCTGCGGCGGAGGGGGCGGGGCGTGGACGGTCGCCCGCACCTCCACGGGAGGAGGCGGCTCGATGTAGCCGTGCGCGCGCACACGGCAGCCGGCGGCGCCGAGGAGGGCCACCAGGCCGATGGAACCGTGGATCAAGAGCTTTCTGGACGTCATTCCCTGCGCCTCCTGAAGGAGTAATCGACCGTAGGTGAAGAGGCTTCGCTGCTCGCGACCCCCCCGGACTCGTCGACTCGCGGGCATGCTAGAGGTGGCCTGCCCGCGGCGTCAACGAGTTACGACACCGGTGGAACCCCGAGTCGACGGGTATGGACGATCGGCCCGAGCCGGCATTCACGCGGCGTCGCGCACCGGTGGCAGACTGGGGCTCGAGGAGCGCCGGTCGAGGATGAGGGCCTTGAGGTTCTCCACGTCCCGTAGCTCGAACAGGACCGGGGGGACCGACTCGCGGGCGGGGGCGAGGTGGCGGAGGGCGCCGCTGTCGGCGAGCGCCCGGGACTCGGGCGCGTCGAGGACCAGGAAGAGGTGGTGCAAGCCACCGGCCGCCTTGGTGTCCGCGACGTCCACGATGCGCCGCCGGTCGACCGACAGCTCGACCGGCCCCCGGCGGATGAGCAGACGGCACCCGGTGAGGACGTACTCCGTCTCCCGGCCGAGCCGGCGCGCCCGCCACAGCCCGAACCACAGAAGCCCCGCCCCGACGGCGGTGATCACGATCCAGGTGATCAGGACCGACAGGAAGAAGAGCACCCAGGTCCAGGAGCGCACCTGCAAGCCGACGACCTCGAGCCCGAGCAGGATCCCGGCGGTCCGGTGGCCGTACCCGAGCCCGAGCCCGATCACGGCCACGCCCCCGAGGGCCGTCAGCACCTCGCGCCAGCCGAGGAGCCAGCCCTCGGGGTGTCCGCCCCAGAGCACCTCCTCGCCGGGGTCGAGGCGCTCGATCAGCGGCACCTGGTTGTCACCCGTGTTCGCGCCGGGCGAGACGCCGCGCACGAGCGCGAACACGCGGTCGGGCTCGCGGAGGTCGGCGAGCACGATGCGCTGCCGCCGTGCGAGCGGGCCGAACGGGACGGCGCGCACGAGGTCGAGGTGGCCCACGCCGGGGGCGCTCCGGTGCCACCGGATGCGCGCGAAGGTGACGCCGGTGCGGTCCATGGTCCGCTGCAGGCGCCCGCGCTTCCAGACGACGCGCCGGTCGGTGATCAGGTACTCGCAGGGATCGTGCAGGTAGCGGGGCGCGACGGCGACCGACACCCCGAAGAGCGCGAGGATGGCGCTCAGCGACGCGGTCTGCTGGATACCGGCCAGGCCCGCGACCGTGAGGAGCGCCGCGAACAGCCCGAAGACGACGGCCAGCGCGAAGAGCAGGGCCGGGCCGATGGTCCAGCGACGTGCCCGCGGGACTCCGGCCGCTGGCCGTCCGTACCAGAGCACCCGCTCCGACGGGAGCAGCCGCCAATCGGCACGGTCGACTTCCGGCTGCGTCACCTCGGCCTCAGGATAGCACCCGACGGGGTGCAGCGCCGGGACTCGCTGTTCCATGCATCCGGGTTCGACACCATTCGGGAAGAACCGTTCTCACGAGCCCGAACCTTGACAAGGGGTGCGACGCCGCATCTCTTTCCCCACATGAGCGCTGAGGATGCCACGATGGATGCCCGCGACGGGCTCGAGCGAGCCGTCGAGGGGATCCGCGCCCGCACCGATCTCTCGCCCCGCGTGGCGCTGGTGCTCGGCTCGGGCCTCGGCGCGTTCGCCGACGACCTCGGGGGGCGCGTCGCCATTCCCTACGGCGAGGTTCGCGGGATGCCGGTCTCGCGTGTGCAAGGGCACGCCGGCAACCTCGTGCTCGGCGAGGCCGAGGGCGTCCCGGTCGTCGCGATGCAGGGCCGCGTGCACCTGTACGAGGGCCACCCGCCCGCTGCGGTGGTGTTCGGGACGCGGCTGATGATCGCGCTCGGCGCGAGGACCCTGATCGTCACGAACGCAGCAGGCGGCATCCGCGAGGGCCTGGCGCCGGGAGACCTCATGGGCATCGCCGACCACCTCAACCTGACCGGGGCCAACTGCCTTGCCGGCGAGAACGACGAGGAGCTCGGCCCTCGCTTCGTCGACATGACCGAGGCGTACGACGCGGATCTGCTCGCGCTCGCCGACCGCAGGGCGCAGGAGCTCGGCTTCGAGCTGAAGCGGGGCGTGTACGCGGGGCTGCTCGGCCCGACCTACGAGACGCCGGCGGAGGTGCGGATGCTGCGCACGCTGGGCGCCGACGCCGTCGGCATGAGCACCGTGCTCGAGGTGATCGCGGCCCGACACATGAACGCCCGCGTCCTCGGCATCAGCTGCATCACGAACGTGGCGGCGGGGCTCGGTGGAGGGCTGCTGAGCCACGACGAGGTCAAGGAGACCGCCGACCGCGTGCGCGACCGGTTCGTCGCGCTGCTTCGCGGGGTCGTCCGCGGGATCGGTGCGTCGTGAGCGGCACGATCGACTGGGAGGCGCTCCGCGAGGCGGCAGCGGACGTGCGCGGGCGGGCGCACGCGCCCTACTCGGGCTTCGCCGTCGGCGCGGCGCTCCTGACCGAGGGCGGCCGGGTCTTCACGGGCGCCAACGTGGAGAACGCGAGCTACGGGCTGTCGCTGTGCGCCGAGCGGAGCGCGCACGCCGCGGCCGTCGCCGCCGGCGCGCGGCGGTTCGTCGCCCTCGCCGTCGTGGCACCGGGCCCCGAGCCCGCGTCGCCGTGCGGGATGTGCCGGCAGGTGCTGGCGGAGATGCCTCCCTCCTTCCCGGTCCGCTGCTACACGCCGGAGGGGAAGGTGCTCGAGACGACGGTGGCCGGTCTCCTGCCCCACGCCTTCGGTCCGGGACACCTGGGGGCGTGATGGACCTCATCGTCCGCGGCGGCACCGTCGTCACCATGGACGGCCGGAGGACGGTCCGCGCCGCGGACGTCGTGGTGCGAGACGGGCTCGTCGCGGAGGTCGGTGATGGGCACGGCGTCCGCGGCAGGGTCGTCGACGCGCGGGGCTGCGCCGTGATGCCCGGCTTCGTCCAGGCGCACGTGCACCTGTGTCAGGCGCTCTTCCGCGGGATGGCGGACGACCTGCCGCTGCTCGCCTGGCTGCGCCGCCGGATCTGGCCGCTCGAGGCGGCGCACGACCCGAAGTCGCTCGCGGCGAGCGCCCGGCTCGGGCTCGCCGAGATGCTGCGGGCCGGGACGACGACGATCCTCGACATGGGCACCGTGCACCACCACGACGTGGTGTTCGAGGCGATGCGCGACGCGGGGATCCGCGGCTCGTCGGGCAAGACGATGATGGACCGCGGGGCGGGCGTGCCGAAGGGGCTGCGCGAGACGACGCGAGCGAGCCTGCGCGAGTCCGAGCGCCTGTGCGCTGCGTGGGACGGCGCCGAGGACGGCCGCCTCGGGTACGCGTTCGCGCCGAGGTTCGTCCTGTCGTGCAGCGAGGTGCTGCTCCGGGAGACGGCAGCGCTCGCAGCCGACCGGGGCGCGCTCGTGCACTCGCACTGCGCCGAGCACGCGGAGGAGCGCGACGCGGTGCGCGCGGCGCTCGGCGTGGACGACGTGGAGGCGCTCGCGCGCGCGGGCATCGCAGGGACGCGCTGCGTCCTCGCGCACGGGGTGCAGCTCCGCCCCGCCGAGATGAGGCGCATCGCGCGCGAAGGGACGCGGTTCGTCCACTGCCCGAGCGCGAACCTGAAGCTGGCGAGCGGCATCGCCGACGTCACGGCCATGCGGTCCGCCGGCATCGTCGTCGGGCTCGGCGCGGACGGCGCGCCCTGCAACAACCGCATGGACCCGTGGACCGAGCTCCGCCAGGCGGCCCTCCTCGCGAAGGCCAAGACCGGCGACGCCGCGGCGCTCGGCGCGATGGAGGCGCTCGGGCTCGCGACCATCGACGGCGCGCGCGCGCTCGGCATCGACGACGTCGTCGGATCGGTGGAGGTCGGCAAGCGCGCCGATCTCGTCGTCGTCCGCCTCGACGCCCTGCACTCGGAGCCCCCCACCGACGTGGCGGGCACCCTGGTCTACTCCTGCACCGCCGCCGACGTGCGTCACGTCCTGGTCGACGGTCACCTGGTGGTCTCCGACGGGGTGCTCCTCACGCTGGACGAGGACCGCGTCCGCGCCGACGCCCGCCGCGAAGCGAAGCTCCTGCGCGACCGCGCGGGGATCTGACCCGCGGCGCCCCGAGCGTCGGGGACGGGGGAGGAGTGGGTGGGTCGATATGAAGAGCTCAACCACCGTCGAGGCGGCGGAGGTGCTCCTCGACTTCCTCGCGGTCGATGGCGGTGCGGGGCGCGATCTCGAGGTAGCGGCGGTAGTGCGCGACGGCCTCCTGCCGATCTCCGGTGAGGCGCGCGGCGTCGCCGTGGAGACGGTGCGAGTCGGGCACCCAGCTCGGGCGCGGGTCCATCGCGTCGCCCAGCGTGCTCGCGCGCGCGAGGGCCTGCTTCGCCTCGCGAGGCTCTCCCGCGTCCATGCGGAGCCGGCCGAGGCGGTACCACCACTCCCCGCGTGACTCGTCACGCGCGAGGGCGGTCTCGTAGGCGCGGATCGCGTCCTGGAGCCGTCGGAGCTGGTCGTACGCCTCACCGAGCGCGGCGTGGGCCTCGTACCGGCTCGGCTTGAGCTCGAGGGCGCGCTCGAGGTCCTGCCTGGCGTCCCTCACCGCGCCCGTGCGAACGCGGATGCGCCCCCGGATCCAGTACGCGTCACCGAGGCTCGGATCGAGCTCGAGCGACTTCGAGATCGCCTCGAGCGCGCGGCCGAGGTTGCCCATCTCGAGCGCCGCCCACCCGACGTAGAGCCAGAACTCGCCGCGGTTGCCGTCGAGGCTCACCGCGCGCGAGAAGTGCGTCGTCGCCTGCTCGAGGTCGGCCCGGGCCATCGACACGCGGCCCATGAAGTGCTCGGCCTCGGCCGAATTCGGGCGCTCCGCGATGACCCGCTCGAGCGTCGCCTCGGCGTCGTCGATCTGGTTCGCCGAGACGTAGGCGGCGCCGAGCCGGAGGAGCAGGTCCGTGTCGTCCGGCCGCTCCTCCACGGCCTGCTGGTACATCCGCACGGCGCGGTCCGACTGCCCCTGCGCCTCGAAGACCGTCCCGCGCTCGAGCGCGAGGCCGGGCCAGCCCTCGTCCTCGGCGGCCACCTGCGCGAAGGTCTCGCTCGCCTCGTCCAGCTTGCCCGCGCGCCGTTGCGCGACGCCGAGCCCGAACCGCGCGGCCGTGTCGCCCTCGTCGAGGTCGAGCGCCCGGCGGAACTCCGCCATCGCCGCGTCGAGGTCGTTGCGCGCCAGCTCCGACTCGCCGAGCAGGCGGCGCACCTCCGCGGTGTCTTCGACCCGGTTCTGCGCTTCCGTCAGCACGGCGACCGCGTCGTCCGCCCGCTCGCTCTGGAAGAAGAGCTGTGCGAGCGCCATGTAACCGTCGAATCGGTCGGGCGCGAGCCGGACCACCTCCCGGTAGTGCTGCTCTGCCGCGTCGCGCGCGCCGAGCGCCTGCTCGGCCTTGCCCAGCCAGAGCACGACCTCGTGGTCCTCCGGCCGCTGCGCGAGGAGCTCCTGCAGCATGGCCTTCGCCTCCTGCGCCCGCTCCACGTGCACCATCGCGCGCGCCGCGCCGAGCCTGGCCTCGACCTGGAGCGGGCGGGCGAGCTCGGCGCCTGGGAGCTCGGTCTGCCCGGAGGCGAGCACCGCCTGGAACCGCGCGAGCGCGTCGCGGTGCCGCCCGTCGGCGAGCAGGACACGCCCGGCGCCGAGCAGCGCGGCGGCGGCGAAGGGATCGGCGTCGAGCGCGCGGTCGTAGGCCTCGCGCGCTCTGCTGCGGTTCGCGCGCGACTCGTGGATCCGCCCGAGGAGCGTCCAGGCACGCGCCCTCGCGGCAGCGCTCGGGCGGATCGTCTCACCGTCGACGGGCGCCGCGCCCGCCGCCTGGCGCGCGAGCTGCATCGCGAGGTCCACGTCTCCCCGCTCGAACGCGATGGCACCGCGGGCAGCGAGCGCCTCGGCGTGCCGCGGGCTCGCCTCGAGCGTCGAGTCCACCGCGGCCGCGGCCGCGGCCGGATCGCCGAGCCGCGTCAGCGCCCTGGCGAGCCCCCAGCTCGCACGCGCGGCGCCGCCCTTCTCGGCTGCCTGCCGGAACGCCTCGGCCGCCTGCTCGGGCTCGTCGAGCGCGAGGGCGATCTCACCCGCCACGAGGTCCACGTAGGGGTCCCGCGGCGCCTCGGACCGCGCGGCCCCGAGCTGGCCTCGGGCCCGCTGTCCATCGCCGCGCGCGAGAGCCCACGCGGCGCGCGCGAGAGCGACGCCCGGAGCGTCTCCGCCCCGGCCGTCGATCCGCTGGAGGATGGCGGCGCCGCGGCTCTCGCTGTGCGTGTCCTCGCCGAAGCGCACCTGGTAGAGCGACTCGTGGAGCAGGCTGCGCGCGAGCAGGCGGCGGTTGAGCCCCGCCGATCGCCGCGCCTGGCCGAGCTTCGTGATCGACGCGCGCACGCCGGCGTACGTGTCGCTCGCGGCGGCCTGCTCCGCGTCCTCGATGGCACGGCTCACGGTCGACTCGTCGCCCGCCTCGGGCAGGAGCTGCTCGAGAACGTACACGCCGAAGTAGCCGTGGTTGGTGAAGAGCCCGACACCCACGCCGGCCAGGACGATCACGACGAGGAAGCCAACGACGTAGACCAGCGCCCGCCCCTTGCGGCGCGGCTTCTTCGCCGCCGACGGCTCGGCGGGCCGCTCGACCCGCCCCACCGCGCGGCGGGGACGCTCGGCGGCGACTCCGATGGCGCCTGCGGTCGACGCCGCGGCGGCCGCGCGGGCGCCGGGGGCGCTCGGCCGCTCCTCGGGGATGTCGGCGAACTCCATGTCGTCCGACTCGTCGCCGAAGTCGATCTCGCCGAAGCCGACGCCGCCCGCCCCGATGCGACCGTCGGCGGTGACGTGGCCGCCGTCCGGCGTGGGGGCGGCGTGCATGTCGTCGCGTGAAGAGCTGGGAGGCTCGGGGAGCTCCAGGTCGTCGAAGCTCGGCGGCGCCGAAGCCGCGGGCGGCGGCATGTCGAGGTCCCCGAAGTCTGCCTTCGGCACCGGGAGGTCCGCCCCCGACTTCGGCATCGGCAGGTCGAGGTCTCCGAAGTCTCCGGCCGAGTGCTTCGGGACCGGCAGGTCGGCGCCGGACTTCGGAATCGGCAGGTCGAGGTCTCCGAAGTCCGACGAGCCCTTCGGGGCGGGCAGGTCTGCCTGTCCCTTGGGCATCGGGAGATCGAGGCCGCCGAGATCCCCCTTCGGGGCAGGCAGGTCCACGCCGGCCTTGGGCATCGGCAGGTCCAGATCGTCGAAGCCGCCGGCCGCGTGCTTCGGCGCAGGCAGGTCCGCGTTCACCTTCGGGGTGGGCAGGTCGAGATCGTCGAGGCTCGCCTCGAGCGGGTCCGGCCGCTGCCCCATCGCGGCGCCGCCGCCGACGGGATTCGCGGACGGCGCCTTGGGCGCGGGGAGGTCCACGTCGAGATCGTCGAAGGGCCTGCGCGCGGACGACGCCTTGGGCGCGGGGAGGTCGATGTCGAGATCGTCGGAGGGCCTGCGCGCGGACGACGCCTTGGGCGCGGGGAGGTCGATGTCGATGCCGCCGCCTCCGAGGTCCGGGGTCGCGTTCTTCGGGGCGGGGAGGTCGAGATCGAGGTCGGCGAACGACTCCTCGGGCTGGGCGGGCCGCGGCGGCTTGGGCGCGGGCCGATCCAGGTCGATCCCGCCGCCGGGCAGACGGGCCTGCGCCGCGGCCTTCGGCGCAGGCAGATCCACCTCGAGATCTCCACCGGGGAAGCGGGGCGCGGCCGCGGCCTTCGGAGCCGGCAGGTCCACGTCCAGGTCTCCGCCGGGGAACGGCGGCGCGAGCGGGGGCTTCGCCGGCTTCGGCGCAGGCAAGTCGACGTCGGAGGGATCCGGCACCGCGGGCACCGCCGGGGGAGCGGGGCGGTACTGCTGGACGGGCTTCGGCGGGGCGGGCGGCTGCGCCTTGCCGATCCCGGGGACGTGCACGGGTGGAGCGGCACCGGCCGGAGCAGGCGGCGCGACGCCGACCATGGTCTTCTTCGGACGCGTCGGGGCTGCGGGCGCCGGCGCTGCGTCGGCCGGTCCGGTCTGCCCCGAGGGGTGGACCCGGAAGGATGCGCCGCACTTCGGGCACCGCATCTTGAGCCCGTTCTGCGGGAGCCTCCGCTCGTCCAGCTCGTACGGAGCGGTGCAGGAGGGGCACTCGACCTTGATCATTCAGGGCCTTGTCGTCTCGTGAGCCTGCATCTGCGCGGGGTCCGAGGTTATCACACGTGGAAAGCCGCCGTGCGAATACCGAAGCCGCCTTGACGGTCCCGCGACTCGGGCGGATAGTGGCCGCGTTGAGCGGTAAGAACCAAGTCACGCTGGAGATCGCCGGCGCCCGCTACAAGATGACCTCGGAGGCTGACGAGGGGCACCTTCGCCGCCTTGCCGAGATGGTCAACGCGCGCATCGAGGCGCTCGGAGCGAAGGCTGCGCGGGCGGCCTCGCCGGCGCAGATGCTCGCCGTGGTCGCCCTCGGGCTCGCCGACGACCTGCTCAGCAGCGAGCAGCGCCGCCAGCACCTCGAGGGCGTCACGCGCCAGGCCGTCACACGGGCCATCACGCGCATCGACGAGCACCTCGAGCGCGAGCGGAGCGACTCGCAGGACCTGGACGGCGAGAGGTCGTGACCGGCGGCGGCGGTCGGGGACCGTCGGGCCTCGATGCGGCGGCCGAGGTCCAGCTACGACACCGGGCGAAGCAGCAGATCCGCAAGAGCATGCAGGCGGTTCGCCGCACCGTGCCGGCCGACGCGCGCGCTCGCCGCTCGGCCCGGATCGCCGAGCACGTCCGCGGCCTCGGCGGGTGGACGCGGGCGAGGGTGGTCGCCGGGTACGTCGCCATGCGCGGAGAGGTCGACCCGGCCGCGCTGCTCGACGAGGTACGCGGCTCGGGCAGGATGGTGGTCCTGCCGCGCGTCGACGTGGACGCCCAGACCCTCGAGCTGCGGCGGGTCGACGACGGCGTCTCGCTGGAGGAGTCGGCGATGGGCTTCCTCCAGCCCCCCGCGTCCGCGCCCCGCGTCGACGAGGGGGAAGTGGACCTCGTGCTCGTCCCGGCGCTCGCGGCCGACGAGCGCGGATACCGCATCGGATGGGGCAAGGGCTTCTACGACCGGCTCCTGCCGCTGATGCCGCGCGCCACGCGCGTCGCGCTGGTGTTCGACTTCCAGTTGGTCGCAGAGGTTCCTGAGACGCCGGGGGACGAGCCCGTCGACGTGGTCGTGACCGACACGCGGGTCGTCGAGCCGAGCACGCCGAGAGGCTGATCACGTGCCCGGCCGGATCTTCATCGTGGACGACGACGCGAGCTTCGCGCGCGCGCTCGGGCGGAACCTCTCGCTGGCGGGCCACGACGTGCAGACGTGCCACCGCGCCCGGGATGCGCGCGACCAGCTCCGAGGCGCGAACCCGGACGTGGTGGTGCTCGACTACCAGCTCCCGGACGCCGACGGGCTCGCCCTGCTCGACGAGCTGCGGTTGCTCGGCAAGGGAACGGTCTTCCTGATGGCGACCGCGTACCCCGATCTCGACATCGCGGTGGAGGCGATGCGCCGAGGTGCGTTCGACTACGTGGCCAAGGACGCCGAGCTGCGCGAGTGCCTCATGCGCATCGAGCGCGGGGTGGAGGTGGCGCTGCTCCGCCGTCGCATGGCGGAGGCGACGCGCGGGAGCCGGAGCGACGCGGAGGAGGAGCTGGTGGGCGAGAGCGAGGCGATGCGCGCGCTCCGATCGCGCATCGCCGCCCTCGACGGGGCCGGCGACACGACGGTCCTCATCACCGGCGAGACGGGGACCGGCAAGGGCGTCGTCGCCCGCGTGATCCACGCCCGCTCGACGCGCGCCTACGAGCCGTTCGTCGCGGTGGACTGCACGACCATCGCGCACACCCTCGTCGAGAGCGAGCTGTTCGGACACGAGCGGGGCGCGTTCAGCGGAGCGACCAGCGCGAAGATGGGGCGCGTCGAGGCGGCCGGGCGCGGCACGCTCTTCCTCGACGAGATCGGCGAGCTCGAGCCGGCGATGCAGGCCAAGCTGCTCCGCCTGCTCGAAGAACGCGAGCTCACCCGCGTGGGGAGCACGCGCGCGCGCAAGCTCGAAGCGCGCATCATCACGGCGACCAACCGAGACCTCGAGCGCGGGGTGGCGGAGGGGTGGTTCCGCGCCGACCTGCGCTATCGGCTCGAGGTCTTCGTCGTGAGCGTCCCTCCCCTGCGCGAGCGTGGAGACGACGTGTTCCTGTTGACCGCCCACTTCCTCCGCGAACGCGCACGCGCGCTCGGCCGCCGTGAGCCGCGGCTGCACCGCGACGTGGTGACCGCGCTCCCGCAGTACCCGTTCCCGGGCAACGTGCGCGAGCTGCGGAACCTCGTCGAACAGGCAGTCCTCCTGTCGGAGGGCGACGAGCTCACGCTCGAGGACTTCCCGGTGCTGCCCCGGTGGATCGAGGGCGGGGCCCCGGCCGCCCTGCCGGCGCGCTCGCCGGCGACCCGCACGCTCGAGGAGATCCGCCGGCAACACGACGACGGCGCGCGGGCGGCCTTGCTCGACGCCCTCGAGCGGACGGGCGGCAACGTGAGCGCCGCGGCCCGCCTGCTCGGCCTCTCGCGCTACCAGTTGCTGCGCCGGCTCACGAAGTACGGCGTGCGATAGCGTGCGATAGCGTGCATCAACCGCACGCTATCGCACGGAGCCGCACACCCATCGCGCCGGACGACAGGCGTCATTTCCTCGTAATGACGGCAGAATCGCGGCGGCAGGGATTTTTTCCAGGATGGCACGCGTGCTGCTCGGCTCTCTGCCATGGCAGCGAAGGCCCGCACGAAGACGATGTCCTGGTCGGACGCGGAGGCGCGCGAGGCGCTGGCCAGGTACGAGGGCCTGGTGCGGAGCGCGGCGCGCCGCTTCGAGCCGGTCGCGTCCCTCGGCCGGGCGCTCGATCGGGACGACCTGTGCGCCGAGGGCCGGGTCGCGGTGCTCGAGGCCCTGTCGAGCTACGGGGGATTCGGGATCGCGGAGCAGACGTGGGTCCGCACTCGCGTCCGGCAGCGCATGATCGACGCGATCCGGCGCATGGACCTCCGCAGCCGCCACGAGCTCCGGCTCGCAGTCCAGCACGCGAACGGCGAGCTCGAGGACGACGCCGCCACCGACCGCGCGCGGCGCATCGCGGCGCGCCGGCTCGTTTCGGTGGACGGCCCGCTCACCGACTCCGAGCCCATGGTCGCGCGGCTCGAGGATCCGGTCGCACCTCCGGTGGACGAGCTCGCCGAGCGGTCCGAGCGGCAGGAGCGGCTCATGCAGGCCCTCGCGGCCCTCGCACCCCGCCAGCGCGAGGCGCTCGAGCTCGGCCTGTTCGAAGGCATGGCGCTGCGCGAGATCGGCGAGCGCATGGGCATCAGCGAGTCCCGCGTCTGCCAGCTCCAGAAGCGCGCCGTCGAGCACCTGCAGGCGTCCGTCGCAGCGTAGTCGGACGCGACCTCACCTTGCCGTGACCCGAGGGGGCGCGGCAATGGGAGAGACGGGAACGTCTGCGCGGTGGGGGCGCTCTCGGCGCGAGCCCCGTCGGCCGGATCGCGCGCTAGGCTCCCACCCGTGGTCTCCGACCCGGTCCGTCAGAAGCTCGACACGCTCCCCTCCTCGCCCGGGGTGTACCTGTTCCGCGGGCGCGGCGGCGGGGTGCTCTACGTCGGCAAGGCGCGGAGCCTGCGGAGCCGGGTCCGGAGCTACTTCCAGCCGGGTTCGAGCGACCAGCGGTTCTTCATCTCGCTGCTCGAACGCGAGCTCGATGACATCGAGACCTTCGTAGTCGGGACCGAGAAGGAGGCGGCGCTCCTCGAGAACCAGCTCATCAAGGAGCACCAGCCCCGCTACAACGTCAAGCTCCGGGACGACAAGGACTACCTGTCGCTCCGGCTCGATCCGCGGGCGCGGTGGCCGCGGCTCGAGGTGGTGCGCAGGCCCCGTCCGGACGGCGCGCGCTACTTCGGGCCGTACCACTCCGCCACGGCCGCCCGGCAGACGCTCCGGCTGGTGAACCGTTACTTCCAGCTCCGCACGTGCACCGACGCGGAGATGCGCTCGCGCGCCCGGCCCTGCCTCCAGTACCAGATCAAGCGCTGCCCCGGCCCGTGCGTGTTCGACGTGGACCGGGAAGAGTACGCGCAGCAAGTGGAGGCGGTGGGGCTCTTCCTCGACGGCCGGCACGACGAGCTCGTCGAGCACCTCGAGGCGAAGATGCGCGCCGCGGCGGAGCGGATGGAGTACGAGCTCGCCGCCGTGTACCGGGACCAGCAGCGCGCCGTCGAGCGCGTGCGCGAGGATCAGCGCGTCGCGGTCGTGAAGGACGTGGACCAGGACGTGGTCGGCTGCTACCGCCAGGCCGACCAGGCGCAGATCGCGGTGCTGATGATCCGCGGCGGCAAGCTGGTCGGCGTCCGCACCTACGACCTCAGCGACGCCCGCCTGCCCGACGACGAGCTCGTCGCCTCCTTCGTCGCCGAGTACTACGGCGAGGGCGCCTTCGTCCCGGACGAGGTGCTCTTGCCGATGGAGGTCGAGGCGATGGGCGGGCTCGAGGAGGTGCTCTCCGACCGGCGCGGGTCGCGGACGCACGTGCTCGCGCCCAAGCGCGGAGCGAAAAGCCGGCTCGTCCGCATGGCCGTGGACAACGCCGAGCACGCGTTCCGCGAGAAGGCGCGCGAGAAGGAGGACGTCGAGGAGCGGCTCGGGCAGCTCCAGAAGCGGCTCCGCCTTCCGGCGCCGCCGCGCCGGATCGAGTGCGTCGACGTCTCGCACATCGGCGGAGAGGATACCGTGGCGGCGGTGGTGGCCCTCGAGGACGGCGCGCCGGACCGCAAGCGGTACCGCACGTTCCGGGTGAAGCGCGCGCGCGCGAGCGACGACTACGGCGCGATGTACGAGGTGCTCTCGCGGCGCTTCCGGCGGGGGCGGGACGCCGAGCGCGGGTGGGAGATGCCCGACCTGATGGTGGTCGACGGCGGCAAGGGCCAGCTCAACGTCGCGCTCGCCGCGCTCCGCGACCTCGGCGTCCGGGACCTGCCCGTCGTCGCGCTCGCCAAGGAGAAGGAGAGCGCGCTCGGGGAGAAGCTCGTCGATCGCGTCTACCTGCCCGGGCAGAAGAACGCGATCGCCCTGCGCGAGAGCAGCCCGGCGCTCCAGGTGCTCGCGCTCGCGCGCGACGAGGCGCACCGGGTCTCGAACCGCGTGCGCGACGAGGCCGGCAAGCGGCGCCG
>JBDIVX010000150.1:0-18372 GCA_039794305.1 Candidatus Neutrinellum sp.
TTGCATTGGGGACAGGTCCCAATGCAACTGGGCTTTGTCGTCTGCACAGTTTCGGCGCCTTCGCGCCGAAACTGCGCACCCCACCGCCTTCGGCGGCGGGGCCCGCGAGGGAGGACCCTCGCGCTCCTCAACGTGATGCGTCCAGGCCGCCGTCGGCCCGACCCGATCCGCTCTCCCAGCAATGGGGGTGCTCGTCTCCGCCTTCGCGCCGGCAAGTCAGCACGTAGCCGCCGGTCGAGCAGCACGCCACCTCCGCGTTGCACACCAGTGACCAGGGCGTGCACGCGCTGCCAGCGGGCGGCCAGCAACCGAGACCGGCGCCGTCCCGAACGTAGCAACCCAGGCCGCGACAGCAGGGCAGCTCCAGGCACTCGTAGGGGCCCTCGGGTCGACACGAAGCCTCGCCCGCGTCCTCGGCCTCTCGGGACCCATCGCTCGAGCAAGCCGCGAGAAGCAGCGCCGAGGCGAAGAGGATGAACATCGGCGCCCTCGTCGCTGTCATGCCCCCCGTCTCAGACGCATGCACCTGATGAGCGCGTGCTCGCAAGCTGGGGCGCGGGAGGTCGTGGCGGCTCGTGGTTCAGACTCGCGATCGGCCCAGCCTGCGAGGCTCGGCGGACTCGGCGCCGTGGCGATCCGCGCTCGAGCAGAGCCGGTCGCGACGATGGGCGCGAGCTCGGTGGGGGATCGAGTAGACTCCTGCGCCGTGACGGAAGACGAGGATCTGCAGGGGAGGGTGGACGAGCTCGAGGGGCGGGTGGCGCAGCTCGAGACGGTCCGGGCGCTCGAGCGGGCGGCGGACGACGCGCTCGAGGTGGCGCTCCGGGATCGGCTGCCGCTCGAGGCGACGCTCGGGCTCCTGTTCCCGGTGCTGCTCGAGCACACCGAGGGGTTCGCCGCGGCGGTGAGGACGTTCGACGAGGACCTCGCGCTCCGGGACTTCGCCTCGGAGGGGGACCCGCTGCCGCTGCCCTTCGCCGACGTCTGGTCGGTGACCGACCGGGGCGAGCCGTTCGCGCGGAGCCAACGGGGCTGGACCGTCCTCGGGCAGCGCCTCGACGTGGCGGGCGAGGCCTTCGGGGCGGCCGCGGTCGCCTTCGACGGCGCGCTCGAGGGCGACGCGGCGGCGGACGCGCGCGAGCTCCTCGACGTCTGGTGCGAGGTGCTCGACAACTACCTGGCGGCGATCGCGCAGGCGCGCCAGAAGCTGAACGTCATCCGCGACTTCAGCGCCGCGCTGAAGGAGCCGGTGCTCGACCGCGGGATCGAGGCCGCCATCGACGTCCTCCGGGACCACGTCCGGATCGACGACCTCCTGCTCGTGTTCCGCCACGAGGAGGACGTCGAGAACGCGACCCTCCACTACAAGATCATCCAGGGGGGCGAGCTCACCCACGACTCGCACGCGCGCGACATGGAGGTCGACGAGTTCATCCGCACACAGGCGCCGCGCATGCTCCACGGACAGGCGCGCGAGCTCCTCGATCACCTCGGCATCGACCAGTACCGAGAGGAGCTCCTGATCAACGGCGTGCGCGAGGAGCGCGTCGTCGGCAAGCTCGTCGTCACCAAGCGCTCGGGCGCGTTCGACACCTTCGACCGGGACCTGCTCGAGCGCTTCGCCGACTACCTGCGCCAGCGCATCGTCGACTTCAACCGGGAGTGGAAGCACCTGTCGCTGTGCTTCCCGCCCGCGACGGTCCACCGCCTGCTCTCCGAGGAGCGCTACGTCGAACGCTACCTCCGGCCCCGCGAGCGGGAGGTCGCCGTCATGTACTGCGACATCAGCGGGTTCACGCGGATCAGCGAGCAGGTGCTGAGGGAGCCCGCGCTCATCGGCCAGCTCGTGGACACCTGGAGCCAGCGCGTGGTCGACATCGTCTGGGAGCACGGCGGCGTCTTCGACAAGATGGTCGGCGACTGCGTGATCGCGCTGTTCGGCCCGCCCTTCTTCGACTTCGACGCCCGGACGGCGTGCAGGCGCGCGGCCGAGGTCGCCCGCGCCGTGCGCGACTACACACGGCGGCTCTCGTCGGGCGCGGAGATCCCGCAGCTCGAGGGCCTCGAGCCGCCGCTCGGGGTCGCCACCTCGCTCCACTACTGCGCGCTCTACGTCGGGATGTTCGGCCCGAACGAGGACTTCACGGGCTTCGGCTCGGGGATGAACAACGCCGCGCGCCTGCAGGGGGTCGCCGAGCGAGACGAGATCCTCTGCATGGACTCCTTCGCCCGCGCGTACGCAGACGACTCTGCCTTCGGCGAAGAGCGCAGCGCCCACGTGAAGAACGTCGCCGAGCCGCTGATCTTCCGCGCTCTGCGCTAGGGGTGTCCCAGAATGCCACGCCCGCGCGCGCCCGCCCGTTGAAGCGGTCGAGGCAGCGCCTCGTCCAATCGAACGTGCGGCGGAGGCCGGGCAACGAAATGCGCGAAGTGAAGGACGACGATCTCGTCTCGGGGCTCGCACGCGAGACCGTCGATCGCATGACCGACGAGCAGGTCCGCAGGGTCGCCCGGCTCGAGCCCGACGGCATCGCGCTCTGTCTGAGCCGGGAGGCGGAGGCCCGGCTCGGCCGGCGCGGCGCCGCGCTCTTGCGGCTCGAGGTGGCCCGCCTCTGCCGCGAGCGCGTGAGCCGCGCCGCCTGATCCGCTCGGCGCCCCGATCGACTACAGTCGGCCCGTGCTGCGACGGCTTCGCCGCTTGCTCGTCTGGAGCTCGCTCGCCCTGCTCCTGTTCGTGCCGGACCCGCCGCCGGGCGTGCCCGGCGGGGCAGGGCGCGAGCCCTTCGTGTGGGACCGGGACGCGCTCTGGGAGCGGCTCGAAGAGCGGTTCGCGCGGGCGCGAGAGGTGGGCTGCGAAGGGCTCCGTGCGCCGATCGCCGAGGGGCTCGCGGCGCTCGACGGGCACCTCGCGGCGCTCGAGTCCGCCGAAAGGCCTCCCGGACATCCGGGCTACGAAGCGCTCGAGGCCGGGCTCTTCGAGCTCGGCCCGCTCGTCGCCGCCTGCCCCGAGCGCGTGGACGAGCTAGAAGCCGCCCACGAGCGGATGCGGCGGGTGGTCAAGGACCAGTCACGCCGCTGGGACGCGAACGCCCGCGACGCGCGCGCTCAGGTCTATCGCCTCCTGTACGGCGGGCGCATGGCGGTCGAGGAGGTCCTCCTCCAGCAGGACGAGGGCGCCATCGTGGCGCTCTCGCACGGCACCGACGAGCCTTCGGCCACCCCGTCGGCGACGCTGCTCGGCGTGCGCGTCCACAGCGGCGACGTCCTCGTCTCGCGCGGCGGCGCCCCGACCTCGGCGCTCATCGCGCGCGGCAACGACTACCCCGGCAACTTCTCGCACGTGGCGCTCGTGCACGTCGCCGAGGACACGGCCGAGGTCTCCGTCGTCGAGTCGCACATCGAGCAGGGCGTCGTCGTCTCGACCCTCGACCAGTACCTGGGCGACCGCAAGCTGCGCGTCATGGTGCTCCGGCTGCGCGCGGACGTCGCCCCCGATCCCATGCTCCCTCACCGTGCGGCCGAGCACGCGCTCACCGAAGCGCGCCGCCGTCACATCCCGTACGACTTCGCGATGGACCACCGCGACCCGTCGGACATGTTCTGCTCGGAGGTCGCCTCGAGCGCCTACCGCGCAGAGGGCGTCGAGCTCTGGGAGGGGTTGACCAGCATGTCGTCCGTGGGCGTCACCTCCTGGCTCGCGGCCTTCGGCGTCGAGCACTTCGAGACCCACGGCCCCTCGGACCTCGAGTACGACCCGAAGCTCCGCGTCGTCGCCGAGTGGCGCGACCCGGAGGCCCTCTTCGAGGACCACCTCGACGACGCCGTCGTCGACGCCATGCTCGAGGGCGCCGAGCGCGGCGAGCGCCTCGGCCACGACCCGTGGATGTTGCCGGCCGCGCGCCTCGCCAAGGCCTACAGCGTCGTGCTGAACCTCTTCGGCGGCGTCGGCCCCGTCCCCGAGGGCATGAGCGCCACCACCGCCCTCCGCGCCGAGTGGCTCCGAGAGCGCCACGCCCGGATCGCCGAAGACGTCCGCCGGCGCGCCGAGGCCTTCCGCGCCGAGCACGGCTACCGCCCCCCCTACTGGGAGCTGGTCCGCCTCGCCCGCGAAGCCAAGGCCGACCTCGACTGACTTGCATCGGGGACACGCCCGAATGCAACTGCGACTTGCATCGGGGACAGGTCCCAATGCAACTCGACTTGCACCGGGGACACGCCCGAATGCAGGTCGGCGAACGCGGGTAGCCCTCAGCTTGCCGTCGATGGCACCGACCGAGTCTTCGCGGCGTGCGGAAAGGACTCGTCCGAAGAGCGCGTTTCGGCCGCGAGCGGTCCGTCCTGCGGACAGGACTCGCGTGAAGAGGGCGTTTCGGCCGCGAGCGGTCCGTCCTGCGGACAGGACTCGCGTGAAGAGGGCGTTTCGGCCGCGAGCGGTCCGTCCTGCGGACAGGACTCGCGTGAAGAGCGTGTTACGGCCGCGAGCGGTCCGTCCTGCGGACGGGACTCGCGTGAAGAGGGCGTTTCGGCCGCGTGCGGGCGTCCCGCACAACCTGTGCACGCAACGGTCCTCCCCCGTAGCGCGTCGTTGGAAACTCGGCGCTCGCCGGACGACTCCCCTCGGGGGCCGTCATGGGAGCGCTCGCCATCGCCGCCGTGCTCGCGCTCGGGTGCGGAGCTCGGACCGCGCCCGCCGGGCCCGAAGAGCACGCGCCGGCGGAGGTGCCCGTCCCCGACGCGAGCCCGCCGGACCCCGACGCGTGCGCGACCTGCCAGTGCGGCTTCGGCGAGACCCGCGCGTGCACCGTGCCGCCATCCGATCCCGCGCTGTCGGCCTGCGCTCCCGGCCGGCAGCGGTGCGTCGCCGGCGCGTGGGGGCCGTGCGAGGCGCCCGTGTTCTGCGAGCCCGTGGAGGAGCGGTTCGTCTACAGCGACGCCATCGACATCCTGGTGGCCGTCGACCAGTCGCCGAGCATGGACGATCGGATCGACCTCGCGCGGGAGAACGTGGCCCGGCTCGCAGCCGCGGTCGCATCGAGCGAGCGGTCCTACCGGCTGCTGTTGCTCGCGTCGCGCGCGGGCGAGCACGGGATCTGCGTCCCGCCGCCCCTCGCCGGCCCCGGCTGCGCCGACAGCGAGCGGTTCCGGCAGATCGACGAGCACGTCCGGAGCCGGAACGCGCTCGACCTCATCGGGCAGCACATCGAGGAGATCGAGTCGCTCGGCCAGCCGTACGCGCACCGGACGATCGTCATCGTGACCGAGGACGACGCGTACGGCAGCGCCATCGAACACCACAACGCGATCAAGGAACGTGACGGCTGGGCCGACTACGTGCTCCACGGGGTGATCGGGACCTGGGACTCCGAGTGCGGCATCGCGCGCGTCGGGACGACCTACGAGTGGATGGCCCAGTGGTCGGGCGGCGACGTCATCGACGTCTGCGCCCCCGACTGGGCGGCCGCGTTCGATCGCATCGCACGCGACGCCGTCCACAGGCCGCGCGCCTATCCGCTGTCAGACGAGCCATGGGACGGCGTGCGGGTCCTCGTCGGCGAGCCCCTGGAGCCGCTCCCGCCCGAGCACTGGCGCTTCGATCCGTCCCGAAACGCCGTGCTCGTCGAGCCCGAGGCCGGCCTCGCGCCCGGTACGCCGCTCGTCGTGCGGTACGAGCGCGCCGTCTGACCTCGATCAGGGCGCCGGGACGTCGGCGAGCGCGGGCGGCGTCTCGCCGCGGTGGCCGTAGGTCAGGTAGACCTGCGCGTGGTGCTCCTCGCCCGGGATGTAGCCCCAGTGGTCGAGGGCGCGCTCGTGGTAGTAGTCGTTCGAGAGCGACGTCTCGTTGAAGTAGTGCCGCTCGAAGTCCATGGGACGCCCGGCCGCCATGTCCTCCTCGTCGTAGTAGTCGTCCGCCCGGTACTTCATGACGAACAGCCACTTGGCGCGGCCACGCTCGAACGGGTCGGTGGTCGGGTAGTCCCGGCGCACGAAGAAGTCGCTCGCGCTGACGTCGTAGCTCGCGGCGACGATGGGCGAGTAGGCGCCGTAGAACCGCGGGCTCTGGTCGCCGGGGTCGCTCGCCTCGAGCATGTAGTAGCCGGTCGGGCCCCAGTTGGTGTGGCGGTCGAGCGCCTGCGTGAAGCGGGCCATGCGTTCCTCGAAGGTGCCGAACGCCTCGAGGAAGCCCATGTCCGGCCGATCGATCCACCCCGGGTCCCACGCCGACGCGTGGCCCGTCGTGCTCCGCGTGTACCAGGCCTGTTCCCAGCTCACCATGTTGCAGTTCTGGCTCGGGATCGGCAGGCCGACCCCCATGTCGCCGCAGCCGTCCTCGTCGAACAGGCGGTAGTCGGCGAGGCCGTTCCCGTCCGTGTCCTGGTCGGTGACGTACAGGATGGGCCCGCCGCCGCTCTCGGAGGCGCGGATCATCCGGTCGTGATCGGCGTCCGGGTAGAACAGGTACGTCCCCCACGCGCTCCGCGCGGCCGCGTGTCGGGCGGCGAAGGGGCGAAGGTAGTAGCTCCGGTCGCGCCGCGAGATCTCGGCGCCGCGGGCGCGCCGCGAGTTGAAGACGAAGGCGTTCGACTCGAGCCAGAGCGGCTGGAAGTTCACGTGCCCGCGGAAGTTGTACATCCACGCGAGGTCGTCCTCGGTGCACTCGGTGTCGCGGTAGGCGGCGTACTCGCTCTCGTAGGTCGCCCCGTCCGGCGAGCTCGGCGCGCCCGCGGTCATGTACCGCTCGAACATGAACTTCATCTCGCAGTGCGTCCACGGCGCCACCGAGTGGTCGACGCGCCGCGAGCCGTGGCCGTAGGCCCCGAAGCCGTAGTGGTAGCCATCGCGGTCGCCGGGCTGCCGGCTCTGACGGTAGGCGTGGACCGCACGCATGGTCCGCACCATCCGCTCGTACGCGGGGTAGGTGAGCTGGGTGAACAGGTTCTCCGACGTGCTCACCGAAATCATCTCGCCCGGGCCGGCGTAGTGGGTCCCCGCGGCGATCACCTCGAGCCGCCGCCGGAGCAGCTCCGGGTAGTCGCGCAGCTCGCCGCACAGGACGCGCACGAAGTTGCGCGCGACCGCCCGCCCGATCTCCTCGTCGGTGCCGTCGCGGTCGTTCTCGAGCCCGTACGCCACGCGCCACTCCGTGTAGCTGAAGGCGCTCCGGAAGCCGGGCGGGATCTGCCGCATGGCGGCCTGGACGAGCGGGTCGTCCCACCGGATCTCGCGCACGTAGGGCGCGGAGTCGGCGTAGATGCAGAAGTCGTTCTCGGTCAGCACCGGATCGTCGAGCGTCGGCCGGCCGGTCCGCTCCTCCGTCTCGGGCTCCTGCTCGAGCACGCGGACCGTGAGCAGCCCCCGCAGCACTTCGCCCGAGAGGTTGTGCACGCGCAGCGTCCAGTTGCGCACCTCGTCCCCCGGGCTCTCGACCTCGAGGACGGGGCGGGTCGAGGGCTCGCCGGCGACGTCGATCTCGTAGTGCTTGGCGGAGAGCTGCGCCTCGAGCTCGACCTCGGGAGTGAGCTCGGCGCGGATGCTCCCGGCGGCGACGCGGAAGCGCTGCACGCCGAAGGGCTCGACCGAGACCTCGGCCTCGCGCAGCACGGTGCCGGCCTCGGGCAGCTCCTCGACGGCCGTGACGGTGAGCACGCCGCGCAGGTTCGCCTCGCCCAGGTTGTGCACGCGGAGCGTCCAGTTGCGGAGCTCCTCCGGCTCGCCCGCGGGGGCGGCGACGTCGATCTCCGGGTCCGCCGCGACCTCCCCGTCGATCTCGATGTCGTAGCTCTTGGCCGAGAGCGCCGCCGGGACGTCGCCCTCCTGCTCGAGCTCCGCGTGGAAGCGCGTGGCCCGCACGCGGAACCACTTCACGCCGCCCGGCGCGAGGTCGATGGCGACGGTCCGCGTGGACACCGAGTCGTCCTTCGTGCCGACCGAGCCGAGGTCCTCGGCGTCCGCCGGGGCGCCGTCCGCCGGCCCCACGGGCGCCGCACAGCCGGCGAGAGCGACCGCGAGGAGCGTGAGCAAGCGTATTGCGGGCGTGGGCATCGCGGGCCTCCTACGCAAGCCGCGCGCCACTCCTTCCCGCCCCGGAACACCGCCTTTCCACACGCCGGGTGGCTCGCGGGGTGGTCGGTCCGTCGCGCGGAGCGGCCAGTCGGCTAGCCGGCGCCGGCGAGGTCCCGTCGAGGAATTGCCGCGGAATCGACGCGTAGAAGCGGGCACGACCTTTGCCAAGAGGACCCGCCGTGCCGCGATCCCCCCTCCGTCCGTCGTCCCTCCTCGTGCTCGTCTGGGCGCTCGCCGCCTGCGCGGCGGAGACGACGGGCGCCGAGCCGACCGACCTCGGCGACTTCCCCACCGTCGGCAAGGCGGACACGCCGGTCGTGGTGGAGGTGCCGTTCGTGGTGATGCCCGGCAAGGACGACTCGCCGGGCGAGAGCGCGCCGTTCCTGTTCCGTACCTCCGGCCAGCTCGCCATCACCACGCACCAGGACGAGGAGCGGAGCCGGGAGCGGCTCCAGCTCGTCGCCGAGTCCGACGGCTACCGGCGCCGGAGCTGGCGTGGCCGCGCGCCCTACGTGACCATCCCCGCCGATCGCGCCGCCGGCGAGATGACCGAGTACACGGTCACCATGCTCAACTGGGGCACCGAGCCCGCCTACGGCTTCCTTCGCGTGCAGACCGAGGTGCCCGAGGAGGCCGGCGTCCGCGTCGTCTTCAACACGCCCGACTGCGACGACGGGTGCGCCGATCCGGCGGGGGAGCTCCGCAAGGAGCTGGTCGAGGCGATCCAGTCGGCGGAGCAGTCCATCGACGTCGCCATCTACGGCCTCGACGACACCGCCGTCACCGAGGCCCTGTGCAACGCGGCGCTCGCGGGCGTGCGGGTGCGCGTGGTGACCGACGACACGTCGGAGGACCCGAACGACTCCCGCAGCTACTGGCCGGCCTTCTTCTCGCCGGAGTCGGGGCTCGCGTCCTGCGGCGCCGAGGTCGAGGCGGTGCGGAGCTACGGGCTCATGCACCACAAGGTCCTCATCGTCGACGGCGAGCTGCTCGTGACGGGATCGACCAACTTCACGAAGGCCGGGCTCGAGAGGAACCACAACCACATGCTCTTCGTGCGCGGCGCGCCCGAGCTCGTCGCGGCGTACCAGGCCGAGCTCGACCAGCTCTTCCGGCACTGCGCGAGCGGGCGGCTCGACGGCCGCGAGGACCGGTGCCAGGAGTGCACGCCGGCGTGCACCGAGGACGTCGCGGCGAGCGGCCCCTGGGCGCTGCCCGACGGGCAGGTCCAGGCCTTCTTCTCCCCGTCGGACGACGCCCTGCGGGTCCTGCGCGGCGAGAGCCGAACGGTGCGTCGCGACACGCCCGACTCGGCGTGCGACGGCCCGGACGCCGAGTGTCTCTGCCGGCCCTCCGGCAGCCGCTGGCTCTGCGAGTACTGCGCCCAGGGAGAGGACGGTTGGGGTCTCGTCGGCGAGGCGGACGAGCGGGTGGTGATGAGCATGTACTCGGCCACCGACCAGTGCTTCGCGCTCGGCGTGGCGCGCGCCGCCCGCCGGGGGGTGCGCACGCTGACGGTGTGGGACTTCGTGCGCTCCGGGAGCGTCTACTCGAGCGACGACTACCTTTGCGCCGAGGGAGTCCCCACCTACATCTCCCAGTGGGGGGGCGGGAGCGCCCAGGTGCGCAACCACAACAAGACGGTCATCGTCGACGACGTGGTCTTCGACGGCAGCATGAACCTGAGCGCGAGCGGCGCCGGCGAGAACAACGAGAACACGCTCGTGCTCGAGAACCCCGCCCTCGCCGACGCGTTCGACGAGTACGTGGCCGCCGAGGCCGCGCTGCTCGAGCGGCTGGGGGTGAGCCAGCGCTCCCCCGCCGACTGCGCGCTCTGAGCCCCCTCGAGGGTCCCGGGGGGCGCTCCGGCCCATTTACGTCCACGTTCGGGGGACTTATCCTCGCTCGTCCGTGCGATCGAGCCGCCCGCCGGAGGTCCCGCCCGCTCCTCGCCCCGATGGCGACATCGGACCCTACCGGCTGGCGAACCGGATCGCGGTCGGGGGGATGGCCGAGGTCTTCCGGGCGCTCGACCAGCCGCCCGCGGGCGCCGCCCGGGCCGTCGTCATCAAGCGCATGCTCCCGGCGCTCGCCGCCGACCGGCAGTGCCGGCACATGTTCGAGGACGAGGCCGAGCTCGGGCTCCGGATACGTCATGACAACGTGGTCCAGGTCCTGTCGTCGGGGACCGACGGGTCCATCCCCTACATCGTCCTCGAGTACGTCTTCGGCGTGGATCTCTGGCGGGTCGCGCGACACCTGACCCGGACCGGCTCGAAGCTGCGCCTCCCGGTCGCCATGTACATCGTGACGGAGATGCTGAACGGCCTCGCGGCCGTGCACGCGGTCACCGACGGGCAGGGCAGACCGGCCGGCATCGTGCACCGCGACGTGAGCCCGTCCAACGTCTTCCTCTCCGTGCACGGCGACGTGAAGCTCGGCGACCTCGGGATCGCGGGCGCGACCATGCGCGAGACCCACCCGCACGCCCCGAGGAACACGCGCGCGAAGGGCAAGCTCGGCTACCTCGCTCCCGAGCAGGTGGCGGGGCAGCCCTCCGACCAACGCGCCGACGTCTTCGCCGCGGGCGTGATCGCCGCGGAGCTCATCCTCGGGCGTCCCCTGTTCACCGGCGGCGGGGAGATCGGGATCCTCCTCGCGATCCGCGACGGTGACGTCCGCGCGTTCCGCGAGGCGGCGGCGGAGCTGCCGCCCGCGCTCGGGCTCGCCCTGCTCGGGGCGCTCGAGCGTTCGCCCGACGTGCGGACGGAGAGCGCGTCCGAGCTGCGCGACCGGCTCTTGCCGTTCGTCGACGAAGACGTCGGGGCCGTCCGCCGCGAGCTCGGGGAGCTGGTCGCCCGCGTGCTCTCCGCGGACCAGGAGCCGACAGACCGCAGGGCCCTCGCCAAGACGGTCGAACGCGACGCGGAGTCGTGGGAGCTCGAGACGCCCGGCATCACCCAGGACGGCCGGCTGCGCATCCCGAGCGACACGGGCGAGCTCATCACCGTCGACGGACCGGAGGAGATCGACCGCGCCACCTACGCGGTGCGCGCCTCCGACGGACGGGAGCTCGGCCTGTTCAAGTACGCGGGCCTCATCGAGGCGATCGCCACGGGCCGGATCGGGCCCGCCGACGAGATCGCCGTGGACGGGGCCGACCCGCTGCCCCTCCTGGCGTTCCCGGAGCTCGTGCGTCACCTGCCCCCCTCCTCCCGCACGCCCACGATGCGGCGCAGAGCGCGCATGGTGGAGACGAACGAGCTGCACGACCTCGCGCGCGGCGGCATGCTCCGCGTGCTCGGGCGGGCGCTCGTGGACCGCGACACCGGGCTCCTCCTCTGCGAGCACGGGGAGATCCGCAAGGAGATCTACCTCGAGGAGGGCCGGCCGGTCTTCGTCGCGTCCAACCTCGCGAGCGATCTCTTCGGCGCGTACCTGGTCGCGCGCGGCGTCATCGATCGCGCGGAGCTCGACATGGCGCTCGCGGTCATGCCGCGCTTCGAGGGGCGGCTCGGCGAGACGCTCTCGGCGCTCGGGCTCGTCGAGCCGGTGCACCTCGTGCGGCACCTCGAAGCGCAGGTGAGGGAGCGCCTGCTCGACACGTTCACGTGGACGCGCGGGCGGGCCGCCTTCTACGGCGGCGTCGAGGCGCCGGAGGGCAGGGTGCCCATCGAGCTCGATCCGTTCGAGATCCTCGACTCGGGTGCGGCGCTCCGCATCACGGCGGGGCTCGAGGACGAGCGCTTCGCGGGGCGTGGCCCCGACTCCGCCCTGGTCACGAGCCCGGCCGCAGACGACCTGCTGCGGGCCGACCCCCCCGCCGACCTGGCGCTGCTCCTCGCGTCGCTCGACAGCCCGCAGCCCCTCTCACGGCTCGAAGGGATGCTGGTCGGCGGACCGGGCGGAGGGCCGGCGCGGGTGAGGCGGCTCGTGGCGTTCCTCCTCGCGATCGAGGCCGTCCGCTGGGTGGGGTGACGGCCCGTCCCGCGGTAGCATGGTGCCCGTGCCGATGAGGACGTCGCTCTTCGCGCTGGTCGCCGGACTGCTCCTGTCCGGCTGCGCGTCCGAGCGTCCCAAGCTCCGCGGGCACGGCTGCGAGCTCAACACCGAGTGCGAGGCGCCGCTCGTGTGCCGCCTCGGCCGGTGCCGGGTCGAGTGCCGCGACCACGTCGACTGCGCGGCGTCGTTGCAGTGCCTGTTCGACGACGAGAGGCTCGGGGGCTGCCAGCTCCCGGACGAGCTCGAGCCGTGCACGCTCGACTCCCAGTGCCGCGAGCGGTGCGGGGGGCGCTGCGATCAGCTCGTGTGCCGCGACGGGCGCTGCGGCCAGGCCTGCGTCGAGGATCGCGACTGCCCGCACGGCGCGACCTGCGAGGTGGGGGCCGCCGGCGTGCACACGTGCGAGGTGCAGGAGCCGCGCGCCTGCCTGTACGACAGCGACTGTCGTGACGGGCTGGTCTGCGACTACGATCAGGTCTGTCGCCTCGAGTGCCTCGAGGATCGGGACTGCGACTACCCCCGGACGTGCAGCGTGGACAACCGATGCGTGCTCCCCGACGGGGGATTCTGATGGGGCGGTGGCAGGTCGCCGTCGCGTTGGGCCTCGCGCTCGCCGGGTGCTCGGAGCGGCCGGTCCTGCGGACCGGCGAGGGGTGCGCCCTGAACAGCGACTGCGAGTCCCCGCTCGTGTGCAGGCTCGAGCGCTGCCGGCGCGAGTGCGCGAGCAACCGCGACTGCGACATCGGGAGCTCTTGCGTGTTCGACGAGGACGGGCTCGGGTCGTGCACCGTCGAGTCCGAGGGGACCTGTACGCTGACCAGCGAATGCCCCGAGCCCCTCGTGTGCCGGTTCGGCCGGTGCACCAACGAGTGCGAGGCGGACGACGACTGCCCCGCCGGGTCGGCCTGTGAGACTCGGGACGGAGAGCGGGGGTGCTTCGACCCGGCCGAAGAGGATTGCACGCTCCACAGCGACTGCGCCGAGACGCAGATGTGCGCGGTGGACGGGCGCTGCCGCGAGCAGTGCCGCGAGGACCGGGACTGCCGCGGCGACGAGCGGTGCACGGGTGAGCCCGGCGAGCGCGTGTGCGTGTCCCCGATGTCGGACGCCGGCGTGGACGCCGGCCCCTGAGCCCGGGGTGCCGAGCCTTCGTGACCCCCGCCTCCGGAGCGGGTAGGGTAATCGTCGTGGCGGTCGACGCGAAGCCCGATCCGCTCGTGGGCCAGGTCCTCCTGGACAAGCTGAAGGTCATCCGCAAGCTCGGCGGCGGCGGCATGGGGGCGGTCTACGAGGTGGACCACCTGATCACGGGCCACCGCCGGGCGCTCAAGCTCATCAAGCCCGAGTACGTCAGGCGCCGGAGCTTCATGAAGCGGCTCATCCGCGAGGCGGGAGTCGCGGGCAAGCTCTCGACCCCGTACGTGGTCGAGACCTACGACGCCGGCACGATGGACGACGGCTCGGCCTACGTGCTCATGGAGCTGCTCGACGGATGCCAGCTCATCGACGTCCTCGAGCGGGAGCAGGTGCTGAGCGTCGAGCGGCTGGTCGGCATCATGGTGCAGGTGTGCGAGGGCGTCTCGGTCGCGCACGCCGCGGGGATCATCCACCGCGACCTCAAGCCGGAGAACATCTTCCTCGTCACCCATCCGTCGGGCGCCGAGCGGGTCAAGATCCTCGACTTCGGCATCTCGAAGTTCAGGGACAACAAGGACGGAACCTCGAGGTTGACCCAGGAGGGCACCATCCTCGGGACGCCCTTCTACATGTCTCCGGAGCAGGCGGCGGCCCGCGAGGTGGACGAGCGCACGGACGTGTACGCGGTGGGCGTGATGATGTACGAGGCGCTCACGGGGCGGTTGCCGTTCGACGCGAAGAGCGTCGGCGCGCTGTTCATCAAGATCGCCGCCGGCGAGTACCTTCCGCTCCGCCACCATCGGCCGGACGTGCCCGCGGAGTTCGCGGCGATCGTCGACAAGGCCATGCACCGCGACCGCGAGCGGCGCTACCCGACCATGGAGGCGCTCCGCGCGGACATCGTGACGTATGCGCCGGGCGACACGAAGATCCGCGCGAAGACGATCTCGGACAGCCCGAAGCCCACGCGCCGGACCGTGGGCTACGAAGAGGTGCCGCGCCCGGCCGCCGTCCCTTCCAGCGACACGCTCAGCATGGGCGCGCCGCGCCCCGAGCGCTGCGCGGAGTCCCAGGAGACGCTCGCGCTCGAGGACAGCGAGCCGCCCCCGCCCCTCGATCCGGCTCCTCACGAGCCTCCGCCGCCGGCCTCGGCCCACGCGCGACGCTCGGGCCGAGGGATCTGGCTCGCGGCCGCGGGCATCCTGATCGCGGCGACGGCGGCGGCGGTCGCCATCGCGACCTCCGGAGGCGAGCCGGCCGGCGGCGAGCCCGCCGAGCCGCCCGGGGTGGCGGCCGAGGCGCCGTCCGAGCGCCCGGCCCCGGCCGAGCCGCCCGCCGAGCCCGATCGGCCACCGGAGGCGGCGGAGGTCGAGGCCGCCGAGCCGGGCCCCGAGACGACCCCCGCGGAGGAGACGGCGGAGGTCGAGGAGCCGCGCCGGGCGATCCGGCGGCCGATCCGGACCCAGCCGTCCATGGCCACGCCCGCCGAGCAGGCGGGGCTCGATCCGAATCCGTACGGGAACCGATGAACGCGGGCGCGCTCTTCGCGAGAGTCTCGGTCGTCGTCGCCGTCTGCGCGGCCGGAGCGCCGGCGCGCGCGCAGGACGAGGACGCCGCGCGCGAGGCGGGTGAGCACTTCAATCGCGGGACGGAGTTCTTCAACGAGGGGCGCTACGACGCCGCCCTCGCCGAGTTCCAGCGGGCCTACCGCATCGCGCCGGCGCATCAGGTCCTCTACAACCTCGGGCGCGTGCACGAGGCGCTCGGGCACGCGGTCGAGGCGGCCGACACCTACGAGCAGTACCTGCGCGAGGCGGGCGACGGGATCTCGGAGGCGCGCCGCCGCGAGGTCGCGCAGGCGCTCGAGCGCCAGCGCGCGCGCATCGGACGGCTGCTGGTGCGGACCAACGTCGACGGGGCGACGATCAGCGTCGACGGAGTCGACGTCGCGACGACGCCGCTCGATGCGCCGCTGCGATTGAGCGCGGGTGAGCACACGGTCGGGGCGCGCGCGGCGGGCTACGACAGCCTCCGCCGCGCGGTCCAGCTCGCGGGCGGCGTCACCGAGACGCTCGACATGGAGCTGCACCCGCTCATCGACCAGCGGGGGACGCTGCGCATCGTCGCGACGGTCCCCGACGTGGAGGTGCGCCTCGACGACCGTCTGCTCGGCCGGACGCCGCTCAGCTCGACGGTGCCGGTGGACGCGGGCAGGCACGTGGTCGTGGGGCGGCGCGCCGGCTACGTCGAGGCGCGCGTCCCGGTCGACGTGGAGCACGGCGCCGAGACCGAGGTGAGGCTCGACATGCGCCTCGACGAGGACGCGCCGGCGAACGCGATGGGCCAGATCCGCATTCACCTGCCGGATGCGCCGGTCGTCGTGCGGATCGACGGCGAGCAGGTGCTCCTCGACGGCGGCGGTATCACGCTCCCTGCGGGGCCTCACCGCATCGAGATCGAGGTGGCAGAGCGCGAGCCGTGGGAGGGCGAGGTGCACCTGCCGCCGGAGAGCGGCGAGGACCTCACGCCGCCGCTCCTGTGGACGCCGGACGCGCGGGCCGAGCGCGTCGCGGTGGCGTCCTCGACGCGGACGTGGGGGCAGGTCGTGACGTTGACCGGAGGGCTCGTGCTGCTCGGCGGCGGGGGCAGCTTCCTGTGGAACGAGAGCGAGATCTCGGCGACCGACGAGGAGGTCGTTCGGTTCAACCAGCAGTTCTCCGAGAACAACTGCGACATGACCTCGTCGGCGATCTGTGACGACCTGGAGCGAGAGTACGGCGAGCTGCAGGCGGACCAGGACCGCCAGAACACCATCCGCCTCGTCTCGGGCATCGTCGCCGCGGCCGGCGCGGCGATCACGCTCGTCGGCGTGGTGTTGTGGACGAGCACCCCGACCGAGGACGACATCGACGCCGCCGCGCGCGCCGCCCGGGACGGCCTGCGCCTCCGCGCGGGGCTCGGCTCGCTGTCGCTCGAAGGCCGGTTCTGACCCACCGGCTTCCGTGCTACGCACCCTCTCCGTGCGCGACGTCTTGCCGATCGCGGTCGCCCTCGCGCTCTTCGGCTGCGCAGAGGAGCGGCACACCGAGCTGTCGCTCGGCGGCGTCCGCATCGCGCGCGTCGAGCAGAGTCTGCCCCCGGAGACGCCCGGCGGCGTGGTGGCCGTGCCCGGGGACTTCGTGATCGAGGGCGACGGCCTGCGCGTCCTCGTGGGCGGCCTCCGCCGGGCGGGCGAGGCGAGCGGCGCCGTCCTCGAGGCCACGCTCGACGGCGTGCCCGCCGACGACAGCATCGTCCTCGTCGCGCCGCGGCTCATGGTCGGCGCGAGCACGCACGCGGTGGTAGCGCGGCGGATGTCCGTGATCGAGCGCAGAGGGCGGCCCGCCCTGCGCGTCGAGGGTGAGGTGCGGATCGACGAGCGCCTGGTCGACGTGCACCAGGAGCTGTCGGTCGCGGACGCGGGCTCGGCGATCTCGATCGTGACGCGCGTCGCCCCCGAGGACGACGGGATGCTGGAGCAGGTCCGCGTGGTGGCGCGCATCGGATGGGGCGGCGCGACGCCGATCCTCCCTGGCGTCGGCGCCGTCGACGACGAGATGTGGCACGACGCCAACTGGATCGCGCGGTCGGGCTCCGAGATGGCCACCGTGTTCGGCTACCGCGCGCCGCCTGCGCACGTCCGCGCGATCTTCGAGCAGCACGGCGCGTCCCGCTTCCTGTCGTACACCAACGTCGCCTCGCCGCGGGGCGACATCGGCGAGGACGACGCGTTCGTCGCGCGGAGCGCGCTGGTCCTCGGCCGGCCCTCGGTCGCCGAGGGCCTGCGCCGGCTCGGCTGGATCCGCGGCGCGCCGTTCCCCGAGGTGCTGTTCACGCTGCCCTACGCGCCCGAGGGCGCGACGATCCACGTCCGCACCGAGGACGGCGAGCCCCTGCTCGACACCTTCCCGGACGAGCGCGGCCGGGCGCTCGTGCCGCTGACACCCGTCGCGGTCGAGCTCCGCTCGCGCCGCTTTGGCGCCTGGGCGACCGCCTACGGTCACGCGCCGAGCGACGAGGTGACGGTCGCCCCGGGCGATCGGGTCACCCTCGTCATCCCGCGTGGCAACCGCGTCCGCGTCGCGCTCACCGACGCCGCCACGGGCCGCCCCATCCCCGGCCGCATCCGCATCCGAGGCATCGGGGCGACGCCGAGCCCCGACCTCGGACCCGAGGAGCGCGCCGACGGAGCGGCCGACACCGTGATCACCGCCCGAGGGAGCGCCGTCGTCCAGCTCCCGGCCGGCACCTACCGCGTGACGCTGACGCGCGGTCCGGAGTGGACGATCGTCGAGGAGCAGGTCGAGGTGACGCCGACGTTCAGCCCGGAGATCGACGCCGCCCTCTCGCACGTGGTGGACCCCGGCGACTGGGTGTCGGCCGACTTCCACGTGCACGCCGCGCCGAGCCCCGACAGCCAGGTGACGCTCGAGGACCGCGTCGCGTCGCTGGTGGCCGAGGGCGTGCGCTTCGCGGTCCCCACCGATCACAACCACGTCACCGACTATGCCCCCGCGGCCGAGGCGCTCGTGATCGACGACTTCGGCACCGTTCCGGGCGTCGAGGTGACGACGTGGGCGCCCCAGTACGGCCACATCAACGCGTACCCGTGGCCGCTCGACCCGGACGCTCCGGCCGGGGGCGCGCCCGCCCACCGGGGGACCTCCCCCGAGGAGCTATTCCGGACGCTCCACGAGGCCGGCGAGGACGTCGTCGTGCAGGTCAACCACCCGCGCCTCGAGCACGACATCGGCTACTTCGAGGTGATGGGGCTCGACCCGCGCACCGGGAGCGCCAGCGATCTCTTCAGCGAGGACTTCGACGCGCTCGAGGTGTGGAACGGCTTCGACCTCGGGCGGCCGGAGATGTTCGAGCGGGTGTTCGAGGACTGGCTGTTCCTGCTGGCGCGCGGCCGGCGCATCGTCGCGACGGGCAACAGCGACTCGCACAAGGTGTGGTTCCAGTGGGCCGGCTACCCGCGCACGTACGTCCGCGTCCCGGGGGGGCGCGTCGCCGACCCCCTCGAGGTCGTGCGGGCGCTCCGCGCCGGGCACGCGTTCGTGACCAGCGGGCCGTTCCTCGAGGTGCGGATCGGCGACGCCATCCCCGGGGATACGGCGCGCTACCGCGGGC
>JBDIVX010000151.1:0-18318 GCA_039794305.1 Candidatus Neutrinellum sp.
AGGACGAGCTGTACGTCCTGTACAAGCTCATCGAGGGTGCGTTCAGTGAGACGGAGCTGGCCGCCGAGGACAGCTTCATCGGCTTCTTGGCCTCGAACTACTGGCGCACGTGGTACCCGATGCTCGGAGACTCGGGGGTGTGCGAGGAGATCTTCGCCCGCGACGGGCACGAGCACGCGACGCCGGTGTGCTTCAGCAAGCAGCCGACCTGGCACCACATCGTGTATCGCTCGCACGGCGGGGGCCACGAGCCGTCGAACGGGACGAGCCCGTGCTGGCCGTGCCACGGGGAAGGGATCCATGAGCGACGGATCCGCGTGACGGGCACGGCGCCCGACGGGCTGGTGTGGTCGTTCGGGCGGAGGCCGTGGATGGAGGTGCGCGGGCGGGAGAAGCGGCTCTTCCGGTGACCGGCGCGCGCGGCTTGGACCGGCGGCGGGCGCAGGACTACGAACCGTGCACGAACCCGCCGCCTACGGCGATGCCTGCGGCGGGGCGGGTGAGGGGCTCGGCGCGGAGGGTCAGGTCGACGGTCCGGCCGGCGAAGGGCGAGGTGTCGATGTCGACCTCGTGGATCTCGCCGTCCGCCTGGACGGGGGTCTCGACGGTCTCGACGGTCTCGCCGTCGAGCTTGACCTCGAGCCGGACGCCGCCCGGGGCGCGGTCGGGGACGGCCCAGCGGAGCCGGAGCCGGGCGGTGGCCTCGACGTCGTGCCAGGTGATGCTCCGGGGCTCGCGGCGGCCGCCGGTCGGAAGGAGCAAGAGGTCGGCCGGCTCGCCGCCGACCTCGACGCCCTCCGGGAGCGCGAGCCCGACCTGGTTGAAGTGGCCGCGGTCGAAGTGGCTGCACTCCCAGGTCAGGTGCTCCCAGGGCAGGAAGTCGCACGGGATCCGATCGGCGAGGAGCACCTCGCCCTCGCGGACCGCGCGCGCGGTCTCGAAGCGCAGGGGCTCGGTGGCGCGCGCGACCCAAGAGCCCGCGCCGGTGAGCGCGAGGAGGCCGAGCGCCACCCCGAGGGCCGCGAGCTTCCGGCGCCGGCTCGCCGTCTCGGCCGCGTGTACGCCGGCCCGGCTGAGCGCCGTCGCGAGCGGCGCGAGCGGGAGCGCGAGCGCGAGGACGAGCAAGACCGTGCGGGGATCGCCGTGCGCCGGCAGGACACCCGGGAGGAAGAGCGACAGGAGCGGGACCCCGAGCAGGATGGCCAGGTCCCGGTCCCGCGCGGCGGCGACGCCGAAGGGCGCGAGCGCGAGGAGGAGCGCGAGCGTGCGCCCGGCGCCGCTCCCGAGGGTCGCCGCCAGGTGATCGAGGAGCGGCGGCGCGTCGACGGCGAAGGTCTCCTGACCGAACCCGAGCACGAAGTCCTCGGGCGAGGCGAAGGGGCGGCCGATGAGGACGAGGTGGCCGGCGCCCCACGCGAGGAGCACCGCGCCCGCGCCGATGGCGGCGCGGACGAGCGCCGGCCTTCCGTCCCGGAGCGCGACGAGCAAGACGGCAGCGCCCGCGAGCCAGGGGGCGTCGAGCATCCAGGCCGAGGCCGCCCCGAGCGCGCCGGCCGCCGCCCAGCGGCCTCGGGTCGCGAGGACGAGCGCGGGCAAGGCGAGCCCGGCGGCGAGGAGCGGCGGGCCGCCCGCGACGACCTGGTCGCGGACCATCGGGAGGAGCGCGGGGCCCACGACGCAGGCGACCGCGGCGACCGGATGCGCCGTCCTGCGCGCGAGCGCCACCGCCGCGCCCGCGGCGACGCCGAGGGCGAGAAGATGGAGCAGGACGAGGCCGCCCTTCCCGAAGGCCGCGGTGAACGGGGCGGCGACGAGGAGCGCGGGCGGCGAGGTGCGCGCGAGCCAGTGGCCGAAGCGGCTGCGCGCGACCAGGCTGTCCTCGACCGCCGTGCGGTCGAGGTAGTCGTCTCCGAGCACCTCGCGCAGATCGAGCGTGCCGTCTCCGGCGGCCGTGGCGCCGAGGACGTAGGCGCTCTCGGGCAGCCGCTCGACCGGAGGCGGATCGAAGAAGAACGTGGCGGCCACGGCGAGCACGCACAGCATGCCCGCCACCGCGGGGAGGGCCGCCGACGCGGGAAGCCGGCGCACCCGCTCGGACAGGCGCGTCATGGCGCGCTCGGCGAGGTCGAAGGAGCCGGCGAGGGCCGGGACGAGGAGCGAGAGCGCCGGCCAGAGGAAACGGTCGCCCTCGAAGTGGTACTTCGAGAACACGAGGAACGCGGCGACAGCCGTGAGCACCGCGGCGAAGGCGTACCGCGGACGGCGGAGGAGCATCACGAGCAAACCGGGAAGCGCCAGGGCGAGGAGGGTGTGTCGGTGCCGCAGGCCCCAGTAGCCCGACCAGGTTCGCGCCATGCCCTCGTCCAGCGGCGTGATGAACGCCTCGCCGCTCGAGGCGAGCACCTTCACCCCGTCCTCGACCGTGAGCACGCGCATGTACCCGAAGCGCCAGGGCCGGCCGAACATGTACGTGTTGACGAGGGCGACCGCGCCGAGCACCGCCGCCCCCCCGAGCACCGCCCGCTTCAACGTGGCGAGGTCGCGCCGCTCCCACAGGAACGCCAGCAGCGCGGGGACGAGCAGGATCGAGGTCGGCTTGATGACGAGCGTGCAGCCGACGAGGACGCCGAGCCAGACTCCGCGGCGGGTCGCGAGCGCGGCGAGCGCCATCGAGAACAGCGCGAGGAGCAGCACGTCGACGTGGTAGTCGTAGGCGTACTCGTGGACCGCCGTCCCGAGCAGGAAGACGGCTGCGCCCATGGCCGCCGCCGGGGCCGACGCGTACTGGCGCGCGAAGCGGTAGGAGCCCGCGGCGATCAGGCCGAACATCAGCACGTTGAAGACGAGCGTCCCGACGAGCCCGAGCGCGAAGAAGAGCGGCGTCGACAGGACCGGGAGGATCCACGGGTGCATCGGCCAGTGCTCGCCGTTTCGCCCGAGCGCGATGTTGCTGAAGCTCCCCGGCAGATCCCGGTTCCAGCCGAGCTCGCCGTTGTACCAGGAAGCGGCGAAGTCGCTCTGCTCGAAGCTCAGGTCCTCGACGATCGTGACGTTGACGTTGGTGTAGAAGCGGCCGTCGCGGTTGATCCACGTGTTGGGCGCGAAGAGCCCGAGCACGTGCGACGCCACGAGCGCCAGGACGACCAGGGCGAGGGCGACCGCAGCGCGCCGGTCGTCGTGCGCCCCGCCCGTCACGGCGCTCCTCCGGCGACGCGCTTCCACACGCTCCAGCGCGGTCCGCGGTGGACGGGCTCCCACAGATCGCGCTGCCGCTCGATGCGTCCGGGGCCGCCGCGGACGAGCACCCAGTCGTACCAGTCGAGGTCGCGCGCCGGGTCGACGCGCTCCGGCGTCCACTCCCAGCGCGGCGGCACGCGCGGCGGGCGGTCGTCCTCGCGGAACCGGAAGGGCGAGTGCGGGAAGTCGGCGAAGGTGAACATCACCGCGCCGCCCCTCTCGGCCTGGTACCAGGCCACCGCGTGGAGGAACGGCGAGAACTTCACCTGCCCCGACCCGCGGTCGAAGACCAGGCCGGCGACCTTCTGCCCGGGCGGGATCGCCTCGATCGCGGCGTCGAGCTCGCCCACCTCTTCCTCCTCGAAGGCTCGGAACGCGCTCGCGACCTCGAGCGAGGAGAGGACCGAGACCGCGACGACGCCGGCGAAGAGGAGCGCGCCGGGCCACCGGCGCGGCGCGGGCAGGATCGGGATCAGGAAGACGAGCGCGAGCAGCGGGAAGCGCGCGTTGATCGGCCAGATCCAGTCGTAGGACGCGGGCGTCACGAAGTAGGCGAGCGCCGCGACGGGCGCGAGCAGGCCGACGCGCCGGAGGAGCGAGCCCGCGCGCACCTCGTCGCGCGACGCCGCGCCCTCCTCGCTCGAGCGGCCCGCCCCGAGCGCGATCGCCGCGAGGACGAGCACGCCCCAGACGACGAGGAGCTTCTCGTCGGTCTCGACGTGCAGGACGTCGGTGAGCCACATCGGGATCTCGCGGACGGCGTCCATCCACGCCATGAACTGCGGCTCGGGGCCTGCGCTCGACTCGTCCGAGAGGAGCGCCGCGGTGAGCGTCGACTCGCCCGCCGGGCTCGTCTGGGTCCACGCGACCGCCGCGAGGGCCGCTGGCACCAGCGGCAGCCACCGCCGCCCGGTCTCGCGCAAGCCGTCCCCCATGGCGACGAGCCCCGCCCCGAGCCCGAGGAAGCCGAACGGTACGACGTGCGTGTAGAACGTGACCACGCTGAGGACGGCGAGGCCGATGGCGCGCCCGCGCGTGTGCTCCTCGCGCAGCCGCACCGCGACCGCCAGGCCCCAGAGCGCGAGCGGGATCGCGCTCACGAAGTTCAGGAAGCCGAGGATGAGGTGCGCGTTCCAGGTGAGCGGGAAGACGAACAGCGCGAGCCGCTCGTCGCGGCCGAGGGCGCGGAGCAGGGCGCGCATCGCGTAGGGCGTGCCGACCACCGCCGCCGTGATGAGGAGGCGGTTGGCGAGCACGACGCCCCCGACCTTCGAGAGCGCGAGCGCCACGAGGTAATAGGCGAGGTACTGCGTGCTGCCGAGCGACAGCTCGAACCAGCGCGCGAACCCGAGGTCGGCGTCACCGTGGTCGGCGAGGACCCGGATCGCCGCGAGGTGCTGCGGCAGATCCTGGATCGGGGGGTGGTCGACGAGCCACACCGGCGCGGCCGAGAGGACCGCGAGCGCCCCGAAGAGGAGCTCCCAGGGGAGGGAAAGCCGACGTAGACGTTCGAGCACCGGCGCGGGAGGTTAGCAGCGCCCTCAGTACCGCAACAGCTTCGGGAGGTTGGTGCGCTCCCAGGCGAGGGCGCGCTCGAAGTCCGGGTAGGCTCGCTCGAGGCGCCGGAACTCCGCGCTGTGAAAGCGCTGGCGGCCGTTGCGTACCGGCGCAGGCACGACATGATGCAGCATCTCGTGGAACACCACGTACGACACGAAGTAGCCGGGCACCCACTCCTGGTCGAGGAAGGGGTGGATGCGGATCAGGCGGTCCTCCGCCACGTAGGTCCCGAGACGGATCGAGCGTCGGTTCCGCCCGCCGCCGCTCGGCGGACGGCGGCCCCAGGTGACCCGCACGCCGTCGACGACGCGGTCGAAGTGGATCTCGTTCAGCTCGTCGAAGATCGCGCGCAGGTCGTGGTGCGTGCCGCGCGTGTGTACGCGCACCACCCGGCGCCGGCCCTTGCGGATGCGGTGCTCGTGGTCGCGGATGTAGGCGTCGAGGTGGGCGCCGGCGCGGCGCTCGTTCCTCGCGATGTAGCGCGCGAGGGCACGCACCGTCGGGTCGTCGGCCTCGACGAACATGTGATGAAGCCGCACGTGCCAGACGCCGTCCCGGTGCCGCGACGAGATCATCGTGCGCCGGTTGTCGGTCACGACGAGCACGACCGGCTCGCGCAAGAGGTTGCTGAGCCGTCGGCCCAGCGCGTCGAATGCCGCCTCGCGATCGGTTTCCCGTTCCGAACGGAACAAGAGCGGCATCTGGCTCGGTTGGACGCGGGACATGGCTTCGGCGAGAGCTCCGATTTAAGATCCGTCTCGATCGGGGTCAAGCAGACGTGGAGCGCGCATGCAGGTGACCGTTCGTTATTATGCAGCCGCGAGAGAGCTCGCGGGAACCGAAGAAGAGCGGATCGAGATCGACGGACCGCCGGCGCGGACGTCGGACGTCCGGGAGGCCGTCGGTGAACGACATCCGCGCCTCCGATCCTACCTCGGCCGGATGCGCCTGGCAGTAAACGGCGACTTCGTCGATGACGGATCTCCGGTGGCCGACGGGGACGAGGTCGTGATCCTCCCACCCGTCGCCGGTGGCGCGGACGCGCCGCACGTGGCGATCCGCCACGAGTCGCTGTCGGTGGACGAGTGCATGCGGGCCGTCCAGCACCCCTCGGCCGGTGGAGTGTGCGTGTTCGTCGGCGTCGTGCGCGATCACGCCGAGGGCAAGCCCGTGGCGCGCCTCGACTACGAAGCGTACACGGACCTGGCGCTCAGGGAGATGCGGCGGATCCTCGAGAAGATCGCGGACGAGATCCCGGGCGCGCGCCTGAGCGCCACCCACCGCGTCGGCGAGCTCGGCGTGGGAGACCTCGCGGTCGTCGTCGCCGCGAGCGCGCCGCACCGCGAGCAGGCGTTCGACGCCTGCCGGCGCGCGATCGACCGCATCAAGGAGACCGTCCCCGTCTGGAAGAAGGAGTGGGACCCCGAGGGCAACGCCAACTGGGTCAACCTGGAGGGCTGAGCCTCCGGTCGCGCGCGGCCTACCGCGGCGCGCGGTAGGGCCGCATCCACGTGCCCGGTCCACCCTCGGCGACCGGCAGCGCGCGGCACTCGTCGCGCAGCGTGTCGATCTGCTCGGTCGTCGGGGCCGCACCGTAGTACACCGTCGCCACTTCGCGCTCCTCTCCAGGGAAGCGGAAGCAGGCCCCGATGGCCCCCGACTCGGGGCAGGCGAACCCGACCGTCCACGTCCAGCCCATCGAGGTGCACGACGCCTCGAGGCTCTCCTCTTCGCCGCGGTAGAACGACCCGACGTACATCTCGCACCGGCTGTCGAGCACGCTCAGGCAGCGCCCCGCGACGGCCGGTCCCGACGCGTCCGGTCCGCCGTCGCGCCCCGCGTCGCGCGGCGGCGGCCCCGCGTCCATCCGCCCGCCGTCCACCGACCCCGCGTCGGCCGGCGGCGGCTCCGCCTCACGCGCGACGCTCACCATGCGCCACGCCCGGTCGCGCAGCTCGCCGTCGCTCGCGGTGATCGTCGCGGGCATCCACCAGCCGCGGGACAGCGCCTCCACGTACAGCGACGGCGGCGCCATGTAGAGCACCTGGCTCGCCGTGTACGGTGCGCCGTCCTCCGGCCAGACCACGAGCCCGCTCGCCTCGTCCGCCGCGAGCCTCGCGCCGCTCTCGACGTCGTACCAGTGGCCCGGCTGCCGGTGCAGCCAGTAGACCGCCACCGCGTCGCCGTCGAGGTCGCTCACGACGGTGCGCAGGCGCGTCACCCCCGGGTTGCCCGGCTCGGCGACCGCGCGCGCGCCGTCGGGAAACCCGGGCCCCACGGTCGCGGGGGAGGCGAGCAGGGACTGGATGCGCGGCCGCTGGTTGCGCGTCGTCACCTCGACGCTCGTGTGCGCCTCGGCGAACCACTCCTCCTCGCCGATCGCGACGAACGACAGATAGTAGAAACCGGGCGCGTCCGGCGCGAGCCACGTGGCGTCCACCGCCTCGCCGCTCGTCGTCGTGCCGGTCGTCTCGCCCTCGATCGACCCGCCGGTCACGAGCCAGTGCCACGTCAGCGAACCGCCGGCGCTCGCGGTCGCGACGGCCTGGAGCCTCACCGGCTCGTTGCTCGAGACCTCGCGCGGGGTCGCGGTCGACCGCACCGCCGGCAGCGGGCAGGGCGGCGTGAAGTCGCTGAAGGCGACCGCGAGCGGCTCGGTGGACGACACGGGGTCGGTGACCGTGACCCGCTCGCACCGCGGGACGCTCTCGCCCTCGAAGGTCGCCTGCACGACGTAGTCGCCGGGGACGAGCAGCAGCGTGGCGACGGCGCGCGGCTCGAGCGCGCGCTCGAACCCGGAGCGCGGCGGCGGCGGCGTGTAGCCGCGGCCCTCTCGTGTCTGGAAGTGTTGCGTCGCGAGCCGCACGTCGATGGCGCCCGAGCCGTCGTTCAGGACCTCGACGGGCTGCGGGTCCATGTACAGCAGGCGGAAGGTGCCGCCGCCCGTGACCGGGATCGCCACGTTGCCGCCACGCTCGGTCTGCGGGTCGTCGAATCGGGTCTCGCCGGGCGCGAGCACCCAGCTCTGGGCGTCGGGGTCCCACCGTCCGGCGGTGAGCCCCTCGGGATCGAGCCCGTCGGGGACCGGGAGCTCCAGCGTCGCCGGGCTGTCGAAGGACAGCTCCTCGGGCAGGACCTCGACGGCCGGCCCGGCGCCGAAGGCGTTCGAGCCCTCCGGGATCGACTCGGCCACCTGGAGGGTGATCTCGGTGAATCGGCCGAGGGCGTCCGGCGGGACGACCAGGTTGGCCCCGAACACCTCCGAGCTCGAGTCCGCCATGGCGACGACGCCGCCCTGCGCACCGAGCGAGAGCGAGGAGGTCACCTCCGGCGGGTCGTCGCCCCCCCCGGGCCCCCCGTCCTTGCGGTCGGGCTTGGACGACAGGTCGCAGCCCGCCGCCCACAGGAGCCCCATGGCCGCCCCCAGGGCGACCGCTCGACGAGACCAAGCCATGACAAGCGATCGTAGCGCCGTTGCCCCCGATCACGCCAATGGACGATCGAAGGGGCGTCTAGCTTCACATCGAAATCACAGGCTTTCCAGGACTCGGCCCACGCGCCGTTCGGCCGAGCGGTCGGCCACTACCGCCACGTGCATCCGATCGTGGGCCAGCACGTCGCGGGCGGTCTCGCCCACCTCGTCCGGGGTGACCGCGCCGATGCGGACCCCGAGCTCGGCCAGGGGTTGCTCGACGCCGAGGAGCAGGCGGCCCCCGTGGAAGGCCGCGGTGGCGAGGTCGTCGTCCCGGTTCGCCTCGAGCTCGAAGAGCCACCGGCGCCGCGCCCGGTCGACCTCGGCCTCGCCGACCCCCTGCTCGCGGATCTCGCCTGCGATCGCGGCGATCTCGCGCAGGACCTCGGGCACCTTCCGGTGCGCGACCGACGCCCCGAAGTCGAGGACCCCGGCGTCCGACCAGGTCTCGAGAGCCGCGAACGCCTCGTAGGCGAGGCCCTTCTCGTCGCAGATGCGTCGCGGCACGCGGCTGCTCAGGCCGCCGTCGAGGATGCGCGCGAGGACGTGCAGCGCCGGCGCGCGCGGGTCGCGCTCGCCCCAGGTGGGAAACGACACGCGCACGTCGGCCTGGCTGTCCACGTGCGGGACGAAGAGCGATCGCCCGGCGGTGCCGGTCTGCGCGGGCGGCTCCTCCGAGACCACGGAGCCGCGCGGGAGCGTGCCGAAGGCCTCGGCGGCGAGGTCGACGACGCGCTCCGACTCGACGGCGCCGCTCGCCGCGAGCACGAGGTTCGCCGCCCCGTAGCAGGCCCGGAGGTGGCGCTCGAGCGCCTGCACGTCGAAGCGCGCGAGGTTGTCGAGGCTCCCGATGATCGGGAGCCCGAGCGGGTGTGGCGCGAAGACGAGCCGCCGCGCGGCGTCGTCGGGATCGACGTCCCGCTCGTCCTCGTCCAGGCCCTCGAGGATCTCCTCGCGGACGATCCGCCGCTCGACGTCGATGTCCGCGAACACCGGCGAACGCACCATCTCGCCGAGCACGTCGAGCGCCTCGGCCAGGTGCGCGGGGGGGACCGTCGCGTGGTAGACGGTCATGTCCGCGTGGGTCTCGCCGTCGAGCGACCCGGCCAGGTCCTCGATCGCCAGGTTCAGCAGGTACGACGACGGCCGGCGCTCGGTCCCGCGGAAGAGCATGTGCTCGAGGAAGTGGCTGATCCCGTTGGACCCCGCGTCCTCGTGCCGGGATCCCACCCTCGCGAACAACGCGACGGTCGCGGTGTGCAGGTGCGGCAGCGGCGCCACGACGACGCGCAGCCCGTTGTCCAGCGTCGCGTGGTGTGCGTCGGCCAACCGATCAGCCCTCGGGCGACTCCTCGTCCTCCGGGGCGGGCTCGGTCTCCTCCTCGTCCTCGCCCTCGCCGTACCGCAGCATCTCCTCGTTCACGCGGAGCGCGCCGTCGGCGACCGCGCGCGCGCGGAGCTGGTGGAGGAACAGGCGCAGCGCCTCGCGCTCCTTGCGGTAACGCAGACCGTCCCCGAGCCGCCGCTGCACGTCCTCGGTGAAGCCCTCCTCGGTCGCGAGCTCGATCTCCACGAGGCGGTAGACGTAGACGTCGTTTCCGATCGAGAGCGGCTCCTCGGGCAGAGGCTCGTCCTCGGTGAGCTCGAAGGCGGCGCGCGCGAGCGGGCTCGAGTCGTAGGCCGTGGTGACCGGGCGGTCGCCGCGCCCGAAGTTGCCCGTCTCCTCGACGCGCGGCGCGAGGGGGTTGTCCGGCGCCTCGAGCTCCGGCACGTCCTCGCCCTCGGCCTCGCCCTCGCCCTCGGCGGGCGCCGGCGGGAGCCCCGCGGCCTCGCGGCGAAGTCGCCGGTCGAGCTCCTCCATGGTCGTCCCGCTCCGGAGCGCCTCGAGCGCCTGCTCGGCGGCCTCCCGCGCGAGGCCCTCGGCGCGCTCCTCACGGTACAGCCGGGTGGCGATCTCGCGCTTGGCCTCCTCCTCGGGCACGTCGCCCTCGCGCTTGCCGAGCAGCTTCACGATGTGGAAGCCCTGCGGGGACTCGAGGACGTCGCTGATGGAGCCGGGCTCGAGCGCGAAGACGGGCTCCTCGAGCCCCTCCGGCAGCGCGCCGCGCGGCTTCCACCCGAGGTCGCCGCCGCGCCGCCCGGTCTCGTGCTCCTCGCTCACCTGCCGCGCGAGCGTGGCGAAGTCGTCACCGGCGCGCAGCCGCCGCAGGTAGCCCTCGGCGCGCTCGCGCGCGGCCTGTCGCACCTCGTCGCTCGCGTCCTCCTCGACCTTCACCACGATGTGCGCCGGGTGGACCTGCTCCTCGAGGCCGGTGTAGCGGTGGCGGTTCGCCTCGTACTGCCGGTCGATCTCCTCGCCGTTCTCCTCCATGAAGGCCCCGAGCCCCTCGTCGGTCGGCTCGACCCGGTCGCGGTAGTAGCTCGGCGAGAAGCGGACGTACTCGACCTTCGCCCGCTCGCGCTCGTCCACGTAGGAGTCCCACACCTCGCGCGGGCTCACCTCGACGGTGCTGAGCACGAGCTCGCGCATGCGCTGCGCGAGCTGCTCCTTGATCTGCGCGTCGGCGAACTCCTCGACGCTTCGTCGCAGCCCGTACTGGATGAAGCGCTTGGCCGACTCGCTGTCGAACTCGCCGTCGCGGTCGCGCACGGGCACGGGCATCTCGCCCGAGGGCATGTTCGGCGGCGCGTCGACGCCGAGCGACAGGTAGACCGTCCCGTCGTCGATCATCTTCTGCCAGACGTCGTCCTTGGTGACGTGGAAGCCGACCTCCTCGGCCTCCCGCGCGAGCAGGTCGCGCTCGACGAGGCCGTTCATCACGTGGTCGCGGAGCTTGTACGTCTCGGCGGTCTCGGGCGGGTAGCGGTCGAAGCCGGCGAGCGCGTAGGCCGCCCGGAAATCGCCCTCGCTGACCGTGGTGCCGTAGATCTGCGCCGCGTATGTCGCCCCGCCCGACGTGCACCCCTCGGCCTGCGGGCCGCCGAACTGCAGCGCCATGACCACCCCCAGGAGGATCACCAGAAGGCCGATGAACGCCTGGGACATCCTCTTCATCAGATTTTCCATCGAACGGTCTCCGCGCCGAAACGGCCGCGAACCATAGAAGAAGAGGGCGCTTCGGGCAACGTGGGGCGGGCTATCTCGGCGGGTGCTACCCGCGGCCCGCGCGGAGCTCGCGCTCGACGTGCTTCTTCAGCTCCTGGGGGACCCGCAGCATCCACTCGTGCACCCTCGGGCGCACCAGGCCCGCCACGACCCCGGTGCCCACGTCCGCCATGATCCCGAAGGTGACCATGGACCGGTCGTCGCCGAAGGGCTGGACGATGAAGAAGCCCCAACCGTCCCGGATCGAAGCCGGCCGGGTCGTGTCGATCCGGAACCGGGCCATCCGCTGGCGCTCCAGGAAGTCGATCCGCACCGCGTAGCTCGCCTCGACGGGGCCCTGCTGGTGGCGCAGGAAGACCAGCCGCTGCCCGGGCTGCCGCCGCAGGATGCGCGACTCGGAGACCTCCGGGAGGAACTCGCCGTAGTCGTCCGTGTCGACCACCGACTCCCAGACCACGCGCGGCGGCGCGTCGACCACCTGCCAGCTCGTCCCCCCGATGAGCCGGAGCTCTCCCCGCTGCTGGGTCTCCCGGCGCATCACGAGCTCGCCGCGGGACAGCCGGCGGCGCTCGGCCGCGGTGAAGGTGCTCGTGCCGCCCTGGGCGGACAGCCCGGCCGGCACCGCCAGGGCAGCGGCCACGATGGCCCAGAGCAGGGGGGATCGGCGGGTCATTCCGAGGTCAAGACTGACACCTCGGGCCGGATGTTCAAATGGACGCCCCCGAGAGCGGGCTCGCGGCGCGGGACTTGCGGTATCGTCACAGCGCGTGCGCCCCGCCCTGCTGACGCTGTCGCTCCTGCTGCTCGGGTCGGCCGCCGAGGCGCAGCCGCGGCGGGCGGCGATCCTCTTCGCCGAGGAAGGAGAGCCCGCCCGGCGCGCGACCTGGCAGGTGCACGTGGAGCGCGCCGCGCGGGTCGCGGGCTACGTGGTCGTCGGCGACGCGGCCGCCTGGGCGACCGAGCGGGCGGCCGACCTCGGGCCCGTCGCGCCCCGGCGCGTCGAGGCGTTCCGGACCGTGGAGGCGCTGCTCGTCGAGGCGCGGCAGGCGGCCGCCACGCTCCGAGAGGGGGAGGCCCTCGCCCTGCTCGTGCGCGCCGAGCGCATCGCGCGCGACCACGCGGACGTCCCGGGGGCGGCGGCCTGGCTCGCGGAGGTCGAGACGGCGGTGGGGATCACCGCCGCGCAGGCCGGCATCCCCACGCTGGTCGAAGCGGCCCTGTCCCGGGCCGCCACGCTCGACCCGTCTCGCGGTGTCCGCGCCGCCGAAGCCCCTCCGGCCATCGTCGCGCGCGCCGAGGCCATCGCCCGGGCCGTGGCCACGCGTCCGACCGGGACCTTCGAGGTCCGCGCCGACGCCGACGGCGCCCGCGTCTTCCTCGACGACGAGGACCTCGGCACCGCGCCGCGCCCGGTGCGCGCGCCCGTGGGGCTGCACGTCCTGCGGGTCGAGGCGCCGGGGCGCCTCCCGTGGGGCCGCGCGGTGAGGGTCTTCGAGGGCCGCCGGCCTCCGGTCGAGGTCCGCCTCGCGCCCGATCCCCTGCTGGCTGCAGCCCGCCGCCTGCGCCACGCGGCCGGCGCGGCCGACCCGGAGGCCGTCGCCGCGGCCCTCGGGGTCCTCGCGGGCCTCGACGCCGCCTGGATCGTGCAGGTGGGGGACGGCGCGCAGGATCGCGCGCTGCTCACGCCCTGCGACGGCTCCGGCTGCGCCGAGCCTCGCCGGCTGGAGGTGGACGAGGTGCCCATCGTCGTCGGGGACCACGCACCGTCGCCCGCCGGGCGCGTCCGCGCCGCCCTGGTCGCCGGCCGGAGCTGGCTCCTCGAGCCGGCCCCCGAGGTGCCCCCGCCGCCTCCGCCGGCGCCCTGGTGGCAGCGCTGGTACACGTGGGCGGGCGCGGCCGTGCTGGCGGGCGCCGCCGTGGGCGCCGCCGTGTGGCTCACGCGGCCCGACCCCGCCCAGGAGCACGTCTACGTCGTCGACTTCGGGAATATCGGTGATCCTTGAAACACCCCGCTGCTACTCTCGCCGAGATCGGGCGCGGTCGCTCCCACGGCGCAGGCCTCCGGTGATCGAATCCGATGCATCCGTCCAAAGCCTTTCCATCCCACAGGTTTCCATGCTCCATGGCCTCGGGTATGCTCCGGCGGCCGAGTCCGAAACGAGGATAACGAGTGGCCACTCAATCGACGCCGCCGCCCTCCCAGGGTGGGGGGAGCGTAAAGTACGCCATCATCGGTCTCCTGCTCATCGCGGCCGCTGGCGGCATCTGGATCGCCATGAAGGACACGAAGGAGGAGCCTGGGCCCCAGGCACCCGCCGACGCCGGCGTGATCGAGCGGTCCACCGCGCTGGCCGAGCCGGAGCTGGTCATCCCCGATCCGGAGCCCGACGCCGGGCCCCAGCTCGACGCCGGTCCGCCTCGCAAGCGCGTCGTCTACCGCTACGTCGCGGGAGACTGGGAGTGCTCGGGGAACATCGCGGCCGCCGAGGCCCGGCGAGTCATCGCCGAGAACAACCGGCAGGTGCGCAACTGCTACGAGCGCCAGCTCAAGACCAACCACACGCTCCAGGGCAGCCTGAGCCTGCAGCTAAAGGTCGGCTCGAACGGTCAGGTCACCGGGACCCGGGTGGGCGGCTCGCTGCGCGATCCGGCCGTGTTCTCCTGTGTGCGCAACCTCGCGCAGCAGTGGCGGTTCCCGGCACCCACCGGCGGCAACTGCGCCGTGCTCAGCGCGCCTTTCCAGTTCACGCCGCGCGAGTAGCCTCTCGGCCGTGCGACAGTACGACGTCATCGTGGTCGGCGGCGGGCCCGCGGGCTCGTCGACGGCCCTGCACCTCGCCAAGCTGCTCCCGGGCGTCGGCGAGCGCGTGCTGATCCTGGAGAAGCTCGAGCACCCGCGCGAGAAGTACTGCGCCGGCGCCGTGAGCTCGGTGGGGCTCGAGTCGCTCGCGCGCGCGGGCTGGTCTCTCGACGTGCCGTCGGTTCCCATCGACGGCGTCCGCGTGAGGTACGGCGGCGCCGTGACGGAGCACGTCCGGCCGGGCCTTGGCGCCGTGGTCCGCCGGGACGAATTCGACTGCTCGCTCTTCCGCGCGGCAGGCCGGACCGGAGCCGCGCTCCACGACGGCGAGAAGGTCGTCGGGATCGAGCGTGAGGCCGACGGTTGGATCGTCCGGACGGATCGCGATCGCTACCGCGGCCGGGCGCTCGTCGGAGCGGACGGGAGCGGCAGCGTCGTGCGCAAGGAGCTCGGGTTCCGCGAGCACCGGAAGAAGGGCCGGCTCTACGTGCTCGAGACGCCTCCGCGTCCCGGCGAGGAGGAGAGCCGCACCATCGAGTTCGATCTGTCCTGCGTGGCCGACGGCATCCAGGGCTACTACTGGGACTTCCCGACGCTGATGGGCGGAAGGCCCGCCGTGAGCCGCGGGATCTACCACCTCAACACCACGCCGCGCAGCGACCTCAAGCAGGTCCTGGCTGCCTTCCTGCGCCGCCGCGGGATCGATCCGGATCGCGTCCGATACAAGCCGTTCAGCGAGCGGGGCTTCACGCCGGGCTCCGAGATCGGCCGTCCGGGAGTCCTCCTCGTGGGGGAGGCGGCCGGGATCGATCCGGTCACCGGCGAGGGGATCGCGCAGTCGATCGTCTTCGCCGAGGTGGCGGCGCGGGTGCTGGCCGACGGCCTCGAGCGGGGGGACCTGTCGTTCTCGGGCTACGGGCGGGAGGTGGCGCGCACGGACATGGCGCGTCACCTCGCGCAGTCGCACCGGCTCGCGCCGCACGTGTACGGCAAGCGGGCGCGCCAGTGGGCGTCGTTCCTCGCGAGCCGCCCGGACGCGGTCGCGGCCGGCGCGCGGTGGTACGAGGGACGGCCGGCGAAGCTCGGGCAGATCACCAGGGTAGGAGCAGCGCTCGCGTTCGCGCTGCTCGCGAACAAGGAGCTGCCGCCGCCCGAGCCGGCGCTCGCAGGGTGAAGAGATTGGACTACCTCAAGGGCTACAAGGTCTTCCGGGACGACCCGGAGTGGTTGAAGAAGATCGGGATCGGCACCCTGCTCTTCCTGAGCACGGCCATCATCCCGATCGCCGGCCAGGCCGTGCTCGTCGGCTGGCAGGCGCTCATCCTGCGGCGGGCCGTGAACGGCCAGGACGATCCGCTGCCGCGTCTCGACTTCGACTTCGACTACCTCGGGAAGCTGCTCGGGATCGGGTTCAAGGGCTTCGTGGTCCGGTTCCTGTGGAGTCTGCCCGTGGCCGTCGTCGCCATGGCCTTCTTCATGTGCGTGTACTTCGGGATCATCGCGATCGCGATTGGCGGCGCCGCCAACGACCTCGGCGAGGGCGCCGGGGTCGGGATGATGTGCTGCATGGGCGCGGCCATGCTGATCTTCCTCCCGCTGGTCGTCCTGATGACCATCCCGGCGGGTGTCGCGGCCATGCGCGCCGAGCTCACCGATGACCTCAACCAGGGCCTCCGGTTCCGCGAGGTGATGGACTTCAGCAAGGCGATGTTCCGGCCGCTCTTCATGGGCTCGCTCGTGCTCTGGCTCGTCGGCGGCCTGCTGGGCGTCCTCGGCATCCTCGCGTGCTACGTCGGCGCGTTCTTCGTCGCGGTGATCGGGATGGTGGCCCAGGCCCACTTCTACGCGCAGGTGTACCGCGCGTGGGTCGAGCAGGGCGGCGAGCCGCTGCCGGTCGCGGCGACCGAGATCGGAGCACCGGCGCCGGCACCGCTCCCCCCGTCCCAGCCCTGGGCGTCCTGATCAGCGAACGGTGAGCACGGGGGGGTCGGCGTTCAGGTCGGCGTGAGCCTGGAGCGACTGTCCCGCGGCGGCCCGGAACGACGCGCGCGCGGAGCGGCCGAGCGGTGGGGAGTGGAGCTCGAGGACGTGCGCGCCCGGCGAGAGGCGGAGCGCGCGGATCGGCGTGGTGCCGACCGCGCGCCCGTCGAGCGAGACCTCGCTCCACGGCATCGAGGTCACGCGCACGCTCGCGTGGCGCGGCGCCTGCACCTCGGGCGTGTCCGCGCCGGGCCCGACCGCGGCCTGGGTCTCCGTCTCGGCCTCGGCCTCCGCTTCCTGCTCGACCTCGGCCGGCTCGACCTCGGCCTCCGCTTCCCGCGCGACCTCGGGCGGCTCGGTCGCCACGGGCTCGGTCGGCGCTCGAGTCCGGCCCGCTCCGGAGACCGCCCACGCCCCGGCGGCCGCCGTGGCCAAGAGAACCACGACCAGGAGGAGCGCCCGGGGCCCGCGCGGCCGTTCCGGCGCCGGCTCCGCCGTGCCCGTCCTCGCGAGAGGGACCGTGCGGCCGCCGTCGTCCGGGCCGGTCCGGTCCTCGTCGGGCGGAGCGGAGCTGCGACCCGCGATGGGCACGGTGCCCGGGTCCTCGTCGGGCGGAGCGGATCGGCGACCCGCGATGGGCACGGTGCCCGGGTCCTCGTCGGGCGGAGCGGAGCTGCGGCCCGCGATGGGCACCGTGCCCGGCTCCGGCGTGCCGTCCTCGCCGAGCAGCGCCCGCAGGGTGACGCTGGTGGCGATGCTCCGGACGACGTGGCTCGGCTCGTCCGACGCTCCGCCCGGCGGCGGCGGGCACGACGGCACCCGGCTCCGGCGTTCGCGCGCGGCGTCGGCGCGCGCGGCGACGTCGGGCGCGACGCCCTCGGGCTGCGAGGTGGCGAGCCAGCCGCGAAGGCGCTGGCCCACCCGCGCCGCCGACTCGGGCCGCGCCGCCGGGTCACGGCGGAGGAGCTCGTCCACGATCCCGGCGAGCGGCTCGGGGGCCCGCCCGCGCAGGGAAGGCGGCTCCGCGTCGAGCGCGCGCCGCGTCTCGTCGTCGTCGCCGCGCAGGAAGGCCGGCTCGCCGGCGACCGCCTCGTAGAGGACCGCGCCCAGGGAGAACAGGTCGCTCTTCGGGCCGAGCGCCTCGCAGCGCGCCTGCTCGGGCGACATGTACCCGTGCGATCCGAACACCTCGCCCGTCGTCGTGCCGTCGGCCTTGGCCGCGATCCCGAAGTCGAGCAGTCGCACGTGCCCGAGCCCGTCGACGATCACGTTGCGCGGCGTCACGTCCCGGTGCACGAGGTCGAAGCGCGCGTGTGCGTACTCGAGCGCCTCGCACACCTGCACACCGACGTAGGCGGCGTGCGCCGGATCGAGCGCGCCCCCCTCGCACAGCATCTCGGCGAGCGTGGCGCCCTCCACGTGCTCCATCGCCAGGAAGTAAACGCCGTCGACGACCCCGAGCTCGTACACCGGCACGATGTTCGGGTGGCTCATCTGGACGAGCGTCTTGGCCTCCTCGACGAACATCTCGACGAAGCGCGGGTCGCGGGCGAGCTCGGGGCGGACCTGCTTGACGACGAGCTTCTTCTCGAACCCGCCGAGCCCCCGGAGCCGCGCGAGGTACACGCGGGCCATGCCCCCGCGCGCGATCTCCTCGTCGAGCAGGTACTTTCCGAAAGGGGTCAGCACCGGCGACGATTGCGCCGACTCGTGCATGCGTGAGAGATCATACAGGATGCGGTCGACCAGAGCCCGGGGGAGCGTCGTCCTGGCGGTGCTCGCGTGCGCATGCGGCGCCCCCGACCCGGTGGTCACGACGACCGAGCTGCACGTCGTCCTGCCGGAGGAGCGCTCCGGCTGCCGGCCCTCGTCGCCGATCGCGGAGGTGGAGCTCCGGGCTCTCGGAGACCTGCCCGCGGCCGAGACCGATCGCTTCATCGAGCTGTTGAGCCTCGCCGACGGGGCCCGACAGCCGATCGACCGGTTCCCTCTCGAGACCCGCGCCGTGTCGATCCGCGCTCTCGGGCCGTGGGCAGGGGCCGGGCTCTACCGCGTGCCGGCCGTCCGGTTCGACACCACCATCGCCTACACCAACAACCCGTACTCCGGGTCGATGCGCGGTTACGGCAATCTCGAGTCGACCTTCGCCGTCGAGGCGCAGAT
>JBDIVX010000152.1:0-18230 GCA_039794305.1 Candidatus Neutrinellum sp.
CGCGACGCTCCTCTTCGACCTCCTGACACCGGAGGAGGAGGAGGTCGATCTGCGCACGCGGCGCCTGCGCTTCGACATCCCCCTGCTCGGCAGGCGAGTCGTCGACGCGGTCGACTGGGTGGCGGCCGAGCCCGGCATCGGGGAGCTGCCCGTCGGGTGCTTCGGCGCGAGCACGGGCGCCGCCGCGGCGCTGATCGCGGCGGCCGAGCGCCCGGAGCGGGTCCGCGCCGTGGTCTCACGCGGCGGCCGGCCGGACCTCGCCGGCGAGGCCCTCGGGCGCGTGCACGCGCCCACGCTGTTCATCGTCGGCGGCGACGACATCCCGGTTATCGGCATGAACGAGCAGGCCCGCGCCGAGATGCCGATCCGAGCCGAGCTCGAGATCGTCCCCGGCGCGAGCCACCTCTTCGAAGAGCCCGGCACCCTCGAAGAGGTCGCCGCCCTCGCCCGCCGCTTCTTCCGCCGACACCTCGCCCGCGAGCCCCGAGGCCACGCCGAGCAGGCGCCCTAGCGCCGCTCGGTTGCATCGGGACCTGTCCCCGATGCAACCGCTCCTCGCTCCGTCTACTCCACGCTCGGGGGGCAGGTGTGGGTGAGCTCCATGGAGCGCACGCGGGGCGTGATGACCTCCATGGTGCTCTCGCGCATCGAGTGGAGCTGGACCTCGACCTCGAGGAAGCGCGCCGGCGTGACCCCGGCCCCGCCGAGCGCGGCGTCGACGTCCGCGGGCGGCGCGGCCGGCGGGACCTCGGCCACGACGACCCACTCGGCGTCGACGAGCTCCTCGCGCGTCGGCGCCGTGCGCACGCGCCAGAGCAGGCGCGTGCCGGGCGGAACGTCGGCGTCCCAGCGCAGCTCGCCCCAGACCGTGCCGGTCGTCGGCTCGGCGGGATCGCAGCCCTCGAACACGCGCCGGTAGTAGCCGCGCGGGTTCGTCGCGAGCCGGAGCTGCTGGCCGGTCATGTCCGAGTAGGTGTAGGGGCTCACGATCCGGTTGGCGACGCCGGTCGTCACGGTCGCGTCGGTGAGCCCGGGGCCGGGCTCGACGACGATGGCGCTGTTGTGCCCCAGGTTGATCGACCAGATCTTCCCGTCGAAGTCGACCGCCATGCCCTTGCAGGAGAAGCCGCCCGTCCCGGCCACGAGGCCGTTGATCGACGGATCGTCGGCGCTCAGCCGGTGGATGCCCGCGCCATAGCAGGCGGCCCACACCCACCCCTCGCCGTCCGCCGCGATGCCGTGGCAGTTGTTGCCGATGTTGGTGACCGTCCAACGGGCGCCCACGGGCGCCGACGGATCGTAGCGGGTGACGCTGTTCGATCCGTGGTTCGCCGTCCACACGCGCTGGTTGAAGTCGACCGTGATCCCGTAGGGGTTGATGCCGCTCGGGTACGGGATCGCCTGCTTCACGCAGGTGTCGCCGTCGGCGCCGCAGACCGGATCGGAGCACGAGGCGTCGTCGACGCACCGCGTGGTGTCGATCCGACCGAGGACCGTCGACGAGCGGCCCGAGATCCACAGGTTGCCGTTGCCGTCGAGGGCGAAGCCGTAGTTGTACGAAGGAGACGCGGTGCGGAGCACGATGGAGCCGTCGTCGCCGTCGAGCTTCCAGACGACCGCGTCCCAGCCGCCGATCCAGACGTAGTGGTCGAGCGTGAAGTCCGGCCCCTCCACGTCCTGGGCGGCGACCGCGCGGATGATCCCGCCGTCGGTGAGGCGCGTGTTCCAGAGGACGCAGTCGTCCGTGCCCCACGCGAGCACGTCGTCCGGCCCGGTCGAGGTCGTCACCGTGCCGTCCCCGTTCGTGTCCGGACACGCCGCGCCGAGGGCGGAGATCTTCGTCACCGACCGGCCGGTCCGGTTGCCGACGTACACGTCGCCCGCCGAGTTGACCGACGTCCGCGACGGGTCGTTGCCCGCTCCGTCGGGCCCGGTGACGTAGCGCGCCACCTCGACGTACGTGCGCGTGTCGACCTTCGAGACGGTGCCCTGGCCCGTGTTCGCGATCCAGATGAAGTGCGTGTCGACGCTCCGGGAGTCGAGCACGAGCGCGCCGTCGTCGTCGACGCCGACGCCCTCCGAGTCGTCCCCCTCCACGTCCCAGGCCGGGTCCGAGCCGCCGCCGCTGCCGACCCCGTCGGCGCGGCAGGTGAGATCGCAGTCGCCGCACTCCGACAGGACGCCGTTGTCGGCGACGCCGTCGCAGTCGTTGTCGTACCCGTCGCAGACCTCGGTCCCCGTCTGGGTGGGGTCGCCCTCGTCGCAGTCGGGCCCCCACTCGCAGCCGACGCCGTAGCCGTCCCCGTCGACGTCGGCCTCGCAGCCCTCGCCGCCGCCCGGTCGGGTGCAGCGGCCGTCGATGCACATCTCGCCGGCGGCACACTCGGCGGTCGACGTGCACGGAGCGCCGCCGCCGTGGCCGCCCCCGTCGACCGCGCCCGAGCACTCGCACCCGACGATGGCGAGGAGCAGGGCCAGGAGCGGTGTCCACCGACCCCACGACGGACGGTCGACCCCACCGCCGTCGGGGTGCGGCGTCCCCGTGTCACCCCGAAATCCAAAGCAATTGTCGCGCATCTCCCGCCTCCCGTCTCGACCCCGACGACAGTATGACTCAAGCGACGTGCCAGTACGAGGGGTGCGCAGCCCGCGGCCGGCCCGGCTTGACCGGATGCCGCCGAATGGCTAGAACCTACGCGGTTTTCCGGGTTTGCGGTCCTCGGCCCTCCTTCGCCGAGCCCGCGGATTCCCTTCGACGAGGGCGCAAGCCACAGTGGCCGAACGAGCAGCCGCAGAGGGCACCCGAGGACGGGCCCCTCGGGGATCGCGTCCTACCCCCCGGACGGGGCGGCGGATCGCGACCGCCGTGTTCTGGGTCGTGGCGCTCTACGTCGGCGCCGCGGGCTTCTACTCGATCACGAAGCAGGTCTTCTGGCCGGAGCGCGCGTCGGCGTTCGACGCCGGGTGCGTCGAGGGAGTCCGACAGCTCGAGGGCGAGCTGCTCGAGTGGGCCTCGGCGGCCGTGGCCGCCGGGGGGACGACCTACGACCGCCGCGCCGCCGCGCGCTGGCTTCGCGACTGGGACGCCCGCCACACGACGCTCGCCGACCGCTGCGAGGGCCGCGCCGCGCGCGCCCACACGAAGCTCGCCATCCTCCGGGCCCGCACCGAGGCCTTCGTCGAGCGCTTCGAGCGCGAGCAAGCGTCGCTCGTGCGGGACATCGACAGGGACACCCGAGGCGCATCGCCCGACTGAAGAGAGACAATCGAAGACATGACCACGCCGACCGAAGACCCCATGGTCGACCTCGCCGGACCGCCGGCCGAGCCCACGTTCGACGCCCTCACGCTGTCGGACGACGTCCGCCGCGCCGTCGACGAGATGGGCTACGTACACCCGACGCCCGTCCAGCTCGCGACCTACGAGCCGTCCGTCAACGGCAAGGACCTGATCGTCCAGTCACGGACCGGCACCGGCAAGACCGCGGCGTTCGGGTTGCCGCTGGTCGACCGGCTCGTGCGCCGCGAGGGCGGTGTGCAGGCGCTCGTGCTCGCGCCCACGCGGGAGCTTGCCCTGCAGAGCTCCCGCGAGCTCGGTCGGATCGGCAAGCACAGGGGCATCGCCACCGCCGCCGTCTACGGCGGCGCCCCGATGGAGCGCCAGGTCCGAGAGCTCAGGGAAGGCGCGCAGATCGTCAGCGGTACCCCCGGCCGGGTGCTCGACCACCTGCGCCGCGGCACGCTCGACCCCTCCGGCCTGCGCGTGCTGGTGCTCGACGAGGCGGACGAGATGCTCTCGATGGGCTTCGCCAAAGAGCTGAACGCCATCATGGAGATGCTCCCGAAGGAGCGTCAGACGCTGCTGTTCAGCGCCACGGTGGAGAACGAGATCCAGCGGATGGCGCAGCGCCACATGCGGTCGCCGGAGTTCGTTGGGCTGTCGAGCGACCAGGTCGGCGCCAAGGGCATCAGCCACTTCGTGTACCTCGTCAGCGGCAAGGCGCGGCCGCAGGACCTCGTCCGGATCCTCGAGGTCGAGGATCCGGAGAACGCGATGATCTTCTGCAACATGAAGATCGAGACGGAGCGCGTCGCCGCCGCGCTCCAGCAGGCCGGCTTCGACGCCGACTGGCTGAACGGAGACCTGCCCCAGTCCGACCGCGAGAAGGTCATGGCGCGGATGCGCGAGGGCGAGCTCAGGTTCCTCGTGGCGACCGACGTCGCCGCGCGGGGCATCGACATCTCCCACGTCACGCACGTCATCAACTACACGTTCCCCGAGGCCGTCGAGCAGTACATCCACCGCACCGGGCGCACCGGGCGCGCCGGGCGCACGGGCACGGCCATCTCGCTGGTCAGCCCGCAGGAGCTCGGCTCCCTCTACTACCTCCGCCTGCAGTTCAAGATCTTCCCGGTCGAGCGCTCGCTCCCGAGCTCCGCGGAGGAGCGGACCCGCGCGGAGACCGACCGCGTGGCGCTGCTCGAGGAGGCGTTCGGCGGAACGCCGGACGAGGCCGACCGCGCCGTCGCCCGGCGCATCCTGACGCACCCCGAGGCGGAGCGCCTGATCACGGGCCTCCTGTCCGCGTTCTTCGGCGTCAAGGGCTCACCCGAGGAGGTGGACGAGCAGGCGGCGGCGGCGCGCCGCGCGAAGAAGCCCGCGCCCTTCGGGGCGGGCGCCGAAGAGGAGGGCCCGCGCCGGCGACGGCGGGCGCGGCGCGACCGGGCCGAGGCCGAGGCCGAGACGAACGGCCGAGGCGCCGCGGCGCGGGCGGAGGACGAAAACGAGGAGGACGCGGACACGGACGCGAACATGACGCGCCTGTTCGTCAACCTCGGCCGGCGCGACGGCGTGCGGGCCGGCGACATCAACCAGATCCTGCGCGAGCGCTGCGACCTCGCCCGCTCCGAGATCGGCCGCATCCGCGTGAGGGACAAGCACAGCTTCGTCGACGTCGCGACGACGCGCGCCGAAGAGGTGGTCTCGGCGCTGAGCGGCGAGACGTCCCACGAGCGCGAGCTCGTGGTCGAGCCGGCGCGGTCGGGGCGGTGAGGACCGCGCGCGCCCTCGCCGCGGCCGCCGTGCTCGCCGTGCTCGCCACGGGCTGCGACGGCTCGGGCGGCGAGGACGCGCCGGCGCCCGGACGCGGCGTGGGGAGCGCGGGGGCCGCCCCCGCCGGTGAAGGCGACGAGCCCGGCGATCCGCTCGTGCCTCCGGCCGAGGCCGAGCGCGTGCGCCTGTCGGACTACGACCCTCGGGCGGATCCGCCGGCGGCCGCGGAGGCCCGGGAGGCTGCGGCCGCGGACGAGCGCTCCGCGCCCGAGCGCGACCTCCCGGCGGAGCTCCGGGAGCGCGTGGGCGATCCGTCTTCCTGCCTGAACGACCTCGACGAGCTGCCCGGCGAGGTCACGATCTCCGTGGAGGCGACCGTCGTCGGCACCGGCGTGATCACGCGCTCCTACGCCTCGGGCGGCGGTCTGCCCGACCAGGCGCTCGGCTGCGTCCGACGCCGTCTCGACGGGGCCAGGCTCCGCGCGCCGATCGAGGGGGCGCCGAGGACGGTGCGCACGACCCTCGTGCTCCGGAGGCGAGAGCCCGACGGGGAGTGACCGATCGCGCACATCCCCTCGAAGCCTCGCACATCGTGCCGAAATGTCCCCCGAACAGGGCGCTTGATGGCGCGGCCGGCCGGGCGATACCCTCCCTCTCCTCCGATGACCGCGAACAGCGCGACCGCAGGACCGTCGACGACGAGCACGCTGCCCCAGCCCGGGCAGGTCGTGGGCGGCCGCTTCGAGGTGAGGGGCACGGCCAGCGAGGACGCCCTCGGGGTCGTGCTCGCGGCCCGTGACCAGAAGACCGGCAAGGCGATCTCGGTCCGCGTGCTCGCCCCGCGCCTGACGGCAGGCGAGGCTTCGTCGAAGCGGCTCAAGGACGAGTGCCGCGTGGCGGCGCAGCTCAAGCACCGCAGCATCGTCGCCACCTACGGCGTCGGCAGCGTGCCGGGGGGCAGCCACTTCGTCGCGTGCGAGTCGGTCGACGGAGTGCCTCTGTCGAGGCTGGTCGCCAGGCGCAACGAGGACGGGGGCCGGCTCTCGCTCCGCGGCGCGTACAACATCGTCGCCCACGTCGGCAAGGCGGTCGGGCACTCGCACGCGAAGGGCGCCTGCCACGGCGCGCTGCGGCCGAGCGTCGTCTGGGTCACGAAGAGCGGGCGCGTGAGGGTGGGCGACTTCGGCGTCGGCCGGGCCGTCGTCACCAGCGCGGGCGCGAGCGCCCTCGGCGACACGGAGCAGGCGTGCCTCGCGCCGGAGGTGAAGGCAGGCGGCGAGCCGACCGCGCGGAGCGACATCTTCGGGATCGGCGCCATCCTCTACGAGATGCTGACCGGGCTGTCGCCGGCCGCGGGGTTCACCCCCCCTTCGAAGGCACACCCGGACGCCTCCGAGGCGATCGACCAGGTCCTGCTCCGGTGCCTCGCCGCCGACCCGGCGCAGCGGTACGCGACGCCGGAGGAAGTCCTGAAGGACCTCCTACCGCTCGTCGCCGGCGCGCCGGAGGTCTCGCCGGGCGAGGACTTCGGGATCGAGGTGGACGTCGACGTCGACCTCGCGTCCGTGCGGCCGCCGGCGAGCGCCGCCGCCTCGGCCCAGCCCGCGCCGCCGCGTCCGCCGCGCGCCCCCGCCGCCGCTCCGGGAGGCGGCAAGCCCAAGGTCGGCCAGCGTGTCTCGATCCACGAGCAGTTCCGCCCGTCGCCCGCGGCGCAGGCCCCCGACGCGCCGGCTCCGCAGGTCTCGCCCGCCGATGCTCCTCGGGTGAGCGAGGTGGATCTCAAGTCGCTCCTGTCCAAGATCACCGAGAACGACGCGCCGCGGTGGATGGTCGTCAAGGACAACCTCGACCACGGCCCGTTCAGCGGCCGCGAGCTCGTCGAGCTGATCCTCAAGGGCGAGATCCGGGACGACCACGGCCTGCTCAACATGGACACCGGGGAGCGGAAGAAGGTCGCGGGCTTCCCCGAGTTCACGGAGTTCCTCGAGCAGTTCAAGCTCAAGCGGCAGGCGCAGGAGCACCAGGCCGCCCTCGCCCGCTCCGAGAAGGTCGAGAAGGCGTCGACGGCCGCCAAGTTCCTCATCGCCGCCGGCGTCGTGGCGGTCCTCGGGATCGGCGCGGGCATCTTCGTGCTGACGCTCGGCAAGGCCGAGGAGGAGGAGGTCGCCGACGGCGACCTCGCCGAGCTCTACGAGCGCGGCGACATCCAGATCACCGGCACCGCCGGGATCCTGCCCGAGCCGCCCCGGCGCGGCGGCGGCGGGCGTCGCCGAGCAGGCGGCGGAGGCGGGGGCCGTGGCGGTCTCTCCTACGAAGAGGCCATGAACCAGGCGGTGAACCTCGGCGACGTCGCCCAGGGCGGCGGCGAGCGTCAGCTCACGAGCGCCGACGTGGCCGGCGTGATGAACCGCCACATCAACTCGTTCTTCGGCTGCGTCAGCCAGGAGCTGCGGAGCGGCGGCCACCTCGGCAACGTGCAGATCGACCTCGCCATCGCCGGCAGCGGCCAGGTGCTCGGCGCGAGCACGCGCCAGGGGAGCCAGCAGTTCAAGACCTGCATCGCGGGACGGGTCCAACGCATCCGCTTCCCGAGCTTCCCGGCTCCGCGCATGGGCGCGCGCTTCTCGTTCTCGGTGGACTGAGATGCGCGCGGGGGTCGTCGCTGCGGCAGTGCTGCTCGCCACCGGGTGTGACGCGACGATCGCGAGCGGGCTGGACGAGGAGCAGGCGAACCAGATCCTGGTCACGCTCGACTCGAGCGGCATCGGGGCCGCGAAGGAGCGGCTCGCCGGCAGCGGTGACGAGGCGCTGTGGGAGGTCCATGTCGCGAGTGACGACGTCGGCCCGGCGCTCGGGATCCTCCGGTCCGCCGACCTGCCTCGGACACCGGAGCCCGGGATCGAGGAGGTCTTCGGCGAGGGCAGCCTCGTGCCGACCGCGACCGAGGAGCGCGCGCGCTATTCCGCCGCGCTCGCGGGAGAGCTCGCGCGCTCCATCGAGTCCATCGACGGCGTGCTCGACGCGCGCGTTCACGTCGCCATCCCGGAGACGCGGGACTTCGCTCTCGACGAGGAGCCGCCGCGGCCACGGGCGTCGGTCCTGGTGAAGTACCGCGCGGGAGAGCCGCCCTACGAAGAGGGTGCGGTGAGAGCGCTCGTCGCGGGCGCCGTGCACGGCATGCAGCCGGACGACGTCGCGGTCGTCGGCGTGCCCGGGCCCGGCGCACCCGACGCCGGGGGTGCCCACCTCGTGCGCATCGGCCCGGTCGCGGTGACCCGCGGCTCCTCGTTCGCGTTGAAGACCATCCTGGGCGTGGCGCTCGGGCTGAACCTGGTCCTGGCCGTGGGGCTGATCCTCACCTGGATGCGCCGCAAGAAACCCATCACGACGGAGACGGCTCAGGGCGCCGGGTGAGGTCCCGCGCCCGAGCAGAAGGAGAGCAGCATGTCGAAGAGGGCACTCGAGGCGGCGCAGTACTACTTCGACCGCGCCGCGAAGGTCGTCGACCTGCCGAAGGACGTATCCACGCAGCTCAAGACGCCACGCCGCGAGGTGCGTGTCGAGTGCAACATCACGCTCGACAATGGCGAGATCGGGACCTTCATCGGCTACCGGGTGCAGCACGACGACGCCCGCGGACCGTTCAAGGGCGGGCTTCGCTACCACCACGAGGTCGACGCCCAGGAGGTCACCGCCCTCGCCGAGCTCATGACGTGGAAGACGGCGCTCATCGACGTCCCGTTCGGAGGCGCCAAGGGCGGGATCGCGGTCGACGCGACGAAGCTCTCCTACGGCGAGCAGCAGCGCCTCACGCGCAAGTTCGTCGACGGCATCCACGACGTCATCGGCGACAAGAAGGACATCCCCGCACCCGACGTGAACACCAACGCGCAGACGATGGCGTGGATCTTCGACCAGTACGCCAAGTACCGCGGGTACGTCCCGGGGGTCGTCACGGGCAAGCCGGTGTCGCTCGCGGGCTCCGTCGGGCGCGAGGCGGCCACGGGCCGCGGCTGCGTGTTCGCGACCGAGGAGCTGCTGGCGGCTCTGGGCCAGCCGATCCAGGACAAGCGCGTCGTCATCCAGGGCTTCGGCAACGTCGGGAGCTGGGCCGCCCGCCTCTACCGCACGCTCGGCGCGAAGATCGTCGGGATCGGGGACGTGACCGGCGGATACGTCAACGCCGAGGGCATCGACGTCGAGGCCGCCGTCGACCACACGCGCGAGCACAAGAACCTCGCCGGCTTCGGCGGGGCCGAACGGATCGACGGAGACGCGCTGCTGGTCCACGACTGCGACATCCTCGTGCCGGCCGCGCTCGGCGGCGTGCTCCACCGGGACAACGCCAACGACGTGCGCGCGGAGATCGTGGTCGAGGGCGCCAACGGCCCCACCACCCCGGAGGCCGACGAGATCCTGCACCGCCGGGGAGTCCACGTCCTGCCCGACATCTACGCCAACGCGGGCGGCGTGACGGTGAGCTACTTCGAGTGGGCCCAGAACATGCAGCACTTCTACTGGGACGAGGAGCGAGTCAACGCCGAGCTGCGGCGCAAGATGAACCGAGGCTTCTCGGTGCTGCACGACACAGCCAGGCGCCACGGCTGCGACATGCGCACCGCCGCGTTCATCGTGGCGGTCGAGCGTGTCTGGAAGGCGACCGAGCTCCGCGGGCTGTGATCCGAGTCGAGGACGTCCACAAACGCTTCAAGGCGCCGGTCCTCCGTGGTGTCAGCCTCGAGGTGCCGGAGGGCTGCATGTACGCGCTCATCGGGCCTGGCGCGAGCGGCAAGAGCGTCCTGTTGAAGGTCATCGCGGGCCTCGCGCGGGCCGAGCGCGGACGCGTCTTCGTCGACGGCGACGAGATCACCGGGATGAGCGAGCTCGGCCTCGCCGAAGTGCGCAAGCGCATCGGCATGCTGTTCCAGAACTACGCCCTGTTCGACTTCATGACCGTCGGTGAGAACATCGCGTTCCCGCTTCGCCGCCTCTTCGACCTGCCGGAGGCGGAGATCGCCGCGCGCGTGGCCGAACGGCTCGAGCGGGTCGCCCTGCCCGGGTTCGAGCCGCGCGAGGTGCGCGGCCTGTCGGGTGGTCAGAAGAAGCGCGTCGGCGTCGCACGAGCGACCGTCGCCCGGCCCGGGATCCTGCTGTACGATGAGCCCACCGCCGGCCTCGACCCCGTGACGAGCCAGAAGATCTACGACCTGATCCGCGACGAGCAGCGAGCGCAGCGCACGACCGCCGTCGTCATCTCGAGCGACGTCCAGGGGGTGCTCACCGTGGCCGATCGCGTCGGGATGCTGCACCAGGGCGAGCTGATCTTCGACGGGACGGTGGAGGAGGCCCGGACGAGCGAGCACCCGGCCGTCCGGCAATTCGTGCACGGGTTGACGGAGGGCCCCCTGTGAGCAGCTTCGTCTGGAACGTCCCGCACCGGGTCGGCACGGCCCTGCTCTCGATCGCCGACCAGGTCGGCGGGATCGCGGTGCTCACCGCCCGCATCGTCCGGCGCCTGTTGCCGCCGCGCCTCGACCGTGTCGAGCTCGCCCGGAACCTGCACAAGATGGGCGTCGAATCGGTCGCCATCGTCGCCGCGACGGCGGCCTTCACCGGCGCCATCATGGTCATCCAGGCGGCCCCGCTCGTGACGCGTTTCGGGGTGAAGGAGCTCGTGGGCTGGGGCGCCGGCTTCGCCACGCTCCGCGAGGTCGGTCCGCTGCTCATCGCCCTGATGTTCAACGGGCGGGTCGGCGCGAACAACGCCGCCGAGCTCGGCACGATGGTCGTGACCGACCAGGTGGACGCCATGCGGGCCCTCGCCATCGATCCGCTCGGCTACCTCGTGCTCCCGCGCGTCGTGTCCATGGTGACCATGCTGTTCATCCTCACCGTCATCGGTGACGCGGTCGCCATGGGAGGGGCCCTCGCCGCCGCGAAGCTCCTGCTCGACGTCGACCCGCGCTCCTTCATGAGCTCTTTCACCGCGCTCCTCACGGAGTGGGACCTCATGACGGGGCTGATCAAGAGCGTGATCTTCGGGATCATGATCGCGCTGACGTCCTGCTACTTCGGGCTCAACGTCAAGGGTGGCGCGCCCGGAGTCGGCCGCGCGGTGAACGCCGCCGTGGTGGCCGCCGCGAGCGGGATCTTCATCCTCGACTTCTTCTCCACCTTCGTCCTGGGATGAGCGAACCGACGACATCGGCCTTGCCTGCCCCGCTGCGCCTCGCGCAACGCATCGGCTCGCTCCCCGTCCAGGGCGGGCGAGAGCTCTGGGCGCTCTGGGGCGTCTTCGCTCGCACGCTCTACTACTGCGCGAAGGGCAAACGAGACAGGCGCGCGATCGTCGAGCAGATGTACGCCATCGGGAACCAGTCGATGTTCTTCATGACGGTGACCATGGGCGTCATCGGCATCATCCTGGTCTACCAGTCCGGCATGCAGTCGAAGCGGGTCGTGCCGGACATGAGCATGGTGGGCGCCACCTATGCGAAGTTCCTCATCCGCGATCTCGCGGCCTCCATCGGCGCGATGCCGCTCGCGACGCGGGTGGGCGCGGGCATCGCCGCCGAGATCGGATCCATGGTGGTCACCGAGCAGGTGGATGCCCTCCGCATGTGCTCGGCCGACCCGGTCGACTACCTCGTGGTGCCGCGCTTCATCGCCAGCCTGATCATGAGCACGGTGGTGCTGATCTGGTGCGCCGGCGTGGCTTTCTTCGCCGGCATGCTGACCGCCGAGGCGGTGTTCGACGTGAGCTGGCAGACGTTCGCGAACTTCTCGATGGTGAACCTCGGCGACGTGGTCCTCGGGCTCCTGAAGTGCGTCGCCTACGGTGGCGCGATCGCGGTCGTGAGCGCGCACCGCGGGCTCTCCACCTTCGGCGGCTCCGAGGGCGTCGGCTGGGCGACGACGAGCGCCGTCGTCTACTCCTGCTTCGCCATCATCGTGCTCAACTTCTTCCTCAGCACGGCCGGTTACTTCCTGCTTCCGCCATGAGCATCGTCTTCAAGGGAGTGCACAAGGCCTTCGGGCCCAAGGTCGTCCTCGAGGGCGTGGACCTGGAGGTCGAGGAGGGGGAGTGCTTCTTCATCATCGGCGCATCGGGCGTCGGCAAGAGCGTGCTCATCAAGCACCTGATCGGCCTCCTCCGCCCCGACGCGGGAGACATCTACCTCGACGGACAGGAGGTCTCCCGCCTGTCGGAAGAGGAGCTCTATCCGGTGCGGATGAAGTGCGCGATGGTCTTCCAGAGCTCGACGTTGTTCGACTCGATGACCTGCGCGCAGAACGTCGCTCTGCCGCTGCGAAAGCACAAGAACCTCACCCTCGGAGCGGCCCTCGAGGAGGCGCACCGGCGCCTCGATCAGGTCCACATGCGGGCGTTCGCCGACGCGTATCCGGCCGAGCTCGGCGACGGCATGCGCAAGCGGGTGGCCATCGCCCGCGCGCTGACCCTCGACCCGCAGTACGTGCTGTTCGACGAGCCCACCACGTCGCTCGATCCCGTCAGCGCCCGCCGCGTGGACCAGATGATCCGGGAGCTGTCGGACGAGATCGGCGTGACGTCGATCGTGGTGAGCCACGACCTCGTGTCGATCTTCACCGTCGCAGACCGAATCGCGATGCTGTACAAGGGCCAGGTGCGCATGCTCGGCACGCCCCAGGACTTCCGGAGCTGCACCGACCCCGTCGTCCAGCAGTTCATCACCGGCCAGGCGGAGGGGCCGATGGAGGTATGAAGGGCCTGTCGCTCGAGATCCGCGTGGGGCTGCTCGTCCTCGTCGCGGTCGCGCTGCTGGGCGGCTTCCTCTTCGTGCTCGGCGGCTACAGCTTCGAGGAGGGGTACACGGTCTACGTCGATTTCGACAACCCCGGCACCGTCAAGCCCGGTGCACAGGTGACGATCGCCGGGATGAAGGTCGGCTCGGTCGAGGAGATCATCTACCGCGGCGGCGAGCTGGATCCCCAGACCGGCAGCCGCGCCCTCGTCCGGATGCGGCTCGAGATCGAGGAGCGCGTTCGCGAGACCGTGCACGAGGACGCGCTCTTCTACGTCACCTCACAGAGCATCCTCGGCGAGCAGATGCTCGCGGTCGAGCCCGGCAGCTACGACGAGCCACCGCTCGAGGAGGGCGCGGTCGTGCGCGGCGTCGACCCGCCCCGGCTGGACCTGGCGCTCGCGCTCGGCTACGAGCTGCTCGACACGATGGTGACGGCCATCCGCAACAACCGCGAGGAGCTGTCGGACCTCCTGCAGAACGTCGCCGGGATCCTGCGCTCGCTGAACTCCATCCTGAGCGACAACCGGGAGACCATCGACCGCATCATCGCCAACGTCGATCACGCGACCGCGGAGGCGGCGGCGTTGGCACAATCGGCGAGGGCGACGGTGGACGGCCCGGAGGTCCGACGTATCGTCGACAACCTCGACCGCACGCTCGCCACCGTCGCGCGCGACCTCGAGCCCATCCTGGCCGACACGCGCGCCGCCGTCTCCAACGTGAACGACGCGCTCGGCCCGGAGCAGCGAGAGCAGATCCAGTCGACGATCGAGAACGCGGCAGAGCTGTCGGAGCGCGCCAACCGGACGATCGCCGAGGCCCAGCAGATCGTCGCGCACATCCGCGAGGGACGGGGCACCGTGGGGGCCATCCTCATGGACGAGGAGATCTACGACGACCTCCAGGAGATGATCCGCGACCTGAAGCACAACCCGTGGAAGTTCTTCTGGCGGGAGTGAGCCGGGTCAGGTACCCGCGTCGTCCGTCCCGGCGTCGGGATCCGTCGAGCCCGAGTCGGGCGGGCCCGAGTCGGGCGGGCCCGAGTCGGGGGGGCCCGAGTCGGGGGGGCCCGAGTCGGGGGGGCCCGAGTCCGCCGGCGGCGGGCCGGAGTCCGTCGGCGGCGGGCCCGAGTCCACGCCCGGTCCCGCATCGAGATCGCCCCCGTCCATGTCCACGACGGCTCCGTCGCCGCCGGCATCGGGGACCATCCCCGCCTCGGCCAGCGCGCCGACGTCCCGCGAGCAGACGCCCGCGACGCAGGCGAGGCCGTCTCCGCACTGTGCCGTCCGGACGCAGCTCTCGCCCGCCCCGAGCCCCGTGCCGGCGTCCCCGCAGGAGCCGAGCACGGCCGCCGCCGACAGGACCAAGGCCATCGTGGTTGCCGCGCGCATCCGCGCCCAGACTAAGGCCACCGCCCCCTCGAGCGCAATCGCCCAAGGTCCCCGGCGGCCCGGGGGTCCAAGGGCTCGGGAGCGAGGACCGATGGTGGGACAAGCACCCGAAAAGGTGGCGAAAACGCACGGCGAGCGGCGCGGGATCGGGTTTGACATCACCGATCTCGGCCTGCTACCTTGTCGGCCACGTGCGTCGTGTCGCAATTGCGCGGCACCAGGCCATAATTGCGGTTTCGCCGACTCCACGGAGAGCAGGTAGATGGCTGAGCAGAAGGAATCCTCCGTTCTCTTCAACCTCAAGGAGTTGATGAACCTCGAAGAGGACCGCATCAAGAGCGAGGAGGAGGACCGGCAGCGGAGGGAAGAGGAAGAGCGCCGCCGCCGCGAGGAGGAGGAAGCTCGCATCCGCGCCGAGGAAGCGGCGCGCGTCCGTGCCGAGGAGGAGGCGCGCCTGGCCGAGGAGCGCGCCAAGCAGGACGCCGAGGAGCGCAAGCGGCGCGAGAAGGAGGAGCGCGAGCTGCAGCTCCGCCTCGAGGCCGAGGCGAAGGCGCGCGCGGCCGAGCAGGAGCGCCTGCTCCAGCACGAGCGCGAGATGCAGACGATCAAGTCGCAGGAGAAGAAGGGCGTCCACCCCGGGATCATCGCGGGCATCGTCGTCTTGCTCCTGGGTGGCGGCGCGGGCGCGTGGTTCGGGATCGTGTCGCCGATCCTCGAGCAGAAGGAGCAGGAGGCGCGCGCAGCTCAGCAGCTCGCGGAGCGCCAGGCCGCCGAGCGCGAGCGCATGGCCCGCGAAGCCGAGGAGGCGCGCCAGCGCGCGCAGGAGGCCGCCGAGGCCGCCCGCCGCGCGCAAGAGGAGGCGCAGCGCGCCGCCGCCGCCGAAGAGGGCTCGGAGGAGGCCGGCATGAGCGAGGAGGAGCGCCGGCAGCTCGCGAGGCGCCGCGCCGCGCGGCGTCGAGCCCGCGAGCCGGAGGGCGGCTCGTCCATGTCGAGCATGCGCGGAGGCGGTGGGTTCGACGACGACCCGCTCGCCGGTCTGGACGGCATCTAGGCATCGGGAGGCTCCACCGAGCAACGTCGAACCAACGCGTCGCCTCGAGCGGCGCGTTTTCGTTTGTGGACATGGATCCGATCGAACGCCTCGTTCTCCCGCTGGACGTGCCCGATCTCGCATCGGCCCGCGCGCTCGTCGACGAGCTCGCCGGCGAGGTGGGCGTCTTCAAGGTCGGCCTGGAGCTGTTCACGGCCGCCGGTCCCGACGCCGTGCGCGTGGTGCACGACGCGGGCGCGGCGTGCTTCCTCGACCTGAAGCTGCACGACATCCCGAACACCGTCGCACGGGCGGTGCAGGCCGCGGCGACGCTCGGCGTCCGGTACCTGACCGTGCACGCCCTGGGCGGGCGCCGATGTCTCGCGCAGGCCGCCGCGGTGGCCGGAGACGTACGCCTGCTCGCGGTGACGGTGCTGACCAGCATGGACGCCGCGGACCTGTCGGAGGTCGGAGTCGGCGCGGAGCCGGCGGATGCGGTCCGGTGCCTCGCGCGGCTCGCGCGCGACGTGGGGATCGGCGGCCTCGTCTGCTCGCCGGCCGAGTGCCGGACGCTGCGGGACACGCTCGGGGGCGAGGTCCTGCTCGTGGTCCCGGGCGTCCGGCCGACGGGCTCGGATCACGGGGATCAGCGCCGAGTGGCCACGCCGGGCCAGGCGATCCGCGACGGCGCCGACCTGCTCGTGGTCGGCCGGCCGATCCGAGACGCCCCCGATCGCGTGGCCGCGGCTCGCGCCGTCGTCGCCGAGATCGCATCCGCAAGCCCACCGGGATGAAGCGAATCGTCACGGGCCCCCGCGCCGTCGCCGAGGCGCTCCGCGGGCGCGCGGCCTCGTCGGTCGCCGTCGTGTACGTCGACGCACGCGAGCGGGCGGCGCTCCGGGACGTCACCGCGCTCGCGCGGGCGCGCGAGGTGCGCGTCGAGGAGCGAGCCGCGGAGGCTCTCGATCGGCTCGCCGGTGGTGTGCGCCACCAGGGCGTCGTGGCCGTCGCCGGGGAGTATCCCTACTCGGACCTCGACACGATCCTCGCGCAGGCCGCCCGGCCGGCCCTCCTCGTCGCGCTCGACCAGGTGACGGACCCGCACAACTTCGGCGCGATCGTCCGAAGCGCCGTGGCGTTCGGGGCCGACGGGCTCGTCACTACCAAGGACCGCTCGGCGCCGGTGACCCCCGTGGTGGTCCGCGCCTCGGCCGGGGCGACCGAGCACGCGAGGATCGCACGCGTCACCAACCTCGCCCGGACGCTGCGGGAGCTGTCGTCCGCCGGGCTCGAGGTCGTCGGGCTCGCGGGCGAGGCCGACGCGTCGCTCGCCGAGCTCCCACCGGCGGAGCGAGGCCGCGTGATCGTGATCGGATCCGAGGGACGGGGGCTGCGCCGCCTGGTCCGCGAGTCCTGCGACCGGCTCGCTCGGATCGAGATGGGCGGCCCGATCGACTCGCTCAACGCGTCCGTCGCGGCAGGGATCGCCCTGTACGAAGCGTCGCGGGCGCGGCACCGGCGCGTCCATGGCGACGCGCGGTGATCGCCGAATGCGTCCGACCGGCTCCCGGCGTGGCCGCCAGACGGCGCGGCCAGGCGCCGCTTGCAGCTTCCGCGGCACGAAATCACGGGCGATGTGGCCGGTGGCTCGCAGGCATCCACATTGCAGACATGCAGGCCCGAGGTGATGAGCCGATGACCCAGCCCGCACGCGAACGCCGCATCCACCACGTCTTCGTCACCCAGAACACCGAGTACCACGTGCGCCGCGACCGCTGCGTGGCGGTTCGAGACCGCCAGAGCGGCTCGTTCCAGCTCCGGCACGTCGCCCTCTTTCGGAAGATCGGCGGCGCGCTCGGCTTCCGGGGCGACGGGAGCTTCACCGCCGAGCGGGGGTTCCCGCGTCCGGGAGAGTCGCTCCTCTTCGAGGGCACCGGGACGGTCACGAGCCCCGTCCTCACCGTCGAGCGGCCACCCCGCGAGATCGTCGTCCGCTACCCGATCGTGGGCTGAGAGCCATTCGGCTCGAGATCACTCGGCCGCCTGGCTGTCGCGCTTGCGCTCGATCCGCTCCTGGTGCTTCGCGCGTGCTTCTCGGAGCAGCTCCTCGAGCTCGGGCCCCTCGAGGACCTCGCGCTCGAAGAGCGCGTCGGCGATCCGCTCGAGGGACTCGTGGTTGTCGCGCAAGAGGCGCTTCGCCGCGATCAACGCGTCCTCCACGATGCGCCGGATCTCGGCGTCGATCGCGTTCGACAGCTCCTCGCCGACGTCCCGCCCCATGCGGAACCCGCCCGGCCCCTCGCGACCCCCGAGGAACATCGGCCGGCGCTCCGAGCTCACCTGAACCGGGCCGATGCTCTCGCTCATGCCGTACTCCGTCACCATTGCACGGGCGATGTCGGTCGCCTTCTCCAGGTCGTTGTGCGCGCCGGTGGAGGGCTCGCCGAAGACGACCTCCTCGGCGGCGCGGCCGCCCAGGATCCCCACGAGCTTCGACCGAATGGACCCTTCGGTCATCAGGTACCGCTCCTCCGTCGGGAGCTGCATCGTGTACCCGAGCGCCGCCATCCCGCGCGGGATGATGGAGATCTTGTGGATCGTCTCGTCGCCACCCGCGAGGTGGCCCGCGAGCGCGTGGCCGACCTCGTGGAAGGCGACCCGGCGCTTCTCTTCGTCGGTGATGATCCGGCTCTTCTTCTCGAGCCCCGCGATGACGCGGTCGATCGCCTCCGAGAAGTCGGCCATCGAGACCTTGTCCTTCTCGCGGCGGGCGGCGAGGAGCGCCGCCTCGTTCACGAGGTTGGCGAGGTCCGCTCCCGCGAAGCCGGGCGTACGGGAAGAGAGCACCCGGAGGTCGACGTCGTCGTCGAGAGGGACTCCGCGCGCGTGCACGCGGAGGATCTGCTCGCGACCCGCGCGGTCCGGCCGGTCCACCAGCACCTGGCGGTCGAACCGCCCCGGCCGGAGCA
>JBDIVX010000153.1:0-18197 GCA_039794305.1 Candidatus Neutrinellum sp.
GCCGGCTCCGCCTCCAGTTCTACCTGGGCGGCTCGCAGGGCGACGAGCGCGACTACATCCGCAAGATGCGCGCGGGCCAGCTCGACGGAGCGGCGGTCACCTCGATGGGGCTCGGGCAGGTCGTGCGCCCCGTGCTCGTCCTCTCGGCGCCGGGGCTGTTCAGCGAATACCGCCAGATCGACCGGGTCCGCACCTCGCTGCACGACCAGTTCGGGAGCCAGTTCCACGACGCGGGCTACCACCTGATGGGCTGGGGCGACGTCGGCCGCGCCCGCATCTTCTCGAACCGGCCGATCCAGCGGCCGTCGGACCTGCGCTCGGTCCGGCCCTGGGCCTGGCGTGAGGACTCGATCTTCACCGAGTTCCTCAGCGTGGTCGGCGCCAACCCGCAGCGGCTCGGCGTCAACGAGGTGCTGCCGGCGCTCCAGACCCGTCGCGTCGACGCCTTCCCCTCCTCGGCGCTCGCGGCCGTCTCGCTGCAGTGGTACAACCACGCGACGCACGTGACGGAGCAGTCGGACTCCATCCTGGTCGGCGCCACGATCATCAAGAAGGAGAAGTACGACGCGCTGCCGGACGACCTGCGCCAGGCGCTCGACAGCACCTCCGCGCGCGCGCACCGCGTGCTCAGCTCCTCCATCCGGCGCGCCGACGACCGCGCCTACCAGGCGATCCTGGCCCGCGGCGTCACGGCCGTGGACATCTCCGGCAACCGGGCCGAGTGGGAGCGCGCCGCGCGCACGACGCGCAACAACCTGGCGGGACGGCTGTACCCGCGCGAGCTGCTCCAGCAGGTGGAGCGCCAAGCCAGGAGCCGGTAGCCGATGGCGCTCGGTCACGCCATCCGCCGGCTTACCTCCTCGGCCCCTCCCTGCGAAATACCTCTGGTATTCCTCGGTCGGGGCCTGTGGGGGCGCTCGGCGGCTGGCGCAACCGAACGCCATCGGTGAACGAAGTGCTGTCTCGCCTCAAGTGGTTCGACGACGGAGTCGCACGAGGCGAGGCAGCGATCGCGGCCTTCGTGCTGCTCCTGATGATCTTCCTGGCGGCGCTCCAGGCGCTGCTGACCAACCTGGCCAACCAGGAGGTCACCTGGGCGAACTCCGCCCTTTCCGAGGTCGACTGGATCGACCAGTTCTTGCAGAAGGGCACGCTCTGGCTCGCCTTCCTCGGCGCGTCCCTCGCCACGCACGCCGACCGTCACATCGCCATCGACGCGCTCTCCCGCGTGGTCCCCGGGCGGGTTCGGCTGCTGATGAAGGCGCTCGCCAACCTGGCCGCGGGCGTGACCTCGTACTTCCTCGCGCGCGTCTTCTTCGCGGCCGTGAAGATCACGGGCCTCGAGCGACCGCTCGAGTACGAGGTGCTCGGACCGGACGGGCCGATCCACCTCTGTCAGGCGTCGGCGCAGGCGCTCGCGGACGCCGATCTGTCGCGGCCCGAGGTGTTCTGCGCGCTGCGCTCCGGGATCGACCAGCTCGGGATCCAGGTCGAGACGCCGGTCGCGGCCCTGCAGCTCATCGTCCCCGCGATGTTCCTGGTGATGTCGGTGCGGCTCGTGCTGCGCGGCTTCGGGGCGCTGTCGGCGCTCGTCTCGGACGAGGCGGCCGGTGACCGCGGCCAGGCGAGCCGCCTGAAGGAGCGCGGCTGATGGACGGCGCCATCGTCGCCCTCCTGGTCTTCCTCGCCGTCCTCGGGATGCCGCTCTTCGCCGTCTTCGGCGCGGCCTCGATGATGCTGTTCGCCAACATGGAGAACACGACCGTCACGGGCGCGGCGCACGACGTGTTCAGCGAGAAGTTCGCCGACTCGCCGCTGATGGTCACCATCCCGCTCTTCATCTTCGCCGGGTACGTCATGGCCGAGAGCGGGACGCCCCAGCGCCTCGTCCGTGTCTCGCGCGCGCTCGTCGGTTGGATGCCGGGCGGTCTCGCCATGGTCGCCCTCGGCGCCTCGGCCTTCTTCACGACCTTCACCGGCGGCAGCGGCATCACGATCGTCGCCATCGGCGGCCTCCTGTACCCCGCGCTGATCGCCGAGCGGTACGAGGAGCGGTTCTCCCTCGGCCTGATCACGACCGGTGGCTCTCTCGGGCTCCTCTTCCCGCCGAGCATCCCGCTGGTCCTGTACGGCGTCGTGGCCGGCGTGCTCATCGAGAAGCTGTTCCTTGCGGGCATCATCCCCGGCGTCGTCACCGTCATGGCGCTGGCGGCCTACGCCTTCTTCTTCGGGGTCCGCTCGAAGCTGCCGCGCACGAGCTTCGACGTGAAGGAGGCGGGGGCGGCGCTCAAGGAGGCCTCCTGGGAGATCCTCCTGCCGGTCTTCCTCCTCGGGGGGCTCCTCTTTGGCTTCCTCCGGATCCACGAGGCCGCCGCCTTCGCCGCCATCTACGCGCTCATCATCGAGGTCTGGATCTACAAGGACGTCTCGTTCCGGAAGGACCTGCCGAGGATCATCCGCGAGGCGACCACCATGTTCGGGGCGATCCTCGCCATCCTGGCGACCGCAATCGGCTTCACCGCGTTCCTGATCCAGGCGCAGGTGCCGATGAAGGCTCTCGAGGCCATGGAGACCATCCTGTCCTCGCCCTTCATGTTCCTGCTCGCGCTCAACATCTTCCTCCTCGTGGTGGGGATGTTGATGGACATCTTCAGCGCGGTCGTCGTGGTCGTGCCGCTGATCGTGCCCATCGCGAACCACTTCGGGATCGATCCCTACCACCTGGGCATCGTGTTCCTCCTGAACCTCGAGATCGGCTACCTGACGCCGCCGGTCGGCCTGAACCTGTTCATCGCGAGCTTCCGCTTCGAGCAGCCGGTGACGCTCCTCTACCGCGCGGTGCTGCCGTTCATCGGCCTGCTCCTGATCGCGCTCGTCATCACGACGTACGTGCCCGCCATGTCCACCTGGCTCCCCTCCTTCGTGAAGACCGAGGAGATGCCCGACATGGAGCAGGTGCCGCTGCCCGACGAGGCGACCGAGCCGGGCATCGAGGGCGACATCGACCTCGACGACCTCATGGGCGACGACTTCGACGAGGACCTCGGAGGCGCCGAGGGCGGGGGCGACATCGACCTCGACGACCTCGAAGGCGGCGACGACCTGACCCTCGACGACCTCGAGGGCGGCGGCGGCCCGACCCTCGACGACCTCGGCGACGACCTGACCCTCGACGACCTAGAGGCCGGCGCGGCCGAGTGAGCGCTCGGTGCGGTTCGCCACGGTCGGGGCGCGTTCGCCCCAGGGCCACGGTGGGCCGGTGCGGGTTTTTCCCTGGGCACGGGGGTTGCTCTGTTTCGAACACGTGCCAACTCGGAGACGCGGGTCGCTCTCGTGGGCGACGACGACGCTGCTCTCGGACGCCGCGCACCTGATGCTCACGCAACCGGCGCGGCCGGCGTTCCGCTTCCTCCGGCGCCTCGGCGGGCGGCCGTCCGGGACGCCGGTGGTCTTCGTGCACGGGTACGGCCAGAACTGCGCGACCTTCTGGGGGATGGCCGCGGACCTCGCCCGGCGTGACGTCGGCCCGCTCTACGGCTTCAACTACCGGTGCTTGGCCGACATCCGCGCCATCGCCGACCGGCTCGACGGCTTCCTCCGGCCGATCGTCGAGGAGACGGGCGCCGAGAGCGTGGACCTCGTCTGTCACTCGATGGGCGGCCTCGTCGCGCTCGAGCACCTGCGGCGATCGGACGAGCACCGGGTGCGCCGGTGCGTCACCATCGCGACGCCGCACGCCGGCGTCCGGTGGCCGGGGCCCATCTTCGGCGCCTGCGGCGCGCAGATGCGGGAGGGCAGCGACTACCTCCGCGAGCTCGCCGGCTCGCCCTGCTCGGTGCCGCTCCTCAGCGTCTACTCGCGCCGCGACGTCCTCTTCTTCACGCCCCGCTCGGCGTCCGTCGCCGCGAGGGGCGGCTACGACCTGCCGATGGACGACGGCGGGCACCTCTCGCTCCTCTTCCACCCCGCCGTGCTCTCCCACGTGGCCGACTTCCTGAAGCCCATGCCCGCGCGCGCGCCGCAGTTGCGCCCCCTCGAGCTCTACCTCGACGCCGCCGAGTGAGCGCCGCCTGGCCTCGGCGCACGACGCCAGGCCCGTGGCCGTCAGAGCTTGTCTCGAGCCCTGGCCAACGTCGAGCGGAGCAGGGGGAGCACCGCCAGATCCTTCGGCCGGCCGGCGCGTTCCTTCACGTCGATCAGCCGAGCGAGCGACATCGCGGTCTCGTATAGACACGCGAGGCGCTCGCGCGGGGTGAGCGAGAGCATCATGTCGATCTGCGTGACGTCCACTCCGGCTTCGTCGACCGCCATCTCCTCGAGCCTGCGGATCTCCTCGTCTACGGTGGCAGGGTCCGGGCGCATGCATGAAGGCTACCATGCCACGCGCTCCCTCGCCCCTCTCCCATCTCGAGTCGCGGCGGCCTGTCGGGGCGCCGGTTCGTTCCGCGCGCCGCAGTTGCGCCCCCTCGAGCTCTACCTCGACGCCGCCGAGTGAGCGTGCAGTTGCCGGATCGGCCTCCGGTGTGCACCTGGGGGGGCGATGGACTCCTATCGCCCGCCGCAGCGTGAGGTGGCGCTGCGGATCCTGACTCGCCGCGCCTGGCTCGACGGAACGCTGCGGCTTCCGGTGTCGGCGCACCTGCTCGACTACCTCCGCCACGCGCCGCGCTTCTTGACGCTCACCGGCGTCCAGGCCGAGGGGAGCGAGCGCGAGATCCCGTACTTCTCGCTGCAGCGAGACGCGATGGCCGTCGTGATCCCGCCCGAGGGCGAGGCGGGCGAGTCGCTCCCCGAGACGTCTCCCGTGGTGTCGCACCGGGTCTACTGCCTGCTCGAGCAAGGCAGTATCCGGGGGACGTTGCGCGTCCTCGAGCACGTGCGCGTGTCCGACTACTTCATGAACCGTGAGAGTTTCGTGATGCTCCACGAGTGCGTCGCGCGGCTCCCCGACGCCACGGGTGTGACGGTCGAGCAGCGCGTGCCCGCCGCGGTGGTGCACTCGCGCCACATCCTCGGCGTCTCCGAGCCGCGCCTCGCCTGATCCATCGCGCTACGTCCCGGTCTGCCGTGAGCCCCCTTGTGTGTTCGGGGCCGACACCTATTGGCACCGTCGAACGCAGTCGTTGTTCGAGGGGTGAACGATGAAGGTAGCGATCCTCGCCGGAGGTGTGGGGACCCGGCTCGCCGAGGAGACCGTCGTCCGGCCGAAGCCGATGGTCGAGATCGGGGGACGCCCGATCCTCTGGCACATCATGCGCTACTACGCGCACCACGGGTTCGACGAGTTCGTCATCGCGCTCGGATACAAGGGCGAGTACATCAAGAAGTACTTCGTCGACTACTGCGAGCTCGACGGTGATCTCACGATCGACTTCCAGGTGCGCGCGATCCGTGCGTACCAGGAGACGGCCCCGCGCTGGCGTCTGAACCTGGTCGAGACGGGGCTCGGGACGAACACCGGCGGGCGCATCAAGAGGCTCGCACCGTGGCTCGGCAACGAGACCTTCATGCTCACGTGGGGGGACGGCGTCTCGAACGTGGACCTCGGGCGCCTGCTCGAATTCCACCGCTCGCACGGCAAGCTCGCGACACTCACCGCCGTCCGGCCCATCGCGCGCTTCGGCCACCTCGAGCTCGACGGCGCGCGGGTCGCCGAGTTCTCCGAGAAGCCGCAGACCCGCGAGGGCTGGATCAACGGCGCCTTCTTCGTGCTCGAGCCGGGCGCGCTCGAGTACATCGAGGGCGACGACACCCAATGGGAGAAGGAGCCGCTCGAGGGACTCGCCCGCGACGGTCAGCTCATGGCCTACCGCCACGACTCCTTCTGGCAGTGCATGGACACCCTGCGGGAGAGGCGCCTGCTCGAGGAGCTGTGGGAGTCCGGGCGGGCGCCGTGGAAGGTGTGGGCGTGATGAAGCGAGGAGAACGGTGATGCGAGTCCTCTTGACCGGACACAAAGGGTACATCGGCACCGTGCTCGCGCCGATGCTCGTCGCGCGGGGGCACGAGGTACACGGGATCGACAGCGACATCTTCCGAAGGTGCACCTTCGGAGAGGCGCCGGTGCCGATCCCCGAGACGATCGTCGACATCCGCGACGTCGAGCCCGAGCACCTCGAGGGGTACGACGCCGTCCTGCACCTGGCCGGCCTGTCGAACGACCCGCTCGGGGACCTCGATCCCGAGCTCACCTTCGACATCAACTACCGCGCGTCGGCGCGCCTGGCGGTGATGGCGCTCGAGGCCGGGGTCGAGCGGTTCGTCTTCTCCTCGTCGTGCAGCAACTACGGCGCCGCCGGAGACGACCTCATCGACGAAGACGGCGAGCTGCGGCCGGTCACGCCCTACGGCGAGTCGAAGGTCCTCGTCGAGCAGGCCCTGCACCACCTGGCGGACGACACCTTCTCGCCCACCTACCTCCGGAACGCCACCGCCTACGGCGTGTCGCCGCGCCTCCGCTTCGACCTCGTCCTCAACAACCTGGTGGCCTGGGCGCACACGACCGGCGAGGTCCACCTGAAGAGCGACGGCTCGCCCTGGCGTCCGCTCGTGCACGTGCGGGACATCGCGCTGGCGTTCGTCGCCGCGCTCGAGGCGCCCCGTCACGTCGTGCACGACCGCGCGTTCAACATCGGCGTGCCGGGGGAGAACTTCCGGATCCGGGAGGTCGCCGAGATCGTCCGGGACACCGTGCCCGGCTCGCGCGTGGGTTTCGCCGACGGAGCCTCGCCCGACGTGCGGAACTACCGCGTGGACTGCTCGAGGGCGGCGACGGAGCTCCGCTTCGAGCCCGAGTGGACGGTCCGGCACGGCGCGCGCGAGCTGCACGACGCCTACCGCCGCTTCGGCGTGACTCTGGAGGACTTCGAGGGCGCGCGGTACTGCCGCATCGCCCACGTCAAGGAGCTCATCGCCAACGGACACCTGGACGCAACGCTCAGGCCGAGGGAGTGATCCATGGAAGCACCGTACGAGACCATCACGGGTTGCCGTTCCTGTGGCGGAGACCGCCTCGCGCCCATCCTCGACCTCGGTCGCACGCCCCTGGCCGACCGCCTGCTGACGCAGGCCGACCTCCGTGAGCCCGAGCCCACGGCGCCGCTGCGCGTGGTGTTCTGCGAGGACTGCGCGCTGGTGCAGATCGCCGACAGCGTCTCCCCCGAAGTCCTCTTCTGCCGGGACTACCCGTACTACTCCTCCGTGTCGAAGGCGCTCCTCGCGCACTTCACGGCGAGCGCGGAGCACCTGATCGAGACCCGGGCGCTCGGTCCGGACAGCCTCGTGGTCGAAGCGGCGAGCAACGACGGATACATGCTCAAGACGTTCGCCCGACGGCAGATCCCGGTGCTCGGGATCGATCCGGCGAGCGGCCCGGTGTCCGTCGCGCGCGACGACGGAATCGAGACGCTGGAGACGTTCTTCGGAAGCGAGCTGGCGGCGTCGCTCGCCGAGCAGGGACGGCGCGCCGACGTGTTCCTGGCGAACAACGTCCTCGCGCACGTGCCCGACCTCAACGGCTTCGTCGAAGGCGTCCGTATCCTGCTCGCCGACGACGGGGTCGCGGTCATCGAGGTCCCGTACCTGCTGGATCTCGTCCAGAACCGTGAGTTCGACACCATCTACCACCAACACCTCTGCTACTTCTCGGTGACGGCGCTCGAAGCGCTCTTCCGGCGGCACGGCCTGCACCTGAACGACGTGGCCCGCACCGAGGTGCACGGCGGGAGTCTCCGGCTCTTCGTCGAGAAGCGGCCGAGGCGCAGGGAGTCGGTGGCCGCCCTCACCGCGATGGAAGCGGAGGTCGGCGCCGACCGCGCCGACTACTACCGCGACTTCGCGGCGACGGTGCAGGCGCTGCGCAGCGCGCTCGTCGAGACCCTCGAGTCCCTGAGGAGCGACGGGCACAGGATCGCCGGTTACGGAGCGGCGGCGAAGGCGTGCACCCTCATGAGCTACTGCGGGATCGGCGGCTCGCACCTCGACTACCTCGTCGACCTCAACCCGCACAAGCAGGGCCTCTTCATGACCGGGAACCGACTGCCGATCTTCTCGCCGGAGCGGCTCGTCGAGGACCGGCCCGACTACCTGCTCGTCCTCGCCTGGAACCACGCCCCGGAGATCATCACCCAGCAGGCGGAGTACGCGCGCCGCGGCGGGCGGTTCATCGTGCCGATCCCGGACGTACGGGTGACGCCGTGACCGCGCGGCCCGAGACGTGCCGGGGCTGCGGGAGCCCCTCCGTGCGCGGCTGTTACGACGCGGGAGAGGTCCCGGCCAACAGCGTGCTCCTCCTGCCGACGTGGGAGGAAGCGGTGAGCTTCCCCCGCGGGGCGCTGACCCTCGGCTTCTGCCGGCAGTGCGGGTTCGTCGCCAACACCTCGTTCGACCGCAGGCTGACCGAGTACTCGAGCCGGTACGAGGAGACGCAGGGCTTCTCGCCGACCTTCCGCCGGTGGCATCGCGCGCTCGCCGAGCGGCTCGTCGCGCGCCACGACCTGCGCCGCAAGCGCATCGTCGAGATCGGCTGCGGAAAGGGAGAGTTCCTCGCGCTCCTGTGCGAGCTCGGGGACAACGAGGGGATCGGGTACGACCCCTCCTTCGCGCCCGACCGGCTCGACAGCCCCGCGGCCTCGCGCATGCGGTTCGTCCGCGACTTCTACACGGAGGACTCGGGCGGGCACGGGGCCGACTTCGTGTGCTGCAAGATGACGCTCGAGCACATCCCGGACGTCGCGCGTTTCGTCGCGCGCGTGCGCCGGTCGCTCGACGACGCCCCCGAGACGGTCGTCTTCTTCCAGGTCCCCGACCTCGAGCGGATCCTCGAGGAGCGCGCCTTCTGGGACGTCTACTACGAGCACTGCTCGTACTTCACCGCCGGATCCCTCGCGCGGGTCTTCCGCCGCGCCGGGTTCGAGGTGCTGTCCGTCCGGCGCGAGTACGGTGGCCAGTACCTGACCCTGGAGGCGAGGCCGGCGCCGGTGCCGGACGGCCAGGCCCTCGGCGACGAGGACGCTCGGGACGTGGCCCGGCTCTCGGGGCTCGTCGCCGACTTCGAGCGCGGCGTGGCGGACGCGCTGTCGGTGTGGACGTGCCGCCTCGACGCGTGGCGCGACGCCGAGCGGCGCGTCGTCCCGTGGGGCTCGGGCTCGAAGGGCGTGGCGTTCCTGACGGCGCTCGGAGGACGCCCCGAGATCGAGCACGTCGTGGACGTCAACCCGCACAAGCACGGCTGCTTCATGGCCGGCACCGGCCAGGAGATCGTCTCGCCGGCGCGGCTGGAGCTCGAGCCGCCGGACGTCGTGGTCGTGATGAACCCGTTGTACCGGGAGGAGATCGAGATCGACCTCGGGAGGCGGGGGCTCGCTCCGGAGGTCGTCACGGCGTGACCGTCACCTGCACCGTCTGTGGCGGAGGCGACGTCGCGCGGGTCGTCGAGGTCCCGCGGGTCCCTGTCCTGTGCAACCGCCTGTGCGCGACGCCCGAGGAGGCGCGACAGGCGCCCACGGCCGACGTGAGCCTCGGCTACTGCCGGGGCTGCGGCCATCTGTACAACGTCGACTTCGATCCGTCCCGGGTCGAGTACGCGCCCGGCTACGAGAACTCCCTCGGCGGGTCGGAGCGGTTCCGCCGGTATGCCGACGCGCTCGCGGAAGACCTCGTCCACCGCTACGACTTGAGGCGCAAGGTCGTCGTCGAGATCGGCTGCGGCCGCGCCGACTTCCTCCGCAGCCTCTGCGCCCGCGGCGGGAGCCGCGGGTGGGGCTTCGACCCGAGCCACCCCGAAGAGCCCGACCGCGGAGACGCCTTCGTCACCGTCGTCCCCGAGCTCTACGGTCCGGACCACGCGCACGTGCCCGCCGATCTCGTGTGCTGCCGCCACTGCCTCGAGCACGTCCAGCACCCGGTCGGGCTCCTGCGCGCGGTGGCCGAGGCGCTCTCTTCACGGCCGGCGACCCCCGTCTTCTTCGAGGTCCCGAACGCCGTGTACGTGCTGCGGGACGGCGGCATCTGGGATCTCATCTACGAGCACTGCGGCTACTTCAGCGCCGGATCGCTCGCCCGCGCGTTCGAGGAGGCGGGGCTCGCCGTGACCGAGGTCGCCGAGGCCTTCGGCGGGCAGTTCCTCACCCTGCACGCGCGGAGCGGCGGCCCCGTCGTGCCGCGCCGGGAGATCGACCCCGCCGATCTCGGCGCTCACGTCGAGGGGTTCGCCGACCGCTACCGGAGCAAGGTCGCGAGCTGGCGGGAGCGGCTCTCGAGGCTCGCCCGCGAACGGCGGCGCGTCGCGGTCTGGGGCGCCGGCTCGAAGGGCACGACGTTCCTCAACGTGCTCGACCCGGACGCCGAGCTCGTGGGGCCCGTGGTCGACGTCAACCCGCGCAAGCAGGGGTGCTTCGTGCCGGGCACGGGCCACCCGATCGTCGCCCCCGAGTCGCTCGTCGCCGACCCGCCCGACGCCATCGTCGTCATGAACCCGAACTACGTGGACGAGATCGCCCGCGCGACCCGGCGGCTCGGCCTCGAAGTGGAGCGGATGGTCGGATGAGGAGCACGACCGCTCGGGCGACGCCGAGGGTGAGCGTGGGGCTCCCGGTTCACGACGGGGAGAAGTACCTGGCCCAGGCGATCGAGGCGATGCAGCGGCAGACGTTCGGCGACTGGGAGCTGCTCGTCTCCGACAACGCGTCGACGGACCGCACCGCCGAGATCTGCACCGACTACGCGGCCGGCGACCGCCGGATCCACTACACGAGGACCGAGCGGAACATCGGCGCCGCGCCGAACTTCAACCGCGTGTGGGAGATGGCGCGCGGAGAGTACTTCCGGTGGGCGGCACACGACGACCTCGTGCACGCGCGCTACCTCGAGCGATGCGTCGACGTGCTCGACCACGACGCGGGCGTCGTGCTCTGCCACTCGAAGGTGCGGGTCATCGGGCCCGACGGTGACCACCTGTTCGACTACGCGAGGCCGCTGCGGACCGACTCACCGCTTCCGAGCGAGCGGTTCCACGACCTCCTGCTCGTCCGGAACAACTGCTACGAGGTCTTCGGGCTCATCCGCTCGAGCGTGCTCGCCCAGACGCACCTCATGCCTCCCTACCCCGTGGGTGACCGCGTGCTGCTCGTCGAGCTGGCGCTCCGGGGCCGCCTCCACGACGTGCCCGAGTACCTGTTCTTCTCGCGCGAGCACGGCGGCCGTTCGGTGCGGCGCCTCCGCACGCAGTGGGAGAGGGCGCCGTGGTTCGATCCGCGCTTGCAGGGGCGGATCACGTTCCCCGAGTGGCGCACGGCGACCGAGTACGCGCGCGCCCTGTCGGCGGCCGCGATCTGTCCCCGCGAGCGCGCGCTCTGTGCGCTCGCCCTGCTCCAGTGGATCCGGCGGCACCGCAAGCGCATGCGGAAGGACGTCGTGGTCGCGACCGAGGAGCTCGTGCGGAGGCTCGGCGCGTGAGCCGCGCCGAGGCTTCCGGTGGGGATGGGAGGACCGTACGCGCGCTGCTCGGAGGCGGCAGCAAGCAGATCGGGGCCGCCCTCGTCGGGCTGGTCACGTTCCCGCTGCTGACCCGGCTGCTCGACACCGAGACCCTGGGGGCCTGGATGATCATCGGTCAGGCGAGCTTCTTCATCGCGCTCGCCGACCTGGGCCTGACCACGTCGGTCCAGCGAGCCGCGGTCGGGGAGGACCCCGGCCTCTCCCACCGCACCCTGTCGCTCGCCTTGCTCGTCTGCGCGGTGCTCTTGCCGTTCCTCGCGCTGGGGGCGTTCGGGATCGTGACCGCCATGGTGGGGACGAGCGGGCCGCTCGGCCGGTCGGTGCTCACCGCTGCCCCCGTGGCGCTGCTCGGCGGCGTCGCCGGAGGCCTGGCGGCGCCGATCCGCGGCTTCGTGGTCGCGCGGGGCAACGCGGACGCCATCGCGCTCGCCCGCGTGATCGCGCAGGTGGTGTTCCTGCTGCTCCTGGTGGGCGGGTTCGCCCTCGACGGCGGGTTGCTCGCTCCCGCGTGCGCGCTCCTCGGCAGCCAGCTCGTCGAGCTCGCCGTCCTCGCCCGCTCCGCGCGGCTGCTCGACCCGACGGTGCCGCTCAGGCCGCGGTGGTCGTGCCGTCCGGGGGAGGCCCTACGGGCGTTCCGCGACGGCGCCGCGGGGTTCTGCATCAACCTCACGACCACCCTCCAGACCGGGATCGACGTCTTCGTGCTCGGTGCGTTCGGGATGCTGCAGGCGGTGGCGGGCTACCGCATCGGGCTGCGCGCGCCCGAGCTGTCCTATCTCTTGGCGCGCCAGGCCACGCGCCCCCTGCTACGGGACCTCGGAAGGCCCGAGCACCGCGCGCGGGCCGTGCGCGTGGGCACCGGCATCTTCTCGGGCGCGGTCGTGAGCGTCATGGCGGCGCTCGCCTTCGTGGGCCAGCCGCTCCTGGTCCTGTGGCTGGGGGACAAGGCCTCGGGCGAGATCCCTGCGTTGGTGCTCACGCTCATGTCCTTGTCCCTCATGACCGCGTCGCTCTTCGAGGTCGTCGGCATCATGGTCATGATGGGGGCGCGGACGGCCTGGGCCGGCGCGGGCCCGGTCCTCGTCGGCACCGCCGTCAACCTGGTCGTGTCGCTCGCCGGCGTTCGGGTCTGGGGCGTGTGGGCGGTGGCGGGGAGCACGCTGCTCGGCTACGCCGTGACGGCGGCGCTCGTCTGGTGGCAGGCCTGCCGGATGACCGGCTGGGGCACCCGCGCCGTCGCGCGCATGGTCGCGGCCCCGTTCGCCGCAGGAGCGACCGCCATCCCGCTGTCGGCGCTGCTCTCCGGCTACGCGCAGGGCGGCGCGGCGGCGAGCCTGCTCTCTTGCGTGCTGGTCACCGGCTCGGGCCTCGCGGCCACGGCGGCGGTCACACGCTCCCGCGGACTTCAGGGCGCGGGTGGCTCGGGCTCCGGCGAGGGCTCCCGGGGCTCCGGGGCGGAGTCGGTGCCGGTCGGCTCGCCCTCGGGCGCGCCCTCGCCGCCGCTCGACTCGGTGTCGGAGGCCTCGTCCGCGCCCTCGTCCTCGGGCCGCGGGAGCTCGGAGCGGAAGCCCATGGCGGGCTCACCGGTCATCTCCTTGACCTGCGCGGCGATGCTGCAGTCGGCGGCCCCCGGGGAGTCGACGCGCGGGGAGACCCGCGGTGCGGGGGGCGCGCCCTTCACCGCGATGCGGACCGGGATGAGGACGCCGTCGGGCTCGGTGCGCAGGCTCAGGAGCTTCTGATCGGTGCGAAGGTCGTACAGGTACACGTCGACCGGCCCGCTCGCGCGCGTCTCGCCGCGCTCGAGCACCAAGAGCAGGTACTGGCTCTGCATCATGTGGAGGATGCTGGGCAGGTCGCGGTCGCTGAACCGAGCCAGCTCGTCGTCGATGACCCGGAGCCGCATCATCCCGGCCTGCTCCTCGGAGGTGCGGTCGATCCAGCCGGGCATCAGGAAGTCGCCCTTCTCGTAGAAGCCGCGCATCGAGATGGGCGCGATCCCGAGGCACCGGTTGATCGCGTCCGGCCCCATGCTCCGGGCGGCCTCGTCGATGTCCTCGGCGCGCGTGGCGTCGGCGGCGCGCAGCCGGAGGTACAGGCCCTGCCCGGCGTGCAGCGAGGCGATCCGCAGCCTCGGATCGACGAAGCGGGGCGGAGGGTCGGCGGCCGCGGCCTCCATGACCCAGCCCTCGATCTCGTCGCGGAAGCCCCGGTAGCGGTCGACGACGTCGCCCAGCCGGTGCTCGTAGGCCTGCACGATCTCCTGCCGGAGCGCGGCCTCCTTGCTCTCCTCGCGGAGCCAGTAGCCGCCTCCGAGGACGGCCGCCGCGACCAGACCGAGCAGGACCCAGCGCCACGGGAACCGCGGTGCGTACTCGGGCTTCTCGTCGGTGTCGTCGGGCCGCGCGGGCTCGAGCCTCTCCTGGGTCATCGGTGGTCGGAGTCCTAGCAAGAAAAAAGGCGCGTTGGGATCAACGCGCCTCTCTCGACGATGGCCGCAGCCCTAGGCCACGGCCGCCACGGCTCAATCTTCGCCGCGGCGGTTCACGGCGAAGCTGATGTTCGAGTAGCCGGCCTGGGCTGCCGAGAACATCACCTTCTTGATGACGCGGAAGTCGATGCTCCGATCCGCCTGGATGATGCACGTCCCGGGGAACGGCTGGTTCGGGTGGAGGATGCTCCAGTTGCGCTTGAGCGTCTCCAGGTCCTGCACGAGCTGCTCGATCCGCTCGATCTGAGGGCTCGAGGCGAGCGAGTTCGTGTCGGCCATGCGGCGCCCGTCGAGCGTGACCACCTGCGGGTTGATGGCGATGATAGGCGCGATCTCGAGCTGCGTCACGTGCGACGCGTCCGGCATCCGGAGGTTCGGCTGCTGCGCGAGCAGCTCACCCGTCGCGCTGAAGGACGTCAGGAGGAAGACGACCAGCGTGATCAGGAAGTCGATGAACGGGACGAGCGTGATCGAGGCGTCCACCGACTTCCGCCCGTGGCCCGTCACTCGGCCGGTGACGAACTTGAGCGGGATGTGGTGGAGCATCACGCGGCCGGGTCGCTTGATCGGCATTCGTCGTTCTCCTTACAGCGCCGCGCCGTCGGACAGGGACATCTCCGGATATCCCTCGCCCACGACGATGTCCATGGCCTCGACGACGTTCTGGTACTGAACGCCGTCCTCGGGCGCGACGATGATGTCGCGGCGGTTGGGCTCGAGCCGGTGACGCTCCTGGAGCTTGTTGCGGAGCTCCTCGAGGTCGTAGGAATCGCCGGACTTCGGGATCTGGATCCGGTCACCGGCCGTGGAGGCCAGGACGAAGCCCGAGCTCTGCACCTGCAGGATGAGCTTCACGCGCTCTTCGGGCGGAGGCTGGTCCTGGGGAGCCTGCTGGCCGGGCTGCTGCTGGTTCGCGTTGATGCGGGCCAGCTGGTTCCAGACGGCCGTGACCAACAGGAACATGATGCAGCAGAGCAGCAGGTCGATGAACGGGACCAGCGAGATCTCCGCGTCGACCGACTTCTTGCCGCCGTGGCCGCCACCAACGCTTATTCCACCCATGAGCGCTCCTTCCCGCGAACGGCCCGGCGGAGCCCGCGCTCCGCCGGGTACCTAGAGGACGTCAGCGGATCAGGCGGCCTGCGGCACGCCCTGCAGGTTGACCTTCGAGCGGTTGTTCACGACCAGGTTCATGACCTGGACCGTGGCACCGTTGATGTCGTCGATGACGGCCTGCGTCTTGCCGTTCAGGACGGCGAACCCGATGAGCGCGACGAGCGCCGCGATCAGGCCGAACGCGGTGCAGTTCATCGCCTCCGAGATGCCCTTCGCGAGCATGGTGGCCTTCGACGACGCGTCGGCGTTGGCCACCGCGCCGAACGCGATGATCAGACCGACGACGGTGCCGAGCAGGCCCGACAGCATCGCGAGGTTGGCGAGGAGCGCGAGGTAGGGAGTGCGTGCCTCGATCTTCGGCAGCTCCCGGAGCGCGGCCTCGTCCATCGCGGCCTGCACCTCGGCGTCGGGGCGGTTCACCTTCATGAGGCCCGCCTTGACGATGCGGGCGAGCGGCGCGTTGGCAGCCGAGCAGAGCTTGATGGCGCGGCCGATGTCACCTGCGAGGATGCACTTCTGCATCGTCGCCAGGAACACGTCCTTGTTGATCGAGCTCTTGTACAAGTAGACGGCCCTCTCGACGATCACGCCTACGGCGATGATCAGCCAGAAGAGGATGCCGTACATCATCCAGCCGCCTTCCTCGAAGTGGTGCGCAATAGCAGACATCGTGCTGTGTCCTCCTCAGATACTTGCCGCTCGGAGACGGCTTCGACACGCCCGTTCCCAGGGCGGGGTCATCCTAACATCGATCGCCGGGCGCAAAACCTGTGAGCGATAAGCCGCAATGATTCTGAAGCACTAGGTCCCGCGAAAACGACCGGAGCGATGATACCGGCCGAGGGGAGCAAGTCAACACCGAACGGATCGTCCGTGGTACCCCTCGTCGTTAGTGTTCGGCCGACCCTCTATGTTCCCGCTCGGCACGGCTTCCAGGGGCCGAGGGGCCGATGGGAGAAGACCCCACCCGATCAGCCGCCGGCACCCTCTCCGAGAGCGCTTCGACCCAACCGTCCCCACACTACCATACAAGCCCCCGGGACCCTTCTTGTTCCGTTGACAAGGCCGGGGCAGCGGGGTAGCGTCCGGTCGGTTTTTTCGGCGACTGCCGGACGATGACCACCACCTTCTCGGCGCGCCTCAGCAGCAACCCGACGGTCGTCCACGGGTGGCGACCCACCGTCGGCCCCGAGCGCCGGTCGTGTCATCGGTAAAGGACCAGTAGAGGAGCGTCGCGGATGGAAGGTATCTGGGAGTTCTTGGTCGATGGAGCGCCGTTCTCCTTCTTGAACGTCGGCATCCTGGCCTTCGTCATCGCCATCATCATCGAGCGCACTGTCTTCATCCTGACCAAGTACCGGGTCAACAGCCGCGAGTTCATGGCGCAGATCCGCAAGCTGGTGCAGGGCGGCAACGTGGACCGCGCCATCAAGCTCTGCGAAGCGGCGCCGCTGCCCCTCCTGCAGGTGGTCAAGGCGGGTCTGACGCAGGTGAACCGGGGTGAGGAAGCGGTCATCGCGTCGATGGAGGAGCGCATGTCGGAGGTCATCCCCGACCTCGAGAAGCGCATCGGCGCCCTGTGGTCGCTCGCCAACATCGCGACCCTGATGGGCCTCCTGGGCACCATCTCCGGTCTGATCAAGGCGTTCGCGGCCGTCGCGTTCGCGGAGCCCGCCCAGCGCTCGGCCCTCCTCTCCCGCGGTATCTCCGAGGCCATGTACAACACGGCGCTCGGCCTCGGCATCGCGCTCCTCTGCATGATCGCCCACCTGATCCTGCACGGGATGGTGAAGAAGCAGAAGCAGGACCTCGAGCGCTCCACGATGAAGCTCGAGAACCTCCTCACGCTCCGGCGTCAGGGAGGCTGACCCTCCGGCGTCCCGCCGAGGTACGGACATGCCCGAGCTCACCCCCGCGCAGCGGCAATACATCCGGAAGCGGACGAAGGTCGAGGAGCTCGACCCGTCCGAGATGGCGGGTGAGCTCAACATCATCCCGTTCCTCGACATCGTCGTGAACCTCATCATGTTCCTGCTGATGACGACCGCGACGGTGCTGGCGGTGGTGCAGATCGACACCGAGCTGCCCGAGTACCGGCGCGGCGTCGGTGGCCGGGGAGGCGCGCCCGAGCAGACGCTCAACCTCAACGTCACGGTGGCGGAGGAGGGCGTCATCGTCGCGGGCTCGGGCGGCAAGCTCGCCCCGGGATGCGAGACGACGGCCTCCGGCCGGGTCCTCACGGTGCCCAAGCGGAACCAGCCGGTGATGGACGACTACGGGCAGCCCGTCCAGCCGCCGCGCCAGGAGATGCAGTACGACTGGGCGGCGCTCACCGAGTGTGTCTCGAGGGTCAAGCGGGAGTACCCGGAGGAGCGGCAGGTCACGATCAGCGCCGATCCGCTGGTCGAGTACGGTCACCTGATCGAGGCGATGGACGCGCTGCGCACGAAGGACAGCCAGGAGCTGTTCCCCGAGGTGCTCCTGTCGGGCGGCGTGCGCTGAGCGGGTAGGCGAGGAAGCGAGCGATGGCGAACGAGCAGCACGAGACGGCGACGATGGGCCAGGTGAAGTCCATCATCCGCCGCAAGCTGCGGAAGCACGAGCCGCCGGAGGAGAATTTCCTCAACATCTACCCGATGATGGACATGATGACCATCCTCTTGGTCTTCATGATCATGCAGTTCGCCTCGAGCTCGGCGAACATCGTCCAGAGCGCCGAGCTGCAGATCCCGTTCTCGACGTCGCAGGTCGAGCTCGAGGAGGCGGTGCCCATCCAGATCTCGCGCACCGAGATCGTCGTCGACGGCAAGCACGTGCTGAGCCTGCGCAACGGCCAGGTCGACCCGAGCCAGAAGCTGGGCGGCGGCACCGGGTTCCTGATCATGCCGCTCAACAACGAGATGCAGCAGCACCGCGACCGGCTCAAGCTCATCGCCCAGCGCAACCCGAACCGCCCGTTCCGCGGGCAGGTCCAGATCATCGCCGACAAACGAACCCCCTTCCGTACCCTGTCCGAAGTGATCTATACGCTCGGACAGGCGGAGTTCGCGAACCTGCACTTCGTCGTGCTGCAGAACCAGCAAAGCAACCAGTA